>UCJH01000136.1 GCA_900472785.1 Hyphomicrobiales bacterium | reverse complement strand
TCACTGATACCGGCATCATCCGCTTCGACGTCGCCTATCGCAGCCAGGTTGCCACTTTCACCGTTTCCGATACCGGGCGCGGCATATCGCAGGCGGACCTGCCACGCATTTTCGAGCCTTTCCAGCGCGGCGAGGCGGAGCATATCCGGCCGATGCCGGGTTTGGGCCTGGGATTGACGATCACCCGGCTCCTGACCCAGACGCTCGGCGGCGAAATCGTCGTCGACAGCGAGCGCGACAAAGGCTCGACCTTCAAGGTTCGCCTGATGCTCTCGGCGATCGACCGGCCAAGCATCCCCCTGCCCTCCGTGCGCAAGATCGCCGGGTACAGCGACCCTCGCCGTACGGTCGTCGTCGTCGACGACAACGAGGATCACCGCGATCTGATGCGCGAAGTGCTGATGCCGCTGGATTTCATCGTGCTGACCGCCGCCAGCGGAACAGAATGCCTGACACTGATCGAAGGCGTGCGCCCCGACCTGTTCCTGATCGATATCTCCATGCCCGGCATGAACGGCTGGCAGCTGGTGACGCGCCTGCGCGACCAGGAGCAGACCGCTCCGATCATCATGCTCTCCGCCAATATCGGCGACGGCACGGCGGCCGACACCCATACCGGCCACAACGACACGCTGGCCAAACCCTTCGATATCCGCCAGCTACAGGACAAGCTGGCCATCCATCTGGGTCTGGAGTGGATTTATAGCGACACGCTTCCCGCTCCGCCGGAAAAAACGTCCGGCGAAATGCGCACGCCCGGCGTCGCCCATGTCGAAGAGTTGATCCGGCTCGGTGAAATCGGCTATGTGCGTGGCATCGAGGCAAAGCTCGCCGATCTCGCCCTGACGGAAGAGAACCGGCCTTTTACCGATGCCGTGAAAACCTACGTACAGGCCTTCGACCTCGCAGGCTATGCGGACTTCCTGCAGAATATCAACAAGCAAGGGAGGCCGACCGGTGAATGAAACCGCCAACCCGCGCGACATCGTCCTGATTGTCGACGACAGCCCGGAAACGCTCGGCTTCCTGACCGATGCGCTGGAGCAATCCGGTTTTTCCGTGCTGATCGCGACGTCGGGCAAGGCGGCGATCAACGTCGTCGACCGGATCACGCCAGACGTCATCCTCATGGATGCGGTAATGCCCGGCATGGACGGTTTCGACACCTGCCGGACGCTGAAGACCAATCCCGGCGTGGCGCAGGTGCCGGTGATTTTCATGACCGGCCTGACGGAAACCGAACATATTGTCCACGCTTTGGAATCCGGCGGCGTCGATTATCTCTCGAAACCGATCAACATCGATGAACTGCGCGCCCGGATTAGGGTGCATCTCGCCAATGCGCGCTCGGCCCAAAGCGCCCGCGTGGCGCTCGATGCAGCCGGGCGCCATCTTCTTGCGGTGCGTGGCAACGGGACCATCCAATGGTCGACGCCGCAGGCTACGCGGCTGGTGAATGCCGCAACGGGACGGGATGACGGCCTCGACACGCTGGCAAGTCATATCCAGCAATGGATGGCGGACAGGGACAAGCCGGGCGCGTCGAAGAACGCCGCCCTGATGATCCACCAGCAGGGGCAGCCGGTGCTGCAGCTTGCCTATCTCGGGGCGATCGGCGGAGATGAGTTCCTGTTTCGACTGACTGGCGTCAGCCAGACCAGCGACGACGAGATCCTGCGGCAGAATTTTGCGCTCACCGTGCGCGAGGCGCAGGTGCTGCTGTGGATCGGCAAGGGCAAATCGAACCGCGACATCGGCGAAATCCTGGGCCTGAGCGCCCGCACCGTCAACAAGCACCTCGAGCAGATCTACGTGAAGCTCGGCGTCGAGAACCGGGCATCAGCCGCCGTCAAGGCGGCCAATGTCCTGCATCAGGAATAAAAAAAGATCGGGCTGCGTCGTGAAACGCAACCCGGCACTGATCGTTCAGGCCTTTGCGAAGGCCAGCAGGTCAGCGTTCAGCTGATCCTTATGGGTGTCGGCCAGACCATGCGGCGCGCCCGGATAGACCTTAAGTTCGGCATGCGGCACCAGCTTCTTCGAAGCATGCGCTGCGGCGTCAATCGGCACGATCTGGTCGTCGTCGCCATGGACGATCAGGGTCGGGATATCGAACTTCTTCAGGTCTTCGGTGAAGTCGGTTTCCGAGAAGGCCTTGATCGAGTCATAGGCATTCTTGTGTCCGGCCATCATGCCCTGCAGCCAGAAACT
>UCJH01000032.1 GCA_900472785.1 Hyphomicrobiales bacterium | reverse complement strand
ATGAAGTCCATTGCCTCCTCGGCTGTGGCGAGCAACCGGCGGGCATAGCTGAGAAGAATTTCACCTTCCTCGGTCGTCTGAACGCTGCCGGAGGATTTGTCGCGCAAAAGCAGGGTGTGGCCGAGTTTGGTTTCCAGCTTCTTGATTTGCTGACTGACAGTTGATTGCGTCAGGTGAACGCGCTCGGCCGCCTTGGTGAAGCCGCCGCAATCGACCACCGCTGCAAAGGATCTAAGAAGAGTGAGGTCAAATCCGAAAGTCATTTGTTTTCTCACTGGCAGTAATTACCATATTTAATTTCTCAATATCGAGTCTATCTGTCAATCTCGCTAGAGAAGAGGAGATGGGATCATGTCACGTCTAGGAAATCGCCCGACTTGGCTGACGTTCGATTGCTACGGCACACTGATCCAATGGGATGAAGGCTTACTTGCCGCGATGGACAAGATCCTGTCCGCAAAGGGCGACAACATCGATCAGCCGGCCTTCATCCGGATTTACGACCAGCACGAACACGAACTTGAAGAGCAGCGTCCGCATCGCTCATTCGCGCAGGTAAGCGCGCTAGCGCTGGAGCGGGCAATGGGCGATGTCGGCGTTGCCTTCGATCCGACCGATGCCGAGATCTTGACCTCGTCGATCGGGCGCATGCCGCCTTTCCCCGAGGTGGTCGAAACGCTGGGCAGGCTGAAGGAAGCCGGCTTCAAGTTGGCAATCATTTCAAATACGGACGACGCCATTATTGCCGGCAATGTTGCCCAGCTCGGCGGCCATATCGACCGAGTCATCACAGCGGAGCAGGCCGGCGCCTACAAGCCATCGCAGCAGATCTTCAGGCACGCTTGGACGAGCCTCGACATTGGGACAGAGGATCTGGTGCATATCTGCGCCAGTCCGCATCTCGACCTTGTCGCGGCGCGCGATCTCGGCTTCCGAGCGGTCTGGGTAGATCGCGGAACGGGCCGCAAGGCACCCGCCGATTATCGACCGGACGCAACAGTACCAGCGCTCGACAGGGTCTTAAGCGTTTTCACCGCGGCCGGCTGGATGTAACGAATTAATGCGAGGCCGACATGGCGCACGAATTGAACATCTCCGGAAGCGGTCCCGCGTTGCTGCGCAACGTCTCACTCGATAGCGAGGAGATTTGGAACGCCCGTGCCGATCTCGCCGCCTCGCTGCGGATGGCGGCAAAGCTCGGCCTCGAAGAAGGCATCTGCAACCATTTCTCGGCGATCGTTCCCGGCCATACCGATCTCTTCCTCGTCAACCGTCTTGGGTGGGCTTTCCAGGAAGCGACGGCCTCGTCACTGCTGATCTGCGATTTCGAGGGGCATGTCATCGCCGGCGACGGCGTGCCGGAGGCGACAGCCTTCTTCATTCATGCCCGCCTGCACATGATGTTGCCCCGCGTCGGCGCCGCCTTCCATACCCATATGCCGTACGCCACCGCGCTCAGCATGGTCGAGGGCGAGCCGCTAGTCTGGGCGGGGCAGACGGCGCTGAAATTCTACGGCCGCGTAGCGGTGGACGAGAACTATAATGGCCTGGCGCTCGACGAGCGCGAGGGTGATAGGATCGCTGCCGTGCTCGGAGACAAAGATATCCTTTTCATGAAGAACCATGGCGTCATGGTCTGCGCGCCGAATATCGCCGAGGCCTGGGACGATCTGTATTATCTCGAGCGCGCCGCCGAAGTTCAACTCAAGGCGATGAGTACCGGACGCCCCCTCATCCCGGTCGCGACGGATGTTGCTGAGCAGGCCGCCAAACAATTGCGACAAGGCGACCCTGAAAGCGCGCGCATGCATCATGAGAGCGTCAGGCGGGTGCTGGACCGTGAGGCGCCTGATTATCGGACTTGATGGATTTTCGGCCGCATTCGCATGGCCATAGCACGGCACGTAGTCTTCGTATGGTGGGAGATAACCCCGCGTTCGGGTGGTAAAATCATCATATAGCTGCTCCATGCGTGGTGCTGCCTGCCGCAGCACGACGTTGTTGATATCGTTGGAGGCAATGCTCACCGGAGGCCGGCTGTCCGCACTCCTCAGCTTCCAGGAATATGCGACGAGCGCCGTCGTATACGCTCGATAGTCCTGTTGTGACCTGGGAGGACGGTCTGGCGGAACTCAGCGCCGATGCCCGCCCAGAGGCGACTTGAATAGGGATTTGCTTTGGCGCTCGCTCAAATAGACCGACGTGCGGGACGGCTTCCCCCACTGGCGCGATCCGGATCGGGACCGTTGCGCTATGAGCGCAGGCCAGGAAATAGCCAATTGCCATCGCCCAACCCGGCGGCCCCCCCAAATTGACTTGGGTCATCGGCGCAGGGCCATACAGCAACCACCGTCACGTCCCTGGGCTCTTCATAGAGCAAGAGCGCTGTTCGGTCCGCCAGAACCTTGTAGCGTTCCGCGCTCTGCCCCGACACTTGTTTAGCGATAACACTCGGCGCAATTTTGGCAACGTGGATGCCGGCGAAACTGACTTCCAGCGTAACGGCCCTCAGCAACACGTTTAGCCTGACCTTGATTGGACGATCGGGCCGATATACGCGCCGATACCTGCTTTACCCAAAGTGCGTAATTGACCGTAGATATCTAACGTATATCTTTTGTAGGTGATTGCGCTTGTCTCTGTCGACACGGCCAATCGCTCTCCCAACCGCCCCGCGAGCATCGGCTGTGCGCAGCATTATTGCGCGGGCGCTTTATGAACTGGAGTATCTCATGCATATCTCAACACTGAGACGGGCGGTTACGCGCGCACTCGTCATGACCATCCTTGGCTCAGCGGCGTTAGCCGCGGGTCCCATCGTTCCAGCACTGGCCATAGAAGCGGAAACGTCCGGATCGGTGATCTCGCATACGCCGCACAAGATCTCCTCACAGATCAAGGGACGCGCGGAACTCATCATCCATTACATGCAGTCGGTGTCCGGACGGCTGACCGAGGCCTCGATGCTCCTCTTCGTCCCGGAGGGACAAGCTCCGCAAGGTGGATGGCCGGTGATTGCCTGGGCACACGGGACGACCACGCCTGGCAACAAGCTTTGCGCGCCCAGCCTGACCGATGATCTCGATGGCGGCCTTACCAAAGACGGCTTCAACAGCGATTACCTGTTCGAAATCTCGACACTTGTAAACGCGGGCTATGCGGTCGTTGCTCCTGACCTGGAAGGCCTCGGCGAGGTGGCAACCGTTCCTTACCCCTACTTCAATGCCAGCAGTTTGGCACGTTCCCTCATCAGCGGCGTTGTTGCCGCCCATAAGGTGAACGCCAACCTTTCGAAGAAATATGTGGCGGTCGGGCATTCCGACGGCGGCCATGCCGTTCTCGGCGTCGAAGCCTACGCCGGTGAGGCACCGCAGTTCGAATTCAAGGGCACGGTGGCGATAGCGCCCTACACCTCAATCGATGCTTTTGTGAAAGAGCTTGCGCAACGAGCCGCCGCGAAGCCGGAAAAAGCAGGCAATTTTCGTCTCCTCCAGAATTTCAACGTCGCTCTTATAACGACTGGGCTGAAGGTGATCGATCCCTCGTTCAAGCCTTCGTCGGTCATGGGACCCGATCTTGAAGCGCAACTTAAGGAATTCACGACGCGTTGCTCGGTCCCTGCCATTGGTGGACTGTCGAAGACGATTGCCGCGAAAGGCGAAGCATTCAAAGGCTTCAAGGAAAATTGGGCTGCCGAACCCAAGATGGCTGCGTTTCTCGCCGTAAATGATCCAGCGGCCAACGCGAACTTCCGCCTCAAGAAGCCAACCTTCATCTCGCTCGGCCCCGACGACGCCTTTGTCTTCCAGAATACAACAGCGGCGCTGGTTGCTCGATTGAAGGCGGACGGAACACCTGTGACGTACAAGGAGTATCCCGGCACGGACCATTTCACCGTTATCCGTGCCGCGCAGCCCGACACAATGGCCTTTCTGAAGGAGCTTTTCGCAGACTGAAGAGCAATCGCGCCCGCCGCGGCTCGAGAAGCGCGGCGGTCCGCCAGAAAACATTATGAGGACCTCATCCATGACCAAAACCATCAAACGGATTGTGCTGGCATCCCGGCCAGCCGGAGCTCCGACGCCGAGTAATTTCCGCCTCGAGGAAGCAGCTTTGCCCGCCCTGCCCGACGGCCAAGTTCTGCTCGAAACCATCTATCTTTCGCTCGACCCCTACATGCGGGGACGCATGAGCGACGCCAAGTCCTACGCAGATCCGATCCGTATCGGCGACGCGATGGTCGGCGCCACGGTCTCCAGGATCAAACAGTCCCGTCACCGGGATTGGAGGCAAGGCGACATCGTTGTTGCATATTCGGGTTGGCAGAGCCATGCCATCTCCGACGGAAGCGATCTGCGACGCGTCGATCCGGCTATCGCTCCAATCTCGACCGGACTGGGCGTCCTTGGCATGACCGGCTTTACAGCCTACGCCGGCCTGCGCAACATCGGTCACCCGAAGCCCAGGGAAACTGTGGTCGTCGCGGCCGCCAGCGGAGCGGTCGGCTCAGTGGTTGGACAGCTCGCTAGGATCGGAGGTGCGCGCGCCATTGGTATAGCCGGGGGTACCGACAAGTGTGCGTTCGTGAAGAACGAACTGGGGTTTGATACCGCGATCGATCATCGCGATCCGGACTTTGCCCGCCAGTTGGCCGAAGCCTGCCCGGACGGGATCGATGTCTATTTCGAAAACGTCGGCGGCGCGGTATGGGACGCGGTCCTGCCGCTCCTCAACGATTTCGGGCGCGTGCCGCTCTGTGGAATGATCTCCCACTACAATGACAATGCGGCGGCAGAGCCTTCCATCGACCGTCTCCCCGCATCGATGAAAGTCATCCAGCAGAAGAGCATCACCGTCCGCGGCTTCATGAATGTCGAGTTCATTGATCAGCACCCAGCGTTCTTGGAACAGGCGGCAGCTTGGATTGCCGATGGCAGGTTGAAGTACCGAGAAGACATTGTTGACGGCCTTGAGAATGCTCCTGCCGCGTTCATCGGCCTTCTTGAAGGCCGGAATTTTGGCAAGCTGATCGTTAAGGTGTCGGGCGAGCGGTAGAAAACCGCCCGATGCCAGCGAGTTACTCCCGAACGCGATCGTATTCCCGTTGAGCGGCCTCAAGCTCGGGACCGTAGGTCATGGACCATGTATAAAGCGCCTCGAACGGTTGCTGCAGTGAGCGGCCGAGCGGGGTAATGGTATATTCGACGCCGACAGGTGTCGTTGCCGTCAACACTTCACGGCGGATGAGACCATTACGTTCCAGCCGCTTCAATGCTTCGGAAAGAGCCTTGTGCGTGATCCCGTCAAGACGCCGCATGATCTCGTTGAACCTGGATGGCCTGGAGCAGAGGACCGTCAGGATCAGCACCGACCACTTGTTGGCGATCTGCTCCAGCACTGGCCGTGCCTTCTCGACATCCAGCAAGGCCTCGGTTGAGACGGCCTTGGGCCGGCGAGGCATGCTGGCTCTGGTCGACAGGCCTTCGTCAGCTAAGGACATGGTATACTCCTCGATATCTGCTTTACCTATAGTGCGTAATTGACCGTAGGTATAGAGCGTATATCACAGCGTCATCAATCTTGATGGAGTGAACATGAGTAGATTAGAAAATAAGGTCGCCCTCGTAGTCGGCGGCGTCGGTGGCATCGGCGGAGCCATTTCCAAGAGGTTCGCCAGCGAAGGCGCGCAGGTTTACTCGACCAGCCGTAAGGGCGGAGAGAGCCCGTGCGAAACAGTGGGCTCGGGCAGCATCCGGGTCATTCAAGCGAACGCCAGTGAAAAGGCTGATCTTCGTCGTGTGTTTGAGCAGATCAGGTCACAAGAAGGCCGCATCGACGTCTTCGTCGTTAATGCTGGACTATCAGAATATGCGCCGTTGGAAGATATTTCCGAGGATCACTTCGATCGGACATTCGGCCTCAACGTTCGGTCCCTTGTCTTCGCAGCACAGGGTGCAATCGACCTCATGCAGTCCGGTGGAACGATTGTGCTGATTGGCTCCATCGCCGACGATATCGGCACGAAGGGATATGGCGTCTACGGCGCGACGAAGGCCGCAGTCCGTTCGTTTAGCCGTACATGGGCCAACGAACTGGCTCCCAGAGGCATCCGCGTCAACGTTGTCAGCCCCGGACCAACCGACACGGCAATGATGGCAAGCGCCTCGCAGGAGGTTCGAGATGCATTGTCCAGCATGATCCCTCTGGGACGTATGGGTCGGCCTGAAGAGGTGGCGGCGGCAACTCTCTTCCTCGCAAGCGACGAAAGCAGCTTTACGACAGGCGCAGAACTGGCCGTCGATGGCGGCATGGCACAGGTCTAGTAGACGGCAAGTCAAGCCAAGGTATCGATGCTAGGCAAGATCTGAAGCGAGTACCGCGCATCGAATCCAATGCCTCAGCTTAGGACTTACATAGCCGAGATCATCCATCGTGGTGGTCTCGGATGGCGCCGCACAAGTCTTTACATTGCTAGCCCTCATTTCCCTAGCCCAGGGCGAGCGGAACTCGTATCTAACAGTGACTCTCTGCGTCTGCCGCCTTAAAGGGGTTTGAACCTTCGACCTGCCAATGCAGTTTACTCACCATTGATTTCTTTTCTAATTAATTAGGCCTGTTCAGGTTGGCCTGCTGGCCTTCGGCAGGAAAGCTTCATGACAACACTAGCAAATGTCCGGATGCGGCAACTCGACGGTCCTCTGGCGGTAGGCATCAAGAAACGCAAGTGCTTCACGGTAGTCTTCCTCGTCGGAGAACTCTCCCCGCATTTCCTTCAGTTCGTCATCCGTCATCGCCCCATGCATCTGCGCCCAGACATCCTGCCCTAGCTTCCAGACGATCGACTTTTGTTCATCGGAAAGCGATGCCGCAGCCTTCTTCCAATAGCGTGAGAGTTGCAGGCGATCGGCGCCCAATGCGAGTGTCGTAAAAAATTCCGCCTCCGACATCCGATCTTCGTTCGCGTAATGGCTCAAGCACATCTTGTCCCAGTCGCTCAGCGGATAGCAAAGACGCTCATCCAGCTTTCTCTCGAAGTCGGTTTTCCCCATCATGGAGCCGTAGAGGATCGCTAGGTCCTTTCCCCATGGAAATGCGGATGGAGAAGCACGAACAACATTCGCGAGATCCGGCCACGTTCGCTCCCACGCGTCGAGTTCGCTCAGAACCGTATCAGAATCGCAAGGAAATCCCTTTCCCCACGCTTGAAAGTCCCGCCTCATCTGGATCCCGAGCGAGCCTTCGATCTGGTCGAGTGCTGCCTGCCACAACGTCAGCGATGCTTTGGGATCAAAGTTACTGGCCGTCACGGCTTTTCGGAGTTGCACCCGCAGAGCAGGGAAACTCGTACATCGCAAACCGAGGTGGGCCATCACCTCAGCGTCGATTGCGTCCATGCTTGGTAGAACGACCAGATTGCGCCAGACTCTGCTTTCGGGCGCTCTGTTTATCATAATCATCTCAGGGCTAATGTCTCGTCGAAACTGGGGATAAGGGCTTGCGACAGGTTGGATGATATACAAAGCGCACACTGTAAGGAACCGCAACCACGTCCGTAACCGTTGGCGACAGATCTAACTCAGCGACCTTTGCCCTCGCGTTTATGGGTAAGCTCATCCCTCCGCGGTCGCGCCTTCGAAGGTGCGTGGCAGCTTTTCATATCCCGAGCCGAGTAAGGTCTTGACATCCTCGGTCTGCGTTCTGCGGATGAACTCGATCAGGCTCGTTCCGGCGAAACGGATTGAGAGGCAGGCACGGTCGATGACGTAAAATTTGAACGCGCCGTGCTCGCGCCGCCAGCACAGGTATTCGCCATTGATGCTGTTGCCGTAGAAACGCAGGTCGTCGAAAAAGCCGGCGACGTCCTGGCTTTCTTCGTCATAAGGCTCGAGGCAATCGAGATCGCCAACCTCGGCGCCATCTTCCCGAAGTTGATCGACCAGCCAGTGAACCTGTTCGTGGAGAGCGTCTCCGCGAACGACAAGCCCGTCATGGCCGAACATGTTGAACGGCATTTCAATGACGAAAAGGCCGTTGGTCGTGCCGCAACCGAAAGTCTCGGCGAAAGTCTTGTAGGACGGCGGCAGCGCGCCGATCTCCGCCTCGACGGCGGAAATTTCTTCGGTAGACGCTGTACGCGTGACGCTCGAACGAATGAAAAGCTGAGTGACGTCGTCGGCCATCACGGTCTTCCACTTTCTGCTGCAAGACCATTCGGTACGATGCGCGAGTCGAGGGCATATCGGAAAAGCTCCAAGGCGCCCCCCAAGGCCATTGGTGTATGGTGATAAGGTATCCGTCAAGCTGATGAGCTTGCGAGAGCTACTCTAGGCCGTATCTGGCCCTTCCAGCCTGAGGTGCTGGCGATCACATCCGGACATAAGAGCTGGCCTGGCTCGGTCAACGTCCGGAAACCCGGATTGCGTCCAGATCACCAAAACTCCGCTGCACCGCTGCGATCTTGTCGGCCGCGATATCGGCCGACACCTCGATTTCTCCATCCAAAGGTGCATCAGTCCGCGCATCGCCATTGCTTCCGACGTCGCCGCCTGAAGGTGCGGATCCCGCAGAGTTTTCAGAAGCAACCGGCTGCACAAAAATATCGGGCCGGGAAATCCCATGCTGCTGCACCAGATGTTCAATCGCAAGGTCCGCGGCCTCGCGGGTCTTAAAGGTTGCGCGGATGGTCGTGGTGCTATCGTCAGACATGAGTTTCTCCCTGCGTTTTGGTCATCGTGTACCAAACGTCGCTCGGGTCTGGTTGTTTCTGTCCCAATGGAAAACTCAATCTGGTCGGGTTGGATTCGTGCCGGGCGGCTGCTATGTTCTCTCTTTGTTTTCATCTGCGTTGAACGCCCCGCATGAACGTCATGACCGCACCATCCGCTCGTAAGATCATCCATGTCGACATGGATGCCTTCTACGCGTCGGTGGAACAGCGCGACAATACAGAACTGCGCGGCAAGCCCCTCGCCGTCGGCGGAGCGGCTGCTCGTGGTGTGGTTGCCGCGGCAAGCTACGAGGCCCGCGAGTTTGCTGTGCGGTCAGCCATGCCGTCGGTGACGGCGGCTCGGAAGTGCCCGGAACTGATTTTTGTGAAACCACGTTTCGAGGTCTATCGCGCCGTCTCGCAACAGATCCGCGAGATCTTCGCCGAATATACGCCGCTGATCGAACCGTTGTCGCTTGACGAAGCCTATCTCGACGTGACGGAAAATCTGAAGGACATGCCGATCGCCACTGAGATCGCACTGGAAATCCGTGCGAAGATAAAGGCCGTCACTGGTCTGAATGCATCGGCCGGCATCTCCTATAACAAGTTCCTCGCCAAGATGGCGTCGGACCTCAACAAGCCGAACGGCCAGGCCGTCATCACGCCGAAGAACGGGCCGGCTTTCGTCCAAGGGCTGGCGGTCAAGAAGTTTCACGGCGTCGGCCCAGCCACCGCCGAGAAGATGCGCCGCCTCGGCATCGAAACCGGCGCCGATCTCAAATCGAAATCGCTGCAGTTCCTGACAGAGAACTTTGGGAAATCCGGTCCCTACTTCTATGGCATTGCTCGCGGCATAGACGAGCGTCCTGTCCGGCCCGACCGGATCCGGAAGTCGGTGGGCGCGGAAGATACGTTCGTCGACGACATCGACGATCTCGCTCTCGCCACCACTGAGTTGAAACCGTTAGCGGAAAAAGTCTGGTCGCATTGTCAGGCAAAATCGATCAGCGGCAAGACGGTGACCGTGAAGATAAAGTATTCGGACTTCACACAGGCAACACGAAGCAGGACAGGCACGTCTCCTGTCACGGGCATTGCTGAGATCATGGAGGCGGCGTCGACGCTGCTTGCCACCGTCTATCCGTTCAAGCGTCCGGTCCGCCTGCTTGGCGTGACGCTCTCCTCACTGACTAACGATCAGACAGAACATGACGAGGAACAACCGCAGCTCGATCTGGCTTTATGATCGGGTTCAACAAGAGGATTGATCAGGATCTCCGAAAGCCATTTACCTAGAGTTCGCGTCATCGATCTTGAGACCGGCAGCAATGGCCCGAACGATGTCTGCGAAATAGGTTGGCAGGATGTCGTTCTGGGTAACGATGGCTTGTGGCGGGTGACCGAGGAGCGTGGAGCACTGCTGGTCAATCCCGGACGGCCGATGACCCCAGATACGATCGCCGTGCATCATATCCTTGACAGTCAGGTGGCCGATGCGCCGTTCTGGAAGGAGATCGCCGCAAGTGTACTGCGGCCACCTGGCCGTCTCGACGCGCTTGCGGCACCGGGCGGGCTTCGAACAGCGCTATTGCACGCCTCGCTTTACCGGCGGCACACCCTGGATCTGCACCTGGAAGTCGGCGCTGCGAGTCTGGCCCGAATTGCCGCGCTTTTCCAACCAGATGCTGCGCTACCAGCGCATGCCGGAGGGTCTCGTCCATGGGATCGGCCTGCCGGCCCATCGTGCCCTTCCCGACGCCTACGTCACGGCGCATCATCTCCGCGACTTGTTGAATGAGACATCTCTGGATCAACTCCTGGCCTGGACCCGCGAACCCGGCCTACTGCCGCGTGTGCCCGCTGGCCCGGACCGCGGCAAAGGCTGGGATCGGATCTCTGATGAAGCGCTTCAGGATTTCGCGCGTGATCGCGATACTGACGTCCGTTTCAGTGCCGAGACGGAGTTGACACGGCGCGGAGAACGCCAAGAAATGGAGCCGCTCGAACCTGCGCAGGGAACACTCCTGTGACGAAGCGATCTGACGACACCTCCTACCCGGATACGCCGGATGGGCGGTATTTCGTGGTGCGCGGCAGGCTGTGGCGCAAGAGTAATCAGGCGCTTGATCACGCCACGCGAGAAAGGCTGGTCAAGGACCTGATGTCAGCAAGACGTGCCGTGCGCGACGCGGAAGGAGACCCGGAGGCGATCAAAGCGGCCCGGCATCTGGTCGATCAGGCGAAAGTTGCTCTGGGCGAGCGCGGCGCCCCCTGGTGGGACGACGGCGCCCCTGATTACAACCGGCACCTGGTGAAGAACACACCCTATGCCGATTGGTTTGCAAGCCTTTAAAAGCAAGATGTTATCAAAGCAGCAGCGGCGCGTCGGGTGCTGCCTTCTTCTTCGCCCACAGCTCGCTGGTCCGCTCCATCGTCACCAACTCAGGCGGAAATGTCCGTTTCTGGAATGCCAGCGCATCATCGAAGGTACCATGCAGCCATTGTTTGTACTCATCGGGCTGCAACAGAACAGGCATCCGGTTGTGCACGGGTTGGATCGCTTCGTTCGCGTCCGTCATAACTCCGGAATAGACCGGACCCCACTCGTCGCTGATCCGCCACAGCCCTGCCCAGGCGAATATCGGCTGGTCCTTCAGGGCAAACCAGGTCCGGGTCATTCTGCCCTTCTCTCCCTCGGCTTCGGCAAATCCCGTCACAGGGATCAAGCATCGCCATTGGGGTTTGCGCGCCAGGCCGATCCACATGCCTTTTGACAGATCAGCGACGTTATTTACCGGCTTTGGCTTGGCTTCCGGCTTCATGCCTTTCAGGTGCAGCGGAAAACCCCAGACCATCGAGCGAAGCTCGCGAACACCGTCGTTCTCCGTTACCACCATGCCGGGGGTGCCCGGATAGACTTCCTCGGGGGCGTTCGATTGCATCGGGTTTGGCACGCGGAAGTGTGCGGCCACTTCCGCGGCGGAAAGACGGACGGTGTACAAGTTGCACATATGACAGACCTTTCGACACGAAACCTTGGCTACATAAGCATGTCCTCCCGACGGGGTGAAGCCTTGCAGGGTGAAACCCCGCTTTGCCAGCGGTCGCGGCTATGCAGGATTTCGAAGTCATCTGATGGCGGCGGCTCGCGGAACTGGAATGCAATGACGTCCTCGATCGAATCGTGAAGCCAGCGCCCGTATTCCTCGGCTTTTAGCAAAACAGGCATGCGGTCGTTGAACGGTCTGATCTTCTCGTTTGCGGTCATGGTCATGCCGGCGAAGACGGGGCCGAAGTCGGGAGTGTTCTTGCAGAACCCCGCCCAGGCCATCAAAGGTTGGCGGTTCTTCGAGAACCATGATCTGGTTTTTGCCCCTTTGACACCGTCGGGATTGGCAAAATGGGTGAGCGGGATCAGACAGCGGTATTTGGGGTCGACGACGATCCGATCCCAGAGCGGATTGGTAAGGTCGGCAACGAGGCCGATGCGGCTCGGCGGCTCGCCTTCACGCCGCATGTCGCGTGTCTGTCGTGGGAAGCCCCATGGGATCGACTTCAGCAGCCTCAATCCATCTTTCTCAAGGACGATCAGTCCCGGGGTGTTTTCGACGGTCTCACTCGGCACCTCAAGCGCCGGCGCCATATCGACCGCGAAATGCGCGACAATCTCGGCCAGACTTTTGGTGACTGCAAAAAGGCGCGACACACCGGTCTCCTCAGTGGAAGTTTCTGGATTTGATCTTCAGAGTATCGATATGGAGGTCCGGAATATAGATCTCGCGCGCCTGCACGACGGGTTTGGGATTGTCCCGTGGATCGGGGCCTCCTCCGTGCTTGACCTGGTCGCCGCGACCGTGCGGAAGCGGGAAGTCACCGTCCCGATTACCAACGCTTGACAGGTCGGCGGAGAAATCGAACAGGCGCTGGGCAACGAGGTGCACGACCTCGCCTTCCCGCTGGATGCGGCCATTGATGGCCATCATGCTCGCTGTCATCAGGACCCGCCGCTGGCGCTCGAACAGCGATGGCCAGACAACGGCATTGACGATGCCGGACTCGTCTTCCAGCGTGAGGAACATCACACCCTTTGCCGATCCCGGCCGCTGTCGCACGAGAACCAGACCTGCCGTCCAAAGCCATTTCCCATCGCGTTGTCCCATCGCCTCTGCGCAGGTGACGATACCTTTGCGCTCAAGGTCTTTTCGGAGAAACGACACCGGGTGCGCCCGCAAGGTGAGGCCCGTGTGTGAGTAGTCCTCGACGACCTCCCTGCCCTCCGTCATCGATTTCAGCGCCACTTCAGGCTCCTGCATCTCGGCGACCACCTTGGCTTCGCGCTCAGCGGCGGCCGCCCAAAGCTCCAGAGGTTCATCCCGGAGCGCTTTGATATCCCAGAGTGCCTGGCGCCGCTCCAGTTGCAGCGACGGCAGAAAAGCATCTGCCTCCGCAAGCTTGACCAGCGACGACGGCGATACGCCGGAACGCCGCCACATGTCATCGGCGGAGACGAATGGATGCTCGGCCCGCGCCAGGATGATGCGCGCTGCATCGTTGGTGGACAGTCCTCTGATGACACGCATTCCGAGACGAACAGCAAAGCGCTCGGAATGGCCAATGCGTTCCATGGTGCAGTCCCAACGGGAGCGGTTGACGCAGACCGGCCGGACTTCGACGCCGTGGTTTCGGGCGTCCTGGACGATCTGGGCGACGCTGTAAAAGCCCATCGGCTGACTGTTGAGAAGCGCAGCACAAAAGACGTCCGGATGGTGGCATTTCACCCACGAGCTTGCATAAGCGATCAGGGCAAAACTTGCCGCGTGGCTTTCGGGAAAGCCATAGGAGCCGAAGCCCTCAAGCTGGGTGAATGTCTTCTCGGCAAACTCCCGGGTGTAGTTGTTCCTGACCATGCCCTCGACGAGCTTGTCCTTGAACTTGCTGACCCCGCCTGTGAACTTGAACGTCGCCATTGCCCGGCGCAACTGGTCGGCCTCGCCTGCCGTGAATCCGGCGCAGGTCATGGCAACCTTCATCGCACTTTCCTGAAACAGCGGGACGCCGAGCGTCTTACCGAGCACCGCTTCAAGCTCGGGCGTCGGATACTCGACCTTCTCCTTGCCCTCCCGTCGCCTCAGATACGGATGCACCATGTCGCCTTGGATGGGTCCCGGCCGAACGATTGCCACCTGCACTACGAGATCATAAAATGTCCGAGGTTTCAGGCGCGGCAGCATCGCCATCTGGGCGCGGCTTTCGATCTGGAACGTGCCGAGTGTATCGGCCTTGCGGATCATCGCATAGGTCGCCGGGTCCTCCTGCTCGACATCGGAGAGGCCCATGGGAATGTCCTTGTGCTCACCCAGCAGCTCGAACGATTTCGCCATGCAGGTCAGCATCCCGAGCGCCAGTACGTCGACCTTCATGAATTTGAGGGCCTCGATATCATCCTTGTCCCATTCCACCACCTGACGGTCCTTCATCGATGCCGGTTCGATTGGCACCAGATCGTCCAACCTGTCCTGCGTCAGGACGAAACCGCCCGGATGCTGGCCGAGATGACGGGGCGCGCCCATCAGCTGAGAAGAAAGATCCAGCGCCAACTTCAGGCGGTAGTCGGCCATGTTCATGTTGTTTTCTTTGAGCTGCTTCTCGCCGACGCCTTCCGACCAGCCCCAGACGCCGGAGGAAAGCTGGGTGATCAGATCTTCCGGCAGCCCCAACGCCTTTCCGACATCACGCAGCGCGCCCTTGGCGCGGTAGCGGGTGACGGTGGAACAGAGCGCCGAGCGGGAGCGGCCATAGGTCTCGTATATCCACTGGATAACCTCCTCGCGGCGGGCGTGTTCGAAGTCGACGTCGATATCCGGCGGTTCGTCGCGTTCCATCGAGACGAACCGCTCGAACAGCAAATCACCCGTTTCCGGGTTGATGCTGGTGATACCGAGGCAGTAGCAGACAGCCGAGTTGGCCGCCGACCCCCGGCCCTGGCAGAGGATGCCTTGCGACCGGGCAAACCGGACGATGCTGTAGACAGTGAGAAAGTACGGTGCGTATTTCATCACCCGGATGAGTTCGAGCTCGTGCAGGATCGCCTTGCGGACCTTGTCCGGGATCCCCTCTGGGTATCGGGTGGCTGCCCCTTCCCAGGCGAACTTAGTCAGCGACTGTTGCGCATCAAGGCCCGGCACAAGGGCTTCTTCCGGATACTGATATTGGAGTTCGCTCATGTCGAAACGACAGCGACCGACGATTTCGCGCGTGCGCGCCAGCGCTTCTGGATATTCCGAAAACAGCCGATGCATCTCCTCCGGTGCTTTTAAGAACCGGTCGGCATGCCGCTCGCGATCGAAGCCGACGCTGTCGATGGTGGTGCGGTTGCGGATGCAGGTGACGATGTCCTGCAGCTGCCGGCGACCGGGATCGTGAAACAGGACGTCGTTGGTGACGACCGTTTTAACCTTGTGACGGGCGGCCATGTTCGACAGGTTATGGAGCCGCAAGCGATCATTCGGGCGACGGCGCAGGCAAAGTGAAACGTAGGCCCTGTCTCCAAAGATCGCAGCGACCCTCCTGAGTTGGCCGGCAGTGGTCTCGTCGGCCTCGTCAGGAATAAGCACGGCAACCAGTCCGCCGCTATAGGCTTCGACATCGGAGAGATCGAGAATGCACTTGCCCTTGCCTCCCCGGCTCTTTCCAAGCGAAAGCAGGCGGGTCAATTTCGAATAGGCTGGCCGGTCGGTTGGGTAGACCAGGATCGACATGCCGTCGGAAAGATCGAGACGGCAACCAACCACCAGTCTCACGCCCGTAGTCTTTGCCGCCTCCCAGGCGCGCACGATGCCGGCCAACGAGTTGCGATCGACAACACCCACGGCGTCAATACCAAGCGCTGCCGCAGTGGCGAACAGTTCCTCCGAAGAACTGGCGCCCCGTAGGAACGAGAAATGTGTGGTGACCTGAAGTTCGGCATATCTCATCCGAACACCCCATGTAGAAACCAGAGGTGCGAGCCCGTGTCGGTATCCACGCCATCGCCGGCACGGTAGACCCAGTAGCGTTCACCCGCCTCATCCTCCACGACGAAGTAGTCCCGTACGGCGGCGTGCTCTCTCGGGCGAACCCACCATTCCCCAAAGATGCGCTCCGGCCCGTCTGCTCGCTTTACCCGCCGACGCTTGCCGCGCCAGGTGAAAACGGCAGGTGGCTGGTCGGGAAGCAGAGCGGTTACGTCGATGCGTTCCGGGTTCGAAAGTAGCCGCGATGGCCTTGGCCATTTGGCGGCCCATGTCGCTCCGGTTTCGTCCGCCGTCGGACCGATGCGCATCACAGACCGTTCGGGAACGTCGGAGGCGACGGGCGTGACCCGGTATAGGCGCTGACCCCGGTTGCCGAGTATATCGACGAGCGGTGTGACATCGACAACCAGCTCCTCGATGAGTGACGACGCGACCTGCCGCTCCTCCAATGGCTCCACGATCAAGGCAACCAGGACGAGCCGTTCGATCCCGAAGCCCGGGTCGATTTTTTCGATGCGGTCGCACAGCAGCTTTGACAGCCGGGCGGGATCCCGAACCGGTTTTGCCAGACCTGCTCGGATGCATTGGCGCGTGTTATCGACCCGGTGAATGACGAGATC
The DNA here is from genome assembly GCA_900472785.1 of Hyphomicrobiales bacterium. Lineage (GTDB taxonomy): Bacteria > Pseudomonadota > Alphaproteobacteria > Rhizobiales > Rhizobiaceae > Pararhizobium. The sequence goes on along the minus strand of UCJH01000032.1, from coordinate 141,885 downwards.
GGAACGTCTGACGCCGAGACCGCGTGTCTCCAGCTTGGATGTCAGTTCGCCAACCAGTCGGCGTACATATTTGGCGATTGTCTCCGCGGCGCCGATCGGCTCCTGAAAGTTCCTGGCCGCCTCGACCAGCTCTGGTGTACGCAGAGGCTCGATGGGTTCTGCCATCCGCCCGAACAGCTGATCCAGCCGCCTACCGACCTCCGGGCCGTATCGCAGCGTCAACGGCGCGCGAGGCATAGCGGAGAGTTCACCGACCGTCTCGACCCCCATCACGCGCAAACCGTGGATCGTGTCGGGAACGAGTCGAAGACAGTGGATCGGCAGACGCGTGACCGCTTTTGCAACGCCGCCGACCGGAACGACCGTCGTCTCCGCCGAAGTCATTCGGGTGATCGCATGCGCAGCACCCCAGGTATCGGCGACCGCAGCACGGGCGGTTAGGCCCCGGCCTCTCAATCCGTTGACCAGCCCGGAAATCAGCAGGGCTTCGCCGCCCTGAAGATGATCGGCGCCTTCGGTGTCCATGACGATACCGTCCGTGCCGTCGACGGCAACGACAGGGCTGTATTGCCGGAGCGCCCACAGCGCCAGGCGTTCGAGCGCGGCGGCGTCGGCGGCAGGATCGGCATCGATCATCTTCAGGTTGGCGACGACGGCCTGGGCTTTGCTCGCCGGCATGCCGAGCTTGAGGCCAAGTTTGCGCGCGGCGGTGTCGGCAGCCGAGACCCAGCGTTTCGAACCCGATTTCGAAATAACGACGAGAGGCTGGTCAACTGGCACGGTTCCCTCTCCATGCCGACGTATCCGGTCTGTTGGCAGAGTGGGGAAGTAGACACAAACGACCCTTGGCATCACAGGCTCCTATTTCAAACTCAGCACACTCGCCTGCTTTCACGCGCATCAATTCCGCCAGCCATCTCGGACGGCCAACGCCCGCGACTGGCAACTCCTCCGACGGAAGCACGCTCACCCTCCATCGTGTCGTTGAGGCTGTCGGATTGCCGAAGTCCGACGCCTCCGTCTGCCGCCGCCACCTGCGGACAACTAGCCCCATGGTTCCGGTTTTTTCGGCGGCAAGCTGTAGCCGCCGGGATGCCACCATCGGCAGGCGCACAAGCTCCCCAACTACTGCCGCCAATCCACCGAAAGAAAGCCCCTCTTCCATGGAGGCAAGGACGTCCTCCTCTTTGTCGCCTTCGCAAAAGATCACGCGGTCTGGATGCAGGCCTGCCTGGGCGATAGCGGGGAAAAAGAGATCAGGCCTCGTCAGGCACCAAAGGACCTTGCCCTTCGACCGCGCGGCAATGCCGGCGGCGAACAATGCAGCCGCCGCTCCGTCCACCGTACCGGCGCCGCCACCCGCAATCTCATGCAGAGCACCATAAGGCAGGCCGCCACCTGGCAGCCACTCATCCATCTCGCGAACCCCGAACGGCAGTACGATCGCCTTTTTGGCCACGCTGCCCTCCAGGTGGGCGATGCGCTCTCTCAGCTTCTCGATGACCCGACGATTATGGGCGCGCGACATCGTTCACGGACCTCCTCGGCTCGCGTTGCACAGGACTTCATGTCCAAAATTGTTGAAGTTCTTCTTTTGTTCCGCCGCCGAGAAAGAGTCAAGCGCCTCGGAAATGGCAATTTAGACCACGCTTAAGCACGGTGGACAAATGCCGAAACGAATCAAGACTCTAACCGTTTTGACTTTTATGATTCATTTTTCCAATGTGATGAACTGTCAGATCGCGCTTGAAACGAAGTCGGATCATAATGCTCTCTCGACCCTGTGCCGTAGTGGCCATCGCCGCGGTCAACTTCTTGGTCGCAAGTAGCTCTGTTGTCGCTGTTGAAAGTAATGCGCGAGAGCCAGTGTCTCCAGTTGCGACACTGTCGACGCCGGAGCTTCGGCGGCTTTGCCGTGCGGGAAGTGCTGAAGTATTCGTGCCGCCTAGAGCCGACGCAAATTCGATCCTTCAACATTATAGGCAGGCGCGGGCAGCCTGCGACCGGCTGGTCGAGGGCTCGGACCTTCAAGGCGACGAGCTTGCAGACGCGCTCCTGGACCGTGGGGACCTCGAGGCACCAGACCAAGACGACAAATACAAGCGGGCCTTGGCCGATTACGCCCGGGCAATCGAGCTTTCACCCAACTCCGCTGACGCCTACTGGCGGCGTGGAAAGGCGAATCTCCTTTATTCGCGTGATCTTCCGGCTGCCCTAAAAGATCTCGACGAGGCCATCCGCATCGACCCCTCTCAAGCGGAGTTCTATGTCACCCGCGCTTCGATCCTGGGCTGGCTCGGCGAGCCGGCGCCGGCCCTGGCCGACCTCAATCAAGCGCTCGCGCGCGATCCTCGTTCGGTGCACGCGCTGACCAACCGTGGCCTTGCTTACCTCAACAATGGCGACACCTCTCGCGCCCTTGCCGACTTCGACGCTGCCTTAAGACTTTCTCCGAATGATTCCGGGCTCTATGGCTTTCGCGCCGCAGCCCGCCGCGGGACAGGCGACGAAGCTGGGGCGAAGGCTGATGAAGCAAAGATGGCAGAGCTGATGTTTAAAAATGCGCAGTAAGGGGAAGATCGGCCCGTGCGTGCCTACGAGGGCCCACTGTCCTTTCTAGCCCTTCGAAACCCTTATCGCCCCGACATCGCCGAAAATGCGTTGAACAGCCGCAATTTGATCCGCCGCGATATCGACCGAAACCTCGATGTCGCCGTCGAGGGCCGTCGTGGCGCGTGCCGTCTTCGTGGGAGGCGTCGCCGCCGGATGCACGCGAACCGGAGGTGTTTTCGCCGGTGGCCGACTGTATAAAGATGTCGGGCCGCGAAACCCCCTGCTGTTGAACGAGATGTTCGACCGCCAGATCGGCGGCTTCGGGCGTCGAGAAGCTCGCGCGGATGGTAACGGTGCTGTCGTCTGCCATGTTGATCTCCTTTGGGTTGATGAACGCGAAACTCTCAAAGCTGCCGTTGTTGCGAAATTTTCGGTCTTCCTCCCGGCGAGCGGCCCGCCGGGCTGGTCGAAGCTCTTCGATGGTCGGCCGCCACCACTCGGCGCCTTCCACATGCGGTACCTTCGCAGGCCATGTGCGCACGAGTTCATCCAACGTCGGTTTTCGCCACAGGCCCCAGACGTGATCTTCCGTAACGCCTGGATAGAATTCTGCGATCGCCTCCGGCTCAACGAGTTCCCCCGTGACCTCGGTGAAGATCACCAGGCCGTACGGAATGCCGACGACACGGTCCAGAGGAGGAAGGTCGTCGCTCGCGAGTGGATATCGCCGGCGCTTCCGCTCCGCCGAACGCAGCTTCGACTTCGCCTCCACTTCCGAGCCTTTTCGCTCCTCGGCGCGACGTCGCCGTTCCTCAGGCTCGTTCCACCGCGCCGCCTCCTCGATTGCCGGCCAGTGGCTGCGCAGGTCTTCGTATGAACGATAGGGGACGTGCCAGATCTTCAGATCGCCATCCCATCGCGAATATGGAATTTCGCGAAGTTCGTCGACGACCGTGCGCGAATAAGGCGTCTTGATCTTGAAGCCTGCCTTCCCGAGCTCAAGGTAGGTACTCTCGATCGGGTCGAACTCGAACGCATCCCTGCCCTTCGCATCGGCTTCTGCTTCGAGCTCGGCCAGCCAGCGCCCGACACGGCGTGCGGCAGTCTTGCCTGGCACGAACCATGCCTTCCGGGTCGCTCCATCGCGCACTAGGGAAGCGCGTCCGAAATTGCTCGACGGTCATCCGGTCAAACGGGAAGGACACCGTCTCACCCGGCGGGTTTTTTTCGTGGTCCGTTGCTCACACATCGCTCATGATGTGGAAACGGCGATGTTGATCGTCGGTTTCCACCGACTAGCAAAAGTCCTTGCAGGAAAGTGAGCTCTTTGTTGAGAGCCGAGGGAGCCACCGATGAGCACGTTGGACCAGTTGTCGCTTCGAGCCCTGGACCGGGGTTGCTCCGATCCATGGTGATCCTCGCATGGTCTGTCAAATAGGGCGGAGAAGCGGACCGTGCAGCAGTCGATCGGGAACAAACTACGGGCTGGATACTTCTCAGTTCCGAGGTCGCGTGCCGTGTCAACCGGACGTGACAGGGATGATGAACGCAAGGATTTTTCCGGTTTCTTCTTGCGGCCAACGAAACGGCAGTCGAGCGTCCCACCTGTCCGGCTCGCGCCTCAACTCCGTCGTCATTCGACGCGGATGGCGGATTTGTACCGGGGACTGCCATGGCCAGCGACAAGCTCTCAACATACAAGCAGAAACGCGATTTTCAGAAGACGCAGGAACCGAGCGGCCAGGCGACCTTGAAGGCCTCCAACCGTCGGCGCTTCGTCATCCAGAAACATGACGCGACCCGTTTGCATTACGATCTTCGCCTCGAGCTCGATGGCGTATTCAAATCCTGGGCGGTGACCAAAGGGCCGTCACTCGATCCACACGACAAGCGTCTTGCCGTCGAGGTCGAGGATCATCCGCTCGACTACGGCGATTTCGAAGGCACCATCCCGAAAGGCCAGTATGGCGGTGGCACGGTTATGCTTTGGGACCGCGGCTATTGGGAGCCGGAGGGTAACAAAAGCCCCGAACAGGCTCTCGCCAAAGGCGACTTCAAATTCACGCTTGAGGGCGAACGCTTGCATGGCAGCTTCGTCCTCGTGCGGATGCGCAATGATCGTGACGGCGGCAAGCGCACGAACTGGCTGCTGATCAAGCATCACGATGAGTTCTCCGTTGAGGAGAACGGCGCGGCTGTCCTTGAGGAAAACGCCACCTCCGTCGCGTCGGGCCGGACGATGGAGGCGATCGCTGTCGGAAAGGGCAAGAAGCCACAACCTTTCATGGTCGAGAGCGGCGACGTTCAGGCGAATGCCGTCTGGGACAGCAATCACGGGCTTGCAGCGGAAGAACGCAAAGCCGAAACCAAAACCAAAAAGAAAGCCGCGCCGGCCAAAGCTGCCAAGCAAGCAAAGTCCACAATGCCCGACTTCATCGCACCGCAGCTCTGCGAAACGCGCGAACGTCCACCTACAGCGGACGGCTGGATCCATGAAATCAAGTTCGACGGTTACCGCATCCAGATGCGCATCGAGGATGGCGAGGTGACGCTGAAGACCCGCAAGGGCCTCGACTGGACAACAAAATATCCGGCGATCGCCACATCAGGCTCCGCCCTGCCCGACGCAATCATCGATGGCGAGATCTGCGCTCTCGACGAACACGGCGCGCCAGACTTCGCCGCGCTGCAGGCGGCGCTGTCGGAAGGCAAGACAGATGCGCTGGTGTATTTCGCCTTCGACCTGCTGTTCGAGGGTGGTGAAGATCTCCGTGAACTTCCGCTGACCGAGCGGAAGGAACGCCTACAGAAATTGCTGAGCGATGCAGGCGAGGATCCGCGCCTGCGTTTCGTCGAGCATTTCGAAACCGGTGGCGACGCGGTTCTGAAATCGGCCTGCCGGCTGTCGCTCGAAGGTATCGTCTCGAAGCAGGCTGATGCCCCCTATCAATCCGGCCGCACCGAGACCTGGGCCAAGTCCAAATGCCGGGCCGGCCACGAGGTGGTGATCGGCGCCTATGCCAAAACCAACGGAAAGTTCCGGTCGCTGCTGGTCGGTGTCTTCAGGGGTGATCATTTCGTCTATGTCGGCCGGGTCGGGACAGGTTACGGCGCGAAGGTGGTCAACACGATTATGCCGAAGCTTCGCGAGCTGGAAACCACCAAGTCGCCGTTCACAGGCATCGGCGCGCCGAAGAAGGATTCTGACATCGTCTGGCTGAAGCCGGAGCTCGTCGCCGAGATCCAGTTCGCCGGGTGGACTGCCGATGGCCTGGTGCGACAGGCGGCGTTCAAGGGCTTGCGGGAAGATAAGCCGGCTGGCGAAGTCGTCGCCGAGAAGCCTTCCTCACCCGCAGAAGCCGATGTGCCTCATCCCGAGGCAGAGGCCGAACAGCCAACGCCTACCAAGTCTTTCCGGAAGGGCGGCAAGGCAAATGTCATGGGCGTGTTGATCTCCAATCCCGAGAAGCCGCTGTGGCCGGATGCTGGCGACGACAAGCCGGTGACAAAGGTTGAACTTGCTCAATATCATGAGGCTGTCGGACCCTGGCTCATCGATCACATCAAGGGTCGGCCATGTTCGATCATCCGAACCCCTGATGGTATAGGCGGCGAGCAGTTCTTCCAGCGCCATGCCATGCCCGGAACCTCGAACCTGCTGGAACTGGTGCAGGTGTTCGGCGACAAGAAACCCTACCTGCAGATTGATCGCGTCGAGGGTCTCGCCGCGATCGCGCAGATCGGCGGAGTGGAACTGCATCCCTGGAATTGCGAGCCGGATCAGCCAGAAGTGCCAGGACGGCTGGTGTTCGACCTCGATCCGGGCCCGGACGTGCCCTTTTCCACCGTTGTGGAAGCGGCACGCGAGATGCGCGACCGGTTGGAGGAACTCGGGCTCGTCAGTTTCTGCAAAACCACAGGTGGCAAGGGACTACACGTCGTCACCCCGCTTGCGGTGGCCAAGGGAAAGAAACTCGCCTGGCCAGAGGCGAAAGGTTTCGCCCATGACGTCTGCCTGCAGATGGCGCGCGAGAATCCCGACCTCTATCTGATCAAGATGGCGAAGAACCAGCGCAATGGCCGCATTTTTCTCGACTACTTGCGCAACGACCGCATGGCGACTGCGGTCGCTCCGCTATCGCCGCGCGCCCGGCCCGGCGCCACGGTGTCGATGCCTCTAACCTGGGCCCAAGTGAAGACAGATCTCGATCGCAGGCGCTTCACGATCCGCACCGTGCCGGCGCTCTTGGCGAAGACGAGCGCCTGGCAGGATTACTGCGACGGACAGCGGTCGCTCGAACAGGCGATCAAGCGGCTCGCCAAATCGATGAAGCAGGCCGCCTGAACGCGCAATCTGTCAGATACCATAGCGCCGATCGAGTTCTTTGATGATGGCAGACTGCACGTCATCGATCGAAATTGGCTCTGGTGTTCCCGGAAGTTGACGGAGTGCCGGCTTGGAATCGACGGCGTAAAAGTCCGACGCCCAGGCCGCCAGGATCGCGCGCTTATCATCGACGGAAAGAGCCGGCGCTTTCACCACATCGGTTGGCCGCCTGAGGTTCATGCCTTGAACCAGGGCCGTTGGTCCCATCTCCATCGCATTGTTGGTGGCCTGCTGAAGCAAATCGTGCATCATCGGACAACCTCACTGCACATAAGGATCTTTGTCTCGCCGCAAACGCGAAGCGGCGGTCACGTTGGTTTCCGGCGCAAGCAAATCGTGTTTCTCGGCAAAGGCAGCGAACAGGCCGCGCGCGGTCTCTGCTTCGATTTCACCACGTAGCGCGGCACTGCATGCCTTGAGCGCGATCGAATGCGCGATGTCTCGGCTTGGGGCCGGCCAATCGGAAAGATGCCGGTAAGCGTCCATTACGCTGCGAACCTCTGCCGGAAAGCCGAGGCCGACAAGAATGGAAACAGGCTGCCTGAACATATCGGGTTTCATCGTTCTCTCCTTCCCACCCGGAATGTCGATGGGCGCCGTCGCAACAGCGCCCTTGTTGAGGGACAGTATCATTAAGCCGCTTTCTGCGCTTCGATCTGTGCCGGAGCTGCAGGTGCCAAAGCTGGGGCGCTTTTGATGGTAATTTTTCGCGGCTTTAGTGCCTCCGGAATCTCGCGAACCAGATCAATCGACAGTAGACCGTTGCTCAGGTCCGCTCCGTTTATCCGGACATGGTCGGCAAGTTCGAACCGGTGTTCGAACGGACGGCCGGCAATACCGCGATGCAGATAGCCGTCAGCAGCCGCCTCCTGCTTCTTACCCGTGACGGTCAGAAGGTTGGACTGGAAGGTGATGTCGAGATCGTCCTGGGCAAAGCCTGCCACAGCGATGGAGATCCGGTAGGTGTCGTCCCCGGTCTTGACGATATCATAGGGCGGCCAGTCACTGATCGAGCGGGCGCGCTGGGCATTTTCGAGAAGATTGAAGACCCGGTCGAAGCCGACGCTCGAGCGGAAGAGAGGTGCATAGTCATAAGATGTTGTCATAGCCATATCCTCCTTGAAGCAACATGGGTACGGAAGCGCCGAAAGCGGCGCCCCCAGCAAGGCCAGCCCTGTCATCAGCGGCTGACGGCAATCGATTTGGTTTTTGGGATTTTTAGATTCAAGAGCGCGGCCAGAAAAAATTCTGGCTTTTTTTGCCTCTGACGGCGCAAGTCAATCAAGCTCGAAAACCGCGGCGTTATCCTGGACTTCGCGCAGGCTTTTGTAAGAGGCATGTCGCAGATTGCCGTCGTCGGTCCAGCCCCGGAATTCGATTTCGGCGATCAGCGTCGGTTGGGCGAAGACATAGTTCTTGCCCTTCAGGGGAACGGCTGGCGTCCTGGTCTTCAGCGTATCGAGCGTCTTCTTCAGATACGCCGCATCTTTTTCCTTGAATCCCGTGCCGACGGCGCCAACATAGACCCAGTCATGGCCTCGGCGCGCCGCGAGCAGCAGGCTGCCGATACCACCGCGTGCAACGGCGGACTGCTCGTATCCGACGACCATGAAACTCTCGCTCTGGACGCATTTGATCTTCAGCCAGTCTCCTGTCCGACCCGAGCGGTATCGGCTGTCGCGGTGCTTGGCGATGATGCCTTCCAGCCCCAGCGACCGGGCGCTCTCGAGAAGTGCGACGCCGTCGCCTTGCACTTCCTCCGAAAGCTGGATCGCGCCAACCGCACCCTCGAGCAGATCAGCCAGCAGATGCCGTCGGACTGAGAGTTCAGTCTTCGTCAGATCGTGCCCATCGAAATACAAGAGGTCGAAGGCAAACAGGATGGACTCCGTCGAAGCTTTCTTGCCGCCGCGTCCGCCGAGCGACCGCTGTAGCGCTCCAAAGTCGGACCGGCCCTCGGTGTTTAGGACGACGGCCTCCCCGTCGAGGATCGCTGTTCCGACCCCAAGCTCTTTGGCCGCCGCAGCAATCGCGGAAAACCGGTGGGTCCAGTCATGGCCGCCACGGGTGATGATTCGTACGCCCTTTGGTTCGATATGGATCGCGAGCCGATAGCCGTCCCATTTGATTTCAAAGGCCCAATCCTGCCCGACCGGCGGGACAGTCTTCAGCAACGCCAAACACGGCTCGACGCGATCAGGCATTGAGTCGAACGGAAGGTTTGGCTGCGCCGGGTCACGCTTGCGCCTCGGCTTGGATTTCGCAGTGAAGGCATCGTCCTGAAGGAGCGGCTTGGCGCGTTTGCTCATTTGCCGGTCCGAGTCTCGGCTGCGACCGACTTCTTCAGGGCATCCATGATATTGATCACGTTGCTCGGTGCGGGGCCGGAAGCTGGCGTTTTCGCCTTGGTCTTCGACGGCTTTTTCAAGGCCTTCTCTGCGATAATATCGAGCAGCCGGTCCTGCACGGGATCGATGACCATCTTCGGATTCCAATGCTGGGTCTGCTTTTTGATCAGTTTCTGGATAAGCGGCATCATGTCGGAATCCGCTGTCTCATCACCGATGCCCTCGAAATATGTCTCTTCATCGCGCACCTCGTCGCCATAGCGCAAAGTCCACAGAACGATACCCTTACCGCGTGGCTCCAGCATGACGGCGCGCTCGCGCCGCGTAATGACAAGCCGGGAGATGCCAACCATATCTTGGGATTCCATGGCGTCGCGTATGACCGAGAATGCCTCCTGGCCGACCGGATCGTTCGGAGACAGATAATAGGGCGTGTCCAGCCAGATCCACTCGATCGTATCGCGCGGTGTAAAGGTGGAGATATCGATGGTCTTGGTGCTGTCCAACGCGACATTTTCGAGCTCATCGTCTTCCAGGATGATGTATTCGTCCTCACCGCGCTGATAGCCTTTCACCTCATCCTCTTGCCTGACCTCTTTGCCGGTGACGGAATCGACATAGTGGCTGACGACGCGGTTCTGGGTTTCGCGATTGAGCGTGTGGAAGCGGACCTTTTCGTTCTCCGACGTCGCCGGCATCATCTGCACCGGGCAGGTGACCAGTGACAGCTTGAGATAGCCTTTCCAGTAGGGGCGAACTGCCATGATAACCTCCGATCAGCTTGCACGGCGCGTTGGCGCCGTCGCGGTCTTCGACTTCGCTAAAGCGGCAGGTTTGGTAGCCTTTTGGCGACTGGCGCCTTTGTTGACGTTGGCGGCCGCACGTTTCGGCTCGGCCTTCGTTCCCATGCCTGCACTCTCACGCAGTGCCTGCAGCAGATCGCTCGGCTTGGAAGCCGCCGGCACCTTCTTCTTCGGCAGTGAGCGGCCTTCGATCTTAGCCTTCACCAATTCGGCGACTGCAGCCTCATACCGATCGTCGAAGGTGCTGGCATCGAACCTGCCCTTCTTCTTACCGATGATATGTTCCGCCAGATCGAGCATTTCGCCCTCGATCTTCAGGTCCGGCAACTCCTCGAACGCTTTCTCAGATGAACGAACTTCGTAATCGAAGTTCAGCGTCGAGGCGATCAGGCCCTTGCCGTGCGCGCGGATCAGGACCGTGCGCATCCTGCGAAAAAGGACGGTGCGAGCGATGGCAGCGACCTTCGCCTTCTTCATTCCGTCGCGCAGAAGCACGAAAGCGTCCTTGCCCATTCGGTCCGGCGCCAGATAGTACGGCTTGTCGAAATAGACGTCATCGATTTCCGAGCAGGGAATGAAAGCGTCGATCTTCAGGGTCTTGTCGCTCTCGGGTACGGCGGCGGCGACCTCATCCGGTTCAAGAACGATATACTGGCCGTTCTCGATCTCGTAGCCCTTCACCTGATCGTCGCGCTCTACCGGATCGCCGGTTTCGCTATCGACAAACTTACGTTTGACCCGGTTCCCCGTTTTGCGGTTCAGCGTGTTGAAGGCAATTCGCTCCGACGAGGAGGCTGCGGTGTAGAGCGCCACCGGGCACGACACTTCTCCGAATTTGATGAATCCCTTCCAATTGGCTCTTCGGGAAACCATGACGCTAAACTCCTGACGCAACTTAGGCGATTCAAGGGAGTCAGCGGGCAATTGTTCCGAGTCGAAACGAATCATTTTTCAATGACTTAGCCTCTGCGTAGTTCGCGTTTTGCGAGTCTCTGATAGGTCTTTGATTCTGGTGCATCTTTTGGGCGTCAGGTGCGTTTATGGACAAATGCAATCACGAAGGAGTCTCGCCATGACCAAGCGCGAACTGATCGATACGGGAACCGACAAACGCTATGTCCGCAGGGACGAGGATGGCAAGTTCAAGGAGAGTGTTGACGTCTCCCGCTCACTCTCGGCCGATGCTCGCCACGATGCCAAACACGGCGCCAAACCTGGTCAGGGTGACAAGGGCGACCACAAGCACCGATAAAACCGGTGAAGCTCGCCACCTACAATGTCAACGGCATCAACGGCCGCCTTAAGGTACTGCTGCGCTGGCTCGCCGAGGCAAGACCTGATGTCGTCTGCCTGCAGGAACTCAAGGCGCCGGACGAGAAGTTTCCTCGCCGCGAGATCGAACGTGCCGGCTACGGTGCTATCTGGCACGGCCAGAAATCCGGAACGGCGTTGCGATCCTTGCCCGCGATCAGGAACCGCGCGAAACCCGACGAGGTCTTCCCGGCGACCCCGACGACAGCCACAGCCGCTACATCGCAGCCGCGATCGACGGTATCGTCGTGGGCTGTCTTTATCTTCCCAATGGAAATCCAGCGCCCGGCCCGAAGTTCGACTACAAGCTCCGCTGGTTCGAACGCTTGCACGCCTATGCGGATGAACTGCTGGAAACTGGAGGTACCCGTAGCGCTCGTCGGCGACTTCAACGTTATGCCGACCGAGCTCGACGTCTACAAGCCGGAGCGGTGGCTGGACGACGCGTTGTTTCGTCCGGAGGTCAGAGCCGCATACGCCGACCTCGTGGCCCAGGGCTGGACAGACGCGATCCGATTTCTCCACCCCGATGAGCGCATCTATACATTCTGGAAGTATTTCCGGAACTCATTTGCGCGCGATGCGGGGTTGCGCATCGATCATTTCCTCCTCAGCCCTTCCCTGTGCGAACGGCTCACCGCGTCCGGTGTCGACAAGTTTGCGCGTGGCTGGGAGCACACCAGCGACCATGCGCCCGTTTTGATTGAACTCGATGAGGGATAACTTATCTCATAGCTAGGTATCTGCTCGATAAGCCGCCCCGGCCTGGTCGAGATAACCTTTGAGGATCGTCCCGGAACAGTTCTTGGCGCCTCGCAAGGATTGGCAATAGCGTCGGACCGCAAGCTGAATAGGAGCGTGTACATGACCCAACGACCCGAAAGCCCGGACCGATTGTTCCAGCAGCTCGACAACCTCGTCGCTGACATAATCGATCAGTTCGCAAGTCAGGGAAATGGAACGGCCGTCGTCATCGAGACGCTGCAGGACGTTCTGGCAAAGCGGCAACTCGCCTATGAGCGTGATCCCGATCCCGCAGAAGGAATTGTCGAGGAACCGGCCAACGACTGGCCGGGCGCTGATATCCGGCCCGATGCGAAGGAGTAGCCCACATGGTCGAATCTCCGGATCATCGCGGAGCCGTTGATACGGCAAAAAGCCTCACGCGCACGCAGCAGGATGCTTTGAGAGCGATTGCCTTTTTCCGCCGACAGAAAAAAGTCGGCAAAGGCTGGTTGGTGGGTGACAAGCGCCTATCGGAAAAGATTGTCGAGCGGCTCGAGCAACTCGAACTGGTGGAGGAAAGTTTCCTGCGAGGCAAACCGGTGCTGCAGTTGACGATCGTCGGACAGGCGATCAAGGCTCGCTTGCTCCATTAACGGTTCAAGACCGTTATCGCCTGCGAAGGCCAAGTTGACAACGTTGGAAAGCGGGACAGCGCTCCATTATTCCATCGGTTCCCATGAGCGGTTTGTCGAGGTAGGAAAGCGCAATCCGGTCGCCGGTCGCCTTCACTGACAACGAAGCATCAACGTCGTCCGTGCGACCTCACGTGAGGCAGTAGGTTAAATCAAAGAAAGCCGTAGCTTTTGAGGAGATGTTGCATCCAGAAAAAGCTCGGCTCGAAAACCTGTCGGGAAACGAGCGCCTGATCGGGATGTATCTGGTCCGGCTGGTCAGTCACCGGATCATAATAGTTCAGAGAGACCTCATTTGGCCACATGAAGCTCGGTTCAAACGGCACCTCCGCGTATGGATTGAAGTAAAGATGCAACCCATCCAGGTGGCTTTCCCGATGAAAACTGGAATGCCGGATGTGCATGTCTGACCCCGTGACAATGCGGCCGAAATCCCATCTTTGGGTCAGGAGGTAGTGAAGGTTATCGAGCTGAAATCGGTGGACTCCGAGCTGCCATAGGGGTGACGAGATGGGAAGTCTTTCCTTCTCTATCGTTCTATAACGAGTTGCCCTCACAAGTCTCTCTATCTTGCTCTCTACGACTGCTTTCCCAAATGTCGCGACAGTCGAAAAAATTACTGCACTGATCTCCTTGAAGGAATCATTTGTGAAGATTCCCATTTCGACCGGCGCTCCGGAAGCTGTTATGATAGAAGCCACCTTGTTTTGTCTGATTACGCCTCCCTCAACAACGGGCGAACCTATCCCGAACAGCACGAGATTTATCAGCTCGTTGTTCTGCAAAAGAGAGTGTTTGCTATCGAAGGGCGCAATTGCGATCACAAACGGCCTTCCCCGAACGTGGCTCAGAGAGTTGTATGGATGCTTCTTGCCGTCACTGCCTCGGTAGAGCCTCAACTTGTCTCTAATTTTTCCGGCAAGCTTAAGCGCGCAGCGGTGTTTGAAGTTCAGTGCACTCTCTCCCTCCCCGGGTTGGCCTAGAGGTTGGTCCGATATCACAGCTTCGATGTTGAATTCATAGTTCCCGCCAGAGGTGACGAAAAAGTCCGGCGAAGACTTGGTGTAGTCTACGGTACAGCCTAATTCACTCAACGCCTTGTTTAGGTAGATCTCCCACATTGACGAATTGAAACTCGTTTGAAATTCTTTCACGAATTTCTCCCCCTCTCCTTTTCGACCAAGTAGACCAGCGGCCCAGCCCTGGATTACAGGCATTACCTTTGCATAGTCCGGATTGGACTTAATTTCGCAAAAGCTTGGATGGAGTTTTTCTTCAGGCAGCCTTGGCTCAAATAGATCTATCATTTTGCAGCTTCTCGCCGGCTATCGTTTCGATCGAGCCGGTTGCTGATCCAGTTTTTGAAGATATGAGGCGATCGCGGTTCTCAAACTGCTGATAAATGCAGCCTCGCGCGCCGGTGCACCCCTGAAATTGTCTCGAAGCGACAAGGGTATCTCAAGCTGGACCCCAGCTTTGTTGATACCCTGGTTGCATATGTTTTCGGGATGTATCCCTTTGAACTTCGGTGGATCGAAAAGGACTGGAAACTCTGATCGCTGAAGCACACCGCCAATATGTTCAGACAATCTTGTATCTAGCCCGCCCATCCAAATCTTGTCAGGGTCACCGTCGTCGTAACGGCCATGCAGCGCAATCACGAGCTCCGCTGTTTTAACCGCGGTCAAAGCCTCGGGTACATCGTAGTTTTCGGACGCGATGTGCATCTCTACTTTATTGTTCGCGGACAGTTTGGCTGCAAACAAGTAACAAGAATAGTCCTGCCCCGCCGTGGCCTCTGCAATTTCGCTGGTGCGGGCCTCGATCTTTCCCCCGTGTGGGGCCATGATCAAAACGTTAGGGTGGGTTGAACCCAATCTCGTTGTAATGTCGAAATCGTTGCCGCGTTCGTAAACGGCCGCAAGTCCCCGGAATGATTTAAACCGATCTTCAGCCATCTCCCCTCCCTGTTGTCAACGCCAGCGTGCATGTCCGAGCCAATAAAAGCTGACGAATAGTTGTGAATTTACCCTTACACTACCAGTCTCCACTTGCCGCTCCTATGGAAAATTTCCCATAATGCCAGCCGAATCAATTTGGGATAAGCGGTGATGACGACCTCTGCAATAAAGTCCGCGCCTGAACTGCAGCCTGCGGACGCATCCCAAGTCGTCCGCGCAGACCTGCGGGCTGTCCTTGCTCGTGTCGTGTCCGACAAAGGACTAAGCCAAACGCGAGCCGCAAAGCTTTGCTCAACGGATCAGCCCACGCTTTCAAAGATTTTGTCTGGGCGTACTGACAGCGTGAGCACAGATCAACTTCTCCGCTGGCTGGTTCAACTTGGCTGCGATGTCGACCTTACGGTTCGCAATTCGCGCAATGGACGCCCGGGTTCCATCAGGGCATCGTTCGATGAATGAACATATCTCGGTGAATCTGCACGCCACTGCACCGCTGCAGGCTGCGCTTTATCTCGACCATCATGCCACCACGCCCGTCGATCCGAGGGTCGCTGAGGTAGCGATTCGCATGATGGTCGAGGAGTTCGGGAATGCGAACGGCGTTGAGAACATCCACGGTGAACGTGCGGCTTCCGCCGTCGGGCAGGCGAAAGATCGCGTTGCGCAGCTCCTGGGGGCAGAACCTCGTGAAGTGTATTTTACCTCCGGCTCGACAGAAGCAATCCAGCTTGCAATATCCCATTCGATTGGGACTCACCGTGATCAGCTGCGGATTGCAATAAGCCGGGTTGAACACAAGGCCGTTATCGACACCGCATTACATGCTGAACGTCTGGGCATGGCGGCGATATCGTGGATCGACGTCGACGACAAAGCGCAAATCGACCTGTCGAGCCTTCGAAGCGTGTTGGACGGCGGCATCGATCTGGTTTGTGTAATGGCTGCGAACAACGAAGTCGGCACGATCTATCCAATCGCCGAGATTGTCCGAAAGGCAAGCGAATACGGCGCGGATGTTCTGATCGATGCCACCCAGGCAATCGGTCGAATGCCCCTGGATCTTGAGGAGCTGGGTGCCGCCTATGTCATCTTGAGCGGACACAAGGTTTACGGGCCGAAGGGCGTCGGGGCACTCATCTCTCCCGTTTTTGAGTATGCGTCGATATTCGGTCTTCAAGGCGCCCATCATCCAACCCCCAATGTCAGCGGCATCGTAGCTTTCGGTTTCGCCTGTGAGTTGATGGCGCGGGAAGGCGAGGCGGAAAGCCATCGGCTCGCGCAGTTACGAGACCAGCTGCAGGAGCGCCTAAAATCCTTGGTTCCCGGGCTGATCGTAAATGGCCCTCAAACTGAACGCCTGCCTCATAACCTGCACGTCTCCGCGCCAGGGGCCCCCAACGATGTCGTCTTGAGCCGTCTTCGAGGCAAGGTTTCGATTTCCACGGGATCAGCGTGTAACACGGGCGCACAGGAGCCCTCACACGTGCTAAGGGCTATGCGATTGCCAGACCCCTATATCGACAGCTGCCTGCGGATTGGTTTGGGCCGCACAACCACAGCCGCCGACGTTGAGCGTGCTGCCGTCGAGATAGCTGAGGCTATCAATGATGTCCGCGGTTCTTTTTCTGGAGTTCTCGATGTTTGACATATCCACGGCCGAAGGTCAGCCAAGCTATCGATTTTCGGGTCACGAGACCTTTGCATGCCGGTATGCATGGTTGCCGAAGGCATATCGAGCCATTGCCGCAGATGCCAGTATCTTCTACGACGAGGATGCTGCGATGGTCGAGCTCGGCATCGGCAAGAACATGGTTCGTTCGCTGCGTTTCTGGATCGACGCGATGGGCATTGCTCACCCGACCTCTGAACGCCAACACCAGCTTACCAAGCTTGCCCATACTGTCTTCGGAGCCGGAGGCTGCGATCCCTATCTGGAAGACACAAGGACGCTCTGGCTTCTTCACTGGAACCTTTCCTCATCGGCGACGCCTGCCCCTTTCGCATGGCACTATTTGCTTGGGGCATGGCCTTACGCGGAATTTTCTCGGACTGAGGCCCTTGCAGCATTTGCGAGACAATCCCAGCGCTTGGGGCATTCTCACTCAGAAATCACGCTTAGCCAACACCTTGACGTCTTTCTGCATACCTATCTCTCAGCACGGGGTGCAAGATCGGGGATCGAAGATTCCCTGGACGGGCCACTCGTGGAATTACGCCTCCTGCAGCAGACCGGTGAGCGGCGTGGCGAGGGCGGACGTTGGGAGGCGGTCTACGCTTTCCGGAAAGAGCCAAAAGCTGACATCACCAACGATCTTTTCGCTTACACTATTCTGGATTACTGGGAGCGAAACGCGCCCGGCGAAAAGACAATCCCTATTCGGCATATTCTTTCGGCAGCAGGGGCACCTGGGCAGTCGTTCAAACTTCCGGAGGAAGACGTTCGTGCGCGACTAGAGAGCCTTTCTCTCGATGGACGATATGGATTTGCGTATAGGCCGTCAGCAATCCAAGGCCTCTTGACGCGCGACGCTCCCATCAGTGCTGAGGCTCGGACGATTTATACAAACGAGGCGAATATCAATGGCTGAGACGAGCGCTGCAACAATCGCCGAGATTTTCTCGATCCCCGGTCGCTTTCTTCGGTCGGTCCAACTTGAAAAGGACTTCCTGGACGCGTCCGCGCTCGAAAACTATATCGTCACGCCTCCGATGGCAGACGCGCTGCTCCAAATACTTGCGAGCGTCCGCGATGGGTCTAAGCGACGGGCATGGCGCATTACGGGGGACTATGGCGTCGGCAAGTCTTCGATGGCTCTGGTCTTGGCTCGACTTCTATCTGCCCCCTCGACGAAGGACGCAAAGCGGGTAGCGAAGACTATTGGTTGGCGCTCTGGCGACGCCGCTCGACGTTTTCTTCCCGTTC
Source organism: Hyphomicrobiales bacterium (assembly GCA_900472785.1). GTDB lineage: Bacteria > Pseudomonadota > Alphaproteobacteria > Rhizobiales > Rhizobiaceae > Pararhizobium. The sequence continues at coordinate 124,181 of UCJH01000032.1, read as the reverse complement.
TCGTGACAGGAAGTCGTGAAAGCATAGCAACTGCTGTTGCTCGTGCCATTCGAGAGAGCACGCTTCATCCTGATTTTGAGGACTTGCTGACCCCTCGGATTGAAGTGGCTTTGGCTACCTGTGAAACCACCGGCTCGGTTCGCGCATTGGAACAACTGGTCTCGATGCTGACGAAGCGTGCAGCAGAGCGTGACCTGGGATTGCTGCTCATCATCGACGAACTGGGAAAGCTGCTTGAGCATGCGGCGTTGAACCCCGACCAAGAAGATGTATTTGCGCTGCAGCGGCTCGCCGAGATGGCTGCTCGCAGCAATGCCACGCCATTCCTGCTTATCGGAATCTTGCATCAGGGCTTTCAAGCCTATGCAGAGCGCCTTCCGCTCGCATTGCGCCACGAGTGGGACAAGGTCGCGGGCCGTTTCGAAGAAATTGTGTTTGACCAGCCGCTGGTTCATTCCGCTTCTCTGGTTGCTGGCGCCCTGGGTGTTGACGAGAGCGCGCTTCCTGCATTCGTCAGGAACCAGGCCACCACGGCTCTTGAGATGGCGGAACAAGTTGGTTGGTTAGGTGGACGCGGTTTTGCTATTGATCCCGCCCGCTTTTATCCGCTGCACCCAGCGCTTCTTCCTGTCATGGTCCGGTTTTTCTCGCGCTTCGGTCAGAGCGAACGATCCTTGTTCGGCTTCCTACTATCGAGCGAACCGATGGGATTGCAGGCTTTCGCTGCCTCGACACAGGTGGGCGAAGGCTGGTTCGATACCGCCAGGTTCTACGACTATGTCCGCGCTTCCTTCGGTCATCGCGTATCGGCTGGAAACTACCAGAGCCAATGGCTGCGTATCGTCGCGACGATTGATGGCTGTGTGGGGATCGACACGGATGGACTGAATGTCCTGAAGACGGTCGGACTGCTCAACCTGCTCGACTCTGACGATCTTTTGCCGACCGACCGGACAGTGTCATCGTGCTTGTCAGGGACCGGCGATGTCACTGCTGCGATCGACCGTCTGGTTCGCGATGGCCTCCTGTTCGAGCGTGGCGGATCTGGGGTGTATCGCCTCTGGCCAAGCTCGAGCATTAATCTGTCGGCTTCTTTCAATGCCGCTAAGCGGGCGGTTGGTGAAGTCGAGGCCGTTGCCCCGGCGCTCTCCGGGATCCTGGACGGCGAAATGGTACTTGCCCGCCGCCACTATCTTGAAACCGGCACGATGCGGTATTTCGAATTGCGGTATACGGCTGCGGAAGACATTGGCAAATGCGCCAGCAAGGCTACCAATGCGGACGGTCTTATTATCGTTGCCCTCGCCGACCATAAAGACCAGCAGCAGATCGCGCGGGATCTTGCGGCCACCCCAATCCTGTCCGAGAACCCATCGACGCTGGTGGCGGTGCCTGCACCTGTCTGGCAGCTCGCCTCATATCTCCGCGACGTCATGGTGTGGCGCTGGGTTGAGGCCAATACGCCTGACCTGTCGAGCGATGACTTCGCGTCTGCGGAGGTGAAACGGCAGATCTCGCGCACGCGCCAAGCCCTGCTTGCGCAATTCGCCGAACTGACGAAGATTAATGCCAAGTCAGGCATGGAATTGCTTTACGGCGGCAAGACTTTTGACGCGACAGGAAACCTTCCAAAAATCGTTTCTCAACTTTGCACCGACCTTTACCCGTCGAGCCCCAAGGTTACCAATGAACTCATCAATCGCAACGTCCTTAGCAGTGCTGCGGCTTCTGCTCGTATGCGTTTGATCGAAGGTCTGTTCAAGGCTCCCGGAATGCCGCTCCTGGGAATGGACGAGCGCAAGGCTCCACCCGAAAAATCGATGTATCTTTCTGTCCTTCAGAAGGGCGCGCTGCATATTCCGGACGGCGAAGGCTTTGCGCTACAGATACCCCAGCCGTCGAACGATCCCCTGCATCTGCAACCTGCCTTGGCCGAGATCGTCAGGATGATCAAGGCTGGAAAGGGTTGCAGGATTGCGATCACGGACATTCTAGCAAGGATGTCAGGCCGCCCGTATGGCGTTCGAGATGGGCTGTCACCGATTTTGCTGGCGGTTGTGGTGCGAGTGCATGGACATGAATTGGCGATCTATGAAAACGGGACCTTTCTCCCGAAATTCGGCGCAATGGAATTCCTGCGTTTGATCAAGGCGCCACAGGCGTTCGAAGTGCAACTTTGCAGTGTCGAGGGCGTGCGTTCGAACGTATTTGCCCGCCTGGCTCACCTCTTCGCATCGGGTATCGAGGGTCGTCAGCCTGTTCTCTTGGACGTCGTAACCGAGCTTTGCCAGTTTGCTGCCAAGCTTCCCGAATATACGCGCAAGGCAAAAGGGTTGCCGCCGACAACAATTGCCGTGCGAGACGCGCTCCTCTCGGCCCGCGAGCCCGCGACACTCCTATTCGCCGATCTGCCGAATGCCTGCGGTCTTCCGGTTTTCCAGGTCGATGAGGCCGATGACAGTGCGGTTGATGAATTCATCAACCGTTTTAGCGATGCGGTTCAGGAGCTTCAGAACACCTATTCCAACTTGCTTGCGCGCATTGTCCAAAGAACGAGCGAGGCAGCCGGTCAAGACCCGGACAAATTCGACCGAGTCGCGCTCGCGTCTCGAGGCGCTCGCGTCTCGCTCGCAGCACGAGAGCCGCGGCTTCGCGCCTTCGCACTTCGTTTGAGGGACCCCGCCTTGCATGACGATGCATGGGCCGAATCGCTAGCAAGTTTCGTGGTCTCGAAGCCACCTGCCCGTTGGTTGCCGGGAGACGAGGCTAGGTTCACCGAGGAGATTGCTGCGCTGGCCGAGCTTTTCGCAAAGGTCGAAAGTACGGCGTTTTCGACCTCGGAGGATCGCCCGGATACCGAAGCTATACGATTAAACCTCACTCGCGGCGACGGACGGGACTTGGTCCGTGTCCTCCATCCGGTCGATCTGGATGCTGCCGATCAAAAGAAAATGGCAACATTCACCGACTGGCTGCCGCAGGGGGATGCACAACGCATTCAGATCCTGGCAAGTCTGCTCTGGCAAGAGTTGTCCCGTACCAGAGAAACGTCAGCGGACGACAAAAGCTCCAGTGATCTGGCAAGCGTGAGAACACAGAATGATAACTGATTATGCTTCACAAATATTTTCGTCGTTTGGCAACGAGCAACCACGACATATTTTAAGCCTGTCTGGTGGCAAAGATAGCGCGGCACTCGCCATTTATCTGCGCGATCGGGTCCCGGACATTGAGTATATCTTCCATGACACAGATAAAGAACTTCCGGAGACTTACGATTATATCGGTCGCCTAGAAGCAATCTTGGGAAAACCAATTGTCCGCACAACTCCAACCGACAGCTTCGATCATTGGCTGACCGTTTATCGTGGCATGCTGCCGTCGAACCATCGTCGATGGTGCACCAAGATGCTCAAGTTAAAGCCTTTCGAGACATATGTGGGCGACGGACCTGTCATAAATTACGTCGGCCTTCGGGCAGATGAAAATCGCACCGGCTACATCAGCACAAAGCCCAACATTCTCGCCGTCTATCCATTTCAGGATGATGGTTTGGTACGAGCTGACATCATCTCGATACTGGAAGATTCGGGCCTTGGTCTTCCGCCCTATATGGATTGGGGCAGGTCGCGGTCAGGATGCTATTTCTGCTTCTACCAACAGAAGATCGAATGGGTCCGGTTGCTGGAGACGCATCCAACATACTTCGAGCTCGCGATGGAGTACGAAGAACGGGCTGTCCAGTTTGGTGAGCAGTTCTTTTGGTGCCAGAGCGAGTCATTGCGTCAGCTCGCAATGCCGGAGCGCGTTGCAAGGATCAAGTCCGATTGGGAGAAATCTCAAGCCAAGAAAAGAGCCAATCGCAAATCGCTTTCTCTTGTTGAGACGTTAGGTGGTCTTGAAGTTGAAGACGACAGTCATCTCCGAGACGGTTGTCTTGTCTGCTCTATTTAAGGTCTATGTTTTATAGCGCGAATGGATGGTCGATCGTTTTAGCCGGATACTGAGACAATGCTTTAGGGGGAGCGAATAGCATGAATGGGCTGGGGGGCCGATGGGTTCGCTTCTTGCGGCAGTACGGACCAATCTCAAGAAATGACAACATGTACGACGAGCAAATTCGTCGGTCTGCACGTCGATACGACGTCGACGCCTTGGATTTCGTACATCCGCTTGAGACGGATCTTTTTTCCGCTGTCTCCAAGGGTGCTGAACGCGCTCGTTCCATCATCTTAACCGGAACCGCGGGCGATGGAAAAAGCCGGCTTTGCGGCCGGCTGTGGACCGAATTGGGTGGAAGTTCCGATGATTGGACTGCCAACGAAATTTATCAGGAAATCACCGCCGAAATAGCCGGCCGCGTTCGAACCGTCGGGATCATCCGCGATCTGACGGCCCTCCCTTCACAAGGGACTTATGGGATGTGGGAGGGCAAGAATGCCTTACTAGAGGCGGTGAATAAAAGCTTCTTTTCAGCAGACCCCGACTGGATCTTTGTTGTTGCAGCTAATGACGGGCAACTTCTCGACACGTGGCGCAGGTCTGCAGAAGTGCCGCTATCGCAGGAGAGCTACGAGCTGCTTGAGGCCTGCTTGGTCGAAGGACAGCCCGCCAGTCAGGGTGACGTGGCATTTTTCAATCTGAGCGCCGTTTCATGTGCAAGGATCATCGACCTGACGCTCGAAGCCATTATCGCCCATCCAGGCTGGGCGGCGGCTTATGCAGAAGAGGAAGCCGAGGGCTTTTTCTCAGAGGTTTGTCCAATCCGGCGCAATTTCGAGATCATGTCATCTCCGCAGTTCAAATCGCGGCTGCGGCAGCTGTTCGAATTGATGGACCTAAACGAACTCCATACGCCAATTCGGCGGGTCCTTCTGCTGATCGCAAATATGTTGCTTGGCCACCCGTCAGCTAAAGATCGTTTGATGTCACCAGCAGATATCAGGCCGTTCGTGCGCGCAGGCAAGGCTCATATCGCAGACATCCATCAGAACCTGTTTGGCGCCAATCTGACATCCGCCCGGCGAGAAAGCCTAGAAATTTTCGAGTTCCTCAATCGGTTCGGCATAGGCGATGAAACCACAAACCGGATCGACAACATCCTGGTCTTCGGCCCATCCGATGAAACGTTGCGGCCCTACTACGAAAGCCTTGTGGTCGGAGCCTTCTCTGCTCAAGCATTGGATGACCTCTCGGCGCTGCGGAATGATTATCTTGAACGACCTGACGCGACACAGGAAGGCGAACATCCCTTTTTGAATAGCCTGCAGGCTCAACGGCGCGCTATTTTCTTTCAGATTGGCGATGATCAATCTGACGATTTGAGGCTGTGGGATCTCACCGTGTTTCGTCACGCTGGCGAGTTCCTGCGGGACGTTGTCAAACCGCTTCGAGATGTTGGAAAGGCAAACCGGTCTATCACCGCGCGTCTGGTGAATGGCCTCAACAGGATCTTCACCGGTATGCTGGTGACGACTGACAGGGAGCTCTTGATCGCCGCAGGACTATCAGGTTCAGCCGCAGGCCTTAGTCAAATCCTGGTTGAGCGGATAAGTGTGGCGCCCCGGCGGCATGAGCGGATCGAGCTTCGGGATGGAAACCTCCCAACTCTGATCGTGCAGATCGACAGCGGGGTCGAAATCGGACTAAAACTAAACCTCGTCCGCTATGAATTTTTGATGCGGGTTGCCGGCGGGGCACTGCCGGGCAGCTTTTCCAAAGAGTGTCATGAGGACATTCTCGCGTTCAAAAGTGCCATTCTGGCGGCATTCTCCCGGTCTCGCCCCATGGAAGAAACCAAAGACCTGAGCTTCAGAATCCTTAGCCTCAACGGCGAGGGTGAGCCCGTGGATGATGTGATCGAGGTGAACTTTGCTTGAGACCCTTCCCCCACCTCCGCGAAATGATCACCCGCAAAACGATATGTGGATCGACGAGCAAATTTGGGGTCATCGTCTTTGGGACGCGACGACCCCCTGGCTGATTTTCCTGGAATTTCTCGGCGTTGCCGAAGCAAAGGATAGAGACCAGTCGCTCCTTGATGGCCAAGGAAAGACGTATCCGCTGCGCTTTAAACCGGCGCAGCGGATGTATGTCCGAAACATTCTCTACAATAACGAGCCGATGTTGCGGATTGCCGACGAGAAATTGGCTGACAGCGCATCGTGGGACAAATGGTTGTCGGCGATTGCCAATCGTGCGCAAGGAGTACCTCTTAGAGATTTCTCGTACCTGCGCAAACGGTTCAACTCGTTCTCGGACTTCGTGGCGCTGGTATCCATGCTGCGTGGGACAACGATCGAGAATGGGCCCAACAAACGGTGGTCTTCTCGCTTCGTATTTCCGTTTGGACGCCATGCGCTTTACGAAGATCTGAGCCTGACAGCATCGCGCGAATATATCAACTTTGGCCTGCCCGGTGAGCTGGTTTACCAGATGCTGTGCCGCTCGGCATATGCGACCGAGCTGGCACCCGAAATTGCCAAGATGTTGGACGGAGATCCTTGCGATCGCCTTCTGCAATTAATGGAGCCGGACTATGATGAAGACCGGTCGACGCGGGGCAATAGCTATCTTCCCTACGCGCGGCACGAGAGCTTTGACGATCTAGGCCAAGATTGGCTTTCGCTTTTGCGCGGCCCCCTTCCGCGCTTTGATACCTATCCCCACCTGGCTTCGCTCACCGCGTTGCACCTGCTGCGCTACCAGCTTCTCGTCGCAGCCACGCATTGCTTCTCAGCAAAGCCGCACTTCATTTGTGAGATCATCGCTCCCAAACGGACGCCGGTTCGCGAATTGTCGATTTCGAATTTCCAGTCCAATGACACGCTGCCGTCGAGGGCAGTCGATGCCTATATCGATGCCATTGGCAGAAGCGAGGAGTGGGAGCGCCGACGCCTTGGGGAGACGCCATTCCCTGACTGCCGACGTTTGCTTGTCGACATCGTGCGCTGGCCGGAAGAAGACGACTACAGCGGGCAACCGGATGAGGCTGAGCTTTTAGCGGACTTGAAACGAGCTGCCCAGGCGCGACATCGTAAGCATGTCGCAGCAGTTCACCGCTCGTACGGCGCAGGGGCCGGACTGGTATCTCGGCGGGGAACAAGTCAGCTCCGTTACGCCCCAACAGACGCATTGCTGAAGTCTTTGATCATGGCGAACGTTGAAACCCGCATGGACTATAGCGAGTTTTTGGATCTTCTCTACCGAAGATACGGTCTTGTTATCGGCGAACGCGAGGCTGTGCAGGTACTGTCTGACGATGAATTTGATCGAAAATCCTTCCAGATGAACTCAGCACGCCTTGAGCGACGACTGCGAACCCTCGGTATGTTGAGGCGTCTTTCTGACGCTTGCGCTTACGTCGAAAACCCACTTTCAGTCAGGATGTAATCAGAGATGGATATCCACGAACTGATTGGGAAAGTTGCAGTCTCGATCCTCAAGGAGGAATTGGGCGATGCCGGCGGAGAGGCAGGGACTGCCAGATTCCTGTTGGATGGCCTGAGTATTCCCCAGACACTTGCCGTCACACGTGCTGTCCTGACCGATGTCTTCTTGAACGGACGTGTCGACATCAAATTGCCCCGTGCCCTTTTCGACGGATACGCTTTACCTGACGAAGTCCTGACTGACCGTAATGCGACGTTTTACCGAAGCGCCGATTGCGATAAGGCGGCTTTCCTCATAACAAACGCGAGTGCGGATGAGGGACAGGCTGAAGATATGTCCCTCCACGAAGTCACACCTATTGGAGCGGCTCAACTCATTGAGCGTTTGCCCGCTTGGGTTTCGTCAGCGAGCGCTGGTCTTGCACTAACAGATGATGCGAAAGCCTGGTGGGAGCGGTCCCTCGCAGGGCTTAGCCAGGTGGGCTCGGTCGCTCTTGAACGCTTTGCCAGATACATCGTAGCGACCAGGGAGGCAGTGATAGATGAAGGGTACCCGATCATCGAAGCACTAGGATATGCCCTGCCAGCGCTTCAGCTACCTCGCGATCCGGCGGCCTTCGCGGGCATAAAAGACAGGTCTCGCCGCCATGCATCGGTATGGAAGCGTGAGTATATTGGGCTGCGCCGTAAACGACATCCCTATCTGCTCAAACAGAATCCGAACCAAATCGTCATCTCGGAGTCCGAGTTGCGGGATGCATTCGAAAAGGCACGAGATGTAATTCCTGAGATCATCCACCCGGTAGTCGAGCTTTTCATCGAAAGCCGGCCCGCCTGGAACTCAAGTTCGGAGGCCTTGGCGAACTGTCTCTGGGAGCATGTAAAGCCGCTCTTCGAGGGCCTGGCGAGAGAAAAAACCAACCTTGGACAAGACACTCAGCGATTCTACGCCGAAGGTCCGCAGGACCTCCTTTCCAAGGAAGATGATGAGTATCTAGAGCTTCTCGCCCGGAGGAAAACCACCGGCAGCCCGGAGCCTGAAGATATCGAATTCTACGAAAGCCACCGCGATGAGATCAGGGAGGATCGCAAACTCAAATCTTCCTGGGACAAATTTATCTACGGGCGTCCGCTAGAAACCGAAGACTTCCTGGCAGGCCTTGCGATGATGATGGACACGCTCAACGCTCGTGCAATGGTTGGTGTTGGCCGAATTCTCACCATCCGATGCGACTCGCTGACGAAGCGAGACCTTCGCAGCTTAAACACCGAAGCCGGCCTGTTCTTCTCGCTGCGCTATGCTGGCTTGCAGCGGTTGCTGGGTCCGGACGTCATCATCGAATTTGGCTCGTTGATGGACTTTCCCTCGGTGTTACGCGGTTGGCAGGATGCTAAAGACAAATCGGCGGTCAACCGATCCTTTGCGAAAGCAGCGCTGCAGCTAAAGTTTCAGCTGGAACTTGAAACCACCGATTTTGAAGGAGGGACGTCAACCGCATCTGCGCAGTTGATTTGGAAGTATAGACCCGATGTCATCTCCTCACAGTTGACGGACGATTGGGATCGTCTATCGGAGCACGCGTTTGTGGCCCTTCGATCTGGCCGAGAGCCCGGTATGGCCGGTCGGCGGCCAGGTTCGATCGACCTCTCAGATGTGAAAACGCTCGTTCCTGCCTACGACCGCGATCGAGGGTCACTCGTCCCGACCTACAGGCGTGAGCGTGACCTGCGGCTGAATTGGAAAACCAATCTCAAAGCAGCGGTCGACCAGGAGCTCATCGACGCGGCCGTAGCGAAAAAGCTGTCTGCCGCGTTCGAAATCTTTTGCGAGCAGTATCAAAACGCGATTAGGGCGTTCCGGAACGAGGGCGCCTCTAACCCGGTGTGTCGCGACCAGGCAACGAGCTATGCAGAGCTTCTTGATCTCGTTCGAACCTTGGCGCCTGGGGATCGCAACAAAGAGTTGCTGTTGCGCCCTCTCTTGGAGTTGGGACAAGCACCAGTCGGAGATGGGGCGGCAGCCGCCATCGTTGCCCCGTGGCACCCGCTGCGCTTGGCGGCAGTTTGGCGCAAAGCGCATCTCGTTCAACAGGTTGTACGCAAAATCATTGACGTGCCCGGCGGCCTGGAAGGCGACACGAAGCTGTTCTTCAGAGATCTCGCCGAAGATATGCGGCACGTTTTCTACCCTGAGGTCGTCGTCTCCTGGAGCGGCCGAAAGCCCGACCTCCTGTCGCTGGCTGATCATCAAGGCGACTATTCCCTTCATGAACGACCTGTTCTCGATGGAGTCGGCGGAGGTGAAACAAATGACGATGCAAAGGCCGGCACGAACACCTTGCTGGATCTGACCCAGCGCTACCTCAATTTGCATCCGCACGAACGAGCGAACATGTCGCTTGTTCTCTATAACTGCGATTCAGCGCGTCTCCCCCAGCAGTTGGTCGAAGGCCTGGGCGAACTGAATGACGACGAGGACATGCGATGCCAGGTGATGTTACGTCACACAGATGGAACTCGACTTCGTGATATTTACCGATCCATTTTGACGAGCACCGGCGGATCGGCCGAAGTTCTTGCAGCCTCGGAAATTACCCAAGACTTCATGGCAAGGCTCCGCATTAGCGTGATCGCAGACCAGGCGCCGCCGCCAGATCCTCGGGACGGACGGCCGTACGACATCGTTTTCAGTCAGGATGTCATTTCCCGGCATGCATCCGTCGAATGGTACCGAGAGTCAGCTGATCCGGCAGACATTGCGAGTCTCCTTCCCGCACGGTGGTCGCGCCGCCGGCCAGGCGCGATGGACGACCTAAAATCGAGCGTCTATCTGTGCTCTCCAGTTCAAAGCCGGGAGGGTTGGGCGTACCTGGCCGCGACAACTGCATTCCTGAAGGATGCGGAAGATCTGCAGGACGGAAAGCGTCTGCTGCCGGTCCGCCAACTTGATTTCCGGGACGATCGCACAGCAAGGATCTTCGAAGAAACCCATGATCTGGGTGCGTGGGTCGTCAATTACGATGAACTTCTTGATCGCCGCCAACTCCAAAACCAAAGCGTTCGGGTGATCCGCTATAAGCAGTCCGCGACGCAGGGCCGCAACGTCGTGATTTCATCGCGTGCCCCTCTCACGTTGCTTCGCGCCATGGTAAGGCGCCGGCTCGAAGAGTTACAACTCGATCTCTCGGCCGATGAAGTCGATGGACTTGCAGACCGCTTCATTGGCGACGCCAACGATATTTCCGGGGACATCGTCTTACGCGCGGCAAAACGCGGCGAGGCGGCGGGCGAACTCATCGGCATCGTCCTGAGCCGGTTTCTTGCTCGGCAGTCCCTCGATGACAATCGTCTCGTTGGTTGGTATTTCCTAGACGACTACGCAAGTTGGCTTGGAGCCCGTGAGGAAACCCAAGCGGATATTCTAGCTTTGTCTCCTGCGATCGACGCCACAGGCCAGCTTAGTCTGCGGATCATCGTGACGGAGGCAAAGTATGTCGACGCGGTGTCGTTCCCGCCAAAACGCAAAGAGTCGGAAAAACAGCTTCGCGACACGATGCGCCGGATTGTCGATGCTCTGGCTGGGCCAGACCGCCTGGACCGCGAGTCATGGCTTTCACGCCTGGGCGATCTGTTGCTGGATGGAATTCAGATCCCGGCCGCTAGCATCGTACCTCTCGTGGAATGGCGGCGCCTGATCAGAGACGGACGCGCCCGGTTCGAAATCGTTGGTTTTAGCCATGTCTTCGTTCCCACGGCTCTTGATGGAGCAAATGTGACGGATTTCAGCGAAGTAACCGGAGCGCCGGCGAGCAGGCAAATGATTTTTGGTCGCGCAGACCTAAAAGCGCTAGTCACGGCGTATCTCGCCAACGCAAACGTTAATGCGCTTCTGACGTCCATAGATCCTATCTACGGCAAAGTACCGGAACCGCACACGCCCGGCATAACGCCAGATCCGCCCGTCCGAGCTGGCCATTCGGCGAGATCAGTGCCCGCTCCTGTCGTGAATGTGGATGACCTGCAGCGCTCCCCTGTGCCAGCCATTGACGAGCTAGCCGGGTCAAAACTAGCTGAATCGAAAGAGTCACCCGCCTTCTCGGCGGAGCGAACTGTCGCGGATATTATTGAAGAACATCTCGACAAAGCGCCGACACAAACGGAGGCCGACGATGAATGGCTAGCGAGTACAGCTATGATGGCTCGCAGCGCGTTCCAACAGCTCGGCCTGCAAGCAAAACTGATCGATCAAAAGCTCACACCCAACGCGGCCATTCTTCGCTTCAGCGGAAGTGCGAATTTAACCGTGGAACAGGTACTCAAACGCCGGTCCGAGCTTCTGACCACCCATCGCCTGGACATCATCTCGGTAAGACCAGAGCCCGGTGCTATCGCTGTTTATGTCGCGCGCTCGCAACGACAGGTCGTTGACCTTCAGAGTCTTTGGAGCAGATGGAAGCCGGTCGTGTCACCGACCGGAAATCAGAACCTGGCCATTGGGGTAAGAGAGGACGACAATGAGCTTTTCGTGCTTTCGCCCAGCCATAAGCATGCACCGCATACTTTGATTGCCGGCAGTACCGGCTCAGGAAAATCGGTCCTGATGCAATCGATCATCTTGGGAATCGCTGTAACGAATGATCCACGCCACGCGAGGATAGTGCTGATCGATCCGAAACAAGGCGTCGATTACTTTGCCTTTGATGCCCTTCCCCACCTGGAAGGCGGCATCATCGATCAACAAGAGACAGCTATCGACCAACTTGAGCACATGGTGCTTGAGATGGATCGTCGCTACCGGCTTTTCAAAGAGGCCCGAGTACCAAATATCACCGCTTATAACCGCAAAGCTTTGCCCGAGGATGCCCTGCCCACTTATTGGATCATACACGATGAGTTCGCGGAATGGATGCTAACCGACGATTATCGCGCTGCGGTAACCTCAACGGTTGGCAGGCTTGGCGTAAAGGCGAGAGCCGCGGGCATTCACCTCATTTTCGCGGCTCAGCGACCTGAAGCGAATGTCATGCCTATGCAGCTGCGGTCCCAACTCGGCAATCGGCTCATTTTACGGGTGGATTCCGAAGGCACTTCCGAAATCGCTCTCGGCGAACGCGGCGCCGAAAGACTCTTGGGCAAAGGCCATATGATTATCCGGGCGGAGGGCGAACAGGGGCTTATTTATGCTCAAGTCCCATTCGCGACGGAAGCTTTGATCTCCGAAATTGTGTCAGCGATCGGATCAGTGCGGAAGGATATGATCCATCAGAGGGAAGATGATAGCCACAGTGCAACCTAAAATTAGGAGTCGCGAGCTATTAGACTATAACAGGAATTTCAAATAGCCTTCTACGGGAAGGGAATTGGTAAATTCACTCAGGGTGGCATTTTGCTTAAACGTGCAGAACAGTACCGAGTTACAAATACAGGAGGGGTTGAACCTTGCTCGATTTTTCTAGACAACCCGAAACAACGTGAGCTTTAAATTTGAAGCGCGCACTCTCCTTGAACTTGGTAAGGAGTTGATTAGCTCTGACGAAGTCGCGATCTACGAACTCATCAAAAACTCCGTCGATGCGGGCTCTCCTCAAGTGGAGCTCTCCATCCATGTATCGTTGACCTTTGCCGATTTCAGGGAGGCGGTCGCACGGATCGATGAGGAGCGAAAACCGATCGCAGACGTGGCGGACTATGTCCAGAGCTGCCTGGTTGATGCCGAGGACCCAAGCGCGGTTCAGATGATGGCCTCTTTGAGAGCTGCTAAAAATGCGGAGGAGTTTAAGAATAGGTTGAGCCAGCACTATGCGGAGCTCAACTTTATCGAAGTCCGCGATACCGGACACGGTATGTCGTTGTTCCAACTTAAAGACATTTTCCTGACGATCGGGACCAGGTCACGCCGCGACGAAAACCTGGCTGGCAGCCATAACCTGGGTGACAAAGGCATTGGCCGCCTGTCGGCAATGCGGCTAGGCGACAGATTACGGGTCGTCTCTACGCGTTCCGGCGAAGCCCATTGGAACCTCCTAGATATCGATTGGTCCCTCTTTTCCCACGACAACCGCAAGCCGGTTGAAGACATCAAGATCGAACCCGTTTTGGGAGAAGAGAAATCGGCGTCATCTTTGCAAGGCACGAAAATCATTATTTCGTCGCTACAAAGCGACTGGACCGAAGCTCGATTTACCGACGTGTTGCAGGGCCGCATCGCGAGAATGATCGATCCTTTCGTCCCCGGTTCCGCGAACAGGCTTTTAAATGCACGATTCAACGGTCGTCGTATAAGCGTGCCGTCCATTCCCCGTGAACTTCTCGATTCGGCTCACGCCTACTGCCACGTCACCTTCGAGATGATCGGCGACGAGCCAGTGCTTTCCGGTTCGGTGGATTATCGCTTTCGCCATCGGAGCATCAGGATCGATGAACGTGGTGCGAGTGTCTATTCCCTGACCCAAACCGTGATTAAAAGGAGGGCCAAGCGTGGACATGCGGCATTCAGTCTTACAGCCGTTCGTCCATCGGCCCTTCGAGCACTAGGAAAATTCTCGTGCGACATCTACTGGTTCAATCGTAGGGTTGTCGAAGCCGTTTCTGGGCTGACGCAAAAGGCCGCAGATACGCGTCGCGAAATCTCTAATTGGAGCGGCGGTCCGATGCTTTATCGCTATGGGTTCCGTATCCTCCCTTACGGTGATCCGTCTAACGACTGGCTGGAATTGGACGAGATCGCTTTTGGATCAGCAGGGTTCAAGCTAAATCGTCAGCAAGTTCTAGGTCGCGTTTTATTGGAAACTCCGCATACGGCTCTAAGCGAACAGACCAATCGTGAAGGGCTCATGCAGTCGGACGCATCAGACGCACTGCGTAAGATCCTCATGTGGGTTGTCCATTCCGAGATGCGTGGGTTGATCAACGAGGCCGACAAAATTGAGCAGATTGAACGTCGTGCTGCAGATGAGGATACCAAACTAGCAACTGACACTCGTATCAGGGTAAATCGTGCTCTCGATCGCTTAAAGGATATCGTAGGGGAAAGCGCCCATGATGAGATTGACGACCTCTCGAGGAGCGTTTCACAGCTTTCCGGCCAATCGGCCGCCTTGGTCGAACGCATTGAAAAAGTCATACATGAGGCCGACGAAGAGCGCGAAAAGTTTGTATACTTGGCCGGCGTTGGGCTGATGACCGAATTCATCTTTCACGAGCTGGAGCGAGCTGTCGGTCACACCATGGATTTGCTTTCGGCCGGCAGTCTCCGGCAGGCGACGATCGACTCGCTGCGTGAGCAATTGAAAACGTTACATAAAAGAATTGCGGCTTTCGACGAACTTACCGGGGAGAAGAGGCAATCCAAGACCAAGTTCGATCTCGCCACCGTTGTCGATGACGTTCTGTCCAATCATCTGAAGGAATTTGAGCGACATGGTATAGAGGTCAAATTTGAACGGCCTGAACGGCCTTATGTCGTGAACGCTGTAAAAGGTATGGTCATTCAAATTCTAGAAAATCTGTTCGTCAACGCAGCCTACTGGTTGAAACAACAGAAGAAATTTGAAGACAGTTTCGTTCCTCGCCTCAACGTTGTCCTGGACGCAGATTCCCGAGCGTTAACTGTTGAAGATAACGGACCGGGAGTGATGGAAGATCGCAGCGAGCGGATATTTCAACCGTTCATAACCTCCAAGCCCACCGGGCAGGGTCGAGGTCTTGGGCTGTATATCGCCAGGGAACTTGCTGAATACCACAAATGGAAGTTGGCAATGGATACTAACGTGGGGAGAGTGCGGAAAGGCCGCATAAACATGTTTGTACTGGATATGGGTTGAGGCGGAATGGGTCACGAAAAGCGAATTGTCGAAGCCTTCGCGTACAACAAGATTGAGCGCGTTCTCCTAATTGACGACGTCTATGATATGCCGGTTGCCGCCGAGATCACGGGTGACATCCTCGAGTTCATGGAGGGGATCGATGGATTGGATGCCTGTCGCGATGCGGGCGTAGCCGACCAGGACCTGCAGTCTGCTGTCGAAGCCGTTCGGGACGACGACCCGAACGCTGAAGCCTTTCAAGATGTCATGCGCGCTCTATATCTCGCCTATGTCGACACGCGTGAAGATCGATTCGATCCGGGCGGTCACTTCAAAACGTTGAAGGGTCTGACCCTTTCCATTCTAGACCCTCTGATCGCTCTTCTCAAAAAATGCGGACAAGACGTGTCGATCCAGCTTTCGGGGATTCTAGACGGAGAAGAGAGGTTTCAGGTATTTAAGCCGCAGGTTGTATTTCTTGATTACTATCTGAGCCCAGATGCGACGGGCGATAATGTAAGCGCCGCGGTGAAGACCAAAGCACGCAAAGCATCAGTCGAACTGCTGAGTAGGCTGCTCAAAACGAGGCCTGTTGAGGAGCCAGCCATCGTTCTGATGTCGTCGGAGCAAGTAAAGGAAAAGGCTCAGAGCTTTCGGCAAGACGTTGAGTCGCTCGGTGAAAATGTCATGGCACTTCGCTTCCGTTTTCTCCAGAAGGGCTGGATAAGCGGTGAGGCGAACGCGCTCAAGATTGAGCATGAAGCAGCCGATGCTCTTCTCGACACGAGCCAGGGCTATGTCTTCGGGAAAGTGCTCCATCAAGCACTTAAGGAATGGCGCTCCGGTGCCGAAAACGCCATGGCCGAGGTCTTAAAACAAATAGGTAGCCTAGAGCCGAAGGACTTTGCTTATCTTTTCCGGTTCCGCCTTGCTTCAGAAGGCGAGAGGATGGGGGAATATCTCGAATGGCTTTTCGGCGAAAACCTTCGAGCAATGGTCGCTGAGAATGTGAACTGGGAAAGTGATGCATTCAAGCAGATCGACGACGCCGAACTGAGTAAAGGTATCGAAGGGGCATTCGATGGCCCCTCAGTCCCGATTGCACGAATTTTCAATCGTGTTCGTGTCGATGAGCGACCAGGCGCATCCCGGCGTAAGATGGGCGACATGTTCATCAAGCACAGCGAGAACAAGGTCATGGTCGTACTCACGCCAGACTGCGATCTGGTGCCACGCGGGACTGGCCCCAAAGCCAAACGCGTTCTAACCATGGACGGCGAATTGCGTTCGTTCGATCAGGAAAGCGCTTCAGCCGATCAGTTCATTTTTTATAAGAAAAAAGCGTACAGTCTGAAATGGAATCCGAAAGCTCTGCAGACATTTCCGATAGCGGGCCCGGGATCGCTCGGCACGGTAAAAGGCGCTGAGTTCCTTGGCACACTCCGTCCGCTTTATGCCCAAGAGGCGCAACGCCTCGCGCTTACGGACCTTGGTCGCATCGGCTTGAGCGTGTCTCCAATTATGGGTGTTGATGCCCAAGTGACAGCTCATCTGCGGAAGACCGACGGCAATAAGATTACGTTCGAAGTACTGGACATCGGCCAGCCGGCGACGGCGACGGTGCTTCCTGAGCGAGGTGATGCAGTGAAGGGGCATCGCGTTTTGCTTCGCCGCTCATCAATTCATAGTCTGGTTGATAAGCTGAAGTCTGTTGATACCTCGACGCTCTCACCTGACGATAACGCGAAGCTTGCAGACTTCTTGAAAGAGAAGAATGAAGATCAGCTGTTGAGCGGTTTCCTTATTAAAGGTGCGGCTACGAAAGACAAAGGTCCTCTAGGGACAACGATCAAAATAGCGGCGAGGCCTGACGCCGGGAAAGACGGTGCGTGGCTGCAGTTTACGCTCAAGTTATCTGACGAGGCGATGGAGGATCTGTTGAGCGTCGACCCGACAATCATTTTGAAAGAGGAGTAGCCAAATCCACTTCGGTCTAGATTCACAATGGCAAAAGATGAGAGTTCGTGTCACGAGCTGTAGAGCCTATACCCATAGGTGTTACCCTGATCGTTATGGAAGTCGCACATAATCTGCAGCGCGTGATCTGATTGCTCTCGCGTCCAGTCCCCGATGGGCTGGTGGTCAGCCTTTAGTCCGTAAGCAACACGCTCGGTCTGAGAGTTTGCCATGATCACTAGACCCGCCCCGGTAAAGGGGTTAGTGCTGTCGATCAAGTAGCCCGGCCGAGCCAAGTGGCCTTCCAGAGAGGGTTTGCCCTCGAAATCGGGGTGCTTGAAGATTGGAGTGCCCTCTCGACCAAAAGCGCTATGCCAAAACACGCCGCTTAGGCAGGTTTGATTTTCTTGGTAGTAGGGAGCGAGATCAACGGCTCTACCGAATTGTTCAAGTCTATCAATCACCGCAAGAGCGAAGGTCGGACCCATAGCGAATTGGCTTGGTTTAAAGGCCTGCTTAAGTTTGGCTCTCAACGTATCGATTACCTTTATCAAAGAGCCCGGATCGTAATCTTCAGACCCGCCGTACGGTCGATAAGGGTCGATTTCGCTTTCGGCCATCGCTATCCGAGACCCAGCCGCGATCTGTTTGTCGATGTCGATTTGAACGTTGATTGCGTCAGCCATCATCTCGCCGTGTCGGAATTGCCCTCCAACAACATCCAGGGTCTTAACCTCCACAAAGAATGACGATTCGTCGGCGATCCAGCATTGAAAATCTGGGCGACTTTCCTCATCTTTTCCGGCTTCCGGGACTCTGGCTACCTGGAGACCTTCACGCGCCCGAAGGTAGCGTAAGACGGTGGCTTCGCAGAATATTTCGAAGAATTGGTTGTAGCTGACGATGTCCCCAGGCGCTATTTTTGCGCTGACTTTCTTTTTCATGTCATCAGCGAATCTTTTGTACGCCGGATCCTGATGCGCCAGTAAGTCGATCTCACGCAAAATTTCTGGGTCAACACCGCTAAGACTATGATTGCGCGTTATCGAGTTGATCGAATGGCAGTGTTTGAGAAAGGCTTCGGTGACCGGATGCGCTAGGACGTTGGCCTTGTCGTAAAGAGATTTGAAGTCATTCTGCACGCGTTCATCGGAGTAGCTCAGTGAATCGAGCATCGACATCATTTTGCGATGGAGTGCAGCAATCTCAGACGTGCTATCGGCTTCAGCTATGCGCTCCACTCCATCTAAGACTGAAATTGAGACCCACGGGAGGAACATGGGTTTCAAGTCAGCAAAGAGCTTTCCGTGGAACGACCAGTATGCGCGGCCGATACTAGACTTCGTCTCTCTGGGATTGTCCGGCATCGACTACTCCTGGTGATGCAACTCTTGCGGATCCGACATCGACATTTTACAGCGTCATTGCCGGCATCTAGCCCCTACCTGAAATCGAACTCAGCTCACGGTTCGCCATCTCTATGTATTTATCACATCGCGGCCGAGACAAGTGGTTGCGCCATAAGTTCAACAGGTTCCGCCATATAGATGCTCTGGCACGCCGGCCGGCCGGTTCCCTGTTTTCGGAATCCTTATCCTATGCCCGTCCCATCCCTTCAGCGCTTGCCCTCTGATAGACAGGCATTTGCTATCATTCCCGGACAGCCGCGGAATGCAAGGATGCATTTCGTAAGCGGAGACGATTGGCATCAATTGGTAAAGGAGGTTTCCTCCTCCGTCTCTATGAGATCGCGCTGCGAAGCGGCAAGTTCGTTTTGAACACCATGTTTGCTTAGAAGTCCCGCGTCCTCAAGTGCTTCAACATCAGGCAGATCTCGGAGCGTCTCCATGCCATATGCTGTGAGGAAGTGCTTGGTCGTCACATAGGTATAGGGTGCGCCAAGCATCGGGCTACGCGGTTCCGAGCCGATAAACCCGGCGCCACGCAGATTGCCAATGACGTCACGGCTGACCTCCTTGCCAAAGATCTTTGATAGCTCGCCGCGGGTGACTGGCTGGAAATATCCCACCGCCATCAACACTATCGCCTCTAACTCCGACAGCGCCGCAGCGCCTCCGCGGGTCGGCGCCGACGAGGCACGAATCGTGTCGGCGAACCGCGGTCGGGTGCGACATTGCCAGCCGCCGGCAACCGACACAAGTTCATACGTCTGTCACGCAATTCCTCGATGAGATCGTCGATCAGCAGGTCGATGCTGCCATCGCGACCGACCACCCGGGCCAGGGTCTCGCCGCTCACCGGTTCGGCGGACGCAAAGATCACTGCCTCCACCCGCAGCGTCCATTCACACCCCGATTGTCTACGACGGTTCTCGTGCCAGACGACGCACCATTCGATCTTGCCTAAACGCTGGACCGGCCTGACGATACTCGGGCTGGGCTTTCAAAGCGGAACTGGTGATTCGATTTCATCTTGAAGATCTGCTTCGATGAGCCGGCGTCAACTGCTTAGTTCTCGAGCGTGAAAGTGTGCTTTTGCGAAGAACTCTGCTTGACAACGGTAGCGTGTGGCATGCGACTATCACTTCTGACACTCACGGAAGAATGACGCATGGCAACCAGAGATAATCTTCTCGACTTATTTGCCCAGATCCCCTCGTTGAACTCTAAAGTCTTGGGTGACGATCGAGTTTCAATGCCCAAGATGAAAGGTGCATCGACCAGGCTCAAACGCTCCGAACGATCTCCAGAGGTCACATCAGAGAATTTTGATAGTGAGATTGGCGATGCAAAGGCGATCGACCGAGTTTTTAAGGCGATCCGAAAAGCGGCCAGCAAGCGAGAATTTACGCGGACGAACATCAACCTTTGGAGATCCTCGCTTGTTTTTCATGGGGACCGCTGCGTACGTCGCTCTCGGGACAGCGCCTATAGGAAACTAGCTGATCGAACTACGCTGTGGGCCGACGGAATGCCCATAAATCAAAGCATGGCCTCAGCCAATCACTGGTTCGTGCAACATCTAATTCCGAGACTTAGAGCCGGTGGCAATCCGCGACATTCTTTGGCCGTTATTGGGGCGCCCGGATCGGGGAAATCGACGCTGACAAAGTATCTTATTTCTGAGAATTCCGACGCTTTGCGAAAAAGTAAGATTGTTGTCTCGCGATTTGAGTTTCTGAAATTCTGGAAGGAGTGGCGCTCGGACACGAGCAGCTTAGATACCGCGCTAGCGAACTATCTTTCGTTCATTCACGCGCGAGATTTGATCCTGGATCACTTCTTTGATTTCAAAGACGGCGATAAGTTCGAGTTGAAGTTTCAATTTCGGAGACCGAAGGATTGCGAGGCTCACCTTGCCATGCTCCAGCGGGAGCTTGATTCCCTTGCCTCATTGCTGGGGCATAAGACTGGGCCGGTGACAGATTTCTTGTTGACGGAGACATTTGCCGCCGCAAGCAACAGCAATAAGAGCCTGATGGAATGGCTGCGCAACCTGCCGACCTCGATGCGGATCCTTCTGATAGGTGTGTTTTGGGAGACGAACTGCCTTGTTACAGTCTTCGATGGGTTGGACTCGCTGAGGATTGAAGACGCATTTCAGAAAACGAAAGAGTGGGATGCCATAGTCCATATAATTTCGAACCGCCAGTCGCTTTCGGCGCCTACCGATCTACGCCGTATCGGCAAAACCGAGGAAAGCAACAGTATCGTTGTCATGCGAAGCAACACTGCTGCTTTTCTAGAATACGAATTTGCCAAGAGAAGCGAACAGCTAGGAATTCAGCAATACTATGAGCTAGGGAATCTTCATGGGCTAGCGGCAATCCTTAGTGTTGTTGAGAGAGCTGCCGAATTACTGCCAGAAGTTCGCGTGCAGAGTGCTGAGGTCAAGGCGAAATTCGTTTACGATTTTATGCGGGTCATCCAGCGGACGATGATTGCGATCTGGCGCGGGCATGGGCCCTACGCGAAAGGACGGACGGTCTATGAATTCTTCGATGGCAATCTCAGAGAACTTTTCGGTTTCATCGAGCGTGTTTTCGTGTGGACCGTCCGTCAAATGCTTAGTTCGGACATGCTCGAGAGTGATGACTACTGGTCCTCGAACGCTCATGCGCTAATAAAGAGGCTTGCCTCGGATCGAGGAACCGCATTTCTCACTCGAAAATCATATCGAATCGTCGAAGTATTGCTGTTCGACGACGGGTTATGGTTTGAGAATTCTGCGGGCATTGTGACGACAAAGGGGCATTTGCTTGGCAGCGGTCCGGCGGAGAGGCATGTCGTGGCGAACTCTACTTTTAGCGGCCACGTCGATAACGTGTTCAACTACATAGACAGAGAGCGAAAGGCATCCGTAGACGGACACGCGCTCTTAGAGAAAATTCGCATCATTCAAATCTGTTCTGACAAAAGTATCAGCGAGGAGGATCTTGAAAGGCGCTTACAGGAAGATTTTGGATATCAGCCTTCGGACCTTCCTTCCCTGCTGCGCTTCCTTTTGAAAACCAATTTCATCGAAGCGCATATCAGCAGAGCCGATATGACGTTCTCTGTCTACCTCTCCGCAACGACACGCGGTAGGCTCTGCGTCTCGTCTCTCCTCAAAAACCTCTCCTATTTGGAGCATGTTTTTCACAAGACGCTGTTGCCTGAGGTGTTGATCGAAAAGATTGAAGACGATCCTCGCGATAGCAACAGCCTCCTGTGGGCGGCTCGCTCAATCCGGAACGCTTTCATTCTGCTATGCTATTTCAACCATATCGAAAAGAACCCGGCTTCGGGTGTCGTCGTGCCACAACGCTATCGGCTCTACGAAAGCGTTCAATCTAGCATCGTGAAGTCTCTGGAGAGGATGACACGGCCGGGCGCTTCACCACAAGGCGCGCTGGAAAGCTCGAAGCAGGCCCAGAACGATGCAAGCTGGATATGCAGCACTGCGGTCGAGGAGATCCGCAATATCACTGGGCACTGGAAGAAGCGTGGGCTTCTTCCAGCTTAAGGCCCGTCTAAGCGGATCTTACTCGAACCTCCGCTTCTACCGAGAGCCCCAGCGATTCAAACGCACCGATTACGACGTCGAACCGTGAATTGTGTGACAAGTCAAATATGCGCGACAACGTGGTTTGGGTGACCCCCAAGACCTTTGCAAAGTCAGCTCTGTGTCCGCCGCGCTTCCGATACTCTTTGTAGAGCAGGATTTTGCTCTGAACGAGAGGGGAAAGCGATACGTACGGAACGTCGGAACCAGCCGTAACCGCGTCTGCGTCCGGGATTTCATCATTGTAATCGATCCGGGCTTGTAACGCATTACGTACAGCATCCTCTGCTATTGATCGGACCTGAGCCGATTCAATATCCTCGTGTGTAACCGACACGACGATTTCCGGAAACTTCGGAACGTCGAGGACGTAGACGCCCTCGTCTTCATTGAGTTCGTAGGCATAAGTCAGCGACATTACGTAGATCCCTTTTTGGGTCCCTGTCGGGAGTTTCGCGATAGATAACAAATATCGCAGAATCGCACTATTGACAATATCTCACAAGTGATATTATGTCATTAGTGGTTAAGGAGTTGCGCCATGAACCCCAGGAAATCAATCGACTTTAAGCGCGGCATAAAAGCGTTGGCGACCGAGAACGGTTGGCTGGTCGAAATATCCGACCAGAAGGGCCCGACGGAACGCATCGTAATCTACTCCAAAGAGGGCAATGAAGTGGCGCGTATCGCGTCGATCATCCTTCGAAAAGACGAAAAAGAAATCGACCCGAGCATCGCTCGGGCGCTTCTGCGGAAGTTGAAGAACCGAGTTGAACAAGAGCTCGTTGACGAGGCGGGTAAACAGATCGGAGACTCGATAGATATTCTCATCGCTTGGATCAAGTCTTTGTTCTCCTGACAATCTCGGAGCACGAAGGCACCCACGCCGGTGACCTTTTGGCATCCCAATGCCCAAATCTTCCGGCGCCAAGATTGGCCTATCGTTGGCACTGGCCTCGACGGCGATCCTTGTCAGCCCGATTGCGATGACGAAGCGGCTGCCGACGACCGCCATCATTCAATAAAGGACGCTTCCTCGTCCGTGTCGCTTTCGCCGCCTCCCGAGGCGGCGATTTCGTTTTGAACCGCATGTCGGCTCAGCAGGCCGGCGTCCTCGAGCGCTTCCATATTCGGAAGATTGAGCAACGTGTCCATACCAAAAGCCGAGAGAAAGTGTGGCGTTGTCACATAGGTATAAGGCGCACCCGGCGTTGGGCTCCGCGGCCCGGAGCCGATAAATCCAGCGCTGCGCAGATTGCCAATGGTGTCTCGGCTGACCTCCCTGCTAAAAATATTCGACAGCTCGCCACGGGTGATCGGCTGGAAATATCCCACCGCCATCAGCACCATCGCCTCGAACTCCAACAGCGGCGTTGCCGCGCCGCGCGTTGGGGCAGCTGAAGCCCGGATCGCGGCCGCGTAACGCGAACGCGTTCGGTGCTGCCAGCCGCCGGCGACCGATACCAGTTGGTAGGGCCGATCCCGCAGTTCCTCGACGAGGTCGTCGATCAGCAGCTCGATGCTGCAGTCTTTTCCCACCACCCGCGCCAGCGTCTCGCGGCTGACCGGTTCGGCGGAGGCAAAGATCACCGCCTCGACCCGCAGCATCCACTCGCGCCAGCGCATCTCTGGCGGCAGATCCTCGAGCTCGCGATCGTAGAGGACTTCCTGCTGTCGCTCTTTCGCTTGTCGCCGACTGGGCTTGGCTGCGCTCGCTCCCGCCATCGTCACAACCCGAATATGCGAAAGGAGGAGCGGCCGGACAGTTCACGCACCGCCTCGAATGTTTCAAGCCGCTCGAACAGTCGGTTGGCCGCCCAGCGCGACAGTTTTAAGCCCGGCGCCGAAGCTGCGATGGCATCCTCGCTCAGCAATCTGCCCATGACGGGCTCGGCGCCCTTGGTCCGCACCTTAGGCGCTACGGCCAGCAACCGTGTGGCACGACGATCGATCTCGACGGCGGACCGCAGCGCTGCCTCAACGCCGTCAACCAATGCCAGGCAGATCGCTTTCGGATAGGCTGGCTCTCCCGGTTGGAGGCGGCCTCGTCCGCCGATGGTGCGGAACGCGGACCCGAAACGCTCGGGCAATAGCAGCGGCACGGGTTTCGGCCATTTCAGTTTTTGTGCCAGCACGACGTCGGCCATCCCGAGGGCCATCGCCTCGGCGTCCGGGCGAACGGCAGAGATCGCCGTTATCAGGTCCGCCACCGCGAAGGGTGCTGCTCGCCCGGACTGGATGGTAGAGTCGATCATATCGGGGATCGAGGCAAGGCTGTCGTCCCACTTCGTCCCCAGCCGTTCGGCGACTTCCTTAACGAAAGCTGTGGTGATTGTTCCAGTCCGACGCGCCAGCAATCGTGTGGCCAAAAACAGCTTTCCGGCCGGACCGGGATTGTCGCCTGGTGTAGTGAGCAGGATGGCGTCACGCAACGCCTGTTCGTCCTCGTTCCGGCCGAGCATCCTGGCGGCGACGGCGGCCGATTTGAGGGCTAACCGATCGCGCCAGCAGCCGAGCCATGGCGGATCAGCACGGATCAGATCATCCAGGGATTTCAGGGCGATACCGGCGGCGAAGGCAGCGTCGCATTCGGGGATGTCGCGGCCGCGCGACACCGCCCAAGCAGGAAGGCGTTGAGGCCATATCGATGTCGTTGAAGCGGCGGGCGCGAGCGAATCCATTCGGTAAGCTTAAATCATAAGCGCGGTTTATACCAGCAATACGAATTAAAACCGCACGGCCTGTCGGATACAAATAACGTCCGATAATCTTGCATTATCGGACGTATTGCTCATTATAGAGAAATGGCCCAAATCATCGAGCAAAACAGCGAAATTCACGTCAAAGAGAGCTCAGCGCCGCCTCTCAGCACAGTGGCCGAGCGTGATGTTTCCGCGCCGGAGGTGTCGAGCGAGAACACTGCCCTCCCCTCGCCTGCCGGCAAGGACCATCCACCAGCGCATCTCACAAGTCTTGCCGAGCGTGCCCGCGGCTATGTGGAAGCGGCAAGCTCCGCCAATACCCGCAAGGCCTATGCCTCAGACTGGAAACACTTCGCCGCCTGGTGCCGGCGGTCCAATCTGGCTCCGCTCCCGCCACACCCGCAAACCGTCGGGCTCTATATCACCGCCTGCGCCTCCGGCACGGCCGAAAGAGGAGCCAAGGCCAATTCTGTTTCCACGATCGAGCGCCGCCTTTCCTCCCTATCATGGAATTATGCGCAGCGCGGGCTCGCCCTCAATCGCAGGGACCGGCACATCGCAACCGTTATGGCCGGGATTCGCAACAGCCATGCCAGGCCGCCGGTGCAGAAGGAGGCGGTCATGGCAGAGGATATCATTGCCATGGTCGAGATGCTCGACCGCGGTTCGCTGCGCGGCCTGCGAGACCGTGCCATGCTGCTCATCGGCTTTGCAGGAGGTCTTCGCCGCTCCGAGATCGTTGGCCTTGATCTGAGGGCAGACCAGACCGAAGATGGGTGCGGCTGGATCGAAATCCTCGACAAGGGAATGCTCGTCACCCTGCACGGCAAAACTGGATGGCGGGAAGTCGAAATTGGCCGCGGTTCTTCAGACTCCACCTGCCCGATCGCGGCAGTCGAGACCTGGGTCAAGTTTGCCAAGCTTGCGCACGGCCCCCTCTTCCGTCGGGTCACGGGACAAGGCAAAGCGGTTGGGCCAGAACGGCTGAATGACAAGGAAGTGGCTCGGCTGGTGAAGCGGGCCGCGATGGCGGCCGGCGTTCGCGGTGATCTCAGCGAGATCGAGCGTGCGTTTAAGTTCTCCGGTCATTCCCTTCGTGCAGGCCTCGCTTCTTCTGCCGAAGTCGATGAGCGATATGTCCAGAAGCAACTGGGGCATGCGTCCGCAGAGATGACCCGCAGATATCAGAGACGCCGTGATCGCTTCCGCGTGAATTTGACCAAGGCTTCAGGTCTTTAGCTGGCCCCCTCCCCTCCTCCGCATGAAATCGTAAGCGGAGATTTTGGTGTCGGAATTCTCGCTTTAAGTAGACGGTCAGCCGGATTGAAGCTCTGGAATCCAGGGATGTCCTGGATGCAGCACCTCCAACCATCGACGAAGGGCGGATTTCTCACTGGATTCCAAGCGAGGTAAGGCATTGCGGAAGTCCCCGTGATCTTTCTCACGGACGTGCTTGGCTTTGAAGAGCAGGACGATGTGCGGTGCCAGATATCGGATGCCGCCGGCTGTTGCGCGTATGGCTTTGGTTCGCGGCAAGGAGAAAGATGGATCGCGCTTGTAGACCCACATATCCGACGATCCCCGATCAACCATCATATCGATGCGCCAGCGCCCGGCGCCAATATCCGCACCCCACAGCTGCCACACATCCGTAGGCGGTGGTTCTACCAGGGGGAGATGGTCGAGTTTGCCATCCTTCGCTGTGAAGAACTCAAGATCCGACAGGGCGCCGCGATAGCGTTGAGCCTGACAGGCAAGCACCGAGAACTCCAAGTCTTCATGGGAACGGGTCGGCTCGCCGTACCAAAGGTCCAGGGCCCAGCCGCCTACGACATACCAGTCGGCATTAGACCCGCCGAGACGAGCGAACAATTCATCCGGGGACCATGGTTCCCAAGCGTCATCTGGCGGTGGCTGCATTGAAGCGTTACTCCTGATAGGACGAGAACGCCTGATACGTGAACTGGCCCTCCATGTTCAATGGCGGCTTTGGGCTTAAACTGACTGTCGCTGAAATCCTGAAATTTGCATCAGGTTGAAAAGTTGACATGATATCCATAGCAGGCACCGGCAACCAAAGACCGGTGCACTGCAGATTGCGGACCCGTTGAGGAACCTATCGTTCGGCGCCGTCGCGGCCGTTATCGCGCTGCCGCTCTTGTTCAGCCTGCCGGAGAACCTGCTGCCGGTGCTCTTCCTGGGATCCCTTAGTCGCTCCCGCCTGATCCCCCACAGGGCGTGCGGCGCGACCGGCGGCAATTGCCTGCTGCTGAGCGGCGATCGCCGGATCGACAATGGGAGGCGAAGCTCGCTCTGGGCCGCGGGGCTCGCTTATCCGCACGACCGGTTGAGTGCCCCCTCCTCCGCTCGTATCAATCGCAGACGGCATCTGCTGCAGTTCGATATCACGACGTTGCTCGGCGAACAGCGCGGAAATCTCCCGCCGCATCTCTTCGACGGCCTGACGCTCACCGCCGCTATCGACCATGGTCTCGAGGCGTTCCATGGATTTGTTGGCGCGAGCGACACGCTCATCGAACTGTTCCAGTGACAAAGGCATGACTTTTCCCTTTTGCTGCTTCAGATTGGAAATGAAAGTCTGAATTTCTGCGACCGGCGACGGCCCTTTCCCGGACCGCGTCAATGTTTTGAAGCGCTTTCGCAACCACGGAGATGGGGAGCCGTTCTTCGCGGATCCTGCCGCCTCGATCGTCACAGTGGCTTGCAGCCCTTGGGCCTGAAGCCGCTTTGTGATTTGCCTCACCGCCACCTGCATTTCTCCACCCGGCCCGATCTCGTCATTTTGACGAGCCAGTTCGCGCTCAATCTTGCTCACGCTCGCCGTCGTAGATGCCAGAACATGCGCAGTATTGCCGTGGACAAAGATGGCGTGGCGATCGACGCCGACGGCGCTTTGGATCGCGGCAACAATCGCTTCGCGGTCCTCTTTCTCATCGGTGACCAGCCTAAAAATCACGTAGCCCTTCGCCTGAGCCGCCGCGGTAGCGAACCTGTCGGCTGCTGCGATTACTGATGTTTTTGCGCCAACTTGTGTCAACGCAGTCGATGTCGCCTGCCATTTGGCGGCAAGGGCAAGATTGCCGTCTGTCAGCGAGGCGCGATCCACAACGCCGGCGCGCTTGCGCTCGACCCGCTGCGTGACCGACGGTGTCTTGAGATAGCGTGGATCGGTGCGACCCCGCTCATAGGCGCCGGCCTGTGCCTGACTATAGGGCCGCGTGGCTGCAACGTCGGCACGCCGAGTGGCCACCATCGCGATCCCGTGCGACCGGGCCTTTGCTGCGAACCGCTCCCGCCATTCGTAAAGGTCCGGCTTGGTAAGCCGCAAAGCCTTGCCGACATCATCGCGCGACGAGATCATCGCGTGGACATGCACATGGCCGGTTTCCGGATGATGGGCGGTTATCCAGCGGTGGCCAGCCACCTGTTCGCTCAGGAAATCACGGACTGCACGTTTCATGGCCTCTGGATCGGTCCCGGCGCGAGCGGAGAAGATGACATGGAAGGCGTTGCGCGGCTCGACGGTCCGAACGTCAGCAGACCAACCTTGCCATATTCGATCCGCGGCTTCCTTCACCGTCGGCTCGCGCTTGACCTTGTCGCCAGCACTGGTGCTGACATTGTTCTCGGTGCGCAGAAACTTCTCCATATAATAGCGGCCCGACTTTTCCGAGACGGCGGCGCCCATAATTTGCACCCTTGCCGGAACGCCAGCGTCCGACAGCCTTTGAGCGATATCCGCCTCTGCCTTCTCGATGGTACGCGCTGTCTCCTCCCCTTTCTCGCGAGCCCCAAGCGCCCCTGCGATCTTTTTGGCCGGCAGGTCGGTGACCGCATAGATGGACACCTTGCCATCTGGATGCCGTGCATAGAGGAAAGGCTTGGTGCCAAAAGCCTTGTTTAACGCATCGTGCAGCTCGTCATCGCCAACGGTCCCGGTCAAGGTGACGGACAATGTGGCGACAGCGTCTACAGCGTAAGGTTCGCGAAACTCCGATACCCAAGCCTGCAGGACCGCCGCACGTTCCTCTCGGCTCGCGATCGCGATCCCGTCCTGGTCAAAGATCGGGATGTCGGTCTTGCCCTTTTCGCCATTCTCCCTCTCGACCTCGCGCGTCCCCAGATAAGTCATCAGACCCGCGGCAGACGCTTTGCTCGACACGGTCGACGTCACCTTGATCATTACCGACTGCGCGCCGGCCGCGATTGCTGCCCTGCTCGCAGTCTCCCTCGAAGCTCGGCTCGTAGTGGAGGGCCGAACGTCAAGCGGCCGATCGTCACTTGGTCCGTTGCCGGCCGCCCCTCCCCCGCCGCCCGATTTGCGCAGTTCGTCATCCTGTTCGGAGCTTTTGCCCACATCGAGAGCGCCAACCAGGCTGATAATGGTGTCGGACGACGTAGGTGTCGGGCGCAGGATAGAGGCTATGCTAGTCTCGCCCGACGCAGTGGCTGCACTCCCACTTTTGCGGATGATACCAGTTGGCATGTATCGCTGCGGCCGAGGCTGAGAAGAGGCGGCGATGGGCAACGCTCCTGCCCGCCGACGACGCTCGTCCTCCTCGTCCAGAAGTGACTTTTCCCGCCTCGACGTGACGGTCTCTATCTCGCCAAGCAAACTCGACCAGTCATGCGCCATGACCGCCCCCTCGTCTCTCCTGACGACTGACCCGTAGCATCAGGTCGATGTCCGCCCGCAACTGGTACACGCCTGCGAGAAGGTGGCGCAGCGCGGCGTCGAGTTGCGGTTCATAGTTCACCCGACCTTCGTTCATCGCCCGGACGGCCTGGTTGAGATTGATGCCAATGCGCCGAAGCTCCTCATTCGTTCCACGCAGGGCGCCCGCCTCGGCCGGCCCGACCGGTAATGGCAGTCCCGCCTGATCGCGAAACAGCAGCCGGATCACGTCGCTGGCGGTGCGATTTTCTCCGCAAAGGGCGGCCAGAGCCT
Organism: Hyphomicrobiales bacterium; assembly: GCA_900472785.1. Classification (GTDB taxonomy): domain Bacteria; phylum Pseudomonadota; class Alphaproteobacteria; order Rhizobiales; family Rhizobiaceae; genus Pararhizobium. The sequence continues at coordinate 94,354 of UCJH01000032.1, read as the reverse complement.
GCCGCTCTTCCGGCCGCAAACGGACTCTGACCACTTCGCTTCGCATCGTTTCCTTTCCGTCTGCCAGGGTGCCGGAGGCGCCCCAGAGCGCTTGAAGCGCGAACCTGAGCCCTGCCGGAGGCGGGCGTGTCGAGTTTGTACCACAAACTTGACTATCCTGCCACAACAAATAAATTATATTTTCTCACAACGCGCGATGAGTGCAGACTCTTCGCTGCACTTTGGTTGCGCTCCCAAAAACAACCACACTCATCAATCGCAGCTCTGTTAATTGCCAGTTGCTCATTGACTATTGCCCACCGGGTCGTTGCCAATGGTCGAAATAACCGTTGCACATCAACAATAAATAATGGTTTCCTGCTCGCCGACAATTACCAACTCTGGAATTACCCATTGCCAACGGCCCACTAACGATTGTCGCTCACTAATCATTATCGGGCAATCATCAACGGGCAGCCCGGACGTTGCCATCCGGAAGGGATGAGGATAATTATATTTTATCCGATTTCGAAAGGAGCCATCATGATCGTCACCATCGCTAATCCCAAAGGCGGGACCGGAAAGACCACACTTGTCCGAGCTTTGTCTGGAACCGCCGCTTACGCGGGTAATCAAGTGTTCCTGATCGATGCAGACAGTCGCGCCAACACCATGCGCTGGGTGACGATGTCGAGACAAATGAATGTGTGGCCGGATCGCCTAGAGGCCGAAAGCTGCCTCGATCCAGATCGCATCTATAAACTTGCGCTGGACCGGCAGAAGGACGGCAAGATTGTCTTCATCGACATCGAAGGAACCACCAACGAAAATCTCTTTGCTGGTCTGTACTCCGCCGACGTCGTGCTGATCCCGCTGCAGACGACACAGGACGACGTAGTCGCAGGAATGCAGCTGGCGTTGAACCATATCCCGGTTGTCGAGGAAGACCAGAAGCGCAAGCTCCCGGCGATGATTGTCATCAATCAGCATGATCTCGTGACAGGCCGTGCGAAGGCACATGAACCGCTGCGGGAAATTCTTCGAGAGAGCGGTGTTGCACTCGCTTCGCAGCCAATTGCACGACGGGCATCTTATCAGTCGATCGGTGCGGCCGGAACGCTTCAGACTGTCGCAAAATCCGATCCGAAGGCGATCGCTGAGATGGAGACCCTGCTTGGTGAGTTGCTTGACCTCTATAGGTCGAGCCTCGAAGGAGTTCACGTATGAACGACACGCGGGACAGTAAAAACCTCGTTCTCGGCTTGATATCGACGACCGGCCAGAAGCCCACGGTTCGGGAAAAGCAGCCGCAAGCCTCTTCTCTGCCTTCCGTTGACAAATCGGAAGCGACAGCAGCGGACCCTGGTATTGGCCGGACCCAATTCCGGGAGATGGTCGCCAAGGGCGAAAGCCGCGATCCGATCGCTGGAAAGCGCTTCCGCGATACGGAGAAGGTCACGACCGGCATCCATATCCGCGCCACCGTCCACAAGCAGCTGAAGATCCTCGCGGCAATCGAACGGCGCAAGTTCAACTCCTATATCGAGGAGGCGATCGACGACTATCTTGAGAAGATCGCCGATCGGATACCCGATATCTCGTGACAATCAGAAGCGGAGTGGATCACGCGCTTCGCTTTTCGGCTCCGGCATTGCCCCGCAATGCGGCCATGATCATCGGACCGAGCCCGAATTCACCGCGCGCCGCCTTTCGCGTCAGATCGCGCAGATATCCGCCAGCCGAATTGATATGCCCTGCCCTCTCCAGGATGCAGGCGATGGCCACGGCCGCGTTTTCCGGCCCCATGACTTCGCACGCCTCCTGATAGGCCGAGGGACTGACCCCCAGCATCGACCGGACGACGATCGCGGCCGACATCAGTTCGCGCCAATGGCCGATCTGGCCTCCAGCCCCGTAGTCAGCAATTTGGGGGCAGGCTTTGAGCACCATGCTCAAGGGGAATGCCTTCAGCGGCTCCCTCGGTCGTGTCGGTTCTGGGCTCGCCTTCTCGCACTGCTCTTTTTCAGAGCTAGGTTCAAGTTCATTGATGGATTCGGGTTTTGAATTCTGTATGTGGCATCCATCCTGGATAGCATTGCCGTCTGTTTTAACTGTATTTAGCTGGATTTCCAACAAGTTGACGATCTCTTCGCGGAGCATCTGCATTTCGTCAAGCACTGCCGTGACGTCGTCATGGCGCGGCGCGCGCGGAAGTCGGGCTATCAACGCCAGATATATCGCTTCGATCTCGGTCCAGTCGCCGTCCGCGCCCTCCTCCATTGCCGCCGAGATCAATTTGCGGACATCGCGACGGCAAAGCGACAGGGCTTCCTTGGAACGCTTGAAACGACTTCGCTGCTCGGCGACCTGCTGTGCAAGTCCCGCCAGTTCGCTGGCGCGTGCCAGCAACGGCGCAAGGCTGAAGCCGAACGCTTCCTCGATTGCCCCTCCCCTGCTGCGATGCGCGTACCGCTTTCCGTTCGGACTGTCGCGGCGCTGAATCAGGCCCGTGTCGACCAGTTGACCGAGATGGCGTCGAAGCGTCGTCCCTGCGATGCCATGGGCGCGGATCGTCAGCTGGGCATTCGACGGGAACACGACGAGGCCACTTTCGCCGTTCAATTCAGTCTCGGGATAAAAACTGATCAGGGCGTGAAGGACCGCAATCGCGCGATCCTGCAAGCCCAAAACATCTTTGGCCTCGCACACGTCACGGAAGACTTTCCATTTGTCGATCGCTTTACCGGTTTGGCGGCCAGATGTTTCCAACTGACCTTTCACCAAGGCAAGCGTCATAGACCGCCGCCCAAAAGGCGTCGTCACATGTCCATTCTGCATTCTCTCACCTTTCTTCAGGCAAAAGAAATTTGCTCACCAAAACGGTGCCAAAAACACTTGACTGCGATTCGGGGAAATGCGATTCTCGGTCTTGTCACAGATACGAGAGAGGCTTCCACGGTTTACCGTTTGGGGGCCTTTTTCTTTTGCATCCTACTCCTGTGTTTCTGTTTCAACAGTGCCTGCCCGTTCCGAGACGTACGCGGCGTAAATGTCTGGCAGCTTGCGAAGCAGAAACTCCGCAAAGGCTGGCGAATCCTTGGTCTGGATTGTTACCTTCACAGCCCGCTTGGCGAATTGTGCAGTGGCAATCCGGTGTCCCTCCCCTGTCTGGATGACGCGTTCGTCCTCCGGGGCGGACTTTCGCGACGTGAGCGCACGTGCAACGGCTTCGAAACGTAGATCGCTCGATCGAGCGCGAAAGGCGCTATCGTCAATCAGATGGCGCCATCGCTCTTCAGTGTTCGCCGCCGCTAGCAATGCGGCGAAGCTCTCCCAGCGTGGCCGCCCGATCGACGGGGCGGGACCGATGGCCTCGATAAGTTCGGCGGGAAGCGAGCTCGCAAGCGAGATCATACCGGACAGCACACCCTTGGATGAAAGTGTCAACGCCTCCATGATGACAGGACGGCGGATACCCCTTTCTTCCAGGCGCAATGCAAACAGCGCCTTTTCGATGAACGACAAATCGAGGCGGTCTGTGTTTTCCTTTCCTTGCGCACGGATCAGTTCTTCATCCGAAAGTGGCCGGACGATCGCCTTCACCTTGCCGCCGATCTGCCGAAGGGCCTCCAGACGGCGATGTCCGAAAGCAAGCTGATACTCGCCCGGCTTTTCCGGATGCGGCCGCACCATGACGGGCACGATCTGACCGCTGTTACGCAGGCTTTCACGCAGTTCAACGAAATTTGGCCCCGTGTAATCGTCTAGGCGGTCCTTGACGAATGACCTGTGAATAACATTTGGCTCAAGTTCGATGATGCTTTCGCCGGCTTCGAGCTGCGCGCGAAGTCGCTCTGCCTCCTCCGCCTCAGTGGCGAGATTGGCGATTGCTTGGTTCATGGAGTTCAAGGCACCCGATTGCACGGTAGGTTTCGTGCGCGGGGCAGGTTCCGAATCGACGGCGGTCTGGATCGGTTCGAGAAAATTCTTCAGTTGATCGCTTCGCCTACTCATGTCTTGCGCCCCCAGGCCTGTTTGACGAGCATCTCGATTTCGCCATTCATGCTGTCGAGAGACTCAATGGCGCGGTCGTAGGTGGCGCGGGTGAAATTCTCACGGCCGACCTCGTAGAGAGTCTGCTTAGTGATCCCGGCGTCCGAGATCGCCGCTGATTTTACCATGGCGTTGGTCAGCACGCGCTCACCAAAGAGGCTCTTCAGCAGGCCGACTATCTGGCCCTGCGGGCCATCGCTTGGCTCGTAGCGTGTGACAGCATAGCGGAAGAAATCGTATTCAGCGTTCCCGCCGGCCTTTTCGACGACGTCGAAGAGCCCGGCAGTCATATGCAGGAACTGCGACATCGAGGCGACATCGAGCATTTGGGGATGGATTGTAACCACGACGCTTCTCGCTGCGCAGAGCGCCGAAAGTGTGAGATAGCCAAGTGAAGGCGGGCAATCGAGGATGACGACGTCGTAGTCCTTATCAACAGACGAAAGTGAGGTTGCGATCCGCGTGAAGAACATCTGTTCGCGGTTGCGTTTTTCACTCAGGATACGCGGGGTGTCATGCTCGAACTCCTGCAGTTCGAGATTGCCCGGCACGATGTCGAGGCCCGTGAAGTAGGTTTTGCGGATGATGTCTGATAGCGCTCGCTGCTGCTGGTCGTAGCGAATAGCGCCGTACATCGTTTCGTTGGCGCCGAGATCGAATTCTGGCTGGATGCCGAACAGCGCGGAAAGCGAGGCCTGCGGGTCGAGATCGATGGCCAACGTGCGATAACCGCGCAACGCAAAATATTGCGCGAGATGCGCCGCCGTCGTGGTCTTCCCGGAACCGCCCTTGAAGTTGGTAACTGCAATGACTTGCAGCGCTTCGTTCTCCATGCGTCGCGGAGAATAGCCTTTTTTGTTGGCGCTGAGATAGGCGCGGATCTCATGGATCTGCTCGAGCGAATAGAGGCGGCGCCCGGCGCCATTCTTTTCCGCTTCTGGAATGTTGCCTTCCGACGCCAGGAGGCGAAGGTAGGCGTCGCTGATTCCTATCAGCTTGGCCGCCTCGCCGGCCATGAACTTTCGAAGCTGCTTTTCCGCCGTCGGTGGAAAAGCACGCGCCCGCAATTGCTGTAGCTGCGCGCTCAGGAGATCGGCGTCGGCCTCGATGAGACGTGTTAGCGACGGGACCGCTGATGCACGCGCCAAAGAGTGAGTAGCGACTGAATTCATTTTAAACGCTCAATCCGGTGAAATCGGCTGTTGAGCGTGAAAATGCTACGAGTCGGCGAGTCGGTCAAGGAGAATTGGGTTAACAAGGGCTTAACGCACGGTTTTGGTGTCAGCAAGTTTCAAGCTGTGACGTCTTGCGATCCTGATATGCTCTCCGGTGGAGCCTGAACGACCCATTCGGCCCTCCCCTTCCTTGAAGTTATTGCTTTTTCGAATCCGCCAGGAAACGTGCGAGCCCCTCGCTTTTCAGAGGACCGCGAGGGGCTGAGACTGAGCTGCTTGGCTAGCCTCGCCATCTTGGGAAATGGTCTACCACCCTCGACCGATCTTCGACGTGAATCGGTAGAGCGGCACTGATTCAAAAGTCTCATTGGACGAGGCTTTCCCCGCGCGCGACACTACTCTCATGATGATTTGCCAGCCTTATTGCCTCTACCTCGAAAGGACCGACCCGGCGTGCAACATGGCGCGCTATTACGCGATGTCGATTGAACCTACGTTGTTTGGTCGAATTTCTCTGTCGCGACGTTGGGGGCGGATTGGGACGCGCGGGCAGGAAACAGTCCTGCTTTTCGATTGCGAAGCGGAGGCGGTGATGGGATTTCTCGATCTCGTACGGAAGAAACGGGCGCGAGGATATAGGCCCGTGACGACGGCAAGTCGCCGGCAGATGGACGTGCCGCGCGCGGGAATAGTGGTTTAAGCTGTTGATGAAAGATCGGTCACGCGAAGCAAGGATCATGCCCGCTATCAGCCTGTTAATGCATCGCCGTCCGTCTGTCTTATCCAACTCTAGAGCGACTCCGGTCCATCGACGATTAAATTCGAAGGCGCGGCGAACGCAGCGCGTGAGAAGAGAGCATCCGTTTTTAGCACGAGATTGGAATTCCCAAATCGTTGGGTACGCCAGGAGGGATCAAACCCTCGTCGGCTCGCCTTGCACCCATGCGCCAGAGGAAAGCGGGGTGGTCCGTCGAGATAATCGGCTCATGGCCGCATCGTCAGGATGATGAAATGTTGGCGCCGGAAAAGCCGCCTTAGAAGGGCGGCTCCGCGCTTGGTTCGCTCGCCAGCTCTGCCAGAGATATCAGGCGCTCCTCGAGCGCGCGTTGGAGTTCTGCCTCAATCTGACGACGCTCGTCGGGGTGGGCGTTGCGGAGTTCGGCTTCGAGTTCGAGGATCGTGCGGTCGAGGTCGTAGGTCATCGTCATCTCCTTGACGTTTGAGAAAGATGACACCCGGGGTCATTGGGACGGCGAGGGGTCAGGGACCGCGAAAGCGGCCGGCAGCGCCGGCGAGTGGGGGAACCGATTTTGTCGCAAGGCGGCAAAATTGGGGGGACCGCTCGTCCTTGAGGCCTTGCTGGCGCAATGGCATGATCGCTCTGACTGAGCAGACAATATTCGGTTCTGTATGGCACCCCTCTTTTTTTGCGTCGGCACGGCCGGCGCCCTTAGCGTGGGTCCAGCGCCTACTTCGCCTGCTTGGTTTTCGCTCGAAAGATCTGCCCGGCGTGCGCCTCGGGGCAGAGTTCTCAGCTGAGAACTTTTTCGTTGGCTACGACTGTGCGGGCGCAACCGCGCGTCCGGCAGAGCCAGACGTGGATCATCCTGCACAGACGGCTCCGTTCAATCTCGGAACATTCTGGCTGCAATGCGCCCTGAGGGGGTCGAGGCAGTGGTTGAACTGGGAAAGAGGGAGAAGCGTCACGCGCCGGAAGCAATGGCTAAGGCAAGGGTAGCGTCGTCCCGGGTGGCTGGCTGGCTTAAAGCCCATCACCCGGCCACCTTCCCACGCTGCCCGGCGAGATGAAGGACTGAGGCTCCTGATCGCCCACACTGAGGACTGCTTCCCCGACGGGCTCTCTCGCCTCTCTCACAAGTAAAAGTTCTCAGCTGAGAACTTAGTAGTGGGAACACAGAAAAAGCCCCGCCTTTCGGCGGGGCCGGTGGGTGTTGATCAGGCGTCGCGTTTGGGGCGGTTCCACACCAGTGTGTATTCGCCCTCTGCCTCGGCCGGCCACAGGGCCGCGTTGATCGGGGCGTTGAAGCTCGGATCGTCGAGCTTGACGGAGATGTAGGGCTCGCCGTCGTTGGAGACCTGGCTCCAGCCTGCGCCGATCTCGACGCCGGGGCCGGCGGTGATGCGGAAGTCAGGGGCGTCGCGCGAAGTGCGCTCGATCGGGTTGAGGCGGGCCTTTAGCGAGACGGTGAGGGTGCGGACGTTGCCGGTGATGGTGTTGCCGTTGGTGGTGAATTCGCCGATGATAGCCATTTTCGAGATCCTTTCGGGTTGTTCGGGCCGCGACCACCGCGACCTCGATGGCTGTCGACCGGATCGGGGACGAGCGGACCGCACCGTCAGGCCGGAACAACGTGGAGGGCGGCCGGGAGCGGCTTTGTTGCCTCGCGAGGAATGCGAACCTGTTCGCAGGGGAAGAAAGCTGCGGATGGCCGTTGCGGGAAAACGATCGAGGCGCAGCCGTTCTCCCGATCAGACATGCCACATCGAGGACGTGGTGGCCGCCGCCCAGTTCGATCAAATCCGATGGGTCGAAACTGGCTGTCATCGTCCGGGTTTGCTCCGTACGACAATCTCCCAGCCGGCCCGTGCGCCCTTTCTGCGTGGACCCGTTGGGTGAGACTGTTCCCGAGTCATTGGCGATCTTCGGACTTAGCCGTGACAAACTGTGGAAATCGTGGTCTCGCAAGTGCATCGGGCAAACGGTCTGGTGACAACGTTCCAAGTGGATGAAATGAATTCGCAATATCGAAAGGAGATATTCATGAGCACGACAAATGAGATTGCAGACAAGATTGCTACAGAGCACGGCCTGACGAAGGCTCAGAGCAAGACGATTGTCGAGGCCGTATTCGCTGCCATCGCCAGCACCGCGACATCGGGAGCGGAGACCTCGATCCCTGGCTTCGGAAAATTCAAGGTAAAGGACACGCCGGAACGCGATGCGCGCAACCCATCGACCGGAGCAACGATCAAGGTCCCGGCCGCCAGAAAGCTCTCCTTCCAGCCAGCGAAAGCCCTGAAGGACGCTCTGAACAAATAAAGCACGTGTCGACGCCGCAATATCGTTTGCGACGTCGATCTTCCGGGCCTGCGGCGTGATGATGCCGCCGAAAATGTTCCAGATGTCAGGCCGCTTCCGCCAGGGACCGAGTTTCGGTCTGCGGTTGCAGGCTATGAAGGTAGGCGACAGCGCGCTGAGCGTGAGCGGCCGCCTGAAAGATCGCCCGCTTGTCATTGGCCAACACCTTCAGCCAGGACTGCAGGTACGATGCGTGATCCGGACGAGGCTGTAATTCGGGCGCGATGCCAAGATCAGCGCAAAGGAAGCAACTGCCCAATTCGGCAATCAGTTCCTCTCGGGCGCGCTCGCTACGGTCTTTGCCGTAACGGCTGAGATCGCGGCCGACCCGACCGGGAGCCGCCGTCCAGTGGCAACTTTCGTGGCTGAGGGTCGCCACGTAGGAGGCGGCATCCTTGAAGGCTTCGAATGGCGGCATCTGAATGAAATCCCCGGCTGGAGAATAATAAGCCTGCTTGCCGCCATGCCGAATTATCGCATTGGTATTTTGGAAGAACCGATCGGCATGTTCAATATGGGCGATCGGGTCATGGTGGGAAGGCGCTTGATCGTAATGTCGATCTGCCAAACCGTCTATCTGCGCAACGTTGAAGACCGTATAGGCTTTCAGGAACGGAATATCGCGCTCAACCTCCGAGCCTTTGGCATCGGTTTCGGTTTTGGTGAACCGGCTGGCATAGATCACCGTCGCACCAGTCTCGCCCTTTCGAACCGCGGCCCCGAGCTCGAGAGCTTGCTTGAAGGTCATCCAGGTTGGGGAGCGATAGCCACGGGCCAGTCCTTCCGACCAAAGCAGCAGCACATTCATTCCGCTATATGGCTCGCCATTGTGGCGTAGCGGCCGCGTCACGCGGCCGACTGCGTTCGATGCCGACCAAGGCTGCGTCCATGGTCGCACACCCCGTTCAAGCTCGCATACGATCTTGTTGGTGATCTCTGCGTAGATATCCGGTCGGCCGCTCTTTTGTCTTCCGTTCATTTCAAACCTCCGTTTCCCAAGGTCGCGCCTATCGCGACCCCGTCACGGCGGTCCAAGAGCCGGAGCGGAGAGAAGCCGGCACCGACCGGGGCCCCTTGCGTCCCACGCAAGGGGTGGTCATGGCCGAAACAAAGTGGAGGACGGCGGAGCCGTTGCCTGCGCGTCTCAATCCGGCAGGACAACGACGGCGGGGTCGTGATTGACGGGACCCATCAATGTTCCCTGTCCTTGCTGCGTCCTGCGAATTCCAATTCCCGTCGTCTAGGGACCGTCTTCGGAATCGAGTGCCAGGGCTTTGACGAGGTTCACCACTCTCTTCTTTACCGAGTGGGATCGGATCTGCATGAAGGCTTCATTGAGATCGCGCCCTACCGGACTCGCCACGAACTTCATGAGTTCGGTGGCTTTTGTCTCGTGGTCAATCGAGCCCGCTTCGCCAGCTTGCGGTTGGTTGCCGTCAAAGAAAAATGCAACCGGAACCTCTAGGATTTGGGCGATATGACTGATGCGGCTGGCGCCAACCCTGTTGGTCCCCTTTTCGTATTTTTGGACCTGCTGAAACGTGATACCCAAGGCATCCGCTAAGCCACTCTGGCTCAACCCCTTGTTTTTGCGCTGAATCCGGATCCGGCGCCCCACATCCACATCTACTTGGTTGGGTTGTTTTTCTCTCGCCATCAATGGGTCGCTGCCCGTCATACTGATCTCCTCAATGGTTTGTAGAGTTTACTCCGTGGTGGTATACTCGACAACCTGTGATCTCTCGTTTCATGAACATCCGAGAGATATTTGCCGCAAATTTAAAGGCGCTGAGAACCCGCCGGAAGGTTTCGCAAGAAGAGCTCGCGCATCGCGCTGGGCTTGATCGCACTTATATCAGCTCGTTGGAGCGGTGCATCTACAGCCCGACAATCGACGTCGTGCAGCAAATCGCGAACGTGCTCCAAACATCGGCGGCCGAACTCGTAAAAGATCCGAACAGTCATCAAGGCGACCGATAAGCCGGCGGGGCCGCAGCCCCGCCGGTTTCGGCTCAGCCGAGCGCCTCCATCTGGGCTTCCGCCGCTTTGCGATCGAGCGATGCTCCCGGATTTTCGACAGGGCGGTCGAAAGGCTTCCATGCCTCGCCGACGACGTTCTCGTATGCAGCGACAGCCCCCTCGGCGGCCATCCTGAGGGCATGGGCCTGAATGCCCATGTCGGCTGCGAATTCACGCTTGCGCTGAGCGTTGCCATCATATCCGACGGGCCCGTCGAGGTCTTCGTCGCGGGCGTCGTTGGCGGCCTTGGCTGTTGCATCGCGCGCCTCGGTCACCGCGCGGCTATAGAACTGTCCTGCCCCGTGGGCGGAGCCGACAAAGGCGCCGACGATTCGCTGCAGATGGATCTGCATGGCCCTTTCGCCAAGGCCTTCGCCGAGTGCCTCGGCCGTTTCGACGATGAGGCGTTCATGCAGGGTGCGGATGCCGTCGCTATCGACCGTTGCTGTCCCGAAGCTCTCAGCGATCTTCAGAGCCTGGGCACTGTCGGGGCAGGTGAGCCTTACCATCTCGACGGTGGCACCCTTGCGCAGTTGGACGATGCGAGGGGATTGACGAGGGGTGTTTGTGGACTTGGCCATTGTGTCTTCCTTTCGTGGCTCCGGGGTCGTTCCGGCCCCATGCCGGCTTGCCCTTCGGTGCGGTCGACCCGAACCGGCGGAAGACGGGCATTTCAGGGTCCGGCCGCGCCGGCACGAGCGAAGCCGGTCTGCGTGCCAGCGGGTCGATTCGACCTGGCGAGGCACGCGGGCCTACTTTGAGAGAGCGGCGTGATCCGGCCGCCCCGCGGCGCGATAGCGGCCTTGAAAGGACCGGCCGCTGGTTCAGACCGAAGCAAAACCGAAGGGCATCTGGCGTGGTGCCGACAAAGAGAAGCGAAGAAAGGAACGCATCCGGTAAGTCCACGACGCTCGTAAGGATCACCACCGACACCATTTGCGCCGGTGTCCCACGGGCGCGGAGGCTCCCGGCATCGACGTTCCGCAGCCAAGATCGGGACGCGGATATGACAGGCTCGACAAGGGCGAAGGCGGGAACAGATGAGCGATGCTAGAGCGGCGGCTTGGCCCGTGGAAGCGAACCGGTGAGGGCCTTGGCAAAAGCGGCCTGCATCCGCAATCGCATGTTTGAGACGGAAGAGGGCGGACTCGGTTTAGGGCTGATTGGACAACGCCCTGGGAAACCGCGATCGCGTGGCGCTACGCACAAAGCTCGCGGTAAAGTGCGCGAGGCAACGTCGATGCGGTGAGCGGACATTCGATCAATTCGGTTCACCGCCAATGCAGGCGAGTTCGATTGCCGGCGTGGGTGTTCAGGAGCCCCCCGCCCAAGGCACGGAACTCCTGTGCAAGCGATGAACGAATATCAGCTGTCTGGAACCTTGGTGTCCGGATCAATCAACCCGCCCGACTTTCGTAACCGATAGGACACGAGCCATGAGGGGCCGTGCGAGTTGCGCAATCCTCGCAGGATCCCGCCATCGTCATAAGGCGGTCCGCCCATCCAGGCGTTGTTGAGGATGTTTTTCCATCGACGTCCATGTTTCGCGGCATAGGCTTGAAGCGCCTCGTGCTGCTCGGTGGTGAGGCGCGGAAGGGCGTTCAGCCTGTTGGGAGCGACGCGACCCTGCGGTCGAGGAGCTGTGGGCTGGTGTTCGTTCTGCGCGATCAGCCTGTTGAGTTCAGCCACGCCAGCTCTTAAGAAATCCTCCCCTTTGAGGTGTCCGAACCGGATCCAGAAGGCGGTGCGCTCTTCAGAAGTGGGCCCAATCCCGACTTTGCGCTCCAAGTCTCCAATCGTACTCATTGCGCGACTCCGAGGATTGCCTGCCGAACATCTCGCCGTACCGGGGAAAGCCCTTCGGTCGTTCGCATCCCAAGGATTATCGCGTCTTGACGGGCGAGCTCCCGCAACGGCGCATCGACCTCCGGCTGCCGCTCGGCCGTCAGCGCGGCATGGTAAGCACGGTAGCGTTCAAGAAACGCCCCAGGAACCGGTGCCTTGCCGTGACGATATCCGTTTTGGCGTCGACCGAGCCGCGGAAGGAATGCTGTCATGGCTCGCGTAATCTGCCGATCAATTACTTCAAGCTGATGCTGTGTCTGCCGGCGCGCTGCCTCCATGCGCAACAGTTGCGCGCGGCTCGCAGAGAGTGTCCTCATCCCGCCCTCCCTTCGTATCCGGCGAAGCTGGATGGGCCGCCATAGTGGACATGCCTGGCTTCATCGATGACGAATCCAAACTGTCCGGCGCGATACTCATCGTTGGGAACGAGAAATCTGCGTTCTTTAGCACTTGTCGCGCGGCTGCCGCCAACAGTTGCGATTACTTCCGTCATGCCGGGGTGATGGCGCGAGACGATAGCCGAGATGACAATCCAGTCGGCTGCGCGTTCTGCCTGGAAAGCTCGCCGGTCCCTTTCCTGGGATTCACCAGGCCCGAGGGTTCGACCATAGATCGCCTCCCACGCGTCTGGCCATGAATCGCGCAACGTTTGATCGGCGATCTTACGTTCGTAAGCGGCAAACAGGTCGGGAAAAGTCGTCGCAACGATCGACCAGGCAGCATCTTCCTCGTACCAACCGCCAGGCTCTCGACGCAACTCGGAGACCCTGGCGTTGCATTCGGCCGATAATTTGAAACCGCCATGGCCCGCCGTTGTGTGCGAGACAACACCTTCGGCGTAAACGGTGGCGCCCTGCGACACCCCCCAGGGAGTGCTGAAATTGATCCGCGCCGTCTGGCGCGCAAGCTTTCCGAGCTCGCGGCTATGCTCGGCCTGTTCGAGCATGCGGGCACGAAAATCGGCGTCATTTTCGACGCGCCCATGATGCGAACAGAAGTCGCCGCGTCTTAAGGCCATGAGCCGCCGAGGGACGCGCCAGGCGCTGGCAAGGAAGTGGCTCCCGTCCCGAGAGGGCACCATTGCGAATGCCAGATCGCCGATGCGGGCGACCGACAGCCCGTCGGCACTGGTCCCGAATTCCACACCTGAGTCGTCAGGAGCGGGATAGAGATCGCCTTTGGCAGGATCGAGGGTCATGCTGCCGTCCTCCCTTCGACATGGGCGGCAGCGACCTCATCGGCGGTGACCTCTTCGAGGACGGCATTGGGATAACCATGCTCCTTCAGCCAGAATTCGGCTGCGTCACGGTTCTCAGCAAGATGAACGAGTTCGGCGGCAAAGCCGGTACGGTCGAAGATGCGCACGGAACCCACGGGCGGCCATTCAATCACGTTGAACGAAAGGTTGGAGTCGAGGCCAAAGGTCCGGCGTATCGAAACGACGATCGTGCCCTTGCCCCCGATATCGCCCTCGTGGAGGGTAAAATACCCGGGCGACGCATAGTTTCCGGAATCTCGTGGGCCTTCTTTCCGGATAAGTCGACCCTGACCGTTGCGGGTTTTCCAGACCGCGAGCTTCTTCTTGAAGCGTTCGGGCGGGCGCGGCGAGCCGTCGGACCAGGCAACGATGGCGGCAATCGGGACGAGATCATGGATCAAGGACGCAGACATGAATATCTCCTTCAGCTTCTGCGGAAGACGGAAACGCAACCGCCGTCGGCATCGGCCGACGGCGGGGTTGATTCGAAACGGAGGAGGGGAGGCGGCTATTCGGCCGCGATCCCGTAGGCGGTGTCGTCGCCTTCCGAGGATGGCGTAACTGTCGCGCCAGGCGCCCCTTCAACCAGCTGATCGAACTCGGCGCCTGCATTTTCGGCCGTCGCATCGTCGGGTTCACCGCTCTCGTCGAGATCGGCGTCAGGTTCGCCCAATGAGCCATTATCCTCATCGTCCAGATCGCCGTGTTGGATCAGATCGGACACGTCCTTCGCGTTAGGCGCAAACAGGGCCGCCGGATGGACGAAGCAGGCTCCGTTGAAGTGCTCGACCAAAGCAGCCCGGGTTTCGCGGACACGGGCGCGCGGCGAAACATTCGCCTCCTTGGCCGCAGCCTCCAGCGCCTGGCGCGACAGGCATGTGAGGAAATCCTCCGTGCCCATGTTCGGGAGGAAGTTGTCGGCGCCGATTGCTTCGCCAGCGACGCGCGACACGACGCCGCTGTTGGACATGCCACGCCTGCACGACAGGACCTCGATCAGGATGGCGCGGGCCGCGCTGCGCAACGTTTCCATGTCGAAGGAGAGGGAACCGTCGGCGTTGAAGAGCCGGGCGGCGTGGCGCTGCATCCGTTTCGGCCCGACCACGGTGTCATTTGCGCCGGAATCGACGCGGACGTTCAGGCCAGAAAAAGCCAGGACGAGCAGCGCCATCAGCATGTCATCCTCGATCGGCGCGCGACCAAGCGCATCGTGCAGCGCATCGGTGCGGAAGTCGCCAATCATGTCCTGGCCCTTCTGGGTCACGTCAGGGCGCGATTTGGCAACGACAGCCGTCTCGTCATCGACCATACCCGAGCCATCGGCCTCCGGATTGGTCCGGCCGTTGGGCTTTTTTGCTTCCGGCATCCGGAAGTGGACGGTTTTTACCCTGCCGTCGCGATCAAGGTACATGCCGGTATGATCGCCCTTGCCGGGCTTGCCGTAAACACGTTCGGCCTTTTTCGGCAGCTCTGGCTGGCCCCATGTGTTGACCTCGACGATCGCCCCTTTTTTCGGAAGGTTCACTGTCATCCACTCCTGTTGGGCACCGAGAAATGCATCGACATTGGTCGTGTAGCGGTTGTCCTCATCGGCCGGACCAAACAGATCTTCGGCCCATTCGATCCCATAGGCCTGGCGCAAATCCTCGTCGAAGCTTGCGTCGCGGGCATACATCCGCGTCTTGGTGAGGCCATTGGCGATCTGCCACCATGATGCCGTGTCGCCTTTCTTGGGCTTGTGGGCCTTCCAAACTTCCTTCTGCTCGTCGAGGGAGGCTGCCGCGATGGTGCGGAGCTGTTGCTCGTTCGGCATATCGCCCTTGGCCATCTGGTCGAGCATGGCAGGCAAGACGTTGGCGAGCAGACGCAATTTTCGGATCTGGCGAACGGGCAGGGCAAGTGCAACGGCTATTGCCTCTTCGGTCCAGCTCAATGCGACGAGGCGTTCGATCCCACGCCATTGGTCGACGGGATTGAGAGGCTCGCGGGCAATGTTCTCGACCATCGAGCGCATGGCCCCGTTGTCATTAGCGGCCTCGCTGACCAGAACCTCGATTTCCTCGAGCCCGGCGGCGATCGCCTGTTTGACGCGGCGGTGGCCGGCCTGGATCAAGTAACCGTTACCGCCGTCGCTCTCCGGTGAAATCACTGGTGGCTGAATGATGCCGACCGCCTTGATAGTGGCAAGGAGCAGCGCGTCGGCTTGCGGTGAGGATTTGGAACGACGAGCGTCATCGGGATTGTCCTTGAGTGCACGTGGGTCGATCTTGAGAACATGCATGAGAAAGTCCTTTCCAGTTGCGGAGCCGGCCTTTGCCGGTCCTTCCTGTCTTCATTTCATTGCGAAGACATCTCCCGGACCGCAGAGCGGACCGACCGACGCAACTGCGCCGGAGCATCCCTGCTGCGATGCGCAAGCGGGGCTTACAGCCCTGCGAGGTGCGAGTGGCCGGGATTGCGACGACGACGGTTGAGCATAGCGGCGGCGGGTGAGCCGATCTGCGACCGGTTCCTCCCTTTTTCTCCTTTCCATTTCGTGCAATTCCCTGTTTTCATATCGCCGCGATGCCGGTCGGCATCAGAAGGGCATGGCCTGTTCGATCGACTTCGCGCGATTGGCTACGCTGCTCCAGGCGCGCGCTGAGCATCCTCGCAGGTTGCAGCTGTCAACGCTTCATCGACCTCCACAAGCTGCCGGCGCTTGTCGGCGAGTTCATCGGCGAAAGAGAACGTCCCTCTCTCGCGCGACCGATAGGACGCCAGCCTCAATTGGGCCTTCTCCAGCCGCTGTTGGTAATGCCAGCGCTCCCCCTCAAAATCAGCGAGGGAATGCTCCAGGCGCGAGACGGCGCCGAGCGGTGTGACCGTCACGGCAAGGTCGATATCGTAGTCGGCGCCGGTTCGTCGGAGCAGCGTCTGGTAACGATAGCCGTCTTTTCCGAGCCGTTCCCCTTTATAAACGAGATCAAACCCACCTATGCTGGCAAGATGAGCATCGCCCTCTTGCTGACGCTGGACAAGCGTAAGGATCTCTTTCATCAATGCCCGACCGGCGACCTTGCGTTCCCGATATAGCTGGTCGATGACGCTCATCGTGAAAGCGTCACCTGTTGTCGGGACAAGAAGCTCGATATCCCTGCCAATCTCCGCAATTCGTCGCGTCGAGACCTCGATGTCGCGCTCGGCGTCGCGGATCTGCCGGCGGACGGCGAAAAGGTCGTCGTCGTGGGCCGCCCGAAGACGCTCAAGACGAGCAATATCCGCTTCGAGACCGGCTTTTTTCATCAACCGCTCGTCGCCAGACGCGATGGCCTTGGCCATTGCGAACTGGTTGGCCTGGCCTTCTCCGAGATCTTCCAGGCGGCGGATCGAAGTATCCCCGCTTAGGGCAGCGGCAATGAAACGCGCCTTACGCTCGTTGTTTTGCCACATGCTCGCGTCCAACGACCCCTGTGTGGCATAAGCATAAATATCCACGACCTCATGCTGATTGCCCTGCCGCACGATCCTTCCCTCCCGCTGCTCGATCTGCGAGGGAAGCCACGGCACTTCGAGGTGATGAAGCGCTTTCAATCGAAGCTGGGCGTTGACTCCGGTGCCCATGGTTTCGGATGAACCGATCAGGAAGCGTATCCGGCCAGCACGGACGTCGCCAAACAGGCGTTGTTTTGCCTCGGCCTTCTTAAAGTCCTGCATATAGGCTATTTCCGATGGAGGGACGCCCAGCCGGATAAGCTCGTCGCGGATCCAGCGATAGGCGGAGAACCCGCGAGTCTTTTCGACATTGATGGTGCCGAGGTCGGAGAAAATCATCTGCGCGGCGCCAGGAAGCTCGTACGGCTTGCCATCCGGACGCATATAGATGCGTTCCGACGTCTCCTGCCAGATGCGCAACGCGTTCCGGATCAAGAGATTGAGCTTGTTACCCGGCTCGTCTTCGGCCGCGGGCAATACGAGACGCAGATCGATGGCGGCGTGACGACCGTCAGTGATCACCGAAAGTAGGATATCGTCGCCTGGCTGGGCAGGACCCTGTCGCTCTTCGATGACCTTGATCCGGGCCTCGAGGTGCTTTTGATACGTTTTGAACATTGGGCTGGGAGCAGCGGTCAGGATCTGCCGGCGCCCCGTCGAGATGTCCGGCACGCGAACATAATCGCGCAGGTCCGACGGCATCACCACGTCCGCAAAACTGCGGAACATTGCGATCAACTCGGGTACGTTCACAAAGGACGCAAAGCGGCTGACTGGCTTGTATTTACCAGATGGCTGGATTTCGAGTTCGGTGACGGTGTCGCCAAAGCAGGATGCCCAGGCGTCGAATTCATGAAGGCTACGCTCCCGAAGATCCTCATCACCAAGCAGGCGCTGGATGGAAAACATCTCACCCAGCGTATTGGTAATCGGCGTGCCCGACGCCAACACCAGCGCCCGACCTGGATTCTTCGTCTCGATGAATCGGGATTTTACATAGAGGTCCCAAGCACGTTGCGACCCATTCGGATCGATGCCCTTCAGCGTCGACATGTTGGTAGCAAAGGAGAGCTTGCGAAACTCCTGTGCCTCGTCAATGACGATCTGATCGACGCCAATTTCCGAGATCGTCAGCAGGTCGTCTTTTCGTGTTGTGAGCGCCCGGAGCCGCTCCTCCAATCCCTCCTTCAACCGCTCCAGGCGCTTGCGGGATACGCGGTCTTCGCGGTCGACCTTCGCCAGCAGGTCCTCGTAGAGCTGAAGCTCATCCTGAATCATGCTCTGTTCGAAGGCGCTTGGGACGCCGATGAACTTGAAGGCAGAGTAGGTGATAATAATCGCATCCCAGGTCGCGGTTGCGGCGCGGCTAAGGAACCGGGCACGCTTGTCCTTGGAAAAGTTGGTTTCGTCGGCGACGAGAATGCGTGCGTTCGGGTAGAGCGCCAGAAATTCACGTGCGGACTGCGCAAGGCAATGGCCGGGCACGACCAGCATCGCCTTGGCGATCAGGCCGAGCCGACGTTGCTCCATGATCGCTGCCGCCATCGTCATCGTCTTGCCGGCACCAACGGCGTGGGCGAGATAGGTCGCGCCATCGGCGATGATGCGCCAGATGCCGCGTTTTTGATGTCCATAAAGAACGAAGGCGCCAGAGGCGCCAGGCAGTTTGAGATGCGAGCCGTCGAATTGTCGCGGCGCGAGGTTATTGAAGCGGTCATTATAGACCCGCGCCAGCCGATCGGTGCGATCCGGATCGGTCCAGACCCAGTGCTCGAACTCGCTGCGGATTTTCTGCAGTTTTTCCCGCGCCGCCTCGGTGTCGACGACATTGAGGACCCGTCTCTCACCGCCGGCGTCCTTGAAGACATCGAAGATCTGAGGAACGCGGCTGTTAAGCGCATCGGAAAGCAGCTCGCCAGCATGCCGGCGGCTCGTGCCCCATTCCGATGTGCCGGCGGCGGAATATCCAAGCTGTCGGGCTTCGACCGTCCAAGAACCCAGCTCGGGCATATGGTGGATGCGGATATCCGCCTCCATCCGCTCCTTGACGAAGGCGACGACATCGCTGGCCGGGATCCACGGCGCGCCCAAGCGTGCCGTGATATCGGAGGGGCGCAGATCGGCCGGCTGTACCGCACGCAGCGCGCCGACATTGCGCTCGTAGATAGGATCCAGGGCGGCAGCCGCTTCGGCGACCGCGAGCTTCGTGCGAACTGGACCCGAAAGATAGGCGTCGGCTGTTTGCCAAGATCCGTCCGCCGGGTCCTGAAACACCGTGTCGCCGAGCTGATCGATCACCGCCTCACGGCCGCAATGCAGGAACTCGGCAATATGATCGAGGTCAACGCGGCCCCGATCATTGAGCACCACGGCAAGTGCGTCGGCCGCATTGGTCACCACAGGCGGGGCAGGGGGTGCGATGACGCGCTCGGTGAAGATTGGTCCAGGTTTGGCCGTATCGGTGTCGAGGTCGTAGTCCTCAATAGAGGCGACGAGCCAGCAATCGGGATCGTCCCGAAATGGTAGAAGATTTGGTTGGCGGTGGGTCTCGCGAACCTCGCCGCTTTGATCATCCTCTAAGATCGCAACGGCCGTATGGTTGATCGGCCCGAAGTCTCGAACGAAGCTCGACCACGCAATACGCAAGCGGACCTGCAACTCCCGCCATGGACGGTCAGTTTCCTGCGCCTTGAGCACCTCACGCAACGCGTCGCGGATTGGGATTAGTTTTTTGATGATCCGATGATGCTGTTCGGGAATTCCTTCACCGCCGCGGGCCTTTCGGACCTTGATTACCACCGACTGCCCATCGATGATCTGCATGAGCCCATGCCTGACGTCGATGAAGAAGCTACCCTCCCGAACTTTCGTGTTGTCAGGGCGAAGATCAACGATCTCGGCCAATTCGTGCTCGAGATTGATGTCGAGCTCGGTGGGCTCGCCGTCGTAGACGTTTTTCGGTAGTTTCTCGACCGCAGTACTAAGCAAGGATTCAAGATCGTCGTGCATGCGCGGGCGGCAAGTATAGGTCTCGCCGAAGGGACCGGATGTCAGCGCATGTTCGCCGAGCACGAACTGGCTATGCCGAGCAAACCAACGATTGACGCGAATGGCGCCCTCGTCGTCGGTGGCCGGACGGATCTCATCGAGATCGAGCCAGAACTGGTCGCCGTGCGGCTCAGCAGGCTTACGCTTGCGGAAGAAGAGGATATCGACGACCGCGTCAGTCCCGGCATCGCGTCGGAAACTGCCCTCTGGCAGCCGAATGGCAGCGATCAGATCGGCCGACTTGGCGATGTGCTCGCGCGCCGCCGAGTCTGCCTTATCCATGGTGCCGACGCTTGTGACGAAAGCGGCAAGCGCACCTGGCTTGAGGAGATCGATGGACCGGACGATGAAATAGTCGTGCAGGCGCAGGCCGAGCGTCCGATAATTGCGGTCGGATCGGACTATGCGATCGGAAAAAGGAGGGTTGCCGACGGCAAGATCGTAAACTGGTGCAAGATCGGTGCGCGCGAAATCGCTGTTGATGATCCGGGCCTTCGGCTGTAGCAGACGCGCAATGCGGGCTGTGACGGGATCGAGCTCGATCCCTGTGACGTAGGCGCTATTACGATATTCGGCCGGCATCAGGGCAGGGAAAAGGCCGGTTCCGATTCCTGGCTCCAGCACACGGCCGCCGCGCCAGCCGAGGCGTTGCAGACCGGCCCAGATCGCCCGGATGATGAACTCAGGCGTGAAATGTGCATACTGGGTGCAGCGGGCGAGAGACGCGTATTCGGCCTCACCGACCGCCGTCTGCAGCGAATTGCCGAGATCATCCCAGTCCTCGCGAAACTTGACCTCGCCCGGACGTCGGAACATGCCGTTGGCCAAATCACTGGCGCCGAAACCGGTAAATCGGATCAACCACTTCTGGTGCTCACGCGTGACAGGCACATTGTTTCGCTCGATCTCGTTTGCGCTCAGGATGGCAGCGACGTTGATCGCCGCGCGTTCTTTCCAGGTGGCGGCAAGTCCACGGTCCTGATCGTCGAGATAGAAATTTTCGTGGTCGCCCTGTCTGCGCTGGGCCTGGCGCGGTGTCTTGCCGACGGCGCGGGCCGGAGCCGGCGAGGACGGTGTCGGATCCGGATTGTCATCGTTGTCGGCAACCGGTCCGAAATCGCCAAAAGCGGTTACGCCAAGACCGAGGCCGGATGACAGCGCGGTGTTTGCGAATATGTCGAGGGTGAAAGGATCTTTGCTCATGATTGTCTCCTTACGAGCAGGCACGCCGCAGCGACCGCCACGCGAATGCCCGCGGTTGTTGCGACTGAAGAAGGGAGGGTGAGGGGAGGTTGGCCGCGCTCGACGCGACGCCGGCGTTAGCGGCGGTCGGGCAGGCAGAGTTGCATTGTATCGCCGATGAAATCGATACGCAGATGTGTGGCCATGGGGCTGGCTGCCATCATCGCTTCCAGTTGTTCGGCATCGATAAAATCGACCCCGTCGTCGCCACCGAACGTGCTGCGTTTGACGTCGAACCAGTTGTCGTTGTTATCGGGATTGCACTCTTCGGCGTAAGCGACCAGCGGCTTTTCGCCATCGGCGAGTTTTCCATTGGAGCAAAGATAGACACCATGGTCACCCACCAACCAGAGGCCGGGCTGCTCGCCTTCGGAAGCGCGAAGGCCGTGATAGGGATCGCGGAAACCGCCATTCGCCTCAGCATCGGCGCGGCCACGCGCGATGACTGCGCGCACGCATTCGATCGGAAAAGAAAGCATCGACCACCTCCTCAAGCCGCAACAGCGTCGGGCAGATGACGCAGATGCACAGGAAGTTTTGCCGCGATTTCCTCGTTTGTCAGATCATCGAGTAATTTCGACCGGCTTCGACCGTTTACGCCATAAAGCATGACGAGCCGGCGCGAGGGCAAATGCTGGGGCGTGGTCTCATCCGTATAACCCCGATAGCTGTCGGCCGTCGTGCTCCAAATGTGCTCGAGGCGCTCGTTGCGGTTCATAGTACGTACCGGCCGGCTTTCCCGGTCAATGATAGCGAGCCGCATCGTCTCGACGGCCGCGTGATCTGCGAGGTCGCAATATCCGTGAAAATGACGAATGGCGCCATCAATGCGCAATGCAAAAAATACAGAGGTTACTGAACCGGTCAGGAATTCCCGCATTGCGAACATCGATCCACGGATCCAGAGCGGCGGCAGGATTTCGAACATGTAATCGTGGTCAGGTTCGGCGATCTCGAACCATTCGCCGGCGTAGAGTGCTGTCGCATCGCCGTCCCAGCGGTTAGGACGCTGGGCATGCCGGTCGAACATGCGGAACATCTGGTGGCGGTCGGCGACGCCCTGGAAGATCTTGCGGGGTAGGGGGAAGTTGGTCATCTGCGGCACCTTCGGAGTTTGCGAACCGAAGTGCGGCGGATCCCTTCGACCTCGCCATCCTTTTCAGTCCTTCATCACCCCTCCCGAGCCGCCGGCATCGCGTTCGGTCGGGTCAAGGGCCGGCTTGGCCGGGCGCAGCTTCACCCTTGACGCGGCCGACGCGGATGCGGCACGCCTCTTTCTCCGTCTTTTCTCCTCGTTTTCCTTTCTTCTTTCCTTCAGGACCTCGTTCCAGTCGTCGGCGGAAGGCTTCAGTCGCTGCCAGTCGCAGGATGCGGCCTCGGCAAGTGTTGCGAGACGCTCGGCATAACTCTCTCCTTGCTGATTGGCATCCGTCGCCGCAACGAGCAGCGCTCCCGTACGCGACGCCAGCGCCTGCAGCGCCGCGTCTGTCTGTGGCGACCAGCCGCCGCCGGTGCTGAGATAAAGCGTACCCTCCCTGATGCCTTCGATGGCCGCGAGGCTCATGGCGTCGATCGCGGCCTCGGTGACACAAAGGCGTAGGGCCGTCGGCGCACCGAAACGAAACAGCGTCTTGGCGCCGCCGCTGGCAAATCCGCGCCAATCCGGCCCGCGCTCTTCCCAGCCTTCGACGACGCCCCCCTCATCGGTATGCGCTGCCCACATGCTGCCGTACGGGCCTTCGCGAAGCAGATCTGCTGCCAAGGCCGCTTGAACGACGGCGGGTGGCAGGAAGCGTTGCTCGCAGAGATAGCGCCAGGTCGAAGAGCCGGGCCAGGGTCTGCGGCGTGCTGCCCAACGCTCCGGCAGGGATACGTCGTGCGGCGGGCGCTTAGGACGTGCGCGCCAGACCGGCTCGGCGCTCCGGAATCCGACGAGCCCGGCGACGCGTTCAAAGCCTTCAACAAATCCGACTCGGTAAAGTCTCTCGGCAAGGGAGTAGATATCGCCTTTGGCGTCCCCGAGGGGGTCAAACCAGCCTTTGCCATAATGGGTGACGATGATGATTTCGGCGTCGCGCCGATATTTGACGGCGCGGCGAGTGCTTTCTTTCATGTCGATGGCAAAGCCGGAGCTTTCCAGCACCGCGCCGCAGCCGACCCTTTCCTTTAGGTCATCAATTTCAGTCCTTCTCATCCTTTTTCGGCCGCCAGCGGCCGCTCCCTATTCATCCATTCATTTCGTGCTGCCTTCGAACCGGGCCGCAGCCGGGTGGCGCTTGCAAGGGCGCGGATGGCCGGGGCGAGGAACCCGAGGCCCGCCGCGGTGAAACCTCCCTTGCAGGCGCCGCGTGGCTGCGGCGCCCGTAAATGAAGCGACGCGGCTCAATGAGCCGGGCCGAAGTCGAAGGGATCGATTTCATGGATGACGTCGACGTCGGCGTCGTCGAGTTCTCCGCTCGGCAGGACGCCGAACTCGCCGTTGATCTGGAACAGGGTGACCGGGACCATCAGGGTGCGGGCAAGGTGGAAGGCATGGGATTGGGCGAGGGCAAGATCATGCGACATATGAAAGAGGCTCCATTGAGGAGCGGGCAAATCCCGCTCGATGGCGCCAAGAATGGACCGGAACGGGTTGCGATCACCGCGCCGGGCGTAGCCCAAGCGGCCGCAGCTTGCTAGCGGACCCCGAAGTGGGTTGATCGTCGGAAACCCGTCGCGGTCCAGGACGCCATCACAGAAGAGCGGGGTTGGGCCACTCCTCGGTGCCATCTCCGGCTGTTGCAGTTGCGTCTCGGACAATCTCACTGTCGGGCCTGCCTCGGATCTCCAACGGAACGATCAGTCGGAGCACCAGGTCGTGCGATGGCCGTCCCAGCGTCGTGCGAGCCCCCGGGCAATCATAAGCTCGCCAATCTCGGCTTTTCCTGCCCGCAGACGAGCCAACTGACGGCCATATCGGTCGCGGTCGTAGCGAACCAGCAAGATCCGCTGCGCTTCAAGGAGATTGACGAGTTGTCGCTTGGCCGCGATGGCCAAGGCAGCCTCGGCCTCGCACCGACCGCGAATTTCCGGTGCGTCGATATTCGCGATCCGTATTTTCTCACGCGGCCGACCGCCGATGGCGAGGAGAAAACTGTCGCCGTCCCAGATGAGCAACGTCGCGGTGCTGCAAGTGCTCGCCTCGCAGATCACCGTCGATATCGGAACGTGCCTATTCTCAGGTTCTGCCGCAGCAGACCCGGCTGCTGCTACAAAAGCGGCGACGCAAGCTGCTTTTAGGATCTCAGGGCGCTTTCTTAGAGACAAGATTGAAGAGCTGGGCAATGACGTCCGTAGCATAGACCTGTTCCCCATCGCGCTCGAAGCTCGAGTTCGCCACCCTGGATTCGACATAGACGAGATCTCCCTGACCGACATTCTCCTCGATCCACTCCGCCTGCTTCTTGTCGAGGATCGTGACCTGTACCCAGTCCGTGGCAGTCTTCTTTTCTCCGTCGCTCTGCCAGTCTCGATTGGTGGCGATGTTTACTTTAAGCACCTTTTTGAGCTGCACGACCTGGCCGACATGACCGAGCAGGGTGAGGCGATTAACACTCCGCATAGATTTAAGCCTTTCTTAACCGATCAAAACCATTTATTTGTGCAACTCGAACCAGTGCCGCTCGGTTTGTCCTGAGGTGTCGTTCTTGATGTCAAAGTAATATGGCTCCGACCTGAGCGGCCGCGGAATGGAGATCGTTTGTATGCAGCCTTGCTGTCGATCAGAGTTATAGCGACCGTGCACATTGCCCTGGCACATATCGACTGTCTTTATGCAAAGGTCGCGCCCTCCGGCGAAGCCGTGACGGTCCTGGCTGCTTCCGACTTGATAGCCAGCCGGGCATTCCTCGTATCGTTCATGACCCGGCGATCCCGTTCCGGCTTCCTCGCATATCGGCCATTTAAAATCGGGTTTTTTCATCGCCGAGATCAATCGGGTCATCGGCGGGTGGCAGGAAGGAACCCCCCTCCAGGAAGGGTTGGAAGAAGAGGCGCACAGCAGCACTTCGCACCCCCATTCGTCTGCACTGACTGGACTTGCAAATCCTGCGGCTGTCAAAAGCACTCCGACGGCGATTTGCATGACTTTTACAAACATCGGCTAACCTCTCATATCACTCCAGCACAGAATTAATTATATTTAATCCGATGGCAACGATCAAGCGAAAGAAGACCGATACCGATCTGGGGACGATGATCCTGCGCAACATGGCGCAAGTGATGGAACGCGAGCGCGAGAAGCGTGGCCTGAACAAGAAGGAATTGGCTCACCTCTGTGAAATGACGTCGCCTTATTATCTGCAGATCCTCGACGGCTCGGCCAATCCGTCACTGCAGGTCATCACCCGCATCAGCACCAACCTCAAGATCCCCCTGCAGGAATTGATGCTCGGTCAAAGGACCGGCGATGAAAAGCCTGGGAAGTAGGTCCACTCAAAGACGCTCGGGGTCTTGCGGCAACCGGTAACTATATTTAATTTGCTCACTGCCATGCTAGCCGATGCATGAACCGGGCAGGAGTAGAAACTTTGCTAAAATACCGTCTGGCGCCCCTCGCGGCATGCATTGCGAGCACCGCCGCCGTTGCCGCAGACAACCCGATGTGGAAGACCGATTTGAAATGGACTTGTCGTTTCACGTCGGTGGTGGTTTGCGAACGATCGCTTGACTGCGTCGCGGAGCGGAAAGAAGGCTTGATCAAGCTCGACTACCCCGAAAACTTAGTTACTGATGAAGCCGGTAGCAGCCACTCGATCAAGCGCCATTACGTGCAAACCGTTGCGGGCAGTCCGATTTCCGATGAGGTGAAGGTTGAACTCAGCAATAACGACGTCCTGTGGCTTACACCCGTCGATGGAGCAGCGACTTTTTCAAACAATTGGATCGGCGCGATAGTGTCCCCGAAAGCTGGCGTAGTCGTGCAGGAATTGAGGCCGCTTGCATGTAGCCCAGGGCTATAGACGCGACCCGTTGGGCGAGCCGGTAGGAGGTTCGCCGCTTGCGACAAGGGTTGGCGGACATTGCCAGCGTCGATGAGAAAAGTGGTCCTCCCCGACCGAGAACCGATATCGCCCGTCGCCATGCGGCCATCAGATTGTGAGCGCAAGCCAGGGGATCAGGCAGAGGACCACAAGCAACGCAGCGATGACGATGGACTTCATCACTCTAACGCGCTTCGTCCGTATGCCGGTCCAATCGTAGTTCATCAGGGGCCCTCGGACTTAAAATAGGCTTGCAAGTTTGCCTGCGGCTGATGGCACGCCTACGGCCTCTCGCGCCGTCCGGTTGGTTTCCTGACCTCGGAATCAGTGCCGATCAAGGCCTGCTCCAACTTCGCC
Organism: Hyphomicrobiales bacterium; assembly: GCA_900472785.1. Taxonomy (GTDB): domain Bacteria; phylum Pseudomonadota; class Alphaproteobacteria; order Rhizobiales; family Rhizobiaceae; genus Pararhizobium. The sequence goes on along the minus strand of UCJH01000032.1, from coordinate 67,783 downwards.
CGGACGTTGATCCAACGCCGATCCTGGAAAGAAGTGCGCCATCGTCCGGTATGATGACCCTATCGCGAGTCATATTGAATCTTTTGGTCTCTGTTGTAGGGATCACATTTCTGAGGGGGTTCGGCGTAACCTTGGCCGCTTCCGATGTGTCCCTCGTTTTCGATCGAAGATGGCCAGCCAGCCAGCGCAGCCAACGTCTGCATATGATACGAATTGTGTTGGGCCGGCTCCAGGTTTCATTGTGTCGATTTTCCTGAACGCTTAGCAGGCCTAAGCGCACCGCTTCGCGTATCGCATAGCGGGCGGTCGTGCAGCCCACGCCGGCGCGCACGGCGATCTCAGAGAGAGACAGGTCGGAGTATCCTCTATCGATCACTGCATAAGCGATGACGGCGAGCACAGCGAGCTTGCCGGTCGTAAAATTCTGTACGAGAGACGTTGGCATGACGCAGTCCTTTGCCAACCTCCGCCTCTGCAAGAGCGCACCTGCGCGCCTCGCTGGCGCAATCACGGGCCGCGGATGATTCCACGATTTGCCGGCGTTTCGGCGGTAACTGCAATTCGAGGAACATTTCATGTTGCGCCGGTGCTCAATTACCGGCGCCAGATAATCCATATCGGCGTCAGCGATCAATCCCTCTCCATTGAGGATCCAGGCGGCCTTTGCGTAAGCCTCGATTTGCTGCACTGAACTGGCGTCTAGCAGGCGCGACAATAGGTTCGGCCCATAGTTGTTTTGGGACGTTATCATATTCTCTCCTATCTGATAGCAGGGGAGAGAACGGGGCAAAAAACACACGTATCCGTGGCAAGTAAGGCTTGCAGCGGGATCGTCAATGTGCGAGAAAATTATTGGCTATAAGATTTCGCGCACCTGTTTGCGTGTCACTCGACCCGTCTCCCTGGAGGCGGGTTTATTTTTTCTAGGGCATGGGTTCCCCCGTGCTGAATTAGCCGATATTGCGAGTCATAAGATTTATTATATTTTTTGAGTGGAACAAACATAATCGCGGTCTGCCCCGAAAAAGCCGCTTTTCGCTCGTGTACAGGTTGTGTGCGATTTTAGGTTGGATGCAGTCTTCTGACCTCCCGTTCGTTCATCTCCTTAACGTCAGTCGAGAGCGTAAAGGGAACTTGCGAAACGCACCACTCTCAGCGCCGTCGGCAGATGGGGTGGGATGAAAGGATGCCGCGTATGGCCATTGAGAGTGCCGCCGATCTCGTGCAGATCCTTGCGGAAGAATTCCAACGGAGCGGAAAAGACCCTCAAGATTTTGCGGTACAAACAGGCATAGGAGAAGACAGACTGGAGCTTCTTCAAAGCGGCGAATGGCAAGACCTGACGGTCCGCGAGATCGCGGCCATCTCGGAAGCCCTCGACGTTGATCTGTTTCAGCTATGATCAACGACCTCGGAGCAGGCCTACCGGGTGCTCGAAATGGCCCGCCCAGAGGCCGCTGCGGCCTTCTTTGGCAGTTGTCTCGGCGACCGCGTAGGCTGCGCTCGCCGGAAGACCGGAAGGCAAAGTCGCCGCGAATGCCGCTCCGGAAGAGATAAGAGCCGTACCAACGTCGACGGCAACGCCTTCGATTTCAGCCGCGCAAACGACGAGCGTTGCGCCGGCGACTGGGGTCGCCTGAATAGGCTGGCACACTACCGTGTCGGTGGCGAACAGCGCCGCTAGCGACGCAATGGACCGCATACCACAGTCTGCCTCCTGTCCATCTGACGACCGGTAAACTGTTCCCCTGATACAGGCCTGCACCCCGAAAAGCCTGTATTTCTCACCGTTATACGTCCAAGTGTCGCCGGTTTCGAAACGAACCCCCGAAGAAAATGAGACGGCTTTTTGCTGTGCATTCGCGACAGCAATCGTCAGAACAAGGAACAATCCAACCAGATCAATCCGCATTTTGGAAACCCATCGACTGTGAAAGCGCCTGCGTTCCCTCGAGATCAAGCCTTCGGGATTGGCCGTCGGCCGTGCGTCCGATGCTGGCGATACCGAGGAAAACCATGCTGTCGTCATCGTAGACGGTGCGAAACGGCTCCCCGTCTCCTCCCACCAAAATGAAGCAAGACGCCGGTATCGTTCCTTCGGCTTGGTTGGACAGGAGCAGCGTCTTGCAAAGCACTACGCTTGCACGATGATTATAGATGGTACCCGCGTAATCTTTTGCTGCATCCTGACACGACCAGGTCTGCATCCTGTTGTAGATCACCTTCTCGGTTGGGCATGCTTCCAGACCGCGCAGACGGATCTTTCGCCCAGCAATCGTTCGATCGGTAGCACTGTCGATCAAAACGTCCCCCTGAATTTCGTCGACAGTTCGGTCGACCAGACGCCCGTCGCTGTCAAAGCGCTCCAGTACGAACACTCTGCCGCTCTTTTTGGCGAACTGACGAAGATAGGTCGCGGCAGGTTCGGAATAGGCTCTATAGGCTTCATCTGCGGCGACGGAGAATGACGTCGCCGCGAGGCCCACCATCAGACTTACGCAACTGATAAGTTGTCTACGCATTAACAATTTCTCCGAATTCATGATTGACATTGTCTTGTTTGACAAATTAATTATAATTAATTATGCGTCGTTGCAATGGGGCTGAGATTTGAAAACCACCATCCTTCTGCTTGCATTAATCAGCTCGCCTGCAGCGGCGCTTGCGTGTGATGCGGTCGACGCAAAACTCGTCCAAGCGATGGTCAGGACCATTGCCGCCGACGAGGATTTGGACCCCGCACTCGCGCTCGCAGTGGTTGATGTCGAGAGTGCTGGCGGAAAGCATCAGATATCGGACGCGGGGGCATTGGGGATCATGCAACTGATGCCGGGGACAGCCGCCGACTATGGTGTGACGGACCGCTGCGAGCCTCAGTCCAATATCCGCGCCGGCATTCGCTATCTAAAGAAACTCTACACCGAGTTCGACGATCCGCTGCTGATGCTCGCCGCCTACAATGCCGGACCGGAGAGGGTCTATCAAAAGGGTGGTATTCCCGAGTTCAACGAGACCGCTCAATACATCGTCAAGGTGATGAACCGCTGGAAACTGCACGCGAAGGCATCGTCTGCAGAAGTAAAGCGGCATCCCGGGGGCCCCCCGGAAAAAGAAACAGCGGCGCTCGCGGCGTCGCCCTGGCGTGATGAACATGTCTGGGCTGCCGAATAGCTGACCCGCTCCTGACAGTCCCCAACCACCAAGGATAATGAAATGACAATCTCCTCGACCCAATTGCGTACGCACCGGAAAGCCGCCGTCTGGGTGGCGCTAGCCGTTGTAAGCTCGGCTCTCATCCCCGATCTTGCCTATGCACAGTCGGCTGCTCCAGTGGAAGGCATCCTCGAATGGTTCGTCGGTGTTTTGCAGGGCAATGTGGCGCGTTCGCTTGCGATCATTGCCGTCTGCTTCCTCGGCTTCCTTTTCCTGACCGGTCGCATGGCCTGGCAGGGAGCGATTTCGATTGTGATCGGCATTGCGATCATTTTCGGCGCCGCCGAATTGGTCGATGCCATGAAGTCTTCGGCGGGCGTCTGACATGCATGACGATGCTCCCGACATCGAGCCGCTCATCCTGCCGCTGACCCGGCCACCAATGTATTTCGGTGTCGATATCATCGTCTTCGTGGTGAACGGCCTGTTCGGGATCGTCCTTTTCATCGCAACCTCGAACTTCCTGGCACCGCTGATCGTCCTGCCCATCCATTTCATAGGCCTCTACCTGTGCCAGCGCGACGTTCATATCGTTCGCGTGGCCCAGGTGTTCCTGTCGATGCGCCGGGCGATCCGCAACAGGCGGTTCTGGAAAGCCGGGAGCTACAGCCCGTGAACATCGTCAATCACGATCTCAAGTATGGCCGCGAACGCGCACGAGAAATGGGTATCAGCACGCACGTGCCCTATCTGCGGCACGTCGACGAGGAAACCATCGTCACCAAGACGGGTATGCTCCTGCAGGTGATCCGGCTCTCCGGACTGCCTTACCAGACCATGGATCAGGCCGAGATCAACGCGCGTCTCGCCAACCGCAATATGACGGTCCGGGCGCTCGGTTCCTCACGCTTTGCACTTTACGCCACGATCATCCGCCGGCAGATCGCGCCCCACATCGAGGGCGAATTCGAGAACGCCTTCGCCGATGAACTGAACGCCCGTTACATGGAGGGCCTCACACACCGGACGATGTTCGTCAACGAACTCTATCTGACCGTGATCCGGCGCCCGATGACGGGCAGGGCGGGCAAGGTCGATCGGATGTTCGACGTCTTCCGCATGGCCGACAACGAGATCGAGGCGAGGGGTGAGGTGCTCCGCGATCTCAAAGACATGGTGTCGGGGATCGTCGGCGACTTCCGGACCTATCGTCCGGAAGTGCTGTCCTGCGTCACCCGCGAAGGCGGCATCTTTTCCGAACCGGCTGAGTTCTTCGCCAAGATCCTGGCAGCCGGTGACGAGCGGGCAATGCCGTTGCCTCGGATGTCGCTCGCCGATTATGTCGGGACCGGCCGTATCCTTTTTGGTCGCAAGGCGACCGAGATCTGGGCGGCGGATGGGGCGACCTCGAAGGTAGCTGCCATGGTGTCGATCAAGGAATATCCGCCGATGACGACGCCTGGTCAGCTCGACGGACTCCTTCGGCTGCCCTACGAGTTTATCGTCACACATTCTTTCGCGCCGGAGGATCGCACCACCGTCACCGAAGCGATCGCCACGATAAGCCGGCAGATCTCCAATTCCGACGATGGGGGTACGGTGGTTGAGGACGATATCGAGACGGCACGCGATCGGCTAGCGTCCGGCGAGGTGGTGTTCGGCAAGCATCACATGACCGTCGCGGTGCTTTCGTGCGAACTGCCCGGCCTGAACCGGGCCGTTGCTGACGTGACGGCGGAACTTGCCCGAATGGGTGTTGTCGCCGTACGCGAGGATCTTAATCAGGAAGCGGCCTGGTGGGCGCAACTTCCGTCGAATTTCGCCTATGTGGCACGGCAGGGACTGATTTCGTCGGTCAACTTCGCTGGCCTGTTCTCTGCCCACAATTTTCCCTCCGGCCAAGCGCAGAAGGTTCATTGGGGAACACCGATTTCGCTGCTCGAGACAACCAGCCAGACTGCATACTTCTTCAATTTCCACGAAGACGATGTCGGAAACTTTACTGTCATCGGTCCGACCGGCTCTGGCAAGACGGTGGCCCTGTCTTTCCTATTGGCTCAGGGCATGCGGGTAGAGCCGCGGCCGCGCTGCGTGTTCATCGACAAGGACCGTGGCGGCGAGATTTTCGTGCGCGCCATCGGCGGCCGCTACGAGCGGCTGTCTCCCGGCGAGCCAACGGGTTTCGCGCCGCTTCAACTCGAGGATACCCCAGCGAATCGAAGCTTCGGCAAGACGCTGGTCTCCTACCTCGTCACACCGTCGGACCGCGTGCTCAACGCCGAGGAAATGGCAGTCATCTCCGATGCCGTGGACAGTATTTATACCGATTTTGAGCGATCGCAGCGGCGGCTCGATATGCTGGCCGAAGCTCTGCGGGGCCGCATGCGCTCGGGCATCGGTGACTTGGCTGATCGCTTGAAGGAATGGACGTCAGGCGACAAGGGCTGGCTTTTCAACAATTCGAGCGACGAGCTCGATTTTTCCAGGTCGGTCATCGGCTTCGACATGACCGAGATCCTTTCCGACAAGCGCACTCGGTCGGCGGCGCTGCTCTACATGTTCCACCGCATTCAGGAAATCCTCGACGGCACGCCCTCGATGATCTTCCTGGACGAAGGATGGCGACTTCTCGACGACGACGTGTTCTCGGGCTTCATCAAGGACTGGCTGAAAACCATCCGCAAGATGAACGGCATTGTGGGCTTCGGCACTCAATCTGCCGCGGACGTCGTGCGATCAGACCTGCGCAACACGATCATCGAGCAGACGATGACCAATATCTTTTTTCCGAACGCCTCGGCCGACGAGGAGAGTTACCGCAAGGCTTTCGGTCTGTCGGAAAAGGAGTTCCGCTTCGTCAAGCAGGCTGACAAGGCCAGCCGTACCTTCCTCATCAAACATGCGCAGGATTCGATTATCGCACGCCTCGATCTCTCCGCCATGCCTGATCTCGTCAAGGTCCTTTCAGGTCGCCCCGAGACCGTCCGCGAGTGCGAGGCTCTGCGTCAGGCCTATGGCGATGAGCCGGCGGCCTGGCTTCCACACTTCTGCGGTTGGGCGGAGACGGGGGCAAACGATGCGTAGGGCGATGATCTTCTTGCTGTACGCGTCGCTGGCGATCGCCCCGGGATCGGCGGCATGGGCGGATGTTCCCGTTCTCGATGACGATACGAAGGACAAGCGGGCCGATGACGAAAATCATTCGGCTAAGGACACTGAGACGCAGGCCGACCAGTTGGAAGAGCAGAGCGTTACCAATTGCAACATCTCCCAGAAAGAGAAGAACCGGCGCCTGTATCGCTCGCCGGCGCAAGCGGTGAAGGAGGACTCCAAAAACGTCGAGTTGATCAAGCATTATGCCGAGAAATATGACGTTCCTGTCGGCCTCGCGCTGGCCGTCGCGCATGCGGAGTCTGGAATCTCAACGTGCTCCGGTTCGCCGACCGGCGTGAAGGGCGTCATGCAGCTCACCAAGAAGACCGGCCAGGGGATGGGCTTCGACCGTGACATCAACGAAGAGAATATCGAGGGCGGCGTCAAATATCTCGGGATGGGCGTCAGCAAATGCGGCAGCACCAACTATGCATGCCTGGCCTCCTGGTACAATGGCTCAACCCCGACCGAACAGGCGAACTGGGCCGGCAAGGTCGGGCGAAACCACACTTGGTTCAACGCCTACGCCGGCGGATCGAACATCGGCGATATCGCTTCACCGTCTTACAAGACCAGCGTCGACTACGGATCGGACGCTACGCGCAGTTCCAACACGGCGGCACTTGGCGCCGTCGATCGCGCGACATCGGGGCTCGACCTCAGCACAGCGAAGGTCCAGGAAGCCAACCGGCGCCTCGATGCGCTTTCGTCATCGGTCGGTGCGTCCGAAATCTATCAGGATGCCTGGGACGACAACACGCAGGCGCGTGCGGTCAATGCCGAGCTACTCAACAATCTGATCATCACCCGCACTCTGTTCAACGAGTTGTTGCAGGCGCGGATGCAGATGAACCTGTCGAAGACATCGGAGACGAGCAAGTCGCTCAAATCAGACGCCAAGGTCAACCCTTACAGCTGCGATCCGGTTATTCTCGCAGAAATGAAAGTGCCGCCCGAGGATTGGCCGAACTGCGCGATGGGTGCCACTGCTGAGGCAGAATCGTCCGTCCTGTCGTCTGGCGCCAATGACGGTGCGATAAACGACAATCTTCAATCCATCCAGAACGCCGCCAACGCGGTCGATTAAGGAGATTCCCATGAAATCTTTGGTACTGGCTACCGCACTCGTGGCCGTCTCGGTGCCGGCGCTTGCCGACGTTCCCGTCATCGACAAAGCCAACCTCACCATCGCCAAGAAGAATGCCGAGAATACCGGCAAGATCATGAATACGAATACAGACATCCTTGCCAAGACGAGTGAGATCCTGACCGCGTTGTCGGGAGCGCGCGACGGAACGATGGGGATTTCCTCGAGCGGCCTTGGTGGCAATATGTCTGTCTCGGCCGCTCCATCTTTTTCATCGATTATGAACGGCGGGACATTGTCATTCGGCGGGCTTGACGCGAACTCGCAGAACATCGCGGCCACGCTGATCAACGGGTTGCAACTGGTCAAGCAGGTCAAGGCAATCGTCCAAGGCGAGGATGCGAGCGCCATGAACTCGGCCTATTCTGGCGGGGTAAATACGGTCGCCCTGCTTTCGGCGTTGACACAGCAGGCGACACAAGGCGTGACGCAACGCGAGCAATCGTTGCAATCGGTGACGGGCCAGATCGGCTCACAGGAAGATGTCAAAGGATCGGTCGATGCAAACACTCGAATGACGCTCGAGACAGCTCGCACGATCAACGAGTTGATCGGTGTCTCGAATGGCACGGTGTCGGCCCTGAATACGGAAATGCAGATGCGGCTGACGCAGCAATCCGAAACCGCCAAGCTGCTGCAATACAAAGACGTCAACCCGTTCAAGTGAGGCGGCATGCGATTGATTGTTGCGACAATGCTGGCCGGCCTCGTAGCGCTGGCCGGTTGCCAGACAAAGGGCGAGAAAAAGGCGCCGTGCCCGCCGATTTCGGGCTATGTTCCCGACGAGGATCTGTGCGGCCCGGCTCTGCCGGTCAATGACGCATTCGGTTCGGTGCTGCAGGATTAAGCCGATGGCAACGACCACGATCATATCGGACATTTTCGAGAAGCTCGACAACATCGGCGAGACGTTCATACAGAACGCCTATGAGGGTCTGGCACATCAGGTTAATGTCGTGTTCGGGTCGATGCTGACGCTCTATGTCCTCTGGTGGGGTTACATGATCCTCGCCGGCCGAGACGGATTTTCAGTGCCCGAGGCGGCCTGGCGGCTTGGGCGCGCCTTCTTCATTTATTACATGGCGACCAACTGGGGCGCGTTTTCCGCCACCCTCTATAAACTTGTGCAGGAGGTACCCAACCTCATCTCCGATACCATTATCGAGTCGATCGCAGGTTCCGGCGGAACGCTCGATGGCGGCACAGGCGACACCACCGGCGTGGTAAAAATCCTCGACGCCGTCTTCGAAACCGCAGGAAAGATCTATGAGCAGGTGGCGACCGGCACGTTCGAATTTGTCGGCGCCCTGATCGGCGCGATCGTCTTCGTCGTGGCGATGATCTTCATCGCGGTCGCGGCCGCAGCGATCCTTGCGGCCAAGCTGATGTTGTTCATCACGTTGGCGCTGGCGCCGGTGTTTATTATTCTGGCGCTCTATCGGTGGACTTTCCGCTTCACTGACGGATGGTTGGTGCTGATGGTCAACCTCATGGTGACGCAGACCCTAATGATGACGTTTTTGGCTTTCCTCTACCAGTTGATCGAACTTGCTATCAAAACGGCCAACAATACCGCGACAGAGAGCAAGCTCTCTTATGTGGCACCCTTCGTCATCGTCTGCCTGCTCGGCATCGTCGTGTTCCGGTTTATCCCCGCCTTCGCGGCCACCATTGTAGGTGGTAGCGCTCTTGGTGCAGGAGACTCTGCTTTCGCAGGAGGGAGAAGCTCGATCGCCTTCGCTGACAGACAAGTATCTGGACGCGCAAGAATATTGAGATCGGGACTTGGGAGGCGCCGAACATCTGCTGACGTTCACGCCGCTCGCGCCCGGGCTATCCAGCGCGAAACCGAAAAGAATGGGCAGCTTTAGTGTGGTCGTATGACGTGCCCGGTGCTAATTATAGTTTCTCGAAAGGAGAAGGCTATGTATCCTTGGGACCATGACCGCCGCCGGTTCGCTGCCAATGATGAGCAGAACCGCATCAACGAGGAAATCACCGAGAGTGATCGCCGCAATGTGAAGTCCGGCAGCGGGTTTGGCTACCTGGCTTTCATTATGCTGGTGACCTTCCTCAAGCCCATCGCCGAATATTTCATCGACCTGTACAACGCGCTTGCTGGATACGTTCATAGCATTGGTACGATGATCGGCCTGTAGCAGGATACTCTGATGAAGAAAGTTTGGATAACGCTTGGGCTCATCGTGACGCTTCAACCTGGTCTAGCCACTGCGCAATCGTTGAGCGCTATAGTTCCTGTGCTCAAAGGCGCCTATGCGCCGGCGTCGGCTGGGTGCGACGTAGCGGCCGCCGCATTCATCTACATCGAGGACAATGACATCGGCGCGAACAAGACCACCGGCAAGGTGAAGTCGGTCAAGCGCGATGGCGATACTTATGTGCTGGATGTTCTCTGGGTCGAGGCGGGATCCGCTGACGCAGAGGGTGACCCGGATACCGTGCGGATAGAGGTCGAGGACGCAAGGTCCTTCTCCTTCTCCAATACAACCTCGCGAAAGACCCTGATGAAGTGGTGCAGTTAGCCTCCACGACAGTGTCGCGCCGGAACTGGTTAGTCAGGAAATCGAACTCCATTCTGGTCCGACGCGGTCGGCTCGGTCTCCTCGTGACCACAAGATAAATTATAATAAATCGCCGCAGGGCGATCATCGGAAAGCAGGACATGAGCGACGCAGAACTGACAGCAGAACAGCCCGAAAAGGAATCGCACGATCTTACCAGCTATTGGAAGGCAGGGGCTTCATGGGAGGCGGAACTCTACCGCAAGGAACGCCGTTCGCGCAGGATTGCCTGGACCGTCGCGGCGGTGGCGGGGATCAGCACTCTTTTGAGCCTGTCGGCCCTCAATCTGCTCGTTCCCCTGAAGCAGTTCGAGGCCGTTGTGGTCATCGCGGACAAAACGACGGGGTTCGTCGAAGTCGCGCGCTCGCTCGACGAAAGCAAACTCTCGGAGAATGACGCGATCAAGACGGCGAACGTGGTGCGCTATATTCGTGCGCGCGAAACCTACGACCCCCGCGCGCTGAAAGATAATTACGATCTTGCTCAACTCTATTCGACCGGTCAGGCCTCCGTTGATCTTCGGCATGAATTCGAGCCTTCGAACCCGCAATCGAAGGACAAGGTCCTCGGCCGCGACACCCGCATCGCGGTGACGATCAAGTCGGTCTCGTTCCTGAACGCATCGACGGCGACGGTGCGCTTTTCGACTGAGACCCGTAAGGACAACACACTTCGCCGCGAGCATTGGGTCTCCGTTGTCCGATTCCGCTACACGACAGCGCCGCTCAAGAATGAATACCGGTTCGACAATCCACTCGGCTTCCAGGTTCTCGAATACCGGCGTGACCAGGAGTCGCTGCCGGAAATCCTACCGGCAGACAAGGCGGCGCGATAATGCACAGAGCTTTATTGATTTTCACCGCGCTGGCCGCGTTCATGACCATGATCGGCACGACCGAGGCGGCCGACCCGCGTATCCGCTACATCACCTTCAATAACAATGCGGTCGTCACAGTCCCGGCGGGGCTCGGCGTCTCCACCATGATTCAGCTGGGCAGCTCGGAAGTAATCGAGACGATCTCGGCCGGCGATACGGCAAGCTGGTCGATTGTGCCGAAGAAGGGCTCGGGGATCCTCTTCGTCAAACCGCTGCGCGAGAATGCTGAGACCAATATCAACGTCGTTACCAATCAACGCGTCTACGCACTTCTTCTCAAAGGGTCTGCCGCCGCCGATCTGCGAGCGGCATTCCAGGTCCGTTTCAAATATCCCGACGAAGATGTAAATGCCCGCCTGCTCGCCGCCGCGCAGGAGAGTGCCAAGGATCCGCTCCTGAAAGGCCTCGATCCCAGCCGGCTGAATTACGAATACGTTTTTCGGGGCGATATCAGCCTGAAGCCGCGCGTCGCCTTCGACGACGGAACGCAGATGTACTTGGAGTTTCCGGGCGAGATCCCGGCTATTTTCGTGGTCGAGGGAAAGAAAGAGGAGTCACTCGTCAATCTCCGCACGCAAGGGAAATACGTCGTGGTCGACAAGATCGCGGCTCAGTTTACGCTGCGCGCCGGCAACAAGTGGCTGTGCCTCTACAACCGTCAGGCCAATCGCCGCTCGTTTGATCTCGTCGAGGACACTTATGGTCCTAAAAAACTTGGGCTCAACAAGGATCAGCAGAGATGAGCAAGATCGACTTCGACCATCTTGATGGACAGAGCCACGTCGCCGGCGATCGCAATGGGCGCCTCGGCAAGGCGGCCCTACCGTTGCTGCTCGTCCTCGGTGCCGGCGTGCTTGCCTATGTGAATTGGCCGGACGGGCCGCAGAACCCCGGCCTGAACGAAGGGACCGCAGAGACCTTCGAGACCTCGAACTCCAGTATCCGCAATTTTCCGGAGGAGCCGGCAAGGGAGGCAGCCGCCCCCAACCTGGTGCAAATCCCGACGGTCGAGAAGAAGCCCGTGCAATCGGCCGATGTCGACGTCACGGTCAATCAGGGCGAGGATCTCGAAAAACTCAGGCAGCTTGAAGAAGCGCGTCGGCGGGCCGATGAGGAGCGTCTCGCGCGTGAGGAAGCACGTCGGCGCGCGGAAGAACAGGCCCGGTTGGCGGAGCTCGATGCCAAGCGTCGGGAGCAGGAAGAGAAGGCGAAATGGGAGCGGCTGCGATCCGAGCAGATCGTGCTCGACGGATCGGGTCGCGAGACGCGCTCTGATGCCGAGAAGTCCGTCATGATCGCGAACGATGGACAACTCGTCCCGGTGCCGGGCGCCGAAACCGATGCCAACAAGGCGTTTCTAGCGCAGTCGGAGAAACAGACGGCGGGCATCGTCAAGGCGACCCGCTTTGACCGGACGGATGCCCTTGTCGCCCAAGGCACGATGATCCGCGGGTTTCTGGAGACCGCCATCAATACCGATCTGCCCGGCATGGTTCGGGCCGTTGTGCGCGAAGATGTCCGGTCTCTCGACGGCAGCCGGATCCTGATTCCAAAGGGGTCACGACTGGTCGGTGAATACAAATCCGGCCTGGCGCGTGGCCAAAAACGCGTCTTCATCGTCTGGTCGCGGGTCATCCGCTCCGATGGTCTGTCGGCTGAAATTGCGTCGCCAGGTGCCGACCGATTGGGGAGGGCAGGGCTGACAGGTGAGGTCGATACCCATTTCTGGGAACGGTTTGGCTCGGCCATCATGCTCTCGGTGATCGGCGGCGCTGCAGAATATGTGTCGACGCTCGGCCAGAACACCAGCAGCACCACGGCAAACACGATTTCGACCGTCGATCCTGTCACCGGTGCGGTGACTACAATTACGACCCAGCCCAGTCAGACCGAGACAGCGGCGCGCCAGATCGCGGCCGAAAAATCCTCTGCCATCCTGCAGGACATCGCCGCCGAGGCATTCAAGGACAGCAAGAACATCCCGCCGACGATCTACGTGCCGCAGGGGGAGTCGATTATCGTCTTTCTCAGGCGCGATCTCGATTTCTCGGCATTCTATGCCGACCCGGTCAGGCAAGAGATGATGCGCCTCAAGAGTGGCGGGCAGATCCGCCGGGCCATCGATCCGACGCCCTATTATCCGGTCGCTCCGGTCTACAAATGAGCCAGTTTCCCTTTCTCGACAAGGCGCTGGAACGCCTGAAGTCCTATCTGGCCGATGAACGTGTCTCGGAAATCTCGGTCAATCGGCCAGGCAGGCTGTTTATCGAGCGTCTCGGGGTCAGTGGCATGGAGCAGGTGTCGGACGAACAATTCTCCGCCGAGTGGATCCGGACGCTGAGCGAGCGTGTCGCCGGCTCCACCAACCAGGTCGTCAACGAGGAGCACCCTATCCTCTCGGCCTCCTTGCCGACCGGGGAGCGATTCCAGTGTGTTCTGCCGCCCGCCGCACCCGATGGCGGCGCCGTCTCCATCCGCAAGCAGGTCATCCATGACATCGGGCTTGACGTTTATAAGAGCCGCGGCGCATTTGCCGAAACTCGGATCGGCGGCCAGCTCAAACTGTCGGACGCCGAAGAGGAACTGGCTACGATGTTGCGCGGCGATGTTGATGCCATGCAGTTTCTCAGGACTGCGGTGCGGTCTCGCGTCTCGATCGCCGTTTCCGGCGGCACCTCGAGCGGCAAGACGACCTTCCTTAACGCACTCCTGAAGGAGATCCCGGAAGAGGAGCGTATCGTCACGATCGAGGACACGCGAGAACTCAAGCCGGTCACGCCGAACACTGTTGCCCTTCTCGCCTCGAAGGGTGATCAGGGTCGCGCCAAGGTGACGCCACAACAGTTGCTTGAGGCGTCGCTGCGCATGCGCCCCGATCGGCTGATGCTCGGCGAATTGCGAGGCGCCGAAGCTTTCTCTTTCCTGCAGGCGATCAATACCGGGCATCCTGGCTCTCTTACGACCGTCCATGCCAACTCGCCGTATTCTGCCTATGACCGTCTTGCGTTGATGGTCATGCAGAGCGGCGTGGCCCTGGGGAAGCAGGAGATTATCGACTACCTCCAGGACGTCATCCCCGTCGTCGTCCAGTTGACCCGCTTGCCCGACGGGCGTCGTACCGTTTCAGAAATCGTCTTCACCAAGGCAGGCGCGTCATGAATCCATTTCTCTGGTTGTTCGGCGTGGTGATCGCATTCGCCATGGCCGCATTCGTGGCGTCGCTCGTCTATGCGGGGACATATTATGCTTTCGATAACTCCTTTGAGATGTTTCGGGCGCTGCAGGAGGATTTGCTCGCCTCTTACAAGGCGGCACGTCTCGACCTGGCTGCCGGCGATTGGTACCGGCCCGGACTGGCAGCCGCTGCTGGTTCGATCGCCGGACTTGCCATGTTGGTCACAGTCGCGACCGGCAAGAAACGCTCGACGGATGCCCGTTTCCTCAGCACGCTGGAGGCTCGGGCACTGGGCCTGACGCGCACCGGCGGCGTGTTCGTTGGCCGGATCGGAGGCAGCCTCATCAAGGTGCCCGGTGGATTTACCCAGCGCGGTTCCGGTCGGCGACGTCTGACGAAACCGAGACTGTTTGGCGGAAAAAAGCTCTGGATCGACGGGGACGATGTCGGTGGCTTCGTCATCGGACCGCCGCGATCGGGCAAGGGCGCTTCAATCATCGTTCCCAACTGCCTTCTCTGGCCCGACAGCATTGTAGTGCTCGACATGCGCGGAGAGACCTATGAGGCGACGGCGGGCTATCGCTCGAGTTTCTCGCGAGTGCTTCGCTTTTCACCCGCCGACGAAAATGGTGAGACGGAATGCTACAATCCGCTCGATTTCGTTGCCGTCGATCCCGACCAGCGCGACATCGACATTAACTCGATCGCTACCGCGCTGCTCCCGACGCCAAAGGGTGATGCCTACTGGATTTCAGACGCGCGGGCTTTGTTTGCCGGTGTGACGTCGTGGGTTCTGGAAAATCCCAATATCCTCGACAGGAACAAGAACCTTGGCACGGTTCTCAATGTTGTCGAGGGTGGTGATCAGCCCTTGCGCGACTGGCTGGAAGGGGTTGCCAATCCCGAGCTTCGTGCCACGTGGATCAGTTCCTTCACCTATACGACTCTCGCGCGCTTCGCCGTCATGGCAGCCAAGCAGTTTGACGGTGTCTATGGCTCTCTTGCCGCAGCGGTCCGACCGTTCAAGAACAATCGCATTCTGCGGGCCACTGCTCGATCGACCTTTGATATCCGAGCGATGCGGCGTGAAAATATGAGCCTTTACCTCGATTTCCGCATCCAGCAAGTAGCCTCGATCGGACCGATCTTCAACGTACTGATGGTCCAATTCATGGACTACATGTCACGCAACATGATGAAACGCGGCGAGCGCCGCGTGCTGGTGCTGCTCGACGAGTTCCAGAACCTGGGTAAGCTTGAGAATGCATTGACGGTCGCGACCGTTCTCGGCGGGTATGGCATTCCTTGCTGGTTCTTCGTCCAGTCGCTCCGTTCGATCGACAACGTCTACACCCGCGAAGGTCGGCAGACGCTTGTCAATTCCGCTCGTGCGCAAATCTTTCTTGGCGCGCAGGACCCGGAAGATCAGCGATACGTATCGCAGTTGCTCGGCGAGCGGAAGGAAGTCACTGTCGACAAAGCTGTGTCAACCGGCGTGACGCTTTTCGATCGAAAAAGCTCAACTATGTCGCACAAGACGGCGATGAGGCCGCTGATGCGGCCAGATGAACTTGGGGCAATGAACGAGACTCGCTGCATTATCAAACTCCGCAATCAGCAACCGATCTTTGGGCTGCGAAACATTTATTACGCCGATGAGGAGTTGAGGAAAAAAGCCTGGCTTCCAATCCGCCCCTCGGAGCGAAATTTGCCGTCGCCGGGTATCGTTGCTGGCGCCGCGATCGAAGCAGCGCAACCAAAGGCGTCTGAGACTGCGGTCCCCATGAAGGCCAAAGCCGGCGTAAAGTTTTTGGCGCGGAGCTCTGCCGCTTCTGGTCTGGCGAAGGCCATCGGTCCTGCTTCGCAGGCGGGACGGCAGCAGCTCGGCCAGCACCAAGCGGTGCGTGAGCGGGACGCTGGTGTCGATACGAAACTGGAATTGGGCAAACCCAACTTTAAATCGGCCCTGGAGAAAAGTGCAAAACGCCGGAGCATGGCTGATCAATCGGTGGAGAAATTCCTGGCGCTAATTCAGGATGCTCCGGCAAAAAAAAGAGCGGCAAAACGGCTTCAGAAAGAGGTTGCTGCCGCGCTTGTCGACGAGTGACAGGCGACTCGCAGACCGCGATGTGGCGCGCCCGACAAGGGTCCATCGCATCCATGACCAGCAATAGCAGTGCCCTAACCGTCGTGTTTGCGGCGGAAAGCTTCAGATTAGCCCCGGGGTGAGGAGCGGAACTTCAAGCCAGGCCTTCAGCAGCCCCTACATCCAATGTGATACCCTCGACAGGATAAAGGCTCGGGAACCGACAATAGGCTTGGCACCAGTCGAGCGCGACCGGCGACAGCCAGCCGATCATCTGCAGGATATTGCCATAGTGCTTCGGCAGGTCCCAGTAGAGCACGGTCTCATGATGGGCGAGGCGGTTACGAAGGGTCCGGATAGCGCCGAGCGACTTGGTGAAATCTTTGCGACGTAAACCCTTTCCATCTTCCCGCCGGGCGATATCCTTTAATGTCTGCTGCCAAAGATTTTCGTATTCCTTGCCGAGCATCGCCGTCCAGAAGCCGAATGTAAGGGCGGCGACGAGCCGGGCAGGGGTGTCGTCCTTACCCTTGTCGGTGAGGTCCTGGCGAGCTCTCGCGAGCATCTCGGCCTGGGTGGCGTTCAACTGGTGCTCGGGCATGTCGAACCAGGTGCCCCCATGGGCATTGGTCATGACCTGGTGGATGCGATTGCGTAGGGACACCTCGAGCATATGCAGGGGCAGCTGCAGGCTCTCGCTTAGCAGGGCATTGAGGGTATAGAGGGCGACCGCCTTGTTGCGATCACCACCCGCCCATGCCAGGTAGGTACCGAATCTGTCAGCCGACAGGATGTCCTCTATGCCGGGATAGGGTATGGTCTCGTCTATGCTCATGGTGCTCGTCATAGGCCACAGGGGTTGATTTATCCCCCACCCCTGTATATATCTTGCTTCGTAAACCCCGGTACCGTCTCTGCCCTAGGCATGCGGCCGGGGTGATTTGTTTTCGGTCCTGGCCTATTGCTGGTTGGGCCGCTTGCCCTTGGGTGTCTCCACCCTCTTCCTTTCGGCCCGCCGCTTGGCCTTCTCCTGGGCGAATTCAGGCTCAAGGTCTTTGATGCGCTGGATCAGCCCATCGAGGTGATATGTGTTGGCACCCCAGTCGCCAGAGGATGTCTTATGCTGAACTCTCTGGATCAGACCGGCCTTCTCCAGCGCCTTCATGTTGGGCTTGATGCTGGATTGCTTGATGCCGATCCGGTCTGCCAACTGCTGCTTGGTGGGGAAGGGCGGACGGTCCGGGGACCAGAAGAGGTCAAGCAGGTGCATCAATAGGCAGAACTGCGTGCTGTTGATGCCGAGCCGGTGCTGGGAGCGGATGAGAATCGTCGGGATGGCGGCATAGCCATGGCTCTTGATCTTCTTGCCCCAGATCTTGTCGAAGCTACTTGGGGCTGGTTCGTCAGGCTTCGTCGGGAAGGCGACGACGGTATTGTCTTGAGTGGTCATTGGAAGTCTCGCAAATGTTGAACGTAGCGAGAATGTGATGGAAGAACCCGCGTGCTTCAATAGGGCGGTCGCAGCTTGGTGGGCCAGAATTCTACCGCACCTGCCTATCCGTGTTTCGTCTACCTGGCTTATAGGGCTGAATGGATTGCGCTGCTTAGTGGTAACGTTCTGATCCCCACCTGGGCCAAATTCATCTCCCACCTTGGGGTAGTAGTTTCTCCCACCTCCAGAACACTATTTTGGAAAATAATGGCCGCTTCCCTGAGTTTTAGCAAGGTTCCGGCAACTCGACCAGCGTAAAACATGGCTCGTCAGCTCGAAGGATAGGAGGAGGAGCGCTCGAGGGTCGGGGGCGCCGGCGTTTGTCGGCGGGGCGCTGCAGTCCACAGTGAGCCCTGTGCGGTTACCTGAACGAACGATCATACAACGCATGGCTGCCAGCACGCTCATGGCGGCAGAGCCGCTCGTTAAGCCAGGCGGACGTTTATACCGCCAGCTCGAATAGACTAACTCTGCTCGTCTTCCAGAGATCGGATCAATGCGCAAAGGTTGACGCGAACTGTACGATTCGAGATTCTGCGTAGCGTTTCCGCCACGACCTGAACGTCCTCAGGAGCTTCAGCGTCAAAAGGCTGGTCGATCTCTTTAAGAAACACTCCCGGATCGATTTCCATAAAAGCGCATAAACGGAGCAGGACAGCCACCGAAAGTCGGTTGGACCCGTTCTCATATTTTTGGATCTGCTGAAACGCGACATCGATGTGCTTCGCCAGGTCCGACTGCTTCAACCCTCGCGCAACTCTCGTTTCCCGCAATCGCTGCCCAATTGCCTTATTCAGCTCTTGATCCTTCATTCGACTCTGCCAACTTATGCTTGCACACGGGTGTTCGCGGGCTTACCTGTGGGCCTTGTTGCACAACTGGGGTCGAATGTCGAAGTCGGCTTGACGGTGGCTGTCAAACGAGGCTGTAGCTAATGCTCTTCCGCTCGCGCTCTGAGTTTCCCAATCTCGTCCGACAAATTTTGATAAGCGTTTGCTATATCTTCTAAAAAGGCCGCCAGATCGAGTGATCGGGTCTTTCCATCCTTAGCCAACGCAAGAGCCATGTCTCGATTACGGAGGACTTGGTTTGAAATTTCGGTTTTCAGTTGTTCGATGGTTAAATTCACAGTCGCATTCCGTTGAAGTTATGGCGCCAAGCGTCCGAGGTCGCTTCAATGCACAGTGCCTTGTAATGTTATACCATATGGCATAACTTCTATTATGGAACTCATGTGGTGCCTATCCCATTCGTTCAGAGGCGTACGAGCCCGGGCTCGGCGGGAAAACGACGGTCCGGTTGCCATCGATTAAAGTGCGGTGATGGATATGCGCATGGATGGCACGGGCCAGGACCTGGCTCTCCACATCGCGGCCGAGCGAAACATAATCCTCCGCCGATTGCGCATGAGTGATCCGCACCGTATCTTGCTCGATGATCGGGCCTTCATCCAAATCGGCGGTGACATAGTGCGCGGTTGCGCCGATCAGCTTGACGCCGCGGGTATAGGCTTGCTTGTAAGGGTTGGCACCCTTGAAGCTCGGCAGGAAGGAGTGGTGGATGTTTATGATCTTGCCCGACATCTTCTGGCAGAGCTGGTCGGACAGAACCTGCATATAGCGGGCAAGCACGACAAGTTCGGTGCCGGAGGATTCGACCACTTCCATCAACTGGGCTTCGGCATGCGGCTTGTTTTCCTTCGTCACCTTGATGTGGTGGAAAGGAATGTCGTTGTTGACGACCAGTTTCTGGTAGTCGAAATGGTTGGAAACGACGCCGACGATGTCGATCGGAAGGGCGCCAATCTTCCAGCGATAGAGAAGGTCATTCAGGCAATGGCCAAAACGAGAGACCATCAGCAGCACTTTCATGCGCTCATCCGCATCAAATACATGCCATTCCATGCCGAACTTCTTAGCTATAGGGCCAATTCCGCTCACTAGCACTGCCAGATCGATATTAGCTGGAGACTTAGAAACGATGCGGATGAAGATCTTCCCTTGCTCTTCATCGGTAAATAGAGAGCTTTCTATAATATCGCATTCCGCACGCTCGATATAATCTATGAAAGGCGCTAACGCGCCACCTTTCGAAGGGAATGATGCAATCAGAACAAACGATTTCAAGTCTTGGCCTCACCTTTGGAGTAGCAGAGTGTGCGGTTCAACAATTTCGCATCAGCTGCCATAAATGATCAGCAGATCCTTGGCGTCGATCTGATCGCCGGCCTTGACGAGAATTTCGGCGACGGTGCCGTCCTTTTCCGCATGCAGCGCGGTTTCCATCTTCATCGCTTCGATGGACAATAGCACATCGCCGGCCTTGACCGCCTGGCCCGCCGTCACGAAGACGCGGGAAATCACGCCCGGCATGGGAGCGCCGAGATGCGCGGCATTGCCCGGTTCCGCCTTGCGGCGAACGGCGCCGCCGGATGCTCCATGCGCCCTGTCCGGCACCTTGATGCGGCGCGGCTGGCCGTTCAGTTCGAAGAAGACCGTCACCAGTCCCTGGGCATCCGTGCCGCTCATCGCCTGATTGACCACGACGAGCGTCTTGCCCTTTTCGATGTCGGCGAACATTTCCTCGCCGTCCTTCAGCCCGTAGAAATAATTGGGCGTCGGCAGCACCGAGACGGGACCGTAGGTATCCGCAGCCAGCGCGAAGTCGGTAAACACTTTCGGATACATCAGGTAGGACGCAAATTCGAAATCGTCGATCTTGCGCTCCAGCTTGTCCTCGATGACCTTCCGTTCCGCATCGAGATCCGCATCGGCCAGCAGCGAACCGGGCACTTCCGTATAAGGCGCCTCGCCCTTCAGCGCCTTTTTCTGGATCGCTTCTGGCCAGCCGCCGGGAGGCTGTCCGAGATCGCCCTTCAGCATCGAGACGACGCTATCGGGGAAAGCGATGTCCTTCGCCGGATTTTGGACATCGGCAACCGTCAGGTCCTGGCTGACCATCATCAGCGCCATGTCGCCCACCACCTTCGACGATGGCGTCACCTTGACGATGTCGCCGAACATCTGGTTCACGTCCGCATAGGTCTGCGCCACCTTGTGCCAGCGCGTGTGGAGGCCGAGCGAACGAGCCTGTTCCTTGAGGTTGGTGAACTGGCCGCCCGGCATTTCATGCAGGTATACTTCCGATGCCGGCCCCCTGAGATCGGTCTCGAACGCCGCATACTGGCCACGCACCGCTTCCCAGTAGAACGATATCTTCCTGATCCATTCCGAATCGAGGCCAGGATCGCGCTCCGATCCTGCCAGCGCTTCGACGATCGAACCGAGGCAAGGCTGTGAGGTATTGCCCGAAAAAGCATCCATCGCTGCATCGACGGCATCGACGCCGGCATCCACAGCAGCCAGCACTGTAGCAGCCGAGATGCCGGACGTGTCGTGCGTGTGGAAATGGATCGGCAGCGAGGTTGCTTCCCGCAATGCCTTGAACAGAACCCTCGCAGCCGCCGGCTTCAGCAATCCAGCCATGTCCTTCAGCGCAATGATATGCGCCCCGGCCCGTTCCAGTTCCTCGGCAAGCGCGACATAATATTTGAGGTCGTATTTCGGCCGCGCGGAGTTCAGCAGATCGCCCGTATAGCAGATCGCCGCCTCGCACAGCTTGTTCTCCTCCTGCACCGCATCCATCGATACGCGCATGTTCTCGACCCAGTTCAGGCAGTCGAAAACCCGGAAGAGATCGATGCCGCCACGGGCGGCCTGGCGAACGAAGTATTTCACCAAATTGTCGGGATAGTTGGTGTAGCCGACGCCGTTGGCCCCGCGCAGCAGCATCTGCAACAAAAGGTTCGGCGCGCCTTCGCGAACCATGGAAAGGCGCTCCCACGGATCCTCGGTGAGGAACCGCATCGACACGTCGAAGGTGGCGCCGCCCCAGCATTCCAGCGAAAACAGGTTCGGCAGCGCCCGGGCATAGACTCCGGCCACGCGCGCGATGTCATAGGTGCGCATGCGCGTCGCCAGCAGCGACTGGTGCCCGTCGCGCATCGTCGTATCGGTCAGAAGCACACGCTTTTCATTGCGCATCCATTCGCCGAATTTCTTGGGGCCGAGCATATCCAGCAATTGCTTCGTGCCGTCGGGTATATCGCCGTTGATGTAAGGCAGAACCGGCTTTGCCGCCTGCGCCGCCGGTTCCGGCCGCCCTTTGGTTTCCGGGTGGCCGTTGACGGTGACATCGGCGAGATAGGTCAAAAGCTTGGTGGCGCGGTCGGCCCGCTTCACCTGCTCGAACAGCTCCGGCGTCGTGTCGATGAACCGCGTCGTATAGGAATTGTCGCGGAATTTCGGATGCCCGATGATCGCTTCCAGGAAGGTCAGGTTGGTTGCGACACCGCGGATGCGGAATTCGCGCAAGGCCCGGTCCATGCGGCTGATCGCCTCTTGCGGCGTGGAGCCGGCCGCTGTCACCTTGACCAGCAGCGGATCGTAATAGCGGGTGATGACCGCGCCGGAATAGGCAGTGCCGCCGTCGAGACGGATGCCGAAGCCCGCCGCCGACCGATAGGCGGTGATGCGGCCGTAATCCGGAATGAAATTGTGCTCCGGGTCTTCCGTCGTGATGCGGCACTGAAGCGCATGACCGTTGAGGCGGATATCGGCCTGCGCCGGGACGCCCGATTCCTGCGTGCCGATGGCAAACCCTTCGAGGATATGGATCTGCGCTTTCACGATATCGATGCCGGTCACCACCTCGGTCACCGTGTGCTCGACCTGAATGCGCGGATTGACCTCGATGAAATAGAACTTGCCGGTATCGGAATCCATCAGGTATTCGACGGTGCCGGCTCCGACATAATTCGTCGCAGCAGCGATCTTCAGCGAATAGCTGGCCAGTTCCTGGCGCTGCGCCTCGGAAAGATAGGGCGCCGGCGCGCGCTCGACGACTTTCTGGTTGCGGCGCTGGATAGAGCAGTCACGCTCGAACAGGTGCACCACATTGCCATGCGTGTCGCCAAGGATCTGGCTTTCCACGTGGCGGGCGCGCTCGACCAGCTTTTCCAGATAGACCTCGTCCTTGCCGAAGGCCGCCATCGCCTCGCGCTTGGCTTCCACCACTTCGCGGGCCAGATCCTTCGGATCGCGAATGGCGCGCATGCCGCGTCCGCCGCCGCCCCAGGAGGCCTTGAGCATGACCGGGTAGCCGATATCTTCGGCCATGCGGGCCACGATCGCCATGTCGTCTGGCAGCGGCTCGGTTGCCGGCACGACCGGGACACCGACGGAAATCGCGAGATTGCGGGCCGCCACCTTGTTGCCCAGCTGGCGCATCGTGTCCGGCCGCGGGCCGATGAAGATGATGCCGGCGGCATTGCAGGCCTCGACGAATTCCGGGCTTTCCGACAAAAGCCCGTAGCCCGGATGGATCGCATCGGCGCCGGACAGCTTTGCCACGCGGATCACTTCGGAAATCGAAAGATAGCTTTCGATTGGCCCCATGTCTTTTTCCAGATGTGGGCCACGGCCGACCTGATAGCTTTCGTCCGCCTTGAACCGGTGCAGCGAAAGCTTGTCCTCCTCCGCCCAGATCGCCACGGTCTTGATTCCGAGCTCATTGGCGGCGCGGAATACGCGGATCGCAATTTCGGAACGATTGGCAACCAGTATTTTTCTGACTTTCACAGCGGACGCCATAGTTGATGGACATGGCGCCCCGCGTGAATCCACCACGCGATGCTTTCCAAGCCAAATTGTTCTGGATTTGTGAAAGAGTGCTGGAGTTTTCTTCCAGCACTCTTGGCTCGATCACAGACCGCGCGCTACTACCGCGTCATTGACGTTCGTGGGTTCGACGACCTGTCGCTCAGGAACGTCCCCGAAGACGATCTTATGGCGCATCTCTTCAAACTTCGCTTCCGCTTCTCGCTCACGGGTAACCAACGAAACTACGACAGCGGTCAGGAAGGAAAGCGGCATTGAAATGATCGCGGGGTTCCTGAGAGAGATGAACCACCACTTGTCAGCAAGTTCCGCGACTGTGCGTCCCAAGACATCAACCTGAATGGTGGGCGAGCAGATGATCATCGTCACTGTGACGACAGTACCGACCAAGATACTCGATACGGCTCCAGCTGTCGTCAGTTTTCGCCAAAGGATGCCAAGCATCAGCGTCGGGAAGTTTGCAGAACAAGCGACGGCGAATGCCAAGCCCACCATGAATGCGACGTTCTGACCTTCGAAAAGGATGCCAAGCAGGACGGCGGCGACAGCAATTGCAACGGTCGATAGGCGCGCGACGCGCATTTTTTCGCTGTCGGTACAGGTGTTGGCACGGACTACGTTCGCATAGATATCGTGCGTTAGCGTGGCGACGCCGGACAAAGTCAAGCCCGCGACGACGGCAAGCATCGTGGCGAACGCGACCGCGCAGATGAAGCCAAAGAAGGCATTTCCGCCTACTGCGAGGGCCAGGAGCGGTGCCGCCATGTTGCCCCCACCCCCCGCGGTTGCGACCACTTGGGGACCTACAATCACCATGGCGCCAAACCCGATGATGAAAACCATAAGGTGGAATGTGCCGATGATGCCAGTCGCATACAGGATCGACTGCCTCGCTTCCTTTACGTCGCTCACTGTATAGACGCGCATCAGGATATGGGGCATGGCAGCAGTCCCAAACATGAGTGCGAGCCCAAGAGATATTGTTTCCCAACCAGCTGGCACCACCTTTGTCCCAGGGACAAGGACACGCTCACCGAATTGGGCAGAGGCTGCCCCCAGAAGTTCCAGCGGATTCCAATTGAATCTGGCGAGTACAAGACCGGCCATGATGCCAACGCCGCACATCAGCAGAACCGCTTTTACGATTTGGACCCACGTCGTGGCCAACATCCCGCCAAACAAAACATATGCAAGCATCGCTGAGCCGACGATGACAACCGCCGCCGGATACGAAAGCCCGAACAGCAACTTGATGAGGCTACCTGTGGCGACCATTTGAGCGATCAAGTAAAAGACGATGACAGTTAGACTGCCAAGTGCCGCCGCAGAACGGATCCACTTTTGCTGCAAGCGATATGCAACGACGTCCGAAATGGTAAACTTCCCGATGTTTCGCAAAGGCTCGACCACGAGAAAGAGCATGATCGGCCAGCCAACGAGCCATCCGATGGAATAGATCATTCCATCAAATCCATTTGCGGTGATCGTGCCCGCTATGCCAAGAAGAGCCGCGGCGCTGAGGAAGTCCCCCGCAAGTGCCCATCCGTTCTGCCACGACGTGATATTGCCTCCAGCGGCAAAAAAATGTTCAGTTGTTTTCGTCCGGCGGGCGGCGAAGTATGTGATCCCCAATGTTAGAGCTATGAAGACCCCAAAGAATAGAATTGCAAGCGGGTTTTGTGACGGATTCATGCTGCACCTATCGATTATCGCGAAGGGTCACATCGAACACGCGATTGGCCCATAAAACGTAGATGAGTGAAAGGATGACTGAGCTTATGATCAAAATCGGTGCACTGATCAGTGCGATTGAAAGTTCAGGCGTAATCATGGTGCTCAGAAGCGGCTTGTTGAAACCGAACGTGAACATGAATGCGAAATAGAGCACGATCATAATCACGCTCAAAGTGAGCGTGATCGACCGCCTTTTGCGGATTGCGTCCACTATAGCTGGATGAACCAGATAACGGGGCTTGGCAGACATATTTTTCCTCCTACTGTTCCCTTTGCTATTTTTGTCTAGCATTGTTTGGCTACAATGTTTTTTGTCTGCACGCAAGGGCCGGGCTATCGGCAATTTTTGATCGCACGTACGGAAAAGCGCCTATTTTTGGCTTAGACTTTGAAATTTATGTCTTGACAAAGACTCTCTTTGTCTGTGATTACGTTCCTAGCCGGGACGTTTGAGTGCTGGCACAGGCACTTTGAGAGGAGTTTTTCTTTATGTTTGCACCGGACAAACACCTGCAGATCGGTTCCCTGCTTTTTCCAGGTCTAGATCAGATTGACCTTACTGGACCCTATGAGGTCTTGGCGGCGATCCCTAACGCGACGGTCCATGTGGCTGCCAAGAAGATGGAGGTCGTAAAGGATTTCCATGGTCTTCCGCTTTACCCGACCCTAACGCTGGATGAGATGCCTAAGCTTGACATCCTTCATGTTCCAGGTGGGCCAGGACAGCAGGCATTTATGGAGGACGAGGAAATCCTCGGCTTCATTCGTAAGCATGCCGAACAGTCAGAGTACGTTCTTTCTGTCTGCACCGGTGCCTTGCTCATTGGTGCTGCGGGCCTCCTCAAAGGTCGCCGAGCAACCACGCACTGGGCTGCAATGGACGTCCTGCCGCATCTCGGCGCAATTTCAGTAAATGAACGTGTTGTCATCGACGGCAACTGGGTATTCGCGGCCGGCGTTACCTCTGGTATCGACGGCGCTCTCCAGCTCGCTGCGATGGTGCGCGGCGAAGATGTTGCCAAGCAGATCCAATTGTATATGCAATATCATCCCGAGCCGCCCTTCGATAGTGGCACGCCCGACCGCGCGCCCGCTCATATTCTCGAGCGGTCTCGGACGTCGGTAGCGAAGCTGACCGCCGAGCGCATTGAGACCGCAAAGCGGATTGATGCTCGCCTTGGCCTTACGAGACCGGCAGCAGCAGAATGACAACGTGCCCGGCGGCTGGCCGCCGGGCCACCTCGCCTTGCCGTCTGGCGAGGCAGTCTAAACAGAAAAACGATCGGAAGAGATCGGCCTTGGCCGGCGCCGAAGGAGCAACCGCCCCGGAAACTCTCAGGCAAAGTGGACCTTTCGTTGTCAACAATCTGGAAAGTAGTCTCGGTCGAAACCGAGCTCGCCGAAGGGATAACAATCTCAGGCAAAGATACAGATGGGGCTCCCGGTGCGGTAACGCACGGCAATAGGCCGTCAAGCTGATGCTTGGCGAGCGGGAGCTCTCAGATGCAACAATCGACACAATTGAAGCAAACACCCCTGCATACGCTTCACTTACTCCTTCAGGGTCGTATGGTCCCGTTTGCGGGATATCAAATGCCAGTAGAGTATCCGGCGGGGGTGATGAAGGAACATCTCCACACCCGCGCCGCCGCCGGCCTGTTCGACGTTTCCCATATGGGCCAGGTCATTGTGAAGGCTAAGAGCGGCAGCTATGAGGATGCAGCGCTTGCGCTCGAAAAGCTTGTGCCTGTCGATATTCTTGGCTTGAAGCCCGGACGCCAGCGCTATGGTTTTTTCACCGATGAAAGTGGCGGCATTCTCGACGACCTAATGATCACCAATCGCGGCGATCATCTCTTCGTCGTCGTCAACGCGGCCTGCAAGGATCAGGACGTCGCTCATATGAAGGCGAAACTGATCAGCTGCGATGTCGAGCTAATCGAAGACCGTGCCTTGATAGCCCTTCAGGGCCCATGCGCAGAAGCTGTCCTCGCTGCGATCTGGCCGGACGTCGCTCACATGAAATTCATGGACGTGAGAGAACTAGTTTACCACGGTGCAGCCTGCATCGTCGCTCGCTCAGGCTACTCCGGCGAAGATGGCTTTGAGGTATCAATTTCTGCCTTGCACGCCTTCGAGCTGGCAACGGCATTGCTGGAACACAAGGACTGTAAGCCAATCGGCCTCGGCGCCCGCGATTCGCTGCGTCTCGAAGCCGGCCTGTGTCTTTACGGAAACGATATCGACACCACGACCTCGCCGATCGAAGCCTCGCTCGAATGGGCACTGCAGAAAGCCCGCAAGGCTGGCGGCGACCGTGAGGGTGGCTTCCCCGGAGCCGCACGCATTCTGGGCGAACTCGCCAACGGCACCACCCGCCGCCGCGTCGGCCTGAAGCCGGAAGGCAAGGCGCCGGTGCGCTCGCACGCCAAGCTCTTCGCGGATGCGGAAGGCAACACAGAACTTGGCGAAGTGACATCCGGCACATTTGGCCCGACGGTCGAAGGCCCGGTTGCCATGGGCTATCTGCCCACCTCCCACGCTGCCGCCGGCACCCAGGTGTTTGCGGAAGTTCGTGGCAAATACTTGCCCATGACCGTCGCGACCCTTCCTTTCATCACCCCAACCTACAAACGCTGAAAATATCCCGGAGGAACTCATGTTGAAATTTACCGCCGAACACGAATGGTTGAAACTAGACGGCGACGTCGCGACCGTCGGCATCACGAGCTACGCCGCCGAGCAGCTTGGCGACCTCGTTTTCGTAGAGCTTCCCAAAGTTGATCAGGAATTGGTGAAAGACGGCAACGGTGCCACCGTCGAGAGCGTCAAAGCGGCCTCCGATGTCTATTGTCCGCTGAATGGCACGATCGTCGAAGTCAACCAGGCGATCGTTGATGACCCGTCGCTCGTCAATTCCGACCCGCAGGGCGCTGGCTGGTTCTTCAAGCTGAAGCTGAAGAACGTTGCCGATGCCGACGCGCTGCTCGACGAAGCCGCTTACAAGGATCTCATCGCATGAGCGATTCCACCGATTTCCATTTCACCGACTACCAGCCCTACGACTTCGCCAACCGTCGCCATATCGGCCCCTCACCGTCTGAAATGACCGAGATGCTGAAGGTGATCGGTTACCCGACGCTCGACCGAATGATTGATGCAACGGTCCCCTCGTCTATCCGTCAGGGCGTGCCGCTCGCTTGGGGTCCGGCGCTCACCGAGCGTGAAGCACTCGACAAGCTGCGCGATACGGCGAACAAGAACAAGGCGCTCGTCTCGCTGATCGGCCAGGGCTATTACGGCACCATCACCCCGCCGGTGATCCAGCGCAATATTCTGGAAAATCCCGCCTGGTATACGGCCTACACGCCCTACCAGCCGGAGATCAGCCAGGGCCGCCTCGAGGCGCTTTTGAATTTCCAGACGATGGTCTGCGACCTGACCGGTCTCGACGTCGCCAACGCGTCTCTGCTCGACGAAGCGACGGCTGCGGCAGAAGCCATGGCGCTTTGCCAGCGCCAGGCCAAGTCGAAGGCAACCGCCTTCTTCGTCGACCATGCCTGCCATCCGCAGACCATTGCGCTGATCGAAACCCGTGCGGCCCCGCTCGGCTGGACAGTCATCGTTGGCGACCCGATGACCGATCTCGATCCGGTCGATGTCTTCGGCGCGATCTTCCAATATCCCGGCACCCACGGCCATGTGCGTGATTTCACCGGCCTGATTTCCCGCCTGCACCAGACAGGCGCGGTTGCGGCCGTCGCGGCCGATATGCTGGCGCTGACGCTGCTGAAATCTCCTGGCGAAATGGGCGCCGACATCGCCATCGGCTCGTCGCAGCGCTTCGGCGTTCCAGTCGGTTACGGAGGCCCGCACGCGGCCTATATGGCGGTCAAGGACGCCCACAAGCGCGCCATGCCCGGCCGCCTCGTCGGCGTTTCGGTCGATGCCCGCGGCAATCGCGCCTACCGCCTGTCGCTGCAGACCCGCGAACAGCATATCCGTCGCGAAAAGGCGACCTCCAACATCTGCACCGCCCAGGTGCTGCTGGCCGTCATGGCGTCCATGTACGGCGTTTTCCATGGTCCTCAAGGGTTGAAGGCGATCGCCCAGCAGGTTCACAAGAAGGCCGTTCTCATGGCCAAGGGGCTCGAAAAGCTCGGCTATAGCGTCGAGCCGGACACGTTCTTCGACACCATCACCGTAGAAGTCGGCCACATGCAGGGCCTCGTGATGCGCGCCGCCGTGGCGGAGGGCGTCAACCTGCGCAAGGTCGGCGAAACGAAGATCGGCATGTCGCTCGACGAACGCACCCGGCCTGCGACGCTGGAAGCCGTCTGGCGCGCTTTCGGCGGCGATTTCAAGGTCTCCGATTTCGAACCGGAATACCGCCTTCCGAATACGCTTCTGCGCAAGTCGGCCTACATGACCCATCCGATCTTCCACATGAACCGAGCCGAAAGCGAGATGACCCGCTATATTCGCCGGCTTTCGGATCGCGATCTCGCGCTCGACAGGGCGATGATCCCGCTCGGTTCATGTACGATGAAGCTCAATGCAACGGCGGAAATGCTGCCGATCACCTGGCCGGAATTTGCCGACATCCACCCCTTCGTGCCGGTCGATCAGGCGCTGGGCTACAAGGAGATGATCGACGATCTGTCGGCAAAGCTTTG
Organism: Hyphomicrobiales bacterium; assembly: GCA_900472785.1. Taxonomy (GTDB): domain Bacteria; phylum Pseudomonadota; class Alphaproteobacteria; order Rhizobiales; family Rhizobiaceae; genus Pararhizobium. The sequence goes on along the minus strand of UCJH01000032.1, from coordinate 38,029 downwards.
CCAGATCACCGGCTACGACGCCTTTTCCATGCAGCCGAATTCCGGTGCGCAAGGAGAATATGCCGGCCTCCTTACCATCCGCAACTACCATATCGCCAATGGCGATACCCATCGCGACGTCTGCCTCATCCCCACCTCGGCTCACGGCACCAACCCGGCGTCTGCGCAGATGGTCGGCATGAAGGTGGTCGTCGTGAAGGTACGTGAAAACGGCGATATCGATCTCGACGATTTCCGCGCCAAGGCGGAGCAGTACGCCGCAAACCTCTCGGCCTGCATGATCACCTATCCTTCGACACACGGCGTGTTCGAGGAGACGGTGAAAGAGATCTGCGAAATCACCCACGCCCATGGCGGCCAGGTCTATCTCGATGGCGCCAACATGAATGCCATGGTCGGCCTGTCGCGTCCCGGTGACATCGGCTCGGACGTCTCCCACCTCAACCTCCACAAGACGTTCTGCATTCCGCATGGCGGCGGTGGTCCTGGCATGGGTCCGATTGGCGTCAAGGCGCATCTGGCAGCCTATCTGCCCGGCCACCCGGAAAGCGATGGCCGCGATGGCGCGGTCTCGGCCGCCCCGTTCGGCTCGCCTTCCATCCTGCCGATCTCGTGGTCCTATTGCCTGATGATGGGCGGCGAGGGGCTGACACAGGCGACCAAGGTGGCGATCCTCAACGCCAACTATATCGCCGCACGCCTGAAGGGGGCCTACGATGTCCTCTACAAGTCCGAAGCAGGCCGTGTCGCGCATGAATGCATCATCGACACGCGGCCGCTCAATGCGTCGGCCGGCGTTTCCGTCGATGACGTGGCCAAGCGCCTGATCGACTGCGGCTTCCATGCGCCGACCATGAGCTGGCCGGTCGCCGGCACGCTGATGATCGAACCGACCGAGTCGGAGACCAAGGCCGAGATCGATCGCTTCTGCGATGCCATGCTGGCGATCCGCGAGGAGGCCCGCGCCATCGAGGACGGGCGGATGGACAAGACGAACAACCCGCTGAAGAACGCACCCCATACGGTGGAAGACCTGATTGGAGAATGGGATCGTCCATACTCTAAAGAACAGGCTTCCTTCCCACCGGGCTCCTTCCGGGTCGACAAATACTGGCCACCGGTCAACCGCATCGACAATGTTGTCGGCGACCGCAACCTCATCTGCACCTGCCCCCCATTGGAAAATTATGCAGAGGCGGCGGAATAAGGACGCTTTTTCGGGAAGGAATTCCCTCCCCGAAAAAACTAGCAGCACGACACATCAGGCCGAAAGCTCCCCGCACGCCCTATTGATAGCTGTGAGTGAAAGAGCTTGTGTTTCGTGACCAAAGTCACGACTGAAGAGATCCAAGACTATGGCTCAATCCTACGACCTCATCGTTATCGGTTCAGGCCCGGGCGGGTATATCGCCGCCATCCGCGCATCCCAGCTCGGCATGAAGGTTGCCGTCGTCGAGCGCGAACATCTCGCCGGCATCTGCTCCAACTGGGGCTGTATCCCGACCAAGGCGCTGCTGCGCTCCGCCGATGTCATGCATACCGCGACCCATGCCAAGGATTATGGCCTGACGCTGGAAGGCACGATCAAGCCGGACGTCAAGGCGATCGTCTTCCGCTCGCGCGGCATTGCCCATCGGATGAACAACGGCGTCGGTTTCCTGTTCAAGAAGAACAAGGTCGATATCATCTGGGGCGAGGCGAAAATCACCAAGCCCGGCGAAGTCGTGGTGTCGAAGACCGCCAAGAAGCCGGTAGAGCCGGTCGGCCCGATCCCCAAGAACACGCTGGGCGAGGGCACCTATACCGCCAAGCACATCATCGTCGCGACCGGCGCCCGTCCGCGCGCGCTGCCGGGCATCGAGCCGGACGGCAAGCTGATCTGGACCTATTTCGAGGCGATGAAGCCGGAGGAAATGCCGAAGTCGCTACTCGTCATGGGCTCGGGCGCCATCGGCATCGAATTCGCCTCGTTCTACCGCACCATGGGCGTCGAGGTCACGGTCGTCGAGATCATGAGCCAGGTCATGCCGGTCGAGGATGCGGAAATCTCCGCGCTCGCCAGAAAGCAGTTCGAACGCCAGGGCATGAAGATCCTGCTCGAAGCCAAGGTCGCCAAGGTCGAGAAGGCCGCCAACTCGATCACCGCGACCATCGAATTGAAGGACGGCAAGACGCAGCAGATCACGGCCGACCGGATGATCTCCGCCGTCGGCGTGCAGGCCAATATCGAAGGCATCGGCCTTGAGGCCGTCGACGTGAAGACCGATCGCGGCTTCATCGTCATCGACGGCTACGGCAAGACCAACGTGCCTGGCATCTACGCGATCGGCGACGTCGCCGGCCCGCCCCTGCTCGCCCACAAGGCCGAGCATGAAGCCGTCATCTGCGTCGAAAAGATCGCCGGCCTGCCGAACGTCCATCCGACGGACAAGCTGAAGATCCCGGGCTGCACCTATTGCAATCCGCAGGTCGCTTCGGTCGGTCTGACCGAAGCCAAGGCGAAGGAACAGGGCCGCGACATCCGCGTCGGCCGCTTCTCGTTTGCGGCGAACGGCAAGGCGGTGGCGCTCGGCGAAAGCCAAGGCATGGTCAAGACGATCTTCGACAAACAGACCGATGAGCTTTTAGGCGCCCACATGGTTGGCGCCGAGGTGACCGAACTGATTCAGGGTTTTGTGGTTGCAATGACTGCTGGGGCGTCTTCAATTGACCTCATGCACACCATCTTCCCGCATCCTACGATCTCGGAAACGATTAAGGAAAGCGTCCTCGATGCGTATGGGCGTGTTCTCAACTCCTAGCCAATCCAACAGACTGCTTCGCTTTCGGGCAGAAAGCCTCCAGGCGGATGTAACGAAATCTAGTTGATTTAAGGCGCGTTATGGTCACCATTCTCGACAAAACGGCTCTCTCCGACGAAAAGCGCATCCGCCATCCGGAAAAGGCGCACAGGCCCGACAACGAGGTCATGCGCAAACCGGAATGGATTCGCGTGCGCGCTCCGGTTTCCAAGGGCTATCAGGAAACCCGCTCCATCGTGAAGGAACATAAGCTGGTGACGGTCTGCGAAGAAGCAGGCTGCCCCAATATCGGCGAGTGCTGGGACAAGAAGCACGCGACGTTCATGATCATGGGCGAGATCTGCACCCGCGCCTGTGCCTTCTGCAACGTAGCAACCGGCAAGCCGAATGCACTTGACATGGACGAGCCGGAAAACGTCGCCAAGGCCGTCAAGCAGATGGGTCTGGAGCATGTCGTCATCACCTCCGTCGACCGCGATGACCTTGCAGACGGTGGCGCAGAGCATTTCGAAAAGGTGATCTGGGCAATCCGCGTCGCCTCGCCGAACACGACGATCGAAATCCTGACCCCAGACTTTCTCAAGAAGCCCGGCGCGCTGGAGCGCGTCGTCGCTGCAAAGCCGGACGTCTTCAACCACAATATGGAAACCGTGCCGGGCAACTATCTGACTGTGCGTCCCGGCGCCCGTTATTTCCACTCCATCCGCCTGCTGCAGCGTGTGAAGGAACTGGATCCCAGCGTGTTCACCAAATCGGGTATCATGGTGGGTCTCGGCGAGGAACGTAACGAAGTCCTGCAACTGATGGACGATCTGCGCACGGCGGACGTCGATTTCCTGACTATCGGCCAGTATCTTCAGCCCACCCGTAAGCATCACAAGGTCGAAAGCTTCGTCACCCCGGAGGGGTTCAAGTCCTACGAGACTGTCGCCTATACCAAGGGGTTTTTGATGGTGTCGTCGAGTCCGCTGACGCGCTCGTCGCACCACGCTGGCGATGACTTCGCGCGCCTCAAGGCCAATCGCAAAAAGAAACTTCACGAGGCAGCCCAACAAATTCAAAAATAAGCCCATCCAACTGCAGAAGCTGGCGGCTCACGTTAAATAACTCAAGTCGATAGGCTTCCTGGCGATCCGCACAGTTACAAAATCGCGTTTAGGTTAGGTAATATGTTCGCATACATAGCCACCCATGCGATCAATACTCAGTTAGACCAAATATGTTTGAGCCTTCGCCTTAATCAAAACGCTGCGATATTACTGAGTAATACGGTCAGCCGACTGATTAAAATAGTTCGCCACTAAGGCACTTCTCGAGCCCTCAGGTGATTGCCGGATAACCTAATAATCCTTCGCAGCGGCGATACTGAGATGTAGCTGATGTCGCTGCGGCGATCTACGCTGACAATGGGCCGCCAGCTTTCACTGGCGGCCTTCTGCGGCTTAGCGGAACTTTTCTGCCAATGGGAACGCCGCGCACAGCGTTGCGACCTCGGAACGGATCGACCGCTCCAGGCCGTTGTTCCCATTAGCACTGTCTCTCGCTAAACCATCCAATACTTTCGAAATCCATTCGCCGATCTGAGTGAACTCTCTCGCCTTGAATCCGCGGGTTGTTCCGGCTGGCGTGCCAAGCCTGATACCGCTAGTGATCGCCGGCTTCTGGGGGTCAAAGGGGATGCCATTCTTGTTGCACGTCAGACCGGCGCGTTCGAGAGCGGCCTCTGCATCCTTGCCGGTGACATTCTTGTTTTGAAGATCAACGAGCAAGAGATGGCAATCTGTTCCGCCAGAAACGAGCGATAGACCGCTCTCTACAAGTGGAGCAGCCATGGCTCTGGCGTTGTCAATGACGTCACGGGCGTACAGCTTAAATTCGGGTTTCAACGCTTCACCAAATGCAACGCCCTTGGCAGCAATGACATGCATGAGCGGACCGCCTTGAAGACCTGGAAATACGGCCGAATTGATTTTCTTTGCAAGATCGGCATCATCCGTCAGGATCATTCCACCACGTGGACCTCGCAAGGTTTTGTGGGTGGTCGTTGTTGCAATGTGGGCATGTGGGAAGGGTGACGGGTAGGTCCCGCCTGCCACAAGACCTGCAAAGTGCGCCATGTCGACCATCAACTTGGCGCCTACCTCGTCAGCGATAGCACGGAACGCCGCAAAATCGATTGTCCTCGGGTAGGCAGATCCGCCGGCGATGATGACTTTAGGACTATTGGCGCGCGCCAAGTCGCGCACTTCATCCATGTCGATCAAATGGTTGTCCTCGCGAACCTGATAGTGGACCGACTTGAACCATTTGCCCGATACCGTAACCCCTGCTCCATGCGTCAGATGACCGCCGTGGGCGAGCGACAGGCCAAGAAACGTGTCCCCCGGCTGCATCAGCGCATAAAACACGGCTGTATTGGCCTGAGCGCCAGAATGCGGTTGCACGTTGGCATATTGGTAGCCGAACAATTCCCGGGCTCGCTCAATGGCAAGCGCCTCGACTTCGTCGACGACTTCACAACCGCCATAGTATCGCTTGCCAGGATAACCCTCGGCATACTTGTTAGTTAAAACGGAGCCCTGCGCACGCAGGACGGCGGCGGACACGATATTTTCGGAAGCAATCAGTTCGATCTGGCTCTCTTGCCGAATAAACTCCCTATCAATCATGTGGAAGATAGGATCGATCTCCACGTCCGAGCCGACTTGAGGCTGTGCAATATAATTCATACGCTTTTTCCTTAGCAGTTGGGAACGTTGATCGCGAGGCCTCCTCTGGAGGTCTCCTTGTACTTACTTTTCATGTCTTGGCCGGTCTGCCACATGGTCTTGATGACCTGATCCAGCGAGACGTGATGCGTGCCATCGCCGCGCAAAGCCAACATGGCGGCGTTAATGGCTTTGATAGCTCCGAATGCATTTCGTTCGATGCATGGGATTTGGACGAGACCACCGATAGGATCGCACGTCATTCCGAGGTGATGCTCCATTGCGATCTCGGCCGCGTTTTCAGTTTGTCTCGCAGTTGCGCCCAAAGCCGCTGCAAGTCCTGCAGCGGCCATCGATGCCGCAGAGCCGACCTCGCCCTGGCAGCCGACCTCCGCACCGGAAATTGAAGCGTTGCCCTTGATCAACCCCCCGATTGCTGTTGCGGTCAGAAGGAACTTTCGCATTCCCTCTCTTGACGATCCTTTGCAGAAATCTCGGTAGTAACGAAGAACCGCAGGCACGACCCCTGCTGCGCCGTTGGTCGGCGCTGTTACAATGCGCCCCCCCGACGCGTTCTCCTCGTTGACCGCAATCGCGAATGCAGACACGAACTCCATGCCTCTTTGAGCTGGGTGGTGACTTTGCGTTTCATCTTCTTGAAGCAGGCGATCGTGCAGCATTTTTGCGCGGCGATCGACATTCAGCCCGCCTGGCAAGATCCCCGACCGCGACATGCCCCTGTCGATGCAATTCATCATGACATCGATCACAGCGTCGATTTGTTGCACAATTTCATCATCGCTTCGAGAGACACGCTCGTTTGCCATCACAAGCTGAGCGATGGTCTGTTGGTTACGCTCGCATTGATCAAGCAACGAGCCCGCATCGACAAACGCGAACGGCGGAACGGTTAAGGAAGTTTTGGTTGTTTCATCTCCACGGACCACGAGCCCCCCGCCAACGGAATAAAACATCTCATCAACGATGATTTCAGAGGCCTCGTTGAAGGCTTGGAACCGCAGGGCGTTGGGATGACGTTTGTGGCTGACCTTCTTGTCAAAGATGATGTCGCGCGCCGTAATGAATTGAATTGCACGCCCGCCTGTCAGGATGATGCGCTCGTCGCGGTTAATCTTCTGGAGCAGCAGTTCGATATCGTCGGGATCGATTTGATCAGGCCGATATCCAGCAAGTCCCAAAACCAGCGCGCTATCAGTTGCGTGTCCCTTACCGGTCCAAGCTAGAGAACCGAAGGCGGTGGCAGAGACCCTGAATGTTTCCGCCGGCAAATCTTTCATAAAAAGGTTTGCAGCAACCATTGGCCCGACGGTGTGGGACGAGGACGGGCCGATGCCAATCTTGAATATTTCCGAGAACGCGGCACAGACATGTCGACTTCCATCGTCCTCCACATCGGCAGGACGGTGAATCTTCTTGGTGTTTGACAGCATGGTGACCCCTCATTTGAACGAGTGGCCCCATCTGTCTTGATGCCTGAGATTATTATCCCTTCGGCGGATCGTGTCGCGACACGTTCACTTTCCAGATTGTCTCCGAGCGGGGAGGTTCTTTTGCCTGAGAGTTTCCGGGGCGGTTGCTCCTTCGGCGTCGGCGCAGGACCGATCTCTTCCATCCACTCGCCCTGACACCGGAGGTCGGAAGTCAAAAGCAATTTTTGTCTAGTCGATTAAAGACAATTTGTCAAACAGCTCTTGCCGATTATTTCGAGATTCATGCACCCCGCTCCACGTTGCCCATGCGGTGGACCGTCGCAATCTGGCGGGCCAACTCGGTGGCCATCGCCTCGGTCATCGTACTCGTGCTGATGCGAATAGCCTGGTCACTCACCATCCGAAAGATCGAGCCGGCTCTGACGATCCACCCGTGCTGCAACAGATGTCGGTACATGAGTTGCTCATCATCCACCGGTACCCAGACATTGATGCCGTCGGCGCCAAAGGCGTCAATCTCGTAACCGGCCAGAGCCTTGATAATGTGCTGGCGTCTTGAAGCATACGCTTTCGACGCGTTCGCGATCATCGTCTCGAAATCAGAAGAGGTCAGCGCGGATAAGACTGCAGACTGCTGGATCCCGCTCACCCACCGGAATGTGACAGCAGCAAAATTATTGGCAGCCTTGGCAAGTTGCGGACTGGAATTTACGAAAGCGCAGCGCAAATCGGCACCGAGGTATTTCGAGACAGACCTTATCACTGCCCACTGCGTTTGCCGTTCTTCGACCAATGTAACCGGCGCAAACGACGACAGAGGCGCGAAATGGTCATCTTCGATCAGTAGGACGTCAGGATGATCGCGCATTACTTTGAGCAGATCATCTCTACGTTCAGGCGTCCATGACCCTCCCATTGGGTTATGCGCTCTAGGCGTGAGGATGACTGCTTTGACATTTTGCGCTAAAGCCGCTTTCAACGCATCCGGCGTAACACCTCCCGCGTCAACTGGCATAGCAATTCCTTTGTAACCTGCCTCGCGTAGCAGTCCGACGGTCGTCAGAAAGCAGGGATCCTCCACTGCGATTGCGTCACCCGCCGACAATGACACGCGCAATATAATCTGCAGCGCATCGAATGTGCCATTTGCGAGCCAGATCTGACCGCTGGGAATGCTGTCCCTCTTAAAGATCGCATCGACGACGTCGATCAGATCCTTATTTATCGGAGCATCTTCATAATTGCGAGCTCGTAGAGGCACCGAGGCTAGCATCTTATTGAAGTCCGGCAGAAGCAGAGGGTCAGGGTTGCCCCCGGCAAGATCATATATGCCTTGTTCCAGTCGCGCTGAACTCACTGGGCCCGGGCTTCTGGCTCGACTGCCTTGACGGCCCTTGCCCTCTATCAACCCCATTTCCGAAAGGCTGCGGTAGGCGGAAGCAACTGTGTTCCGATTAACGCCGATTGCATCAGCGAGGGTCCGGATGGTCGGTAGTGGCGAACCATCGCGTATCTCACCGGTATGAATTGCGGACTTCAGTATCCCTGCTATATCCGAGATTGAGCTGGACGAACCAAGCCTCGACAAGCTGCTTGGCAGGTCTATTTTGTCTTCGCTTTGTTTCGTTTTGTCGTCGAGTAACTTATCCTGCAACTTCCGCTTCCTTCGATATTCCGTCCCAAGCCTCGGCCGATTTTCAAAGCCCGGAAGCTCGGGGTCTATGCCCCGTTCGCGGCAGCGAGGTGATCTCGTTATGTTATAAGCATAAACTCTCGTCCGGCAAAGTGGCTCGACGATTGTTTTCGTTCCTTTCTAAAGTGATGTAACTGCAACTTCGGCGTTACGTTCTCGGAACCGCGTGGGTGATCTACGGTCAAAAGGCGACCGGTCGCTTCGGGCGGCCTCCGAGCTACTCGATGAGTTGGCACGCGAGACGCGGGCAATGCGCAATCAGTAAAATGCGCAGGCCCCTGTTTTGTCTATTTATGTCTTGACATAATGCTATTTTGTCTCGTTTATTGCTCGGGGCCATAGAGCCGAATGAATCGTAGCGGGCATGCCCGCGACAAAGGACACCGAAGGGTCAGGAAATATGGGCAATACCGTTAAAATCGTTAGGCCGGATGGCAAGGAAGAGTCTGGATATCTAGCTCCGGCAATTGGGAAAAATGCGCCTGGCGTTGTGGTAATTCAGGAGTGGTGGGGCGTCCAGGGCCAAATCAAATCTGTCTGTGATAAGCTCGCAGACGCAGGTTACAATGCGTTGGCCCCCGATCTCTTTCGCGGTCTTACCGTTCCCTATCATAATACAGCGGCCGCAGAAGAAGCGATGAACTCTCTCGACTTCCAGGATGCTACTGAGCAGACAGTACGAGGCGCGGTGCAATTGCTGGCCAAAGATGGCGCGCGCGTTGCTATCACCGGTTTTTGCATGGGCGGCGCAATAGCAGTGATCGGGGCTGCACGTATTCCCGAACTTTCCGCCGCTGTACCATTTTATGGTCTTCCTCCGGAATCAGTTACCAAACCGAGTGAGATCAAGATCCCGGTTCAAGGCCATTTTGCCAATAAAGATGACTGGTGCACGCCTGAACTCGTTAACAGGTTCGAAGAAGGCGCAGTAGCGGCGGGCAAGACTGTCGAAGTTTTCCGCTACGACGCAGACCACGCATTCGCCAACGAGGAGCGCGCTACCGTGCACGACCACGAAGCAGCTGAACTCGCTTGGAAACGCGCTATCTCATTCCTTTCCAAGCACCTCATCACTCACTGATTTGTTGCAATCCCTGAAGGCCGAGGCTACGTGATGCAATCCGCAACTGATATCGACGTTGTTTCTCTGACCCGTCGGCTTGTCGAGATCGATACGACCAATCCACCCGGAAACGAGGCGCGCGCTGTCGAGGTAGTCGCGCCTCTGCTCACCAAGGCGGGTTTCAACGTCGATGTACAACCCTTTGCCGAAAATCGTTCGAACATAATCGCTTCCTTTAGAGGGCGGAGACCAGGACCTGCTCTGTGCTTCACCGGTCATCTCGATACCGTACCCCTTGGCGCCAAGCCTTGGAACTGGCCGCCCTTCGCGGGCGTCGTCGAAGGCGATCGAATGTATGGTCGCGGTACCACCGACATGAAAGGCGGCGTCGCAGCGTTCATTTGCGCCGCCCTCGAACTCATCGCCGAGGGACCGCTTGAGCGGGATTTGGTCTTCGTCATCACAGCAGGCGAGGAATGCGGGTGCGAAGGGATGATAGCTCTGCGAGATCAAAGCTATCCGTTGCGAAACATCGGCGCCTATCTCGTTGCAGAGCCGACGAATAATAATCTCTCTCTTGGCCATAAGGGCGGGCTTTTTCTTGCCTTGACGAGTTCGGGCGTCACCGCACATTCGTCCATGCCGGACCGAGGCAGCAACGCGATCTATACTGCTTGCGAGGTAATCTTGCGACTGCGGGATTTGGATCTTGGCACGGCCGATCATCCGATCCTCGGCTACCCCACTAGGAATGTGGGCGTGATATCGGGGGGGCATGCTGTAAACGCTGTTCCAGATCGTGCGCGCTTCACGCTGGACGTCCGCACTATTCCGGGAATGGATCACCAAACAGTTCTGCAAAAGGTAACGACAACTGCAGGACCAGAGGTTTCTATTGAAGTGCTAACGGACCTTGCGCCTGTCTGGACGTCAGAAGATGATCCCTTCGTTGCATGCTGCCGCCGTGCACTTGGCCCTACGGATCACCGCGAGACATTAGGGATGCCATTTTTTACCGACGCCGCGGTGTTGCAGCAGATGTGCAACGCTCCTGTCGTTATTATTGGTCCGGGAGCACCGGAGATGGCCCATCGAACGGATGAATGGGTATCCATCGCCCGCCTTCATGAAGCCCAGTCGATTTATCGGAGACTAATAAGCGAGTACTCCAAGGGGCTTGATGATCCCCTCTGATGTTGGGTACTCCGTGAACGCGGCAGGCTTGAAGAGATCTACACGGCATACTGCGCTGCTTGTGAACTGGTTATCGGCCGTAATGCGCAGGTTTAACTTCATTTCAGGGCGCTTTTTTGCCGTTGCGTGATCATCAACGTCACACCCATGAACGTAGTTATCCAGACACAAGCAGATAAAACCCAACAATTAGCAACATTTAATTAAAACATCCGAGACAAAATAAGACAAACACAAACGTTGAAGACTTGTCTCGGAACTCGTGAGTGCATCCGATCGCTTATCGATCTCTCGATCCATGTCTATAGCGCGCTTTAAGCTTATTAAATTTCGGGGAATTAAATGCAGCGTTTGACGATTACTGCCCGCCTTTACTGTCTCGTCGCGTTGGCACTCCTTGTGCTGGCGATATCTATGATCATGAGTTTGCTTGAAAGCCACAACTCACTGCAAAACGAACGGAAAGCCGGGCTCGCACAAATCAACGATATCGCTTTGTCGGTCGTAAAAAAATACCATGCGCTTGAGAACAGCGGCGTTATGAGCCGGGAAGCGGCTCAGAGCGAAGCCAAGGCTACTATAGCGAATATCCGGTATGGGGGTGGAGCCGGATACTTCTGGATCAATGACATGACGCCCCGCATGGTGATGAACCCTATAAAGCCGGACCTTAACGGTAAGGACCTCAGCAACGACAAAGATGCGTCTGGCAAATTCTTGTTTCTGGAATTCGTCGCTACGGTGAGAGATCAAGGAAAAGGCTTTGTAGATTATCATTGGCCAAAACCGGGCTTTGAGGAGCCAGTCGAGAAATACTCTCATGTCGCCGGCTTTGAACCTTGGAGTTGGGTTATTGGGACCGGGGTTTACGTCGATGACCTAAAGGCAATCGTTCGCCGGGACGCCATCAAATTCGCGGTGATTTTCGGAGTTGGAGCAGCAGCTTTGATCGGAGGCGCATGGATAGCCGTAAAGAGCGTCACCAGCCCGCTGGCAAAGATACGGTTTGCTCTTCAAGCAATCGCGCGTGGACAAACTCTCGTCGAAGTTCCCTGCGCCGGACAAAAGAATGAGATCGGCGACATGGCAAACGCGTTATCGGTACTCCGCAACAGCGTCGAAGAACGCGCAGCATTGCAACAACGAGAAGTTGAGCAGCAGCGGATAATCCTAGAGGAGCGTACGACCAATGAGCACGCGATGCTAAAAACTGCTGAGAGACACGAACATGCAATAACCGTTTTCGGCACTGCACTAGAGCGCCTTTCATCTGGCAACCTTGTGCTCTCACTTCAGGATATGGGTGAAGACTACAGCAAGCTCCAGCAGGATTTCAACGCATCAGTATCATCGCTGCGTGAGGCTGTCATAGCAATCACGGAAAGTAGCTTGGTCGTGCGTGACAACTCGTTCAGTATCTCGACCGCCGCCAGCGACCTCTCTAAGCGAACCGAGCAACAGGCGGCCGCGCTCGAACAGACCGCAGCCGCCCTCGATGAGATCACTGCCACGGTGCGCACCGCATCCGAACGCGCCTCTGAAGCTCGTGCTATGGTCAGCGAGACGAAGGCTAGCGCCCGGCGGTCAGGAGAAATCGTTCGCAACGCCATTGACGCAATGGGTCGTATTGAACAGGGATCCAATCGCGTCAATCAAATAACCAACGTCATCGATGAAATAGCCTTCCAGACAAATTTGCTCGCTCTTAACGCTGGTGTCGAAGCGGCGCGCGCTGGAGAGGCAGGTCGAGGTTTCGCAGTGGTTGCGCAAGAGGTTCGCGAACTAGCGCAGCGCTCAGCTACAGCAGCGAAGGAGATCAAGGGTTTGATCAGTAACTCGGCGCTTGACGTGCAAAATGGCGTCGCGCTGGTGCGGTCAACCGGCGATGCTCTAGTCGAAATTGCGATCCTCGTGGAACGAGTTGACGCGCATGTTGATACGATCGCCACCGCGGCGCGTGAGCAGGCCACAGGACTTCAGGAGATTAACGCGTCGGTCAATCATATGGACCAGATGACACAGAAAAACGCCGCTATGGTAGAGGAAACGACCGCAGCCAGTCGGATGCTGGCCGAGCAGAACATCCAGTTGCAGGACCTACTGTCGCGCTTTCAGTTGCATGCACAAGTCACGACAAGCATGCCATTGGCAAGAGCCGCGGCTTGACACCCACATCTTGCGTCCGCGCGTAATGCCTGCGCGGACGTCAGTTCCGCGGTCCATCTCACTGCAGCAGGGCACTAGAACACGTTAGTTTATGTTTAGAACCTTTGGTTGCAGAAGGAATGCTTCCTCACCGTCGGCAGTGGCTCGGGTTCGATCAAACGGCCGGTGGGGGGGGCCAAAAAGATTGCTATAATGAAAATTGGCCCGACGTAAGACAATCAGCCCCCATACGTTTGGACAAAATTTAATTGACTTGGCATGATTAAGTGTTGTCTAGTCACAAAGGTGTCCTATGTGCAGAGCTAGCCAATGAGGAGGGTAGTCTCGAACCGCTTACTTGGTGGTCCAAGCCTACTTTTGAAGACTGTTTCGGCGAACTGTCCGTGACAGCAGGGAGTGCAGGTGGCGTTTCCAGGAGTGGATGATGAGGAGACAGACTTTCACGATTTGCAGCTCGAGGGCGCCAACGTGCGGCTTCGCGTCAGTGGCCCAGTAATATACACCAGGCCCATCGCAGATACGTAAGACAAAGCACGCAATTTCCCTGTCAATGTTCCAGTGAAGCGATCGCGATGCTGTAATGAAACCCAGCAATACGGCACCCTTGATGCTCGAGTATCAATGTTCAAAGGGATCGAAATGTCCAGTCAAGATCTAAAAGAGATGTACAGGCGGTACATTGAGGCCATTAATTGTCAAAGGTTCGATATCGTTGAGGAACTTGTTGCTCAAAAAGTCCACATCAACGGAGTTGCTCGAACGCGCGAAGATGTAATCGCTTCGCTTCAAAGCTTTTCAGAAATAGCGCCGGATTGGACATGGACGATCCAAGATCTATTTGCGGAGGAAGATCGGGTGGCGGTGCGGCTGCGCGACTATGGGACCCCGATCAAGCCGTTCCTCGGATACAATCCGACAGGAGCAACGCTCGACGTTATGGAATTCGCGTCATACCGCATCCGGGATGGCCAATTCGTCGACATGTGGTTTTTGCTGGACTCCGCTGCGGTCGCTAAGCAACTCCGACCACGCAGTTGAGTAGTACGCCTCATTCCTGAAAAGCTGGTCTTTATCCTGATAAATCTTCAGCTTTTTGATTTCGCTTACTAGTCAACGTGAAGCCGTTGATACTTAACGCACGCCTTCGGATTCTAAGGCTCTTTCTCTCCAGCTAAGACTTCAGCTTGCCCCGAATTGAAAGATCACAGGAGATTGAAATGCCAATAATCATCAATGGGCATGACGTTGCCGCTCCGGCCGATCCTCGAGTTTCTCTGCTCGATCTACTCCGTGAGCGTCTCGATCTTACCGGGACCAAAAAAGGCTGTAACCAAGGTGCGTGTGGCGCCTGCACTGTTCTCATCGACGGTCAGCGCAAGCTTTCATGCTTGTCACTCGCCGTGCAGTGCGACGGCCACGATATAACAACTATCGAGGCTATCTCGGAGGTGGATAGTCTGCACCCACTACAGGCAGCCTTCATCGAGACGGACGGTTTTCAGTGCGGTTACTGCACGCCTGGCCAGATAATGAGCGGTATCGCGCTACGAGGAGAAATGCAACGTGGTGCTCCTAGCCATGTCACTCCGCGTCTCGAGGATGTTCCGGAAGCGTCTAACGAAGAAATCCGCGAGCGAATGAGTGGCAACATCTGTCGTTGCGGCGCGAACAACGGCATCATCGAGGCAATTAGCAGTTATGTCAGGGGGACGCTCTGATGGAGCTTTTCACTTATGAGCGGGCGCATAATCCCGAGGCAGCGGTTATTGCCGGGGCCCCTTCAAGGGCAAAGTTCCTCGGGGGCGGTACCAATCTTGTCGATTTGATGCGGGAGGGCATCGAGCGCCCTTCTGCCCTCGTCGATGTGACGGGGCTTTCTCAAACGATCGTCGAAACTGCCGAGGGTGGTCTTCTTATTGGTGCGGCAGCCAGCAACGCTGCCGTCGCCGAGCATCGGCTTGTGCGCAATCGCTATCCAGCTTTGTCGCGCGCTATACTCGCCGGTGCCTCAGCGCAAATCCGCAATATGGCGACAGTGGGGGGTAATATCTTGCAACGCACTCGCTGTCGCTACTTTTATGACGTGAACGGCGCACGGTGCAACAAACGCGATCCAGGACAAGGCTGTGATGCGATCGGGGGCTTCAATCGTTACCACGCAGTGCTTGGAACGTCTTCTCATTGCATCGCAACGCATCCTTCCGACATGTGCATTCCGCTCGTTGCATTCGACGCGATCGTTCATCTGGCTGCCAATGGGGGCAGTCGGAGCATTAAGCTGGCTGAGCTACATCGAGATCCGGGTGACACACCTCAAATCGAGACGGCCCTTGACCCAGGTGAACTGATAACAGCGATCGAGCTTCCTCCACTTGCACTGGCGCGACGCTCGGCTTACCGAAAGGTGCGCGATCGGGCGAGCTACGCCTTCGCGCTGATATCAGTTGCTGCAGCACTTCACGTCGACGACAATCGAGTAACCGATGTCCGTCTCGCGTTGGGTGGCGTTGCCCATAAGCCGTGGCGTGCGCTTATCGCCGAGAGAGCGCTAGTGGGACAGCCGGCCACTTACGACACATTCTTGGCAGCGGCTCGCGCTGAATTGCGCGCGGCTCAAACGCAAAGAGATAATGCTTTCAAACCGGAGCTCGCGGCGCGAACGATTGCAGCGGTTCTCCGCACATTGGCGGAGGAGCAGGCATGACTGACTCGAAGAACTTAGGAAAAGGGTCATCGATCACGCGGCGGGAGGCGCTGGCTGGAGGCGCTATCGTGCTTGGCGCGATCGCCACTAAACCATTGTCGGCAGCTCCGACAACGTCGCACAGCACTGTGCCGAAGACCGTACTTGACCCCCTTATCGAACGACCTGGCCAATTGGGCACACCACGTTCGCGCAGGGACGGTCCACTGAAGGTTAAGGGCGGTGCACGGTACGCGGCTGAGCATCACTTAAAAGACATGACCTACGCCGCGCTCGTGTTCAGCACGATAGCGCGCGGCTCAATCAGCGAAATCGACTCCCGTGATGCGGAGACCTCGCCAGGCGTTGTGTTGGTCATGACACACCTCAATGCGCCTAGGATGGGGGCGCCGGAGCCTTTTCTTGCTACGCCCACTGGTGCATCGGGCAGTTCCCACCCGGTCATGCAGGACGCTGAAGTTTTTTGGAATGGACAGCCGATCGCGGTAGTCTTGGCTGAAACGCAGGAGCAAGCTGACCGAGCCGCCCGCTTGATCCAAATAACCTATCAAGCCAAAACATCAGTCACGCGTTTTTCCGAAGCAAAGCAGTTGGAAACAGTCGCGACATTCGGCGGCGAGAAACTTCAGACCGTCCGCGGGGACGCAGATGCAGCTCTGGAAGCAGCGCCCGTCAAAATCGATGTTTCTTTTTCTAGTCCCCGTCATAACCATAATCAGATCGAGCCACATGCCGTGACAGTCGCATGGCAGGGCAAAACCCTGCGTATGTACGACTGCAATCAAGGTCTGTCGCTAACCGCTGCAACAATTGCCAAGGTGTTTGGCATTGAGCCGGCGCAGGTGCATGTATCCGCCGAATTTGTTGGCGGCAGCTTTGGGGGAAAGACCCTGTGGCAGTATCACATCGTCGCCGCAGCGGCTGCCAAGCTGAGCGGACGTCCAGTGCGGATGAACGTAACTCGCGAGGGCGTCTTCCGCATGTGCGGTGGACGTGCTCCGACTGAGCAAAGGGTGGCGCTGGGCGCTGACAAAGACGGACGGTTAAAGGCGCTCATCCATACGGGGTTTACACCGAAGATTCAGCAGAATGCGATGACAGAGCCCTTTATCGAGGCGACACAACGACTGTATAGTTCGGAGACCGCCAGGATTGAAGTTCGGGCTGCCCACATGGATATGTTGTCCAACACCTTCATGCGCGCACCTGGCTCAGCAGTCGGCACCTATGCTCTCGAAACGGCTATGGACGAGCTGGCAGAGAAGCTCACAATTGATCCGATTGAATTACGACTGCGCAACGAGCCGGATGTCGATCCAACGAATGGCAAACGTTTCTCACAACGTGGTCTGGTTCAAGCCTACCAGATGGGCGCAGAGCGGTTCGGCTGGATACCGAGGAAAGGGCAGCGGCTCGGCCGCAGGGAAGGCGAGTGGCTGGTTGGTACCGGCGTGGCCAGCGCATACTATCCGCACTACCATTTCCCGGGCGGCGCGGCGCGCGTTACGATCACCGCCGACGGGAAACTGCTTGTCGAGCTGGCAGCCCATGAGCAAGGCGTCGGCGCGGCAACCACGACAGCAATCATCGCTGCTAAAAGGTTCGGTATCGACTTCGAAGATGTCGAGGTACGCTACGGCGACAGCCTACTCCCGGGCTCACATCCGGCCGGAGGGTCGCAACAGACGGCATCGATAGGCGCCACGATCTTGGCAGCTAATACGGCAATGATAGCTGAGCTTGCAAAGATCGCGCCTCAAGGTACGCCATGGGCGGGTCTCTCATCGACTGGTCTTACAACGGTCCGCGCGGGCATCGCTCTCACCGAACGCCCTTCGGTGCACATCGGGTATAAGGAACTCCTCGCGCGCGCAGGCCTGCAAGCGATCACAATAGAGGCTGACGCAGCAACGCCGACAGCAGCTGAGACTTGGTCGATGCACAGCTACGGCGCGGTGTTTTGTGAAGCTCGCGTAAACGCCGACACTAGGGAACTGCGCGTTTCACGCGTAACCGGTGTGTATGACTGCGGCAAAATTCTCAACGCCAAAACGGCGGCAAGCCAGTTCCGAGGCGGGATCATAATGTCGCTCGGCCTTGCGATGATGGAAGAAACACAATTTGACGAGCGCACGGGACGCATAATCAACGCTAGCATGGCGGAATATCACATGCCCGTGCATCTTGACGTCCCATTGATCGACGTTGCCTGGACCGACATCCCGGATCCACACGCGCCAACCGGGGCACGAGGCGTTGGGGAAATCTCAATGAACGGCGCATCGGCGGCGTTGGCGAATGCCGTCTACGACGCCACCGGTAAGCGGGTACGTGACCTCCCGATCACGCTCGATAAGCTTATGGTTTGAATGCGAGCGCCTTGGGGTTTTTTCCTGCGAGGCGCTTTTTCAAGCCGTATGCAATGATAGACTTAGGAGCGTTAGGCAATGGATGACCGCCGAGCCTAACATTTCGCCTCGCAGAGCAATGCCTACTCGGACTGCGGATTGCGCGACCTCACAGCGTGGCTAGTCATATGGTCTGTCGACGGTTGGTACGGCCGGCATCCCGTTGTTGCAGGAACTGTGCGGAAGCTCCCCGAACGAAAACGGACCTATTTATGTGTCGATCGATACATAAATGTTGACATAGACGATAGATCAGGTATTCGATTTATATAACGATCACCACAGAAAGGATAAGTCTATGAAGTTGGATGGAAAGCGCGCACTCGTCACCGGCGGGTCACGGGGAATTGGCGCGGGTATTGCCCTTGGACTAGCGCAGCAAGGGGCGGATGTGGCGATCACTTACGCCAATTCTCCCGATCGTGCCGCCGAGGTCGTCAGGTCCATTGAGAAGATTGGACGGAGGGCTATCGCCATCAAGGCTGATAGCGCCGATCCCGTCGCGGTCAAAAATTCTGTCGAAGAAGTAGTCAGATCGCTGGGCGGACTGAATATTCTTGTTAACAGCGTTGGAACCGCGCGAATGGGCAACTTCGTGGACCTCAGTCTCGAAGACATCGACGCCCTTTTAAGCGTCAACGTCCGCGCGACTATGGTCGCCATTCAGGCTGCAATCCCACACCTGGGTGAAGGCGGGCGGATCATCTCCATCGGTTCTAACGCAGCTGAACGCGCTCCCTTCCCAGGCCTGGCTGCATATTCGATGACGAAATCTGCTCTATTGGCTTTGACCCGTCATCTTGCTCGCGAATTAGGCCCACAGGGCATTACGGTCAACGTTGTGCAGCCGGGACCAACCGATACCGACATGAACCCTGCAAACGGGGGCGAAATGGCGGACATGAATCGACGCCTGACAGCTGTCGGCCGCTACGGGACACCCGCTGATATCGCGGGAGCTGTGTCTTTCCTGGCAAATCCGGACGCCGGGTTCGTGACGGGATCCGTATTGACGGTAGATGGAGGATACAATGCCTAACTTTTCCAAGTTCCTGCGTCGCTCGCACCGACCACGCCACCTCGCTCTTTCGATATCTTTCGCAATGGGTCTCGTGGCACTGGTGGTCGGTGGAGCGTCTGCGCAGACCACTGACAAGGGCAATCCTTATAGCGCCTTTGATGTCTCCGACGAAACTCTCGTCAAAGAACTCAAGGGTTTCAAGAACGGTTTTGCAGAGGTGAACGGGACCCGCCTACATTATGTCGAAGGGGGCCAGGGCACGCCGGTCGTCTTGTTGCCGGGATGGCCGCAGACGTGGTGGGCGTTTCACCAGATAATGCCCAAGCTAGCCGAAAAACATCATGTCATTGCAGTCGATATCCGCGGCATGGGATCATCGGACAAACCCAAATCCGGCTATGACAAGAAAAATATGGCTCGTGACATCTACGAGCTTATCAAGAAACTAGGTTACGACCGAGCCCACATTGTAGGGCACGACATCGGCTCTCATATGGCCTACCCTTTCGCAGCGATGTATCCCGAAGCGACCATATCAACGACTTACCTTGATGTGGCTGGCCTGCCTGATTACGTGCGCGACATTAAGCTGCTTCCGGAAAAGGATACATCTACTCCCTTCCGTGAAAACTTCTTCATCTGGTGGTTCGCATTCCATCAGGTGCATGATATGCCGGCTGAACTGATTGAGGGACGCGCCCATATTTACCAGAAGTGGTTCTGGGATTCGCTTCTTTTCAAGCAGGAGGCACTATCGGAACGCGATCGTGCCGTCTACGCGCATGCCTATAATAGCAAGGATGCGATCAGAGCCGGCGATGGCTGGTACCAATCGTTCCCTCAGGATCTTGAGGATAACCGAAAATTCCCAGAGAAGATCGATGTGCCATCTCTCGGTATCGGCGGGATTGGCAATGGCCTTCTTGTCGACTTTATGAAAGCGAGGATCAAAACCCCGCAGTTCAAACCTCTGCCCGATACTGGACACTATGTCGCCGAGGAAGAGCCCGAAAAAGTCGGTCAGTACATAACCGAATTTCTCGACACCGTGGATAAGAAGTGAACATGAGGACGGTCACATGTTGGCCGTCTTCCAACTACTGCGCGCCGCGATATCGCGGACTCGATGAGCGTTCCGCCGCCATCAGGCGGCGCCTTTTGGCAAGTCTAGGAGACCCCATGCACAGTAATCTGAGAACATCGTTGCCAGGAGATTCCGATGTTGGGGCGACCACCTCTTGGGCCGGCGTCGTGTCGCTCGCACTTGGCGTATTCGGACTTGTGACCGCCGAGTTTCTCCCGGCGAGCCTGCTGACGCCGATTTCAAACGACTTAGGCGTCAGCATCGGCGCAGCAGGGCAATCGGTCACGATGACCGCTGTTGTTGGCGCTTTCGCAGGGCCAGCGGTGGTTTTGGGGTCTAGTAGATTTGATCGCCGCCTGACCTTACTAGCCCTCACCGCTACTTTGATATTTTCTAGCTTCCTAGCAGCCATATCGACAAACATCACCGTTCTCCTGATTTCTCGTGCACTCCTTGGGGTAGGTCTTGGCGGTTTTTGGGCTATGTCGCTGGCATTGGCGATGCGCCTCGTCCCCGAACGGCTCATGGCGCGCGCTATGGCCATCATCATGGGGGGCGTCTCTATTGCGACGGTATGTGCGGCTCCCGTCGGAGCTTGGCTTGGCGATATCATGGGATGGCGGTTTACATTCGCTGTTGCCGGTATGTTGGGCATTTCCGCGTTCTTAGCTCAAGCTTTTACCCTCCCGGCAATGCCTCCAAGTGGCCCGTCTGGGCTAGGAACAATGGCGCTCGTACTGCGACGCCCGTCAATTCGTATCGGTCTGCTCACGCTGCTTTTGGTCGTGCCAGGGCACTTCGCCGCGTTCACCTTCGTGCGGCCGTTCCTGGAGCAGGTACCTAAATTCGGGGTTGAAGGCGTCTCGGCTCTCCTGCTCGTTTTCGGCATCGGAGGCTTTTTTGGCAACTTTGCCGGCGGCTTTGTTTCTGAGCGGAGCGCGTCTTTGTCCATGACCTTGGCGGCCGCTGGAATAGCAATCGCATTATTCATGCTTGGCTTCGCTGGTTCCTCGGTCTTCGTTGCGTCAGCAGCGACAGCGTTTTGGGGATTTGCATTTGGCGCCTTGCCGGTCAGCGTCCAGAGCTTCTTAACGGAAGGTGCCTCCGATGAACCAGAAAGCGCAGGCGCCCTCATGTTGACTACTTTCCAAATCGGGATTTCAAGCGGAGCAGTTGCCGGAGGACTCGTCATAGAAACTGCAGGCCCGAATGCTGTATTCGTTCTCGCCGGCCTATCCGCGTTGCTCGGCTCTGCGCTGGTAGGGACACGGCGAGTGCCAAGAGCTTAAGAAAAACGGCTTTGAAGCATCGGGCGCAGTATCTCTGCGGTTGGCCCACCATGCGAGGAGGGCGGGATCCAATAGTCTGAGTGCGCCGGGACCAGCGTCGGCATAAACGTGAGCGATGTTACGCACACACCTTGGTCGTGGGATTGTGTTCGGGAACAGATACCTGATATCTTCCGGCGTTGACATGGTCAGCAAATGTGTTTGCATAATTCGACCTTCCAAGTATATTGGATTCCTGTCGCGAAAAACGACCGGCCCATTTTTGCCGTCGAATACAAGTCAGCGGAGCAATTTGATCTAGCTCGACCAGCGTCTCCCAAAGCAACAGCCTGACAAGATCAGGCAGCAAATCATCATCGTCCTTTGGCGCTGCATGCGTTGCAGTTACAGGAGCGCTACAATGCGGTATCCAATTACAATTATTGGCGCTGGCCTTGGTGGCCTTATGCTGGCACGAGTTCTTCATCTCAATGGCATTCCAGCTACGATCTACGAGGCCGAAGCCTCTGCGGACGTAAGAACGCAGGGCGGGCTTCTCGATATCCATGACAACGGCCAGATGGCCCTTAAAGCCGCTGGACTCTATGCGAACTTCCTTGGTCTTGTGCGCTCCGGCGAGGATGCAAAACGCATCGTTGACTACGATGGCCGTGTTTTGTTCGAGAGTCCCGGCAACCCTATCAGCAATCGGCCCGAAATAGGCCGGGGTGATCTTCGAAACATGCTTATTGGTTCGATTCCCTCGGATGCGATCAAGTGGGGTCACAAGGTCACGGCAGTCGTTTCGCGCGGGGCCGGTCGGCACGACATCACTTTTGCCAATGGCGCTAAAAGCACCACTGACGTGCTCGTGGGAGCAGATGGAGCATGGTCGAAGGTTCGTCCGCTTGTCTCAAATTCCCACCCCATTTACTCAGGCACGTCATTCATCGAAACTTTTCTTTTCGACAGCGACACGCGCCATAAAGCGAGTGCCGACGCAATAGGCCATGGCACACTGATGGCTGTTGCACCCGGCAAGGGCATCCTGGCACACCGGTATGCAGACAGTACGCTGCACACTTATGCGGCATTGAACAAGCCAAAGGACTGGATGAATTCGATCGACTTCACTGACCGGAAAGTCGGTTTGTGGCTTATTGCGAATCAATTCGAAGGATGGGCGCCACAGCTAACAGCTCTTATCACCGACTGCGAAACCGATCCTGTGATTTGGCCGATTTACGCGCTCCCAGTGGGACACCGATGGAGGCGGGTACACGGTGTAACGCTGCTGGGAGATGCGGCGCATCTCATGTCGCCGTTTGCAGGCGAAGGTGCAAACCTTGCCTTGTATGATGGGGCAGAACTAGCGAAATCACTCATTTCTAATCCTGCTGACGTCGAGACCGCACTGGCGTCATATGAAAACCATTTATTTCCTAGAAGCACTCAACTTGCCGATCAGGCCGCACAAAACCTAAGCCGATTTTTCGGCGATGAAGCCCCTCACAGCGTGGTCGCCCTCTTCAGGAGGGGTCACAGCAAATAAGTATCAAATTGCCCGCAGCCGACCACTTTCCTTAGCTAAAATTGCTTCAGTGGTCATTCCACGGCAGTAGGCTCTCAATGCGGCCCTGTTTGTGGCCGCTGACGATAGCAGTGAGTATGGCGGTCAGATAGGCTGGCGGCTCGTTGTGATTGAGTTGTAAGCGCGATTTTCCATGCACCCTGCCGTAGGCGGCATCTCTGAACCAGCGCCTTTTCGAAGCGATATCCTGGTCTGTCAGGCAGCGGAGGCCTTGGAGAAGTTGAAGGGCATTAGGTCGCCGATGTCGGCATTCTCGTCGCGCTGCGGCAACTCAGTGAGCACATGGCGCAGCCAGATGAGTGGGTCGACGCCACAGGCGCGGCAGGTCAGCATCAGACTGTAGATCACGGCGCTGGCCTTTGCTCCGTCAGCGGTGTCGCTGAACAGCCACGATTTTCTTCCGGTCGCGAAAACTCTTATGTCACGTTCCAGAATGTTGTTATCGATCGGCATCCTGCCGTCGCTGATGTAGCGCGTCAGATAACCCCATTGGTTCAGGGTGTAGGACACGGCATCGCCGAGCTTGGTATCCGGCACGACCCTCGGCGCGATATCGTCGAGCCATGACTTGAGCGCGTTCAGGACAGGTAGGCTGTGCTGCTGCCGGAAACGGCGAACGCAATCGGCCTGCGTGTCACCGGCGTCGGGCTTTCTGTCTCGCGCCTGCTTTTCGATCCGGTAGAGCTGCTCGAAGAACCGGAGTGCCTGTTCCGGTGGTCCGCCTCCATTCTTCCGGGTTTTGAGGGCCTCGACGAAGCGCCGCCGGGAATGGGCCATGCACCCGACATGGGTTGCGCCATGTAATGTGCGCCAGGCGGTGTAGCCGTCGCTCACCAATATGCCGCGGTAGTGGCCGAGAAAGGCCTGCGGGTGGACCTGGCCGCGGCCCGGCTGGTAGTCGAGCAGTACAATTGGCTCGTCACTGTCCTCGCTGCTGCGGTAAGCCCACATGTACGACGTGCTGGTGGCTTCCTTGTTCTTTTCCTTTAGCACCTGAACTGTCGTCTCATCGCCATGAACAAGAGGCTGCGATCGAAGCCGCAGCTTCAGAGCGTCGTAGATGCGATGTAGATGCTTCTCGCTCGAACCGATCACCCAGTGAGCAAGAGCGCCACGGCTGATGGGAACGCCGGCTCGCTCGAACGTTTGCGCCACGCGGTAGAGCGGCGTGCCATCGACGTATTTGTGGACGAGTGCGAAGGCCAGCGTCGAGGCGGTGGCAATGCTGCCCGGCAATGGTTGCGGCGGCATCGGTGCGATCACGACAGGCGTGTTGATCCCGGTGCGATCGCAGTGGCGGCAGGCGTATTTGAACCGCACATTCTGCAGAACCTTAGCCTTAACCTCGATATGAAGCTGCTCGGTAACGGCCTCGCCCATGCGATGCATTTGACTGTCGCAGCAAGGGCAAGCTTTCTGATCGTCGGGCAGATCGTATTCGACACGTTCGCGCGGCAGGTTTTCCGGCAAGGGTCTACGGCCACGCTTCTTTCCCGCCGCGCTATCGACCAACGGCAAGCCTGTATCCGGGAGATCGGCGACAACCTCGTCGCCATCATCAGGATCATCCTCGTCTGCGGCCTCTTCGGCCTCGTTGAAGATGCGATTGACGTGCTTTTCGCTGCGGGGTGCAAAACGATGCAGCCTTGCGAGCGCCAGTTCTTCTTCCAGCTTGACGACCCGCTGCGAGAGCGCTTCCTTCTCGGCTTTGAGCGCAGCGATTTCGGCGGCATTTGCCGCCAACTGCGCCATCAGCGCTGCAACGCTCGGTTCGCCGGTTCGGGTCATCTCAGTTTTGAATCTGAGCCGCGTCGCCGCGTCAACAGCTCAATTCCCCGCCTCAGCCGGCGATCTGATATTGCCGCACGGGATGGCGGATCATCGCATCGATATCGATCCCGTCGAGAATCCAATGCAGTTGCTCGGTCGTCAGTGTAACCACCGGCACCTCTCGGCGCGGCCACCGGAACTTGTCTTCCGTCAACCGCTTCAGGATCAACACAAAGCCCGACCGATCGAAGAACAGCAGCTTCACACGGTCACGTCGCCGGTTGCAAAAGGCAAAAACTGCAGGAGCAAACGGGTCCAGCGCCATTGTCTCCTGGACCAGGACCGCAAGGCTGTTGATGCCGGCCCGGAAGTCGATCGGTTCCCGATGCAGGTAGACCTTCAGATCAGCGCCCAGTCTGAACATGACCCAACGCTCCGATTATCGCCGTCAATCCGTTGAGATCATTGCACTCCAGCGTCAGTCTCACACCATTGGGCAGTGACGCGCTCACCTTCGCTGGAGAGGAAAGAGGACCGTTCCTGTCGGTTCTCGGCAATCGCTTTTCGCGATCCACCGCAGGCATCTCAATGTCGAGCTCCCTGCTGGGAGCGGCGACCTGAACGGGGACAAACGCAGATATCGAAGACGGCGATAATAGATAGGTCTGGGTGTGCTTCCTGATCCATTTCCAAACGAGGTTCGCATTGACCCCATGTTCTCGCGCTAGTTTCGATACCGATGCGCCGGGCTCAAGGCAGGCAGCAACAAGGCGATCCTTCGACCCTTGATCGAAGCGGCGTCTTCCATTCCGACCGACCAGCCGTACCGCGAGCTTTTGACCTTCATCCATAACTTGGTGTCCACCTCTTTTTAAGTGGACACCTCATGCCAAAGCTCAATCAATTGCAGAAGGTGCGGAGAAATTCGCGCTTACATTGAGTTTGCAGGTCTCGATAAGCGAGGCGATAGTCGCCCAATTTTGGGGCGGCACACCGGTTACGGTTAAACTGACCCCAATGCTCACCTTCCCTCGAGGCCGGAATTAGTCGCTGGGCATGGAAGTCGCGGCATGCTCAACCCGAGCGTCCCATCCGCCCATAGCCAATTCAGCGACAGATTTAAGCTCGGAACTGGTTGCACCATCCCGGGCAAGAAGCGACATGCCATTCTGCACGGTCTGGATGAATCGGCTCAAAGCATGGGCGTCGACCGAGGGGGGAAGCTCACCATGCTCAATTGCTTGTTCGATACGGCCTTTGATACGCGCTAGGGTTCCCGCACGACCGGCACGCACCAACTCCCCAAGGTCTGAATGTCCTTCGCTTCCGACAGCAGACAACGTCAGCATGCATCCAGTAGGAATATCCAATACTGCGCCCGTTAACACCGCAGCAGAATCGAATAGAAATGCTTCAACTGCCTCGCGAGCGCTGGAAGCAGAGGAGAATTTCGCCCAAACGAGAGAGTCGTAAGTACGACCGTAAAACCCGATGGCCTCCGCATACAGGGCTTCCTTCGAACCGAACGCTGCATAAAGGCTCGGGGAACCTATGCCCATCGCTTCGATCAGATCTGCAATCGATGTAGCTTCATATCCCTTCCTCCAGAAGAGGTGCGTCGCAGCGGTGAGAGCAGCATCACGATCGAATGCCCTAGGTCGACCGCGCGGTAGCGGCCGCCTTTTTTCGAGATCCTGAGACGAACGGTATTTTTGCATCGTTCGTTATATATCTCAGGACAGCTCCTCCTGCAACCGCGGTGGGATCGCCCGCCAGCGCTTAGCCATCTGCAGCTCAAACTTTAGCTCAACACGAGCTCATGCATTGGGCCCTTAGTTCGACCTAATAGTCCGCGCTCGGGCGTCGTCGGAAGTTTTGGTACCATGCGTCCAGCAGAGGAAATTCATCTCCGAACGAGAGATTGAACCGCTCGCGAGCCGTTTGAAAAACCGGAAAGACCGTGAAGTCGGCGATTGTTGGGGTATCGCCTGCCAAGAATTGATTACTGCCTATCGCGTTCTCCAATACTTCGAGGATCTCGCCGACATAGTGGTAGAGTTTTGTCGACGTTTCGGATGAAGGTTCCGCCTCTTTCGCCGGAAACGCTGTGGTCGTGTTCCAAAACCATAGCTGTGCTCTCACAACCAGATCAGTCCCAAGGCGTTCGAGCGATCGAACCTTCGCACGCTTAAGCGGATCAGAACCAATCATGGATCGCTCAGGGTAAATTTCCTCAAAATACTCCACGATGGCTGCTGAGTCCGTAATTGAGACCCCCTCATCCGTCACGAGCGTAGGCGCCCTACCTGCCCGATTGATCGTCCGGTACCACTCGCTTCGGTGCTCCATGCGGGCGTAATCTAGCTCGTAGCGGGGGATCTCGAGGCCTTTTTCAGAAAGGTAGATGATCACACGGCGGGGATTTGTTCCCATCCGGAACTGGTATAGCAACATTTGGCTGGCTCCAATGCGAGCGTGCAATACTGCTTTGCTTTTTTCAAATCTTGCCTTTTGCTCACACCTTGGATGCACGGTCCGCTACGATGTGATCTCCGGGCAGAAGACTACATGTAAGACATCGGGCGTGAGCGGCCACGCCCAACACCAAACGCCCAGTCTTATCCATTCGAGTGAAGTCCTGGTATTGAGAACCCGCCATCACAGCGGACCGTCTGCCCCGTAATGAAGCGAGCTTCATCTGTACAAAGCCATACTGCTACGTCCGCAACGTCTTCAGGTGCGCCCAGGCGTTTAAGTGCAGCGTGATCTGCAAGAGCCTGGTAAGCCTCTGGAGTCAGCCCGTCTGACATAGGTGTCCGGATGACACCTGGCGCGACGTTGTTGACGCGAATTCCCTGTGCGCCGACTTCGAGAGCAAGTGCTCGTGTCAAAGCGTTGAGCCCAGCTTTGCTTGGCGCGTAGGCTGTCATGCCTGGTGTCGCCGCGTCCGCCACGAATGACGATGTATTTACAATCGCTCCTTTCCGACCAGAAGCCGCAAATGATTTGATCTGCGCCCGTGCAAGCAACCAGACACCTCGAAGGTTCGTTGCGATGACAGTGTCGAATTCATGCGGCTCGATTTCCAGTATCGGCTTGTATGGCCCCATGATCCCAGCATTGTTAAAGGCGATGTCCAGTGGACCAAGTGCGGTTTGGAGGTCGGACAGCAGCTTTTCAACCGCACCCTCATCAGCGATATCAGACGGTAAGACGACGGAACTTCCGCCATTTTTCGCGATCATCGCAGCGACCTCTTTGAGGGGAGCCTCTCGCCGTCCCGTAAGTGCGACGGCTGCACCTTCTGCGGCAAATTTCAGCGCCGCCGCTTTACCGATACCTGTCCCGGCCCCTGTAACCAGTGCCACTTTTCCCGAAAGTCTTGGATTCAAACCCATCTTCTCCGTTCTCCTTTGAATATCGCGATGAAAGTGGGCTTTTTGTCTCCCGAAACAATCCATTATATCCGCATGACACTGATGAGCAGGGAGCAGCAATGCGTGGTGTAGAGTATGCCGAACTGGAAACTTTCCTAGCCGTGGCGCGCTTGGGGAGCTTTCGCCGTGCCGCAGATTCGCTAGCGATTTCGCCTTCAGCGGTAAGTCACACATTGCGAGCGTTAGAGGCCCGTCTTGGGGTCCGCCTTTTCAACAGAACAACGAGAAGCGTAGCACTTACCCATGCAGGACTACGGCTGCAGCGAAGGCTGGATCCAGCATTTCTCGAGATTACTGATGCACTGGATGAGGCTGTTGCGGAACGAGGGAGGCCCTCGGGAACTGTTCGACTGACAGCACCCAGGGTAGCTGTTCAAATGGCAATTGCTCCTAGGATTGCCGATTTCTGCACCATGTATCCCGAGATCAAGCTTGACGTTGTTGTGGATGACGCGTTGATCGATAGCGTCGCAGAAGGGTATGACGCCGGTATACGGCTGAACGAGCAGGTGTCTCGAAACATGTTGGCCGCGGACATAAGCGGGCCACTGAAGGGTGCGGTAGTCGGGTCTCCGCGCTTTTTCGAGACAAATGGCCGACCTATGTCCCCGCGTGATCTTCTAAGCTTTCAATGTCTTAATTATCGGCTCGCTCCGAGTGGGCGGCTGCTCCCTTGGGAGTTCTGTTTTGGTGAAGAAACAATGGTGCTTGAGCCAGACGGCCCGCTTTGTTCGAACGACAGCGATCTTCTGATACAGGCAGCACTGGACGGCGTCGGCATTGCCTGCATTACGGAAGCGACGGTATTGGATCACCTGAGGACGGGGCGTTTGCTCAAGGTGTTAGATGAGTGGTGTCAAAGCTTTCCTGGCTGGCAAATGTACTACCCAAAGAATCGGCATATTTCTCCTGCGCTGTCGGCGCTGATACTGTTTTTCTCTGCCGATGTTTAATAGGTTCCGGCTGGCACGAATTGCCGCATTGAGCTGCCGGTCTCTTATGGATATGGTCGACGGCGTGCCACATGGCACGTGGGGCAAGAATGGCAAGGCGATCGATCTTTTCCAAACATTGGGCCGCACGCATTATCTGCGTGATGGCTCTTCTGTTTATCGGATTCGCCCATAAGCCCCCGGCCCTCTATGCGCACTCGATACCGGCTAGCGAACTGTCCCAGTACACTCTGCCGGACGGATCTGTTCCGGTTCTCTGTTTGCCTTCGAACGACGGAAAGCCACTTCACGGCAAGCCGCATTTCGGTTCAAGTTGCGAAGTCTGCCGTCTGACGGCTTCGGTTGTGTTGCCGACACCAGTGGATGGGATCGGGGTGCCGATCCGTAGTAAAATCGTCTCCATTGTGCCTCTTCGAACCGAGGCATCCTACCGCAAGCTTTTCCCCCCTAACAATTCACCGCGCGCGCCCCCTTCCGACATGGTTAGCTGAACCAACTATGGCCTGCGAGCAGCACTCTCTGTGCTGTCAGCAGCAGCCGATTTGCGGAACATCAACCAATCGCCGCTTCCCTCGATACGTTGCAGCATTACAGACGCCGTCTGATTGCTCCAGCCCATTGGTGCCGAGCGATGACGCCGGGTCGTTTCATCTGACGTCTTTGCGTCGTTGACGTCGGTGTCTCCAATTAGACGGGTTCGGACCGAGATCTCAACGACGTTACGCGCTCTCGCAAACCCACGACCCTCCGTCTCGCTGGCCATCTGCGAGCAGCGCAGCCTAAGCGCGTTTCAAGGAACACACGATGCAATACATGCGCACTACCTCAATCACCCTGGCAGTCTCGCTGCTTTGCAATGGATTCGTCCACGCTGCAGAGGTCACACTGGGTGATCTAAAAATTTTCGAGCCCTACACGCGAGCAATGGCATCCAATGCACCGGTGGGTGCTGGCTATATGGCGATTACCAATGCCGGGAAGGCCGACGATCGCCTAATTTCGGCGCAATCTGATCGAGCTGGTCAGGTCGCGGTTCACGAAATGAAAATACAGAACGACGTGATGATCATGCGCGAGATGCAGAATGGACTGGAGGTCCCGGCTGGCGAGACCGTCGAACTTAAGCCCGGCGGGTATCACATCATGTATCTCAAGGTGCCAGTCCCGTTCAAGCAGGGTGAATCTGTCAGGACCACACTGACGTTCGAGAAAGCGGGAAGCATAACCCTCGACGTTCCAGTGGCGGGTCTGGCCGGCGGAAAACCTGCGTCTATGTCGATGTCGGAAAAAGCGCGGGCACACTGATTGCCCCTCGCTCCCCCAATCCAGTGGAGCAATCAGGCCCACGACTTTTCTAGAAAATTGAGGTCATCATGACGAAAGTCAGGAACATCGTACTTATTGCTTCCGCGGTCGCGATCGTAGGACTAGCGGTCCAAATAATCTATTCCGGCTTCTTCGCAAACCCGCAGCATCAGCTTGCAAGTAGCGGCTCGTCAATACCTGACGAGAAAATCTCATACAGCCTTATTGACGATACCGGAAAGGCGTGGACGCCGGAGCTTATCAAGGGACACCCGTCGCTGGTCTATTTTGGGTACACGCACTGCCCTGACGTCTGCCCCACCACCCTTTACGAAATGACGACCTGGTTCAAGACACTTGGGCCGCAAGCCGACGGTCTCAAGGCCTACTTCTTTACGGTCGATCCAGAGAGGGACACGGCGCCGATGATGCACACCTACATATCGAATTTCACAGATAGGATAAGCGGGCTCACGGGCGATCCGGCTGAGATGGAAAAGGCGGTAAAGGCTTGGCGTGTCTACGCCAAGAAAATTCCGGCCGCGGATGACGGCAGTGATTACACGATGGACCACACGGCTTCCGTCATAGTCGTCAATGCAGACGGAAAGATGAAGGGAACGATTTCGTATGGCGAGGAGTCGGAGGTAGCGGTGAAGAAGATACGAAACCTTCTGAACCCGTGAACGGTATTTACTCGCCCATGCGCAATCTCATTGCGGCTTTTGTTTATCGCCCGATTGCTGGAGACGGCTGCGGCAAAAATGGATTTACACTTGAAAACCTCTTACATTTTAGGTGCCGGCCTACTTGGATTGGCAGCCCTTGTCGGCATGACGTACCTGCTAAGTGACAACCCGGAAAGCACCCCTGAGACAGCATCGTTGGCGAATTTGGTCGCATCGCCTCCGAAAGAGACGTTCGCCCCCATCTTCGCCGCCTGCGCCCATTGTCATCAGATCGGACGCGGCGCGCAAAACTCGACGGGACCGGTGCTCACTGGTCTTATCGATCGTCCGGCCGCATCGACCTCATATCCTTTTTCAAAAGCGATGCGCGAGAGTGGCCTCGTGTGGGATGAGACGACGCTTCGCGCTTTTCTCAGCAATCCGCATAAGCTGGTCCCGGGCACCAGAATGGCGTTCGCAGGCCTTAAGGATGCAGATATCACTGAGTTGCTGAACTACATTCGCTCCGTAAGGTCTGGCGAATGACGGCGGCGAAAAGCGGTCTGCTCCGGTTTGTGGCATGGGATGTCGACGCGCGATACAGCGGCATGACAGTAGAGCCGACAACACCTATCCGGCTAAACGATCTCTCTAAGGAGAATCTTATGACGCGAGGCAGAACCCTCCGATTGCTTGCTGCTGCAGAGGCCACGAGCGACGTCGCGCGGCTGCTTATCGGCGCGTTTATTCCAGTGGGAAGGTTTATCAACGAACGGTGACTGAAGACAAGGCTGGAAAAAGCAAAGGAGCCTCGCCTCCGCATACAACGAACCCGCTCTTTAAACACGTGAGATCGTCCATGCGCTCATAAAAGAGCATCGGGGCCCGGGTCACATCGACACGTCATTCTACAGCGCGACGCGTGTGTCGGCAGCTACCTAAGCGAATAACGCAACTGCAACTAGCCTCTCGGCATGACGTTCGAGGGTCCCTAGATAATTGGAGCCATCATGACCTTCTTTGGTCTGGAAGCCGAGATGCTCGCGCGAATACAATTCGCGTTCACCGTCTCTTTCCACTTTATTTTCCCAGCCTTCTCGATCGGGACGGCGAGCTACCTCGCTGTCCTGAACGCACTCTGGCTGTGGAAGCGCGAAGAGGCCTATCTCAAGCTCTTCGAATACTGGAAGACGATCTTTGCGGTCACCTTCGCCATGGGCGTCGTTTCCGGGATCGTGATGAGTTACCAGTTCGGCACCAACTGGTCTGCCTTCTCCGATAAGGCGGGTCCGGTCATCGGCCCGCTGATGGGCTACGAGGTCCTAACGGCGTTCTTCCTGGAAGCGGGCTTCCTTGGTATCGCACTGTTCGGCCGCAAGCGCGTCGGAGACACCGCACACATGGTGGCGGTCGCGATGGTGGCGATCGGCACGCTGATTTCGGCGACGTGGATCACGGCGGCCAATAGCTGGATGCATACGCCTGCCGGATTCAGCATCGACGCCAACGGCGTCTTTGTGCCGGAAGACTGGTGGCAGATCATCTTCAACCCGTCCTTCCCGTACAGGATGACCCATACCGTGATGGCGGCCTTCCTGACCACCGCCTTCGCCGTGGGCGCCGTCGGCGCGTGGCACCTTCTGAAGGACCGCACGAACCGCCAGGCCCGGATCATGTTCTCGATGGCCATGTGGATGGCAGCCATCGTCACTCCGATCCAGATCTTCGTCGGCGACCTGCATGGCCTGAACACGCTGGAACACCAGCCTGCGAAGATCGCGGCCCTGGAGGGACATTACGAGACGCATAAGGATGGTGCTCCTCTTGTCCTGTTCGGTATTCCGGACGACGAGGCGGAGACCACCCGCTACGCGGTGGAGGTTCCGAATCTCGGCTCGTTGATCCTGAGGCACGAACTGAACGGCGAGATCAAGGGACTGAAGGAGTGGCCGCGCGACCAGCGTCCTCCGGCTTTGATGCCGTTCATCACCTTCCGCATCATGGTCGGCCTCGGCTTCCTGATGCTCGGCGTCGGGCTTTGGTCTCTGTGGGCGCGCTGGAAGGGGAACCTGTACGACACGCACTGGCTCCATCGCGTCGCGGTAGCCATGGGAGGTTCAGGCTTCGTGGCAGTGCTAGCCGGCTGGTACACGACCGAGGTCGGCCGCCAGCCCTGGACGGTCTACGGACATCTGAGAACTGCCGACAGCCTTTCTCCGGTTTCCGCTCCCGCGGTTGGCACTTCGCTGCTCATCTTCATCGCCGTATACTTCGTGGTCTTCGGCGTGGGCGTCTACTACCTGCTGAAACTCATGCGACGGCCGCCGACGCCTCTGGACACGGATCGGAAACTGGATGCTGGTCCGATCCGCACCACGGGCATCACGCCGGGTGCTGCACAGGATCACCCCGTTGGAGGACATCATGGCCATTGACCTATCGTTCATTTGGGCCGGCATCATCGCCTTCGCGGTCCTTGCTTATGTCGTGCTGGACGGCTTCGACCTCGGGATCGGGATCGTCTTCCCCTTCTTCCGCCAAAGGCGCGACCGCGACGTGATGACGAACTCGATTGCCCCGGTTTGGGACGGCAACGAAACGTGGCTGGTCCTCGGCGGCGGTGGTCTCATGGCCGTTTTCCCGCTCGCCTATGCGATTATCATGCCGGCACTTTACATGCCGATTATCCTGATGCTGGTCAGCCTGATCTTCCGCGGAGTGGCCTTCGAGTTCCGCTGGCGCACGCACCATGAGTCACACCTTTGGGACTTCGGCTTTTGGATCGGGTCCTCGGTCGCTGCTCTCATGCAGGGAATCGCGCTCGGCGCACTGGTACAAGGTATCGCCGTAGAAGGCAGGCGGTACGCGGGCGGCTGGTGGGACTGGCTGACGCCTTTCTCGGCGCTGACCGGCGTCGCGGTTCTCGTCGGCTATGCGCTGCTCGGCGTGACGTGGCTCAATCTCAAGACCTCGGGAGACATCCAGGCGCGATCGGCGAAGCTCGCACGTCCTCTAAGCGTCTGCCTCCTGGCCTTGATAGGTGCAATTTCCGTGTGGACGCCGTTTATCAACGAGATGTACTTCGAACGCTGGTTCGGCTGGCCGACCGCCTTCTTCTCGTCGTTTGTGCCACTGCTGCTCGCTGTCTGCGCCTCCGCGCTTTGGCACGGCCTTATCCACGGCAAGCATCTTCAGCCTTTCCTCGCAGCGCTCGGCCTCTTCGTTCTAAGCTTTGCAGGATTGGGCATTAGCTTCTACCCCTACATAATCCCCGGCGTCTTAACGATCAGCGATGCCGCAGCACCGGAGAGCTCACTAAAATTCCTCCTTGTCGGGGCGGTCGTTCTCCTTCCTATGATCCTCGCCTACACAGGCTATGCCTACTGGGTGTTCCGCGGAAAGGTCGATCCGGAGGAAGGTTACCACTGATGAGCGGCTGCCTTAGAAAGTTGAAGTGGTTTGCTGGACTGTGGCTCGCAGGAGTCGGAACGGTCACGGTTGTCGGCCTGTTGATCCGTACGCTCCTGATCTAAGATGGCGGCCGCGCAACCCACACCCGGCGGTTGCTCGTTCTGCTACGATAAGTATCTCGCTCGCGCTGGTGACTTGAAAGAGGCCCGACGAGTGTTTGAGGCCGCACACAACAACTCCAACCATGTGAGGCTCTACGCGGAAGATGTCGACCTCCGCGCCCAGTGGCTCGGTCACTTCCCACGAGCGTTCAAGCATTCAGCCCTGATCAGTCTAGCTTTCTATCTCGACCGGGAACTGATGGCAGTCGCCCGCAACAATGGCGTCCTTGAGCCCCAGCAAAGAGAGAATGTAAGGATGACAACGATGGTCCGACACGTACGCCAGCATCCTCACGTCGCGGCTGCTGGCCGCGCAATGCCCATCTCACCCAGCAGCATCTAATTTTATAAAATCGACGAACGCCCTTAAGGGCGCGGGCATAAACCTGCTGGAGAAATAGAGGCGCGGCCCTTCAAAGCTCGCCCGCCAATCGGGAAGCACAGGCACTAGTTCGCCGGAAGAAAAATGCGGCTCGAGCCAGTTCTCGAAAGTGTAGATCAGCCCCCGGCCAAAACGGGCAAGGTCGATCGCCGCACCTGCCCCATCTACACCGACAATCAGCCGACCCGGTGGATCCACAATGATCGCCTCGCCGTCCCGCTCGAGTTCCCAAGGTACGAACGCACCGCTGGAGAAGCGCAGGCGTATGCATTCATGTTCGGGCAATTCATCAGGATGTGTTGGGTTGCCATGACGCGCAAGATAAGACGGAGCCGCCGCAAGTGCGGTCCGTTGCGTCCTAGGACCGATTGGTATCGCGATCATGTCCTGAGCGAGATGCTCGACATAGCGGATGCCAGCATCGCAACCGGCTGCAACAGCGTCTACCAACCTGTCCTCAACGACAAGTTCCATCCGTATGCCCGGATGAGCGGAAAGAAAGCGGTCGGCGAGCGGCGGAAGAATGTCTACCATGACCGCGCCGGTTACATTCAGTTTCAGAAGGCCTCGAAATTCAAGGTGAGAGCTTGCCGCATCGTTCAGGGCGGCACGCGCTTCCTGATAGAGCGGCAAGAGCCTGTCCGCGAGAGCTCTTCCCGCGTCGGTTGGCGAGACACTTCGTGTGGTTCTTGTCAGCAGAGGAACTCCGATGCTCAGTTCCAGGCGCTTCACTTTCTCACTCACCGATGATGGAGACAGGCCCATTCTTTGCGCGGTTGTACGAAAGCCGCCGGTGTCGCAGATGTCGAGAAAGACCGATAAGTCGTCGAAACTCGGATGTTCTTCATTGTTCGCCATGACGATCAGCTTATGCGTTTTCGAGTGGTTATCGATACCCCTCCCATCAGATATCTTGACCGGATGATAGGTGGATCGCTTCAACGGAGAAATCTCATGCAGAAAAAAACAGTATTAATCACGGGCGCCAACAAAAGCATTGGATTTGAAACGGCCCGCCAACTCGGTCGTTTGGGATACGCTATATGGCTCGGCAGCCGGGATGACGCGCGTGGGGCAAACGCCGTGCGAACGCTATCTGCGGAAGGGATCGACGTCAGGCCGCTGAAGATCGACGTAACGGACGACGAATCTGTGAGAGGGGCAGCGGCGCAGGTAGAGCGCGAGGACGGCAAGCTCGACGTCCTGATCAACAACGCTGGGATACCCGGGCAGATGGTTACGCCTTCACAGCAGGCCGTCGACGACATCCGCAATATCTACGAGACAAACGTGTTTGGCCCCATCCGCGTCTCTCAAGCCTTTTTGCCTCTCTTGCAAAATGCAGGTGGCGCAAATATCGTCATGGTAAGCAGTGGTCTTGGCTCGCTTGGATGGCTTTCAGATCCGGATAACCAATTCTACGGCGTCAACTTCCTCGGCTACAACAGTTCCAAATCTGCATTAAACGCCGTCACAGTGGCTCTCGCAAAAGAACTTGCGGGATTAGGCATCAAAGTCAATTCGGCCGACCCTGGCTACACAGCTACCGACTTCAACGGACATTCGGGCTACCGGACAGTTGAGCAGGCTGCGAGCGGAATTGTCTGGCTTGCGACGTTGGACGAAGATGGTCCATCAGGCGGTTTTTACTTCGATGGCGCAGTGGTCCCCTGGTAGCGATTCGACCTCGCTGCGTAGCCGGGGTGGCAAACGTTCTGGCCACCCCTTTGTTTTGCAACGACTGGACTTTACCTGAGATTGATCCGCGCGGCCCCAGCCGAATGCTAAGCCACTCCCTGGGACGTCACCGACTACAACAGATTTTGCAGCATCCTGGCCACTTGAGGCGTGAGGACAATCAGCCTGCAGACGGTCGGGCAGTGGGATGGCTTCATCACAAAGTTCGGCGAGCAGCAGAGGAACCCGCAACAACCGTGGCCCTTTCATTGCCAATCCCGGACGCATCGCCATCAGCAAGGTTGTCGCGCGTCCGACGGAACAAGCCTTAGGAGGCGAAATTGGCGCACCACCGCATTGTCAACCGAAGTGTCAATCACCAACGGAATTTACGCGCGCGACGGGCGCAGATGAGCCTCAACGCGCCTTCGACACTCGCTTTGTTCTCTCGCGACCTAAATATTGGCAGCGAGAAAATCAGCGAGCGACCGGCTCTCAGCCGAGAGACGCAGCATTCCCTTGACGAGAGCAAGCTCAGATGCCGGCTGCGAATCGAACCCGTCCGCTACACCAAGCTGGTGATGTTCCGGCAGAACGGCATCTAAGGGCAGCAGGCTGATACCGAGACCCGAGGCAACGGCCGCTTGCACGCCCATCAGTCCCTGGCTCGTGTAGGCAATACGCCAGCGCCATCCGCTGCGCTCGATGAAGCGGATTGCTCTTTCCCGATAGATGCACCCCACAGGAAAGAC
Organism: Hyphomicrobiales bacterium; assembly: GCA_900472785.1. Classification (GTDB taxonomy): domain Bacteria; phylum Pseudomonadota; class Alphaproteobacteria; order Rhizobiales; family Rhizobiaceae; genus Pararhizobium. The sequence continues at coordinate 361 of UCJH01000032.1, read as the reverse complement.
GGCGAGCGGAATCGGCTCATCCCTCACTGGCCGGCGTGTGCTTTCGACCCAGACCAACTCCTCTGTCCAAGTGGCCAGGGAGGCACCATCACCAGGCTCCCGCTTTATGAGCGCAAGATCAATCTCGCCGGTATCAAGAAGGCGGCGCAACTCCACGCTCCAGCCGCTGACGGTGTCAAGCCTTATGTTCGGTGAGATAGCGGAAAAACCCGACAGCAGATCGATTAGTCTGCGGCCGGCAAAGTCCTCGGGAACACCAAGTCTCACGGTCTTGGGTGTGGCGGGCTTACGCATGAAGTCCATTGCCTCCTCGGCTGTGGGGAGCAACCCGCGGGCATAGCTCAGAAGAAATTCACCTTCC
>UCJH01000002.1 GCA_900472785.1 Hyphomicrobiales bacterium | reverse complement strand
CTGTTTCGGAAGGAACAGGGCAAATTCTCCTTGAAAAAGTCCGCTCCGAGAAAGAGCGACCGCAGCCGCTCCCATCTCCGATGGAGACTAAGCCATGAAGCCCTTTATCGCGGCCACCTCGTTCGGCCGGATGTCATGCCCGCCGGTATGCCATTCCAGATCCACCCTCGCCTTTTGCGCAATGAAATAGTCGGCAAGGCTTTGCGTCAGCGGTGCCGGGCAGATCGGGTCGCGCTGGCCGGCCGTGATCAAAATTTTCCGTCCCGCCAGATCCGAATTGTCCTTTGGCGAAAAGGGAATGAGCGGATGGAGCAGGATGGACTTGTCGAACAAGCCCTTCTCGATCAGCAGATTGGCGAGGATATTGGCGCCGTTGGAGAAGCCCAGGCCGATGATTTCGGAGGCCTGGTGCTCACGCGCCAGCGTTCCCACGAACGCCGCCATCTTCTCCGTCGCGCGGGCAAGATCGGCCATGTCGTAGACCCCTTCCGCCGTACGGCGGAAGAAACGCGCCGCGCCGTGTTCGGAGATGTCCCCCCTCGGCGAGACGATCGTTGATTCCGGCATGATGTCGGCGGCGAAATCGAAGAACTGCCGCTCGTCGCCGCCCGTGCCGTGGAACACGAAAAAGATCGGGTTTCCCGGTGCACCGGCCTTCAGCCGGTGCACATAGCCATGGTCGAGGCCATGATCAGTCTGATGAACAGTCATCGCTTTTCTCCCTATGCGTCCAGCTTCGGCAAGTGCTGCTCGAGGATCGGCCGAAGGTGCTTGTGCTGCTGCGGCAGTTTCAGAGCCTCGCCGAGATGCGCGGTGTCCTCGTCGCGGTCGAAACCGGGCTCGTTGGTGGCAATCTCAAACAAAACACCGCCTGGCGTGCGGAAATAGATCGCCCAGAAATAATCGCGATCGATGACCGGGGTCACCTGGTGGCCGGTGTCCATCAAGGCCTTGCGCACTTCCAGCTGCTTCTCCCGGTTTTCGACCGCAAAGGCGACATGGTGCACCGAACCTGCACCCTGCTGGCCGCGGGCGATATTCGGCATGGTCTCGAGATCGATGACGCTTGCGGCGGCGGCTCCGGGCACCGCAAGCCGTGTAACGCCGTCACGGGTCTCGAGCGTTTCATAGCCCATGAAGGTCAGCAGTTCCCGGGTTGCCCCGTCATCGCGCAACCGCATGGAAACAGAGTGGAAACCGCGGATCGCATGGTCGGCATCGATACCGTTGCTTGTCCACGGCGCGCGGGGATCGTCCTTGACACCGATCAGGGCGAAACCGTCGCCATCCGGGCCGGCAAAGTTCAACCGGTTTTCGCCAAAGGTGGTTTCGGCCTTCAGTCCCGTAGCGCCCCGCGCTGACAGACGATCGCTCCAGTAATCGAGCGCGCCTTCCGGAACGGAAAACACGGTGGTGCCGACCTCGCCGGTGCCGGGGCGGCCGCGGCCCATGTCCGGGAATGGGAAATAGGTCATGACCGTGCCCGGTGTGCCGGTCTCGTCACCATAATAGAGATGATAGACATCCGGAGAGTCGAAGTTGACGGTCTTCTTGACCCGGCGCAGGCCGAGCGTATCGGTGAAGAATGCATTGTTGGTGCGGGCATCCGCCGCCATCGACGTGACGTGGTGCAGTCCCTTGATCTGGTTCAGCATGATCGTGACCCCTGTTGCTTCCCGCGGGCTGGCGGGCTGTTTCGATGGACAATAGATGCTCCTTGAGAGACGGTCAGGATAGGTCACGTCCGCAGGACGGACTGTTTATGAATGGTGAACGATTTATAAGTCTCGTTCACCATTTTCAGCATATGCGACGATCCTTCAATCACGACCAAAAGTCGATTTTACCTGCGCCGGAAAACTAAAAGTTGACAAACAGTGTGGAAGCGCCTATCTGCAGGTCATCGATAGTTGTTTGACCGATATTTGTTTTTGCCGGCGCTGAGCGCCTCTGACGAACTTCCCCCTTCAAAAATCGAGATACCACCCACCGTGCGTCGCACGGCGGTAATTTTATTGCTATGAAAGGGTTCGTTATGACCACTGGCACAGTTAAATGGTTCAATGCCACCAAGGGCTTCGGCTTCATCCAGCCTGACGACGGCGGCGCCGACGTTTTCGTTCACATCTCTGCCGTCGAACGCGCTGGCATGCGCGAAATCGTCGAAGGCCAGAAGCTCGGCTTCGAGATGGAACGCGACAACAAGTCGGGCAAGATGTCCGCTGGCAAGCTCCAGGCTGCCTGATCGGAATTTGTCTCTCCGGTGACCACGGATGTACTGGCATCGTCGATGAGACACGTTCCAAACGGAGGTCAGGCAAATTGCCTGGCCTTTTTTTTCGCGGTCGGCTTCGACCCTTCACACCGATCAGGACAAGCGATTGACCGATAATTCCACCAAGGCGCGCGACCAGGCTGAATCCGCATTCAGCAAGACGCAGACGCAGTTCATGGCACGCAACCGCACGATTTCCGAAATCGACACGGTCGCCATGGAGCGCGACGCAAAAACGCTGAGATTGCGGGAGCTTCGCCTAGAAAAAGAAGCAGCTGCCGCGCCTGTCATCAACAAGCCTGTGAAGCACAGGTAATACCGAACTTGCAGATTGCATGAAAGTGACGGCCAAAGCTGGTCGAATGGCTGCAATCCGCGTATAGAGGTTTTATCCCGGCCTGATTCCGCATGGCGGTCTCCGGGAGAAACCATCACCGACCCGATATCGACAAGGACGACCCAGGTTTGAGACACCCGAACGAAAATGGCTTTGCCGATCGTCGCAAGGCCGCGGACGAAGCCAAGAAGCTGCTGCTGAAGAAATTCGCGACTGCGCCGAAGCCGGATGATCCGGAAATGGTGGCCAAGCGCCTTGAACGCGAAGCCATTGCCGCAGCCCGCGAGGCTCGCCGTGCAGAGCGTGACCTCCTGAAGCAGCAGGAAAACGAGCGCCAGCTCGCGGAAGCCGCTGCGCGCACCGCAGCCGCCGACGCCGAAGCCCGCGCCGATGCCGAAGCCCGCGAGGCCGCCGACCGCGACCGCATCGCCCGCGTCGTCGCCGACGAAGCGGAACGCAAGGCGGAGCGCGACCGGCGCTATGCCGCCCGCAAGGCGCGCCAGCGTTAAGCAATACCGACTTCAACAAACACCCGCTTCGGCGGGTGTTTTGCGTTGTGCGGCTTTACAGTTCCCCGAGCCGTTTTTCTGTTTTAGATTGGCAGAATGAGATTGGGGGAGGAGCCCGTTCGTATCGTGAGGAACCGGTTCATCTTGGCGCTCTGCGCCCTGCCGATCGTCGTCATTACGCTCGCCTATCAGGGGAGTGTTCTGGCGACGCGCAGCTATATGAACGAGGCGGCACTTCAGGCCGGAACGGCGCTCAGGCTTGCGGTCTCGGCGCTGGGCGGTCATCTCAGCCGCTATGAACCCCTGCCGGCGCTGATTTCCGATCACGAGGGCATCGAGACCCTGATCGACCAACCGTCGGACCAGCGCCTGCGCGACGAGGCCAATCTCTATCTGAAGTCGATCAACACGCTTCTCGGATCGTCCGATATCTACGTCATGACGCTGGACGGCGAGACGATCGCGGCGAGCAATTACGACGCACCCACGAGCTTCGTCGGCCAGAACTTCACGTACCGACCCTATTTTCAGGAGGCGGCGAAGGGCAGGCAGTCGCGATTCTATGCACTCGGTACGACATCCTCGAAGCGTGGCTACTATTTCGCCTCGCCGATCCGCGTCGGTACCGTGATCAAGGGCGTCATCGTCTTCAAGGTCGATATCGATACGATCGAGGCTTCCTGGCGGGGCGGCGAATACAAGATTTTCGTCTCGGATCCGGAAGGCATCATCTTCATGACCGGCAGCGCCGAATGGCTCTATTCCGGCATCCTGCCCCTGACGCCGGAACGACGGGCGCGCACCGAGGCCTCGCGGCGCTATTCCGACGCAAAACTGACGGCCCTGCCGATCGAGCACGACACCTCCGGCGACCATAAGCTCATGAACATCAGTCAGGGTACAGACAAACGGGAATATCTTGTCCTGTCGCAATATGTGCCTGAGGCGGACTGGACGGTGAACGTCCTCTTCGACACAAGTTCGGTGCGGACGCAGGCCCGCACGATCGTTGCCGCAGGCGTGCTGCTGCTTTGCCTTGCCGGTCTTGCGGTCGCCATCCTGCTGCAGCGGCGCGCCCGGCTTGCCGAGCGCATGCAGATGCAGATGGAAGCGCAAAACGAGCTGGAACACCGCGTCGAGGAGCGCACTGCCGACCTTGCCCGCGTCAACCGGCGCATCGAGGAGGAAATTGCCGAAAAACGTCTGACGGAACAGCAGTTGCGCCAGACCCAGGCCGACCTCATCCAGGCCGGAAAACTGGCAGGCCTCGGCCAGATGTCGGCGGCGCTCTCGCACGAGCTCAACCAGCCGCTTGCCGCCGCCAAGACCTATGCCGACAGCGCGGCTGTGCTGATCGACCGCAACCGCATCGTCGAGGCGCGCGACAATATCAGGCGGATTTCCGGATTGATCGACCGCATGGCGTCCATCAGCCGCCACCTGCGCAATTTTGCCCGCAAGCCGAACGAAGAGCTGGCCGCCGTTCCGATCGACGAGGCCATGCGCGACACGGCGGAAATCGTGGCCGCGCGGCTGGCCGCCGCCGATGCGCATCTGGAAGTCGACCTCGGCGATGCGCCGCCGGTGGTGCGGGCCGGCCCGGTGCGGCTGCAGCAGGTGCTGGTCAACGTCATCTCCAATGCCGCAGACGCTGTCGAAGGGCTGGAAGACCGCCGCATCCTCGTTTCAGCACGGCGCGAGGGCGACAAGGTCGCGATCATCGTCCGGGACCACGGCCCCGGGGTTGCGCCGTCGATCGCCGAGCGCATCTTCGATCCGTTCTTCACCACCAAGGGTGTCGGCAAGGGTCTCGGCCTCGGCCTGTCGATCTCCTACAACATCATCAAGGATTTCGGCGGCAGCCTGTCCGTCAGCAACCACCTGGAGGGCGGAGCGGTGTTCCGTATCGATCTCGATGCAATGGTTTCGGCCCGCGAGGCGGCGGAATGAGCGAAGCCCGCATCCTGCTGGTCGATGACGAGGAAGAACTGCGCCGCTCAACCGCGCAGGCACTGGAGTTGTCGGGTTTCGACGTCGATACCTTCGCCAGCGCAGACCGGGTGCTCGAACTGATCGGCTATAGTTTCTCCGGCGTGGTCGTCAGCGATATCCGCATGCCGGGCATGGACGGCATGACGCTCCTGGAAAAGATCCGCGAGATCGATGCGGAAGTGCCCGTCATTCTGGTGACCGGCCATGGCGACGTTCAGCTGGCAGTCAAGGCGATGCGCGAAGGCGCCTACGACTTCCTCGAAAAGCCTTTTACCGCCCAGCATCTCGCCGGGATCGTCCGCAGGGCCATGGATCGGCGCAGCCTTGTGCTCGAAAACCGGCGCCTGCGGGCCGTTGCCGGCAAGCGCGACGATATCGAGGCCCGCCTGCCCGGCCGGACGCAGGTCATGGTCGATCTGCGCTACCGCCTGCGCGCCATTGGCGCAACGGATGCAGATACGCTGATCATCGGAGAGACCGGCGCCGGCAAGGAGGTCGTCGCGCGCGCGGTCCACGACATCAGCGCCCGGGCAAACCGGCCGTTCATCGCCATCAATTGCGCAGCCCTGCCGGAAACCCTGATCGAAAGCGAACTGTTCGGCCACGAGGCCGGCGCGTTTCCCGGCGCGATCCGTTCGCGCTACGGCAAGTTCGAACACGGCCGCGGCGGCACCATCCTTCTGGACGAGATCGGTTCCATGCCGGTCGATCTGCAGGCAAAATTCCTGCGCGTGCTGCAGGAGCGCGTCATCACCCGGCTCGGCTCCAACGAGACGGTCGAACTCGATGTGCGCTTCCTTGCGACCAGCAAGGTCGATCTGGCGGCCGAGGTCGCGGCGGGGCGCTTCCGCGCCGATCTGTTCTACCGGCTCAACGTCGCGACATTGCACGTTCCATCGCTTGCCCAGCGCCGTGCCGATATCCCCCTGCTCTTCCTTCAGCTGGTCCGCGAGGCATCGGCGCGCTATGGCCGTGACGATATCGTCGTGCCGCCGGGGCTGACCTCGCAGATCGCCCAGCGCGACTGGCCGGGAAATGTGCGTGAGCTGCGCAACGCCGCCGATCGTCTCGTTCTCGGTCTCGATCTCGGACCGGGCGACGCTATTACGGCTCTGGAGGCCACCCGTCTTGCCGACAAGGTTGCCGCCTTCGAAAAAGGCGTCATCGAAAGCGCGCTGAACGCCCATGGCGGCAGCCTGCGCCCGGTTTACGAATCCCTGTCGATCTCGCGCAAGACGCTTTACGAGAAGATGCAGAAATATGGTCTGGACCGGAAAATTGCATCCGGTGAAGCGCTGGAAGATTTGGAAGCAGAGAACCGCGGATGAAGTGTGGATCATCGTTTCGGGCATATGGGTGGAAATCCACCCATCGCTGAGGCGCTTTGTTTCCATATCCACCCATGGTGCGGCGCACGCTGCGACAAATTCCGGCTTGCCTGCCGACGGTCGATTGCATGCTCCAACAGCAATTGCGCAAATAGGCCAACCACGATCAGTGCGGGAGGAGCCGCGCTGGCTGGCTCATATTTCATCCGGGAGGACTTCGATGAAAATACTGAACGCCATGCTTGGCATGACGGCGATTGCCGCACTTTCCCTTTTCTCCACGACTGCATCGGCGCAGACCTATCCGGAGCGCACGATCACGATGGTCGTGCCCTTCTCGGCCGGCGGACCGACCGACACGGTTGCACGTCTTGTCGCTGAGTCCATGTCGAAGGATCTCGGGCAGCAGATCGTCGTCGAGAATGTCGGCGGAGCCGGTGGCACGCTGGGTGCCGGCCGCGTCGCAAGCTCGGAAGCCGACGGCTATACGATCCTGCTTCACCATATCGGCATGGCGACCAGCGCCACGCTGTACCGCAAGCTCGCCTACGACCCGCTGAACGCCTTCGAATATGTCGGCCTTGTCACGGATGTTCCGATGACCATCGTTGCCCGCAAGGATTTCGAGCCGACCGACCTCAAAAGCCTGATCGACTACGTCAAGGCCAACAAGGATACGGTCACCGTGGCCAATGCCGGTATTGGTGCTGCGTCGCATCTCTGCGGCATGATGTTCATGAGCGCCATCCAGACGCCGCTCGTCACCGTGCCCTACAAGGGCACCGGCCCGGCCATGACCGACCTTCTCGGTGGCCAGGTCGATATCATGTGCGACCAGACGACCAATACGACCAAACAGATCCAGGGCGGCACGATCAAGGCCTATGCCGTGACGTCCGCCGCCAAGCTGCCGGTCCTGCCGGATGTTCCGACCGCCATCGAAAGCGGCCTGCCGGACTTCCAGGTCGGCATCTGGCACGGCATCTACACCCCGAAGGGTACCCCGGCCGACGTCAACGATCGCCTTTCCAAGTCGCTGCAGGGTGCACTCAAGGATCCGAACATCGTTGCCCGCTTTGCTGAACTCGGCACCGTGCCGTCGTCCGAAGCGGACGCGACCCCGGCTGCCCTGAAAGCCAAGCTCGAAAGCGAGATCACCCGCTGGAAGCCGGTCATCGAGGCCGCCGGCCAGTACGCCGACTGAGCGCTCGCGATCGCCCGATGCCGCCGGCACCTGTCGGCGGCATCCGTCCTGCAGCTTGCGCTGGCCGTCGCTTCTGTCCGCCCCGCTCTGCCGGGGCGGTCTATGCAAGAGCCGGCTTTAAGGGGGGTACCATGAAATCAATTTCCTTCGATTCCACAAATGCCATCTGTGGCACGATCTTCGTCGCGCTCGGCGTGTTCTTTGCCTACCAATCCTTCAATCTCGAACTCGGCACGACGTTCCGCATGGGGCCGGGGTATTTCCCGCTTGCGCTTGCGATCGTCATGACCCTGCTGGGCGTCGTCATCCTGGTTCAGTCGACACGGATCGAAGGCGAGCCGATCGGGCCTATCGCCTGGCGGGGCGTGCTGTTCATCCTGCCGGCACCGATCTTCTTCGGCCTCACCGTGCGCGGGCTGGGTTTCGTTGTGGCGCTGTTCTTCACCGCGCTCATTGCCTGCTTCGCCTCGCAGAAAATGCGCCCGCTGATGGCGGTGGCCCTCTCGTTCGGCATCACCGTCTTTTCGGTCGCCGTGTTCAGCTATGCGCTGGGCCTGCCTTTCGAGCGCTTCGGCCCCTGGCTGCGATTCTTAGGACGATAGATATGGAACTCTACGACAATCTCGCGCTCGGCTTCGCAACCGCCGGCACTCTCGAAAACCTGCTTTTCTGCCTAATCGGCGTGTTGCTCGGCACGTTGATCGGCGTGCTTCCCGGTATCGGCGCCACGGCGACGATCGCCATGCTGCTGCCGATCACCTTTCAACTCGAGCCTGTTTCGTCGCTGATCATGCTGGCCGGCATCTATTACGGCGCGCAGTATGGCGGCTCGACCACGGCCATCCTCATCAACATGCCGGGTGAATCCTCGTCTGCCGTCACCGCCATCGACGGCTACCAGATGGCCCGAAAGGGTCGGGCGGGAGCAGCGCTCGCCATCGCGGCGCTCGGCTCGTTCTTTGCCGGCACGGTCTCGACCTTCCTCGTCGCCATCTTCGCCCCGCCCCTGACTGCAATTGCGCTCAAATTCGGCGCGGCGGAATACTTCTCGCTAATGATCGTCGGCCTCGTGGCGTCGGTCGCGCTGGCCCATGGCTCGATCATCAAGGCGCTGGCCATGCTGGCGCTCGGACTTCTGCTGGGGCTGGTCGGCACCGACATCTATACCGGCGTACCGCGCTTCACGCTGGGTATCCGCGAATATGCCGACGGGCTGAACTTCGTGGCGGTCGCCGTCGGCGTCTTCGGCGTCGCTGAAATCCTGCGCAATCTGGAAGGCGAAAAGACCCGCACGGTGCTGATGGCCAAGGTCAGCGGGCTGATGCCGACGCGGCAGGATTTCAAGGAGATGATGTGGCCGGTCATTCGTGGCACGGGCATCGGTTCGGCGCTCGGCATCCTGCCCGGCGGCGGCGCCATCCTGGCGGCCTTTGCCTCCTACACCATCGAAAAGCGCCTTTCCAAAACACCGGAAGAATTCGGCCATGGCGCCATCGCGGGGGTCGCCGGTCCGGAATCTGCCAACAATGCGGGCGCCCAGACCTCGTTCATCCCGCTTCTGACGCTTGGCATTCCCGCCAATCCCGTCATGGCGCTGATGATCGGGGCGATGATCATCAAGGGCATCGTTCCCGGGCCGAACGTTGCCGTCGAGCAGCCGGCGCTGTTCTGGGGGATCATCGCGTCGATGTGGATTGGCAACCTGATGCTGGTGGTGCTCAACCTGCCGCTTATCGGGCTCTGGGTAAAGCTTCTGACGATCCCCTATTACGTGCTCTTCCCGATTATCATGGCCTTCTGCTCGATCGGGGTCTACAGCGTCAACTCCAACGTCTACGACCTCTACGCCGTCGCCTTCTTCGGCCTGATCGGCTATGCGCTGGTCAAGCTGCGCTGCGAGCCGGCACCGCTCCTGCTCGGCTTTGTTCTCGGGCCGCTCCTGGAGGAAAACCTGCGGCGGGCAATGATCCTGTCGCGCGGCGATCCCTCGACCTTCGTGACAAGGCCAATCAGCGCAGGCCTCCTCTTCCTTGCCGCCGCCGTCCTCATCATCGTCTTCCTGCCAAGCATCAAGGCGAAACGCGAAGTGGTGTTCCAGGAAGAGGATTGAGACCGAGCCTCGTCCGCGACGATCCGAAACGACAAACGCCCGGTCTCGTGCCGGGCGTTTTCATTCGGATCGAATTCCGCCGCCTGTTGACAGGCGTTGTCGCAAGCTCTCAGGCTGCGACGTGGCGTGCCGGCGCCTGCCGATAGCCGCCGGAACGGCTCTGGCCGGAGGTATCCGACAGCGAGAAGCCTCGGATGCGCTGGTCGAGCCGTTCGGCCTCCTCGGCGAGCAGGTTGCCGGCAGCCGTCGCTTCCTCGACCATGGCCGCATTCTGCTGCGTGACCAGGTTCATCTGGCCCATGGCCTGGTTGACGTCGGCAAGGCCCGCGGTCTGGTCGCGCGCGGAGGCCGAAAGATCCCCCATATAGCCGTTGATGTGAACGATATGCTCGCTGATCGTGTCCAGCGCCGCCCCGGTGCGGTTCACCAGTTCCACCCCGGTCGACACGTTGCGGGACGACTTCTCGATCAGCGCCTTGATCTCGCGGGCAGCGGCTGTCGAGCGTTGCGCAAGTTCCCGCACTTCCTGAGCCACCACGGCAAACCCCTTGCCTGCATCACCGGCGCGCGCGGCCTCGACGCCGGCGTTCAAGGCCAGGAGATTGGTCTGGAAGGCGATCTGATCGATAACACCGATGATCATCCCGATTTCCTTCGACGACTGCTCGATATCGCTCATCGCCTCGACGGTGTGCGTGACGACATCGCTGGAGGCAGTCGCACTTTCCTTCGCCAGGTTTGCCCGCTGGCGGGCTTCCTCGACAATGCTGGAGGACTGGTTGACCTTCTGCGTGACTTGGCTGAGCGACATGGTCGTCTGTTCCAGCGTCGAGGCCTGCCGCTCCGTCCGCGAGGCCAGTTCAGCGGTGCCGTTGCTGATCTCGCGGGTTTCGCCGCTCATCGCCGCGATGCTTTGCGAGACGGCGGTAAGCGTTGCCGCCAGTTGCCGGACCGAGGTGTTGAAATCCTCCCGCAGCGGCTCGAACTCTTCCGAGAACGGCTCCCGCAATTCGAAAGCCAGATCGCCCGCTGCTAAGCGGCGCAGCCCCTGCGCAAGACCGAGCGTTGCTGTTTTCAGACGCGCGGCCGCCTGTTCCTCTGCCCGTTCCTGATCGGCCATGCGGTTCGATTCGGCGCGCTGGCGCTGTGCTTCCGCTGCTTTTTCCATGTCGGCCTGGGCAATCGCGTTCCGGCGGAAAATCTCCACCGACGCGGCCATCAGTCCGATCTCGTCGGCACGGCCGGCAAAGGGGACGGTCGACTGCGTGTCGCCCTGTGCGATCGCGTCCATCGCCTGGTTAATCCGAAGGATCGGACGCGAAATTCGCTGCGCGATCAGGGTGAGGAGAACAGGGCCGAGCATCGCGGCAAAGCCTGCGATCATCAGTTCGGTCTGTATCTTCTGGGTCAAAGCGCCCCCGGCTGCCGCCACGCCGCTCGTAGCCTGCGTATCGACCAGCTGGTTGATGTCGCCGATCTTGGCCGTCAGCGCCTTGCGCTCCCGTTCCAGTTTCTCGGCCGTCGGAATTTGCGTGCTGGGCTTTATCCCGAGAACCATTTCGACGTCCGACAGCCAGCTGCGATGAAGTTCCGAAAGGGCAGCCACCTGCTGCGCAAGCTCGTCGGAAAGGCTGTTGGTGGAAAATTCCTTGAGCGTCGCTTCCAGAGCGCCATTGTTTGCTTGCAGGTCCTTGGCCACGGTTTCGGCCGGAATGAAATTCGTCATCTCCAGCACACGATCGACGACGAGGCGCGTCGCTTCGAATTGCTGAGTGGTTCGCGCCGCAAGCATCTTCGCCAGAAGCGCTTTTTGCACGACGGTTTCGACCGCGGCCTGACCGCTGATGGCCTGGGTGCCGATCAATCCGGCGGTGCCGAAGCCAGCGACGATCGTGACGATGAGCGGCAGGAGAATCTGGAGGCGAATGGAAAGCTTCATGGCTATGGCCCTCAATTCGGCAAGGTTGGCAGGGGAATGTCCTGCTTTTCGGCCGTCAACGATCCAAGGAAGGCGATCAGATCCTTGCGCTCGCCTTCCGTCAAAGAATACGGGAACATCAGATCGGACTGCGAGGGACGGCCCAATCCGCCGCTCTCGTAGTGGGCGATAACCTCGTCCATTGTCTTCATGCTGCCGTCGTGCATATAGGGGCCGCGATAGAGCGTGTTCCGCAGCCCCGGCGTCTTGAAGGCAAACATGGCTTTCGGGTTGCTTTTTTCGAGCGCGCCGCGGCCGATATCATCATCCGGCAGGCCGATGTCGTGGAACTGGTTGTCGGTGAAGTTCCATCCGGAATGACAGGCGGAACAGCCCGCTTTTCCCGTAAAGACGTCGAAACCGCGCTTGACCTCGGCGGAGACGGCATTTTCATCGCCGTCGACCCAGCGGTCGAAGGGCGACCAACTCGATACGACGGTGCGCTCATAGGTGGCGATGGCGATCATCAGGTTTTCGGCGGTCACGCCTTTGCCGGGAAAGATCTGCTCGAACCAGGCCGTATAGTCCGGAATGGTTTTAAGGTCGGCCACGATGACGTCCAGCTTGCCGTTCATCTCGACGGGGGCGGTCATCGGGCCGGAGGCCTGTTCCTCGAGGCTTTTGGCGCGGCCATCCCAGAAATTCGGTGATACCCAGGCGGCATTGAGCACGGTCGGCGCCTGTCGGCCAAGGCGGGTGTTTGCCGCACCGACCGGCGTTTCGACCGGCGCCTCGAAGCCGAAGGAGGGATTGTGACAGGTCGCGCAGGTCATGTTCTTGGCACCCGACAGACGCGGATCGAAGAACAGCATCTTGCCGAGTGTTGCCAGCTGGGGCGAATAGGCGGCCACGCCTTCGAATGGAATGAAGAGCGGGCGCTTATAGTCGGCCAGATTGCCGGCGTTTGCTGCAGACGTGAGCGTCAGGGCAACCAATGCGCCCCAGAAAAATCGACTGACCATGAAACTCCCCGTTCAGGCGTGTCGTCTGATCCACCCAAACAGGACCGAAAATCGCCTCGAACAGATGGTTTCACACCTAAATTAAAATTAAGTAAAATGCAGAATACAGGAAGAAAGGGACAAGAATTCGGATGCCCGCAGCTGCACTGGGGGCCGCAACAGCGACAATCTCCGGGCTGGAATCCGGACGAACCGCCTTCTGCGGGAAAGCCGGTATTTCTTTATCTTCTTCGTCTATAAATTAGATAGTTTTTACTGTCGTTCGCCGTTTCCCACCCTTAAGTTCGAACACAGTCGCAAATGCGGACTGACACGCAACACTTCGCGGACGGGCGTCCTCGAAGACCGAGCACAGGGGATGACATCATGAAAATTTCCAACGCGCTTCGCGGCGCTCTCTACGCCGCACTGGCCTTTGCCGCCGCAGCCACCGCAGAGGCGGCCGACAGGAAGGTAACCGTCGCCTATCAGACCGACGCTCTGCCCTCTTCCGTCGCCATCGCAAACGGTGATTTTGCCAAGACGACCGGATACGAGATCGATTTCCGCAAGTTCAACTCCGGCGCCGAAATCTTCGCCGCGATCGCATCGGGCGACGTGCAGGTCGGTTATGTCGGCTCGAGCCCGTTTGCCGCCGCCACCTCGCGCGGCCTCGACGTGAAGGCATTCTACCTGTCCTCGATCTCCGGCATCGATGAAGCGCTGGTCGTGCGCAACGGCTCCGGTATCGAAAGCCTGAACGACCTCAAGGGCAAGAAGCTTGCAGCGGCACCCGTCTCGACCGACCACTACCAGCTTCTCGCGCTCATCAAGAGCCTTGGGCTGACGGAAAAGGACGTCCAGGTTTTCGCCATTCCGCAGCCGGAAATCGTTGCAGGCTATAACAGGGGTGACATTGACGGCGGCTTCGTCTGGGATCCGGCTTTGACCGAACTGAAGAAGAACGGCAAGGTTTTGGTCACGTCCAAGGATGTCGCCGACAAGGGTGCTCCGACTTTCTCCGCATGGGTCGCCACGTCGGCATTCGCCTCCGAGAACCCGGACTTCCTGAAGGGCTTCGCCTCGGTGATCAACAAGAACTACGCCTCCTTCGCATCCGACAAGGCAGCCTGGGGACCGGATAGCGAGAACGCCAAACTGCTCGCAAAAACACTGGGCGGCACGGCCGAGCAGCAGGCTGCGGCGCTCAAGAACCTGTCGCTTCTGACCCCTGACGTTCAGGCCTCCGAGGCGTGGCTTGGCGGCGGCGAAAAATCCGGCGCGGCAAAAATCCTCAAGGACACGGCCCAGTTCCTGAAAGAACAGGGCAAGGTTTCCGACGTCCTCGACAGCTACGCCGCTTTCGTGACGCCCGACGCCGTCATCGCGCCGAGCAACTGATCCGGAAACATCCAAACGCGTGCCTCGCGGGCAGTCACCCGCGAGGCACCGCTCTGTCCGGGAAGGGGCAACCGATGCTGAAAGTGGACCATGCAAGCGTATATTTCGAAGGACGCGACGGACGGGCCGTCCAGGCGCTTGATCGCGTCACGCTTGCCATTCCAGACCGAAGTTTCGTCGTCGCGCTGGGGGCGTCCGGCTGCGGAAAATCCACGCTGCTGAACGCCATCGCCGGGTTCCTGCCTCTTTCGGAAGGAGCGATCACGCTGGATGGCCGGCCGATCACCGCTCCGGGAGCCGATCGCGGGGTGGTCTTCCAGAAGGATACGCTGCTTCCCTGGAAAACCGTGATCGACAATGTCGCTCTCGGTCTCAAATTCGCCGGTCTCGGCAGAGCCGAGCGCACGGACAAGGCCCAGGAGCTGCTGCAGCTTGTTGGGCTCGCCGACTTCGCCAGATCCTTTCCCTACGAGCTTTCGGGCGGCATGCGTCAACGGGTCGGGATCGCGCGGGCTCTCGCCACCGATCCGGACATTCTTTTGATGGACGAACCCTTCGGGGCACTGGACAGCCTGACGCGGGAACAGATGCAGGAATTGCTCGTCTCGATCTGGCATCGCACCGGCAAGCGCATTTTCTTTATCACGCATTCGATCGAGGAAGCGCTGTTCCTCGGCACGCAGGTTATCGTCATGTCGCCACGCCCGGGTCGCATCGTGGCGCGCTTCGATCTCGATTTCGTCCATCAATTCGCGCGGGACCGTGACGCCGGCGCCGTCAAGACCTCACTCGAATTTGCCAGATTGCGCGCGGACATCCGCGCCATCGTCCATAGTTCCGAGGATTTCAGGAGCGCTGCCGAATGACCGACTTCGCACAGGACAAGATTATCGTCCGGCCATCCCAGCCGACAGCCAAGAAACTCGTGAAGATGCGCAGCTTCGGCATCGGTGAAAAATCCACCGTTGGAATAAGCCTCATTACCGGCATCGCCCTTTTGGGAATCTGGTGGGCGATCTCGAAATCGGGGCTGGTGCCGCATCTCTTTCTGCCGACGCCGGAAGAGGTGGTTCGACAAGCAACCGCCGTCTATAACGACGGCTACGCAGGCGCCTCGCTTGGCGAGCACATCTATGCCAGCCTGTTCCGGATTCTGTCCGCTGCGCTCATCGCCTGTTCGCTGGGCATCCCGATCGGGCTGGCAATGGGCCTCAACCGCTGGGCAAAGGGTGTGCTCGACACGCCTATCGAATTCTACTGGCCGTTGCCGCCGCTTTCCTATCTGCCATTGATGATCATCTGGCTGGGCATCGGCGAGACGTCCAAGATAACATTGCTGGTTCTGGCCATGTTCGCACCCATATGCCTCTCGGCGCAGGCCGGTGTGCGGTCCCTTCCGATCGAACGCGTCAGCGCTGCCTTGTCTCTTGGCGCGAACCGCTGGAACGTGTTCGCCGACATCGTCCTGCCCTCGGCACTACCGGAGATACTCACGGGCATCCGTATCGCGCTCGGCGTCGGCTGGGGTACGCTGGTGGCGGCGGAACTGATCGCCTCGACGCGCGGGATCGGATACATGATCATGTCGGCTTCGCAATTCCTGGCGACCGACGTCGTCTTCGTCGGGATCGGCATTATCGCTGCGTGCGCCTTCGGCTTTTCTCTCGGCATGCGGGTGCTTGAAGCCAAGCTCGTGCCATGGAAAGGCAAGAGCTGACACTTTCGGGGAACCGTGCCCCGGAGCCGTCGTCCTTTACGGAGGGGCGGCTTCACGACTTTAGGGGATGGGACGCGGTCTATTCGAAGGCAGCGTCTCCGGCGTTGGTTGCTTCCCTCGCCAGGGCGCGAATGGCAGCCTCTGCCAGATCGTAGGTCCAGCCTACACTTTCGGCGCGTTGTGCAAGGGCAACCAGTTCTGCGGGCATTTCCGGCCCGTTTGTCGCATCGAGGTTTGTGCCGGCCAGCGTGACAAGATCCGTGAACGGCTCGCGCAGGGCGTTTATGGCCGCATCCAGATTATCCGCTTGCGGGCGGGGCGGGCTTACTGATTTCAAGGGTGCCATCGGTCGTTCTCCATTGTTCCGACCGAACGGTCAAACCGGCGACATGTTCCCTCCCGGTGCAATTCGGACATTTTCCTTGAGAGCACGAGACGGCCGAATGGATTGGCAGGAAAGGTCCATAGGACAGCAGTCTCGTGGCCGATGCCCTCGCTCATTGTGTGCGGTTTCGAAAGGCCGCCAAATATTCCAAATGACATTGGTGCGAGAGATGTTGTATCGCCTCTCTCGGGCTACGCGGCACGCAGCGTCGCCGCTGACGTTCCACCGCAATGCGCAATCGACGCGTCCTCGGGTTGCATCGGAGAGTTCCATGACCTTGCCCCCTCTTCTTCTTCCCAATCGTCCGCTGACTTTGAAACACGACGTGATCTCCACGCCCCGTGCGTATTTTTGGTCGACTCCGCTGCTCCTTGCGCTGGCGGTGTTCATGTTCGTCTGGGAGGCGCCGGGCGTTGTCCGCGATTTCAGGATCAGCCAGAATCCGCTGGTTCTTGCAACCGGCGAGGTACGGGACGGACAATGCACGACGCGACGCGCCATCTTTACGGACTGCGAGGCACGCCTCGTCTACAGCTATGATGGGAAAGACTACGAGACCGACGTTAATGTGATGTTCGTCGATTTTCACACCGGGGACTACGAAACCGGTCTGGTGATTTCGGCGGATCATCCGGAGCTGGCAACGATCAGCCTGGGTCTGGACATGCTGTGGAACAGGATCATCACGCTGACTGCATTTGTGCTTTTCTTTGCAGGCTTGGGCCTTGGCATGATTTTTATGGCCTTGCGGATCTGGCGTACCAAGCGGCAATTGCGTCGCCCGGCCATACTGTCGCCCATACCCGTGGAAATCACTGCATTTGACCGCAAACGCGGCGTGCTTTCAATCACCTACCATGACAAGATCGCGGCCAATAAAACCGGCCGTAGCGCCTACACGCGTATGATGAATGGACAGGAGCCCTTGATCGTCGGCGAGGTGAAGGGCAAGTCCATCGGGCTTGCGGTCCGGCATGGCAATGCGGCGCTTCCCGTGCTCGTCGACAATCGCCTGGAACGCATCGATCTGACCGATGAAGAACGCGCCGCGGCTCTTGCGCCCCTCATTGCCGATCAGCAGGCTTCAGGCAGTCAACAAGGCCCTGTGCTGGTCGAGGAGCAGAGAAAGGGGATGTCGATCTGGAAGCGGCTGAAACTTTTCTTTGGCACGCTTCTCCTTATCGCTGTCGGCATTTTCGGGTTTTGGTTCTGGTATGTGACAAGTTCGGGCACACAATTTCAGAGCCCTGGCATGGATATCAACAATATGATGCCGAAGCCGTTGAATGCGTGGGGCTGCGACCAGTTGAAGAAACGCTTCGGTCATGAACGAGTCCCGTTTGGATGCGTTGCCGACGATTACGTGAGCTGGAAATAAGGCGCCTGCCCGGCCAAAGACGCGCTGACGAAAGCCGTTTGTAAAACGAGCGTGCGCCTGCGCGTGATACAGCTCCTGTGGCTACGAAGCGTTGCTCAAGCCCAATGCCGCCCGTAGGCCATCCACATAGGTGCGCCCGACCCGCAATTCGGCGCCGTCGCTCAACCGCAGCGTCAATGTTCCATAGCGACCTTGCAGCATCTGCACCACCGCCTCGCGCCGGACCAGGGTGCTGCGATGGATGCGCAGGAAGCCCATCGGGGCAAGACGCGCCTGCATGGCGGAGATGGTATCGGACACCAGATGCGACTGGCCGCCGGCAAAGAGGCGGACATAATCGCGTTCAGCCTGAATGTAGTCGATGCTTTCTATTCCGATACGCTGGTGAGCGCCTCGGCTTTTCACCCAGAACGACTGGGCATGAATCTGATCCTGGCTCTGGCGCAGCGACCGCCGCAGCGTCTCGACCGTGGTCAGGAGTTCGGCAAGCTGTTCGTCGCGCCCCTGTCCGATCACGGCGGTTCGCGCGCGATGGATCGCCGTCGCCAACCGCTCGGGGTCAACCGGCTTCGTCACGTAATCGACCGCCTCCATTTCGAAGGCGCGCAGGGCGTGATGGTCAAAAGCCGTCACGAAGACGACGGGCGGCGATTCCCGACCCAGACGCTCGATGACGGTGAAACCGTCGCCGCCGGGGATCTGAACATCCAGCAGGAGAATGTCGGGTCGCAGCGCCTCCACGGCCGCGACGGCAGAATCCACATCGCCTGCCTCGCCCACCACGATCATGTCGTTCATCGTGCGCAAAAGCCGGATCAGGCGCCGACGGGCGATCTGCTCGTCGTCCACGATCAGTATGGTCAGCGGAAGATGTGCGATCATGGAACGAGCGGCATTCCTATTTCGACACGAATGCGCCCCGGGCCTGCCGGACGGGCCACGCATGCGCCGGCGGCAGCATACCGGGCCGCCAGCCGGTTGGCGACGTTTGCAAGTCCGATCCCCATGCCGTCGGCTCCGGACCTTTCGCCCGTCGGAACGGAATTTTCCACCCAGAGCCGAAGCGAACCATCGCCGTCCCGCTGCGCGCCGATAATCAGGATGGCCGCGCCCGGCGTCCGCGCAACGCCGTGCTTGACCGCATTTTCGACCAGAGGCTGAAGAATGAGCCCCGGCACTTTTGCAGCGTGAAGGGTTGGATCCACCTCCAGTCTGACCTCCATCCTGTCGGAAAAGCGCGCTTCCTCTATGCCCAGATAGTCAAGCTGCAGCGCGATTTCCGCGTCCAGCCGCACATCCGCCATAGGATCCAATGCCAGGGTCCGGCGTAGGAAATTTGCCAGCCGGAGCACCATGGCGCGTGCGTTTTCGGTGGCGCCTTCCTCCATCAGACCGGCAACGGAATTCAGCGTATTGAACAGGAAATGCGGGTTCACCTGATATTGCAATGCTCGCATCTGGGCGTAAAGCGCCTCTTCCCGAACGACGGCCAGATGCTTCTCTGATTCGCGCACCTGCGCATTGTATTGAAGGGCGAGATAGAGACAGGACCAGCCAAACAGCTCCGAGGTGGTGAAAACGACGACCTGCGCGAAATACTGGGCATTGAACGGGACAGGCTGCGGCCAGACGCAAAAAGCATGGAAGCCCCAGTCCAAAAGGCCGGAGACCGGGGCGGCCGACAGCGACAGGAAACAGGCAACAAGCGCCTTCGCGCCCAGGCTCCATGCTCTGATATGCCAGAGAGCTAGCGTGATCATTACTGCAAGCACCGCATCGCCGGTTATGCCGACCATCTTGCCCCATGCCGACTGGAAGGGGTCGACCCCGGCAATTCCCCATATGACGCTGGATACGAAGAAAAGCGTGGCGGCGAAGGCAACCCCCAGCGTCACCACCTCACGACCGAAAACGGTGGAGCCGGATACTTCGGCGCTTGCGAGCGTAAAGGGGGCGGTCTGCGCTTGGTCGATGGTCATGTCCGGATAATCGCTGTGGTTTACGCCGGTGTCGAGCCGCGCTCGTCGGCTGATTTCAGTCGTTCGTCGAAAAACCCCGGCACCGGACCCTCCGCCGTCGCCGTTGAGCGGTGATGAGTTGCCCCGCGTCCCGTTTTCGCGAAAGGCTCGGTCCACGATGCCGGCCGGCCTTTCCGATCCTGCGGGCACATCTTTGTCGTTGGAAAAGAAGGATGCGATTGTGGCAACTTACTACGGAACACGGGGAAATGACAAAATCGTCGGCAGCGGCAGCCCCGACATCATCTACGGCTATGAAAAGAACGGTTTCCCGGAAGAAGAGTTCGGAAACGATTACCTGCGCGGCGGTGGCGGCAGCGACATCATTTACGGCGGCGGCGGCAACGACACCCTGCTGGGCGACGATGGCGGCGACAAGCTGTATGGAGGCCTTGGAGACGACATCCTCCACGGTGGCCGCGGCAATGATCATTTCGATGGCGGGGCCGGCGACGACCTTTTCGTGGTCACGGACAACCTCATGGACACGTTCCGCGGCGGGCTTGGAACCGACAGGCTCCGGCTGGACGATTTTATCGCCTATCAGCGCCTGATCCTGCCAAAGGAGGCCAGCGTCGAAATTCTCGATCTGAACGGCTTCACGCTTTCGGGCACCAACTACGCCGACGATTTCGATTTCTCCGGTGTTGCTTCAATCCGGTACGGTGGCGAAATCATCAATCTCGGCGCAGGAAATGACGATTATATCGGCCATGCCGGGGCAGATGTCGTCGATGCCGGCGGCGACAACGACAAATTATACGGCGGCGCCGGCAATGATGTGTTCTCGGGCGGAAGCGGCGCAGACACCTTCGACGGCGGTATCGGTAATGACACTTTTCTCATCGCCGACAAGGATTCGGACGTGTTTCTCGGCGGCGCCGGCATCGATACCGTGCGCCTCGAAGGTGCGACGACACGGTATCGGCTCATTCTCGATTCAGCTGCCGGCGTGGAGCGCCTCGATCGCGCCGGCTACACGCTGAACGGCACGTCCCTGGCAGATGTCTTCAATGTGTCCGGTCTTACCCAGTTTATCAATTCCGGGCCGGCCATCAACCTTGGCGGCGGTAACGATCTCTATGTCGGCTACATCGGCAGCGACAGGGTCATCGGCGGGAGCGGCAACGACACGCTGCGCACCGGCGCAGGCAATGATGCGCTCGACGGTGGTGTTGGGGCGGACACCTTGGATGGCGGTACGGGCAACGATATCTACGCTGTCGACAACGCAGGCGACAAGGTGATCGAAAATGCAGGCGGCGGTGCAGACCTTGTACGGGCTTCGCTCTCGTATGCGCTGACGTCGAATGTCGAAAATCTGACACTTGCCGGCATCGCCGATGTCAGCGGCAAGGGAAACGGGCTTGCCAACGCCATGACGGGCAACGGCGGCAGGAACACGCTTGATGGCGCCGAGGGGAACGATACCCTGAGAGGCGGCGACGGCGATGACCGGCTGATCGGCGGTCTCGGGAGCGACAACCTCTACGGCGGCGCCGGCAAGGACATCTTCGTTCTCAACACCGTCCAGGACTCGACATTGTCCGCGACCGGCCGCGATACGATTTTCGATTTCGTCAAAGGCGACAGAATTGATCTGAGAACGATCGACGCACGCGTCGGCACATCCGCGAACGATGCTTTCACCTTTATCGGAACCCAAGGCTTCTCGAAGACCGCCGGCGAACTGCGCTTCGAAAAGAGTGCATCGGACATCTACGTCTATGGCGACGTCAACGGCGACGGAAAGGCGGACTTTTCCATCCACATCGACAACCTGGCTTTGCTCGGCAAGGATGACTTCCTGCTATAGCGAAGGATCATAGCGGAACGATGGGGTCATCCCGAGTGATAGCCACCATCAACCGGCAGCGTCACGCCGGTGATGAATTGCGCTGCGGGAGACGCCAGAAACAAGGCGGGGCCGACGAGATCCGCCGTCGTGCCCCAGCGCTTGAGGGCCGAGCGCTGGGCGATTTTCTGCGCGCTGTCGGGAACGGACCAGAGCGGCTTGGTCATCTCCGTCTTGTGATAGCCGGGGCCAATCGCGTTGACCCTGACACCGTCACGCCCGTATTTGTGAGCGAGCGCCCGGGTCAGGCCGACGATGCCGGTCTTGCTGGCGGTATAGGCCGGCACGCTGTCGTCGGCCAAGTAGCTCAGCATCGAGGCAAAATTGATGATGCTGCCTGCGGATGCCTTGAGCAGCGGGAATGCCGCCCGCGACAGCCGCATGGCGCTGGACAGGTTGATATCCATGACATCAAGAAAGGTCTCCTCCTCCCATTCCGCATCCGGCCGCGCGACGCCCTGGCAATTGATGAGCACATCGAGGCTCGACAATCCGCCGAAGAATTCGTTGACGGCAGCGTTGTCGCGGACGTCGAGCAGACGGAAATCTATGCCGCTATACGCTTCGTTCGCCTGGCATTCGGCGATCTTCGCGGAAGATGAACCGCTGGCAACAACTTTTGCACCGGCTTTGGCAAAACCCTGCGCGATGGCAAGGCCGATGCCGCTGCTGCCGCCGGAGACGACGATCGTCTTTCCGGCAAACAGCGCCTCCGCAAAAGCCTGATTTTCACTTTTCATCATCATGGTGAACCTTCCGCCTCAAATCAGTGTTTTCAGCGCCGCGACGACCATGTTTTCGGTGATCGGCATCGGCTCGTTGTGGATGATTTCACCCGCTCGGCAGGCGCGGCGGGCAACGATCGCCAGTTTCTCGTCGGTGGCATCGGCGATACCGATATCGGCCAGCCGCACGGGAAGACGAACCCTCGCGCAGAAGCCGCGGACCTTTTCGAATTCTTCATCGAGACCATGCAGCTTCAAGCCGGCGAGAACGCCGATTGCAACCTTTTCGCCATGCAGGTGATGATGCACGTCGTCCAGTTCGCACAGGCCATGATGAATGGCATGGGCGGCCGCGACGCCACCGGATTCGAAACCGATGCCGGAAAGCAGAATGTTGGCCTCGACGACCCGCTCCAGCGCCGGGCCGGCGGTATCCGCGTCGCATTCGGCAAGGGCATCGGCCCCGTAGGCAAAGATCGTGTCGCGGCACAGGCGCGCGATCTCATGCGCGATCGTGATGCCCGGCATCTTCATACAGTTCAGGGCACCGCTGCGCCGGCAGGAATCGGCCTCGTAGAAGGTGGCGAGCGCATCGCCGATACCGGCGGCGAGAAAGCGGGCCGGAGCCCTGGCGATCAGGGCGGTATCGACCAGCACGAGATCGGGGTTGCGTGGCAGGAACGTATCATAGGCGACGGTGCCGTCGTCATTATAGATCACCGCCAGCGCGCTGCAGGGCGCGTCGGACGCCGCGATCGTCGGAAAAACGATGACCGGCAGATCGAGATCGCGGGCTGCCGCCTTGGCCGTATCCAGCGCCTTGCCGCCGCCGGCACCGATGATGACGTCGGCGCCGGATACCCGGGCGGCATCGACCAGCGCGGCGATCTGGCTTTCGCTGCATTCGCCGCCGTGCCGGATGATGGTCGCCTCGATGCTCCCGTCACAAGCCTCGGTCACGGGTCTCTTCAGGAGATCGAAGATGCCGTTGTCGAGCAGGATGGCCGCTTTTGCGCCGTAGGACGCAGCTTCGGTTCCGAGGCTGGCGATGCTGCCGGCCCCTTGAATGTAGCGTCCGGGAAAACGCGCGCCTCTGGTTGCAACCGTCTGCGTCGTTCTCACCAACATACATAACCCCCATCCGCGAGCACGATCGAGCCGGTCATCAGGCTGGACGCGTCGCTGGCGAGGAAGAGAATGACGGAGGCCACTTCATCGGGACGACCCAACCGGTCCATCGGCGTGCCGCCGACCCAGTGCCGGTACATGTCCGGATCCTGGTAGACATATTTGTTCATTTCGGTGTCGATATAGGTCGGCGCGACCGCGTTGACGCGCACACCGCGTGCACCCCATTCGGCGGCAAGCGACCGCGTCAGGTGATGGACCGCCGCCTTCGAGGCGTTGTAGTTGGCCTGCTCCTGCGGCCGGTTGACGATGAAGCCCGACATTGAGCCGATATTGACGATCGAGCCGGAGCCACGCTCCAGCATGGAGCGGCCGAAGGCGCGGCAGCACCAGAAGAGACCATTGAGATTGACGTCGATCACCTTGTTCCAGACCTCGTCCGCCATGGTTTCAGCCGGATGATTGCTGATGGCGATGCCGGCATTGTTGACGAGGATATCGACCTGGCCGTGACGGGCGATGATCGCATCATGAACGGCCTGAACGCCGGCAACATCGGTCACGTCGAGCTGCTCGCTGTCGACGTTGAAACCCTTGTCGTGCAGGGCGACCGTCGAGACGGTCAGCAGATCCTGGTTCATGTCCGTCAGCACCACGGTCGCGCCGGCCTCCGCAAGCGCCTCGACGGTTGCGAGGCCAATGCCGCGCCCGGCACCCGTGACGACGGCGACCTTGCCGGTGAGTTTGAATTTGTCGAGGTACATGATGGTCTCCCCTCAAGGATTTAAGCGATTTCAATGTGTCGCGGCGAAAGCAGCCCGGCAAGTGTCGATGTCAGGTCAAGCGGATCGCAGACAATGCAGCCGGCGGGAAAAACGAGGTCGTCGCGATGCGGTTCCGGCCAGGCGATCACACGCATGCCGGCCGAAAGCCCCGCCTGCGCGCCGACCGGGCTATCCTCGACGACGAGGCAATTTTCAGCGCGTATGCCAAGCAAATGCGCCGCCCGCAGATAGGGTTCCGGATCGGGCTTGCCACGCCGCACGTCATTGCGCGTCACGCTGACGAGACCGGGGCGAGAAAGAGCTGTTGCACGCAGATTGACATCGGCAATCATCCGGTCGGAATTGGAGACGATCGCATAGGGAGCGTGCTGCCGGGCCAGCAGTTGCAGCGCCGCGTCGGCACCAAAGCGCCGCTTAAGGCCGGGCGCGAGCGCTAGATAGGCCGTGTGTTTTGCCGCAACGAAATCTTCCAGCGACAGGGTCAGGCCGATGGACTCCACCAGGGCTGCATGGCAGTCGGCGACCGACAGACCGGTGATCCTTTCGGCGAAACCATCCGGAACCATCTGTCCCTGCCGCACCACAGCCTCGACCAGAGCATCGTAATGGGTCGGCTCGCTGTCGACCAGCGTTCCATCCATGTCGAAGAGAACAGCGGAAATCGTCATGATGGCAACCTGTCGAGATCGTCGTAGAGCGCCTGGCTGTGAACATAGAGCTTTTCGAAGAAGGCCTGCATCGGGCGGTAGGTTTCGGCCCATGCCGGGTTCGGCAGGATTTCATCCGCAAAGGAAACATATCGGTCGGCGGCGGCTTCGATCGTGCCGAATTGCCCTGTCGCCGTCGCCGCCATCGCGGCACAGCCGACGATCCCGCATTCGGCCTCTTGCGGCACCACGATCGGGATATCGTAAACGCTGGCCTTGATCGTCATCCAGAGTTTCGTCCGGGCACCGCCGCCGGACGCGATGACGCGCTCCAGCGTCTCACCGGAAGCCTCCTCCATGATGTTGATGTGGCGTTTGACGGCAAAGGCCACGCCTTCGAGAACCGCGCGGTGCATGTGCGCCAGCCCATGCGCGGCGGCGATGCCGAAGAACTGCGCGCGTGCGTTGCGATGATCGCCAAAGCGTTCGCCGGCCAGATAGGGCACGAAGAACAGTCGGTCCGAACCGGCCGGCGCCTGCGCAGCTTTCTCGACGATTTCGGCATAGCCAAGCTGTTTTTCGTGAAAAGCCCGGCGCGCCCAGCGCATCGCGTCACCACCGGATTCGAGCAGCATGAAGGCTCCCCAGCCGCCCTCGACCGTACCGACGTTGGAAATCGATGGATCGAGCAACGGCTTGCGGGAAATCGCGGTGATGATCGAGGACGTGCCCATAACCTCGGAGCCGAGGCCGGGACGGCAGACACCGGAGCCGAGCAACGCGGCCGGATAGTCTGCGCAGCCGACCAGCACCGGCGTTCCGGCTAGAAGCCCGGTTTCCCGTGCGGCGGCTTCGGTCACCGTTCCCAGCACATCCAGCGGATTGCGGATCGGCAAAAGCTTGCCGCGATCGAGCCCCAGCATCGCACACATGGTGTCCGACCAATCGCCCGTCTCCGGGCTCATGAGGAAGCTGGCGCAGGCTTCGGTCCGATCCATTGCCCGCTCGCCGGTCAATCGCAGATTGATGTAGTCCTTCGGCATCATCACGGCGGTGGCGCGTCTGTAGGCATCGGGATCGTTGTCGCGGATCCATTGCAGCTTGAAGGCGGGCCAGGCCGGTGTTGGCGGATTGGAACTTTCGCCAAGGTAATCCTGCGGGCGATGGGCCGCTTCGAAGGCGGTGACATGGCCGACCGTGCGCTTGTCGTTCCAGAGCGGCACGGTTTCGCGGGTCAGTTCGCCATCGTCATCGATCAGCACCGTTCCATGCATCTGGCCACAAGCCGCAACGGCGGCGATGCGGCTGCGCGCACTTTCGACCTGATCGAGAACACCCCGGATCGCGTGGACCACCCCATGCCACCAGTCCATCGGGCGCTGTTCCGACCAGCCGAAGGCCGGCACGATCTGCTCGTGTTCCTGCGCGGCAATGGCGAGCACCCTGCCCCGGCCATCGACGAGCGCCGCGCGAACGCTGCCTGTGCCAACGTCGATTGCCAGTGAAAGATCCTTGGTCATGGGTCTGGTCCGGAATGCTGCTCTGATGCTTCGGTTCCGCAGACGTTCTGCGGAACCGTGGTTCGTAAGGTGACCTTAGCGCTTGAAGATCGTCGATGCATACTGCAGCAACATCGCGCCGATGATGATGCACCCCATGAACACCTGCTGATGATAGCCGGGAACACGCGCAAGGTTCATCATGTTGGCGATGATGCCGAGGACCAGCACGCCGATGAGGGTATTGGCAACACCTCCGCGCCCGCCCATCAGGCTGGCGCCGCCGATGACGACGGCTGCGATGGCATCGAGTTCGGCACCGACGCCGATATTGGCCGAGCCGACGCCTGTGCGGCTGGTGGAAACGATACCGGCAATGGCGGCAAGAACGCCGGAAATGACATAGACCGACATGGTATAATGCGCGACGGGAATGCCGGACAGTCTGACGGCTTCCGCGTTGGAGCCGATCGCCTTCACCAGGCGGCCGAAGCGGGTAAAGACCAGAACGATGCCGGCAATCGCAAAGACGATGGCCATCAGGATGATCGGATAGGGAATGCCGATGATCGAACCCGAGCCGAAGCTGGTGATGAGAGCACCCGGATCACCCATGACAATCGGTTGTCCGGCCGAGACGATGTAGGACAAGCCACGGGCGATGGTCATCATTGCCAGCGTCGTGACGAAAGGCGGCAATTTCAGATAGGCGACAAGGCCGCCTGAAACCGCGCCGCAGAGGCCGCCGGCGACAATCGCGGCGCTGATCGCCACGCCGGGCGAATATTGCTGGATCAGGATGGCCGATATGACGCTGCCAAGGGCCGCGATCGAACCCACCGACAGGTCGATGCCGCGCGTCAGGATGACGAAGAGCATGCCGACGGCCATCAGACTTGTGCCCGAAATCTGTCGAAGCACATTGACGAGATTGCGCTGCGTCAGGAACACGTCGGACATCGACGTCGCCACGATCAAGAGCGCGATCAGGATCACGAAGGTGCCGTAGCGATGCAGCAGGCTGCTGATGTTGATCGAGCGGCGCGGGCCGGTTTCGGCAATGTCTGTCATGGCGGTACCCATCAGTGTGCTGGTTCCTGTTGCGGTGGCGCTGAGGTGCTGACCATCGCCAGCTTGAGAAGCTTTTCCTCGGAATAATCCTGCGGCTCGAGGCTGCCGGTCAGATGCCCTTCCCGCATGACCAGAACCCGGTCGCAAAGGCCGAACAATTCCAGATGCTCGGAGGAGATCACCAGGACAGCGCGGCCTTCTGCCGCGAGCGATTTGATCAGCGAATAGATTTCCGTCTTTGCGCCGACATCGACGCCGCGGGTCGGTTCGTCG
>UCJH01000112.1 GCA_900472785.1 Hyphomicrobiales bacterium | reverse complement strand
CCCTGCACGACGGTCCCGACCGTGACGCTGCCACGGATGGCAAGCGCCTTGAGGTCGGCGATCGTGATATCGGCGGCCGGCTTGGTGATCACCAGATCGCCGCGCGTGATGCCGGCGCCGCTGGCTTTCACCGCGACCGAGGTCACGCCGTTCTCGCTTCTGATGTCGGCCGAACCGGCTAGGTCGCCGGAGGCCTGCTGGCCGGCCATGGCAGCCAACAGTCCGACATCGGGAAAGTTGAAGGCAAGCGAACCGTTCGGCTGGAAATCGTCGGACAGGTCGAGTGCACCCTTCAGCGTGTTTGCGCCGATGGTTGCCTCGACGTTCGGAATGCTGATTCGGCCGCCGCTCGATGCGATGTCCGTCTTGGCATCGATCGCCTGTCCGTCGAGCGCGCCGGTGGCCGTGNNGGTCGGGCCGCTTTCGGTAATCGTGGTGTCGGCGTTGACGGCAAGATCGCTGAGGCTGCGGCCGGCAAGCGTCGCGCTGGCGGAATTGACGGTGGCCTTGACCGCCAGCGTGTCGAGCGGCCCGGAAGCCTCGGCACTGAAGGTCGCTGCACCCTTGGCATTGTCGAGCAGCTTGCCGATCTCGGGAACGGTGCCGGTGATGGCAGCCGTCAGATTGCCGGTTTGCAGCGCAACGGATCCCTTGGCCTCGAGCGTTCCGGAGTTGAGGACGAGATCGCTGACCGTGACGCTGCCGTCGGAGCCGGTCGCGAGCGTGCCGGCGACGCCGATGGTCGTGTCGAATTTTCCGGCAAGGGCTGGTGGCAGGGTGGCGGGCAGGGCAAAGAACTTGAAGGTGGTCGCCAGCGTGTTTTCGGCAATCGTGTAGGAGCCGGTCAGCGTGCCGCCGATGCTGGCGCTTTCCAGCGTCACCGGGTCGAAGGACACCGTCTCCGGCGTCAGCGACNNCCAGCCGGTCGAGATCGGCGCTGACGAAGCGGGTTGCGCCCGTTTCGGCGGTCACTTTCATCGGGCCTGTCTGCGTCGAAAGGTTGAACGCGTCGCTGAAGGCATGCAGCTTGATGGCATCGACTTCGCCCTGTGGCAGGGTCGCCTTGCCGATGTCGGCGCCGATATCGAGCACGGCGGTCTGGGCGTCGCCAAGCAGCGAGACATTGGCCGAATTGATCGTCAGTTGCGCCTCGCCTTTTTCGAGCGGCAGCCGGAAGTCGATAGGGCCGGACTTTCCCGTGAGGCTGGCCTGCAAGCTGTTTTCGCCCAACGTCGAATAGGTGCCGGAGGCGGCAAGGATCAGAGCGCCGGTCGAAAAATTGCCGCGCTCAATGCGCAGCGTCGAGCCGCCTTCGATGGCGGCGGCCAGATCGATATCGGTGGTGCCTTCGAACAGCGGACGGAAGACAGGCGGCATCACCACGCCGAAATCGCCGCCGCCTTTCAGGGAGAGGCTGCGCAGACCGTCGGTCGCCAGCCTGTGACGGCCGTCGAGTTTCAGGATTTCCTTGCCGTCGAGGGATGCCGTACCGGATCCCGTCCAGTCGGACAGCGGGCCGGTGCCGGTCAGCGCGATCGAGACGGCCGGTTCGTTCGGCAGGCGCAACAGCTTGGCCAGCATGCCGCCCTTCGGTTCATTGATCGCCGCTTCGAGTTTCAGCGCGTTGGCTGCGGGGTTGAAGACGATATCGAAGGCGGCCTTCGCTTCCGGGCGGTCGCGTTGCGCCAGGGTAAAGGCGGCACCGATGCTCTGATTGGTGGCGTCCAGCTTGCCGGTGAGCGCCAGAAACTGATCAGCGCCGGCGATTTCCTTGCCGATGATGACCTCGGGGAGATCAAGCGCATCGATCTTCACATCGACCGGAAGTGCAAAGGTCGAGCGCACCTCCCGGGTTTCGGCGGAGGGAATGGGCAGGCGCTCGACACGGACGGAGCCGGCGGTGATCTTGGCTGCATCGAAACGAGAGGAGAAAAGCGCGGTCGGCGACCAGTCGATCTTCAACTCGCGCAGTTCGGCATAAATGCCCTTGCTGTCGAACAGCGTCACGGTCGCTGCCGAAAAATTTCCGGTCAACAACGCGCTCGGGTCGTTGATGCGGACGATCTGGTCCGGGGTAGAGGCGTATTTTTCGATCAACACTGCCGCAAGCCGCGCGCCGGGCGAAGTGAAGCCGATGAAAAGAAACAGCAGCGTACCGGCCACGAGGATGAAGCCGAAGCAATAGAGCACGCAACGCAGCGCAATTTTCAGGAAGCGGACCAGATGATTCATGTCTTATCCATAGCGCAGGTTGTTTCACGGTGAAATTGCTTCTTCCACAAAGCCCGGTTTCCTGTGTGGTTCCCGAGGCGTTGCAAAAAAGCCGTCGTCCTCAAAAGGATTGGCCGATGCCCGCATAAATCCCGTAGCTGGTGCCGCCGGGATAGGGGTTCAGGGGCACGGCAAAGTCGAGCCGGATGGGGCCGAAAGGGGTGGCATAGCGCAGGCCTATGCCGGCACCGGCCCTGATATCGGAGAAATCCGGTGTCGTTTTCCGAGAGACGGTGCCGGCATCGATAAACGGCACGATGCCGATCGTGTCCGTCACGCCGACGCGCGCCTCCAGCGTCGCATTGACATAGGACCGGCCGCCGAGAAGCTCGTTGTCGCCGTTGCGGGGGCTGATCTCCTGATAGGAATAGCCGCGCACCGTGCCGCCACCGCCAAGGAAGAAGCGCCGTGTCGCCGGAATGTCGGCGAGGCCGTCGCCGCCGATGATCGAGCCGGCGCTGAGCTTGCCGGCGAGCACGAACCTATTGGCTTCGTCGAGGGACTGATAGGCCGCGGCCGATCCTTCGAACGAGCTGAAGAACGTCTGGCCGTTGATCTCGTAGCTCGGCTTGACACTGAGCGAGGCGCGGTAGCCCTCGGTCGCGTTCAGCTTGTTATCGCGGGTATCGCGAACATATTCGAGCGGGATGCTGGCCGTCAGGTATTCGTTTTCACCGAAGGCGTCCTCGACATCGGCAAAACTCAGTTCGAGGCCGCCAGAGACCGTGTCCTGCGGCGAAAGCTCGAAGGTCGCACCAGCGGCCCCGGTAAAGATCGTCGCCTTGTAGGCGTCGGGATCAACGAGCGAAGCCTTGAGGCTGGCATTGAAGGTCGATGCCGGGCCGAACGCGCCGGGCTTTGCGAAGAGCAGGGCCGCGGAATAGTCGAGATCGGTCACGTCGGTCGTCTCGCCGATCCGGTTGACGGCGCCTTCGACACGCAGAGATTCCGCCCTGCCGAACAGGTTGCGGTGGCCCCAATAGCCCTGGACCCCAAAACCATCTGTGGTGGAATATTGCGCGCCCGCCCCGAAATAGCGGTGCTTGCCTTCCGAAACCTCGATGGTCATCGGGATCGTGCCGTCCGGCGCCAGCTGCTTGGCCTCGCGGATGGTGATGCTGGAAAAGACGCCGAGCTGGCGCAGCCGCTCCGACGCCTTCTTCAATTCCTCCGGAGAATAGGGCTTTCCGGCATTGAGCCGCGAATAGTCGGCGACGAAGCCGGGATCGACGGTCTTGGTGCCGGTGACCTCGACGTCTCCGACATTGGCGACCGGCCCGCCCTGTGCGGCGATCACGACGTCAACGGTCGATGTCTTGTGGTCGGCGACGACGCTGCGCTCGGTGAGTTCCGCCAGCGGCCGGCCTTCTTCCTTGAGGTCGACGACGAGCTTCTCGCCGGCCTTGATGATCAGGGTCGAATCGGCGCGTGCCCCCGGCGGCAGATCGTAGTCGGCGGGATTGCGGCCGGCTGCGTCCCCGTCGAAGCGCACCGAACCGAGTGTGAAGACCGGCCCGGGTGTGACCGTGATCTCGACGGGAATGGCAGCGCCATCCGGAAACACCGGGTCCGGCGGCAGATCGTCGACACTCTGGCCATTGACGCGCACATCGACGGTGCCGCCATAACGGGCCTTCTCGTAGAGGGCTGCCAGAAGCCGGTCGCGATCGTCGCGAGCCTTGATGGCGAGGCCGAGATCGCCGGAGACCGGCTTGTCCTTGTCCTGGAAGAGGCGGGAACTGTTCTCCAGCGTCTCGCGCAGGTCCGGATCTTCGCTGCCGCCATTCAGCGTCAGGGTGTAGTTCACCGGATCGATGACCTGGGCTGCCTCTTCCTCATCCTCGAAAAAGCTCATGCCGAAGATCTTGAAGGCATGCGCCTCCTCCGACGACAATGGGCCGCAGACAGCCATGGCGGCAACCGCCAGGGCAGTGCCGACCTTCCGATACGCAAGACTTGTTCTCGGCAGACGCATTCGTTCCGAATTCCGCTCTTCAGGCTACTCGTGACACCGGCCTGTTCGACGGCTGGAGCACAATCGCATGTCAAGATTTTCCGTTCGTTAACGATGACACTACACAGCTATGGCGCCCGCATGAAGCATCAAAGGCAAAATTTACTTCAAAACTTCGATTTCTGCCGGTGCTGATACCAAAAAGCCCCGGATTTCTCCGGGGCCAGATGAGTTTTTTCTCTTTTCGCCAACAAGACCGTCGAAAGAGGTTGCGCCTGGCAATCAGCCGCGCGGGCAGTCGTCGACGTAGCGGCGGCCGTAGCGGTCGCGGTAGTAGCACTGGCCTGGCTGTTCGGAGACATTGCCGATCACGGCGCCGGATACGCCGCCGATCGCTGCGCCCACTGCCGCACCGCGTACGTCGCCGGTGATAGCCCCGCCGATGATGGCGCCGGACACGGCGCCAATGCCGGCACCCTTTTCCGTCTGCGTGCAGCTTGCGGCGGCAAGGGCCACCAGAATGAGCGCGATGGTTTTCTTCATTTTTCTCTCCAGATTTGGACGCTGGGCCTCAAAGGATGCGCCGTCAGTTTATCTTCCAGGATTGAAGACGGACGATGCAGTCCTCCCCCCGTTGAACTTGCAGCTTTGGAGGATAATGGGCCGCCCGTGAAAGTCCACAGAAATGCGCCCCATTTTCCCCCGGTCGCAAGATAAGGACATCCATGCTGAACGGAAGCTGAAAGCGCTGTTCCCAAAGGCACATCGCGCACGGAAAATTTTGAGCATCGTGAGGGACATGATGCGGTGCGAGGGTGGTTGTCGTGTGCGGAAAATGCCGCTCCGGGATAAAAAGAATAGAAGGACGGGCTGATCCGTTCTTTTTCCTGCGATCTTCACGCATATTCATGTTGATCGGCATGGGATTTTATAACTATTGTTTGGAATAATTCAAAACTATGGGCCTTTTGCCGCAGGCCGCCCGCTTTTCCCCCGTCGGGGTTGACGCTGGGCGGCTTTCTATCAAAAAGGATGGCAAGGTTCTGGAGACGATGATGGATTTCGAAAGTTTCTTCAAAGGCGAGCTGGACGGCCTGCATCAGGAAGGCCGCTACCGTGTGTTCGCCGATCTGGAGCGCCAGCGTGGCAGCTTCCCGAAGGCGACGCGCTACAATGCGCAAGGCGAGAAGCAGGACGTCACCGTCTGGTGTTCCAACGACTATCTCGGCATGGGCCAGCATCCCAAGGTCACCGAGGCGATGAAGCTCGCCATCGACCAGTGTGGCGCGGGTGCGGGAGGCACCCGGAATATCTCGGGCACCAACCATTATCACGTTCTCTTGGAGCGCGAGCTTGCCGACCTGCACGGCAAGGAAGCCGCCCTTCTGTTCACCTCCGGCTACGTCTCCAACTGGGCGGCGCTCGGAACGCTCTGTTCGAAGATCCCCGGCGTGATCGTCTTTTCCGACGCTGGCAACCATGCTTCGATGATCGAGGGCATCCGCCATTCGAAATGCGAGCGGGTGATCTTCAAGCACAATTCCGTTGCCGATCTCGAGGCCAAGCTGGCTGCCGCCGACCCGCGCGCGCCGAAACTGATTGCCTTCGAATCGGTCTATTCGATGGATGGCGACATCTCGCCGATCAAGGAGATCTGCGATCTCGCCGACAGATACGGCGCGATGACCTATCTCGATGAAGTTCATGCCGTCGGCATGTACGGCCCGCGCGGCGGCGGCATTGCCGAGCGCGAAGGCCTGATGCACCGGCTGACGGTGATCGAGGGCACGCTCGGCAAGGCGTTCGGCGTCATGGGCGGCTATATCGCCGCCTCGACGGCGCTGTGCGACTTCATCCGCTCATTCGCCTCCGGCTTCATCTTCACGACCGCGCTGCCGCCGGCGCTGGCCGCCGGTGCAGTCGCCTCGATCCGGCATCTGAAGGAAAGCCAGGTCGAACGCTTCGCCCATCAGGAACGGGTCCGCCGTTTGCGCAACCTGCTCGACAAAAACGGCATTCCGCATCTGAACAATCCGAGCCATATCGTGCCGGTGATTGTCGGCGATGCGGCCAAGTGCAAGTGGATTTCCGACCTCCTGCTCGACAATTGCGGCGTCTATGTCCAGCCGATCAACTATCCGACCGTGCCGAAGAAGACCGAGCGCCTGCGCATCACCCCGACCCCGCTGCATTCCAACGAGGACATCGACCACCTCGTCGGCGCCCTCCACCAGCTGTGGTCGCGGTGTGCGCTGGCAAGGGCCGTCGCGTAAGGGCAATCCTGCATTCCGGAATGAACGAGGCCGCCGCTCAGGCGGCCTTTTCTTTGCCGGCAATGACTTCGGCCGCACGGGCGCGGGCTTCGCCGTCGGCGGCAAAAACATCGTCCATGGACAGCGCCGGCGGGATGTCCGTCATGCGTTCCATCACCGCTTCGGCGATCTCCGCCATGTCGAGAAAGCCGATGCGGCTTGCAATGAAGGCTTGGAAGGCGATCTCTTCCGCCGCGTTCATCACCGCACCCTGCAGCCCGCCGCGTTGCATCGCCGTCCTTGCAAGCCGCAAAGCCGGGAACCGCACCTCGTCCGGCGCCTCGAAATCCAGCCGCGCCAGCTTGGCGAAGTCCAGCCGGTCGACGTTCAGCTTCGTGCGGATAGGGTAGGTCAGGGCATAGCCGATCGCCGTGCGCATGTCGGGGCAGCCGAGCTGGGCAATGACCGAGCCGTCATTGTATCCCACCATCGAATGGATGATCGACTGCGGGTGCACGATGACTTCGATCTGGTCCGGTTCGATGCCAAACAGGTGTTTGGCCTCGATCATTTCGAGCGCCTTGTTGAACATCGAGGCACTGCCGATCGAGATTTTCAAGCCCATCGACCAGTTGGGATGGGCGCGGGCGACGTCGGCGGTGACGCCGGCCATCTGCTCGCGCGACCAGGTGCGAAACGGACCGCCCGAGGCGGTGAGCACGATGCGCTCGACGGCATGGCGCTGCGTGTCTTCAAGGGATTGGAAAATGGCGCTGTGTTCGCTGTCGACCGGGATCAGCCGGCCGCCGCCCGCGGCAACGGCGCGCACGAACAGGTCGCCGGCGGAGACAAGGCATTCCTTGTTGGCGAGCGCGATATCGGCGCCGCGTTTCGCCGCGGCAAGCGTCGGCGCAAGGCCCGCGGTTCCGACGATGGCGGCCATGACCCAGCCGGCATCGCGCTCGGCAGCCTCGATCAGGCCGCTGCGGCCGGCGGCAACCTCGATCCCGGTGCCTGCCAAGGCCGCCTTGAGATTGTCGTACTGGGCATCATCAGCGGTCACGGCCAGTTTGGCGCCGGTCGCGCGCGCCTGCTCGGCCAGCAGTGCCACATTGCCGTTGCCGGTGAGGGCGGCGATCTCGAAGGCATCGCGTCCGCCAAGCTGCGCGACAACATCAAGCGTGTTGGTGCCGATCGAGCCGGTCGACCCCAGTATCGTGATCCGCCGCAAATCCGTGCCGTTTCCAGGTTTCATCAAGTCGTTCGCATATTGCTTTCTATGGTGGCCAGCCCTACAGCGGAAAGACCGGTGCGGCAAGCATTTGCTCATGGTCCGCGGTTTTGGATGAGGAAGAGGCATCGCCCTTGATCAGGATCAAAACCCGGCTGGCCGGACTGTGGCAATAGAGGCTCATGAGCGACGCGTCCTCCTTCATTCTGTCCGTGCTGACCCTGCTGATCGTGCCCGGCCCGACCAATACCCTTCTGGCTGCGGCGGGCGCCGGTCGTGGCCTGCGCCGTTCGCTGGCGCTGGTGCCGGCCGAATGCTGCGGCTATCTCCTGTCGATCCTTATCCTGACCCTGATCGTCAGTCCGCTGGTC
This sequence comes from Hyphomicrobiales bacterium, assembly GCA_900472785.1. Classification (GTDB taxonomy): domain Bacteria; phylum Pseudomonadota; class Alphaproteobacteria; order Rhizobiales; family Rhizobiaceae; genus Pararhizobium. Next base: position 9,977 of record UCJH01000112.1, on the reverse strand, counting down.
GGCAATGCGCCTGCGGTCGGCGTCTGTCTGCGGATTGCAGCCTGTCTCTATCTCCTGTGGTCGGCCGCCGGCCTTTGGCGCAATGCCGGCTCGGCGACGGAAAAAAGTGGCCCGATCGGACCCGTCCAGATCTTCGTCACCACGCTTCTCAATCCCAAGGCTTTGATCTTCGCGCTGGTGATTTTTCCGCAGGGGATGGAGCTGGAGGCGCTGGCGCTTTTTCTTGTTCTTTTCGCAGGCCTGGTCTGTGTTGTTGCGGTCTGCTGGATTGCTTTCGGCGCCGGCGTGGCCCGCCGGGCGCCGCGTCTCCTCACCAAGGATCGTATCGGCCGTCTCGCCGCCATCGCGCTTGCCATTTTCGCCACGGTCCTGGGCGGCACGGCGCTGGCGGCGGCGATCGGATAACACCGCTCGGAACGACGATCCAAGCGCAGAATTCACCGTCTGTTTACCATACGGAAAGTTCCCGGTGGAACAGCATTCGCTGCGCCGCACAATAGTCTCATCCCCGAACTTTAAGGCATTCCACACAGACGACTGAAAGATCGGGACATGAAAACAGAGAGCGGAATTACCCTGGCCGTTTTGGCCGTATCGCTGATGGTGATCCTGAGCCTACACGTCGCGATGTCCTATTCCGAAGCACTCGGACTACCCACCGGCGTCTCCGGGGAAACGACGGCGTCGATACCGGTAAAATAATAGGCGCCAGCTGATCTACTTGCGATTCGCACGCCCGATGTGCGGAGGGGATAAAAACGTTGCGCAAGATGGGGATGACCAAAATGGTGATCCCGACGCGATTCGAACGCGTGACCCCCAGATTAGGAATCTGGTGCTCTATCCTGCTGAGCTACGGAACCACTTGGATAGCACCCATACAAAAGGCTTGGGCGTAAGCCAAGTGTTTTTGCGTCGGTAAAAGGGCGACCCTTGGACCATCGGGCAATCTTTTGAGGAGGCCCCCCTGTTCCATCCGGCACAGCGCAGCCGGAGCGGCCATGGCATTGTCGGGTCACTGGATGAGACGACCTCATCAGCAACCCGAACCAAGGAGAGACCCGCATGCGCAAGTTCATTCTTTCTGCCGTCGTCGCCGTCACTACCGCCGTATCCTTCGCCGCGCCCTCCCAGGCCGGCGGCTACGACAATGGATATGGTCATCACAACTATGGCCATCACAATTATGGCTACAACAAGCATCACTACAACAACGACTACGGCTACGAGAGCGACTATGGCTACGAGCCGGTCTGCTACATCAAGAAGATCAAGAAGTGGGATCAGTGGGGCAACGTCTACTTCAAGAAGATCAAAATCTGCGATTGATCCCTGCCGATCGTCCAATTCCGGAAACCCGGCTGCCTGCGCAGCCGGGTTTCTGCGTTTTCCGATGTGTCCGGTCACTTTTCCGCCTTGTCGAGTTTTGCCGGCCACTTGTGTCGCGGGGGCTGGCGCCGGACGCTTTTCCGATGCTAAGCAGGAGGCGAAGGACGCAGGCGAATGCCTCTCTTCCTTCGCGGCAGACTTCACAGAGACTTGATCCAGCATGTTCATCGGAATTGATTGGGGCGGCACGAAAATGGAAGTCATCGCGCTCGATCGCGATGGCACGACCCGTGCGCGGCATCGCATACCCACCCCCACAAGCGGCTACGACGCCTGCGTTTCGGCGGTGCAGCAACTGGTCGCGGCCGCCGAGCAGACGGCGGGCGAAACCGGATCCATCGGCATCGGCATTCCGGGAAGCCCCAATCCGCGCACGGGCATCGTGCGCAATTCCAATGCGGTGCTTCTCAACGGCCGTCCGCTTGGACGCGATCTCGAGACGGCGCTCGGCCGTCCGGTGCGGCTGGCCAACGACGCCAATTGCCTTGCCGTCTCCGAGGCGGTCGATGGCGCCGGCAAGGGCGAACAGGTGGTTTTCGGGATCATCGTCGGCACCGGCCATGGCGGCGGACTGGCGATCGGCAGCAAGGTGCATGCCGGCTATCAGGGCATCGCCGCCGAGATCGGCCACTATCCCTTGCCGTGGATGACGCCACAGGAATATCCCGGCCACAAATGCTGGTGCGGCAAACATGGCTGTCTCGACATGTATGCCTGCGGCACGGGTGTCGAGCTCGATTATCGCGTGACGACCGGCAAGGACCGGCGTGGCCGCGACATCATCGAAGACAAGCGCAGTGGAGAGCCGGTCGCGACCGGCGTCTACGATCGCTTCGTCGATCGGCTGGCGCGCAGCCTGGCGCTTTTGACCAACGTGGTGGATCCGGATGTCTTCGTGCTGGGTGGCGGCATGTCGAATGTCGACGAAATCTATGGCGAGCTGCCGGGCCTCATTGAAAAATACATTTTCGGCGACAGTTTCGAAACGCCGATCCGCAAGGCGGTGCATGGCGACAGCTCCGGCGTGCGTGGTGCCGCCTGGCTGTGGAAGGACGAATAGCAAGGAGTGGCATGCATGAGCATCGACGACGACCTGGGCCGGATCGCGCTTCAGGAAAAGGAGCTGCAGTTCGACAGCTTCAGCCTCGAAACGGGCTGGGCGCTGGGCTCCCTTCTGCAGACCATGGCACAGGAGCGCAAGCTCGGCGTGGTCATCGACATCACGCTGTTTTCCATGCCGGTCTTCTACGCCGCCCTCGAAGGCGCGACGCCGGACAATCCCCACTGGGTGCGGCGCAAGCGCAATACCGTCTTCCGTTTCTTCAAAAGCAGCTACGCCACGGGTCTGACCTTGGCGAAGCAGGAAACCGATCTGCAGACGAAATTCGGACTGTCAGATGTCGACTACGCGCCGCACGGAGGCAGTTTCCCGATCGTTGTCAAGGGCACCGGCTGCATAGGTGCCGTGACCGTTTCGGGCTTGCCGCAACGGACCGACCACGAAATGGTGGTCGAGGCGCTGGCAAACCTTCTCGGCAAAGATCCTGCCTCGCTTCGACTGGCCGATCAATAAGTTTCAGGAGCGTACGCGACCGATGGATATCCATGCCTTTTCCCGCGATCTGAACGACTGGCTGGACACGGCAGCCCTGCCGCTCTGGCGCGACCGCGGCTTCGACGGGCCGGGCGGCGGGTTTGTCGAAACGGTGGACCTGGAAGGCCAGCCGACGCGGGCGAACCGCCGCTCGCGGGTGCAGCCGCGTCAGGTCTATTGTTTCGCCGAGGCCGGACGCCGCGGCTGGACCGGCGACTGGCAGACGGTCGCGACCGGTGGCCTTGCCTATTTCGACCGGGTCTATCTGCAGCCAAGCGGCTTTTACGGCGCGCTGGCCGATGCCGACGGCAAGCTCCTCGATGCGTCCTTCGATCTTTACAACCAGGCCTTCGCGCTGCTGGCCTTCGCCTATCTGGCGCAGGTCTTTCCGGAGCGGAGCGCCGAGATGGCGGAGCGCAGCAATGTCCTGCGCGGCCGGCTGGAAACCCATTGCAAGCATCCGGTCGCAGGTTTCGAGGAAGACAATCCGCCGCGTCTGCCGCTCTGCTCCAATCCGCATATGCACCTGTTCGAGGCCTGCCTCGCAAGCGAGACGGTGGAGGGCTTCGATCAGGTCGCGTGGACGAACCTTGCCGATGAGATCGCCGCACTCTGCATGGACCGGTTCATTGACCGCGAGACGGGCGCGCTGCGCGAGTTCTTCGATGCCGACTGGGCGCCGTTCCCCGGCGAGAAGGGGCGCGTCGTCGAACCCGGTCATCAGTTCGAATGGGCGTGGCTTTTGTTGCGCTGGGGCGAGCGGCGCGGCAATGCCGATGCCCTCGTCAAGGCGCGCCGTCTGTTCAATATCGGCGAGCAATATGGTCTGAGCCCGGTGCGCGACGTTGCGGTGATGACGCTCAATGACGATTTTTCCGTAGCCGATCCGATCGCCCGCCTCTGGCCGCAGACGGAATGGCTGAAGGCCGCGATCCGCTTTGCCGCGCTGACCGAAGGCGAGGAGCGGCAGCGCTATATCCGCTCTGCCGAGCGCTCCGCCGCGGCCCTGACCCGGTTTCTCGATACGCCAGTGCGCGGCCTCTGGCGCGACAAGCAGACGGAGGATGGCCGATTCATCGAGGAGCCGGCCCCGGCGAGCAGTTTCTACCACATTCTTTGCGCCATCTACGAACTGGACGATTGCCTCAAGCGGCTCTGATCTGAGCTGTCTTTAATAAGTCTGTTGGTCGGCCCGCTTCCCTCGAAGCGGGCCGTTTCGTTTTGGAGTGATCCCGGCAGCAATCATATATTGACATAAACATATCTTTATGTGATTTCTGAATTTCGATTTATTGTCGTTTTCAGAACGGGAGATTTCCCATGTCCGCCATTGATGCTCTGTTTGGAGTGGTATCTGCGAAATCCGATGGGTCGGAGGTCATGGCCGCGCTGAAGGCGGCGACCAGTGAGCGTATCCTGATCATGGATGGCGCGATGGGCACGGAAATCCAGCAGCTGGGGCTTGGCGAGGATCATTTCCGCGGCGACCGGTTTCAGGGCTGCGACTGCCATCTGCAGGGCAACAACGATCTCCTGACGCTGACCCAGCCCGGCGCGATCGAGGAGATCCACTATAACTACGCCATCGCCGGCGCCGACATTCTCGAGACCAACACCTTCTCCTCCACTTCCATCGCCCAGGCCGATTACGGCATGGAAGCCATGGTCTATGAGCTCAACCGCGACGGCGCCCGGCTGGCGCGGCGGGCTGGACTGCGGGCGGAAAAGGTAGACGGCAAGCGCCGTTTCGTCGCCGGTGCGCTCGGACCGACCAACCGCACAGCTTCGATTTCCCCCGACGTCAACAATCCCGGCTACCGTGCCGTCTCCTTCGATGACCTGCGCGTCGCCTATGGCGAACAGCTGCGCGGCCTGATCGACGGCGGCGCCGACATCGTGCTGATCGAAACCGTCTTCGACACGCTGAACGCCAAGGCGGCAATCTTCGCGACCGAAGAGATTTTCGAGGAGATGGGCGTGCGCCTGCCGGTGATGATCTCCGGCACGATCACTGACCTGTCCGGCCGTACGCTCTCCGGCCAGACGCCGACTGCCTTCTGGCATTCGGTTCGCCATGCCGATCCCTTCACCATCGGCCTCAATTGTGCGCTCGGCGCCAATGCCATGCGTGCCCATCTGGCCGAGATTTCCAGCGTCGCCGATACGTATCTTTGCGCCTATCCGAATGCCGGCCTGCCGAACGAATTCGGCCAGTACGACGAAAGCCCGGACGAGATGGCGGCCCAGATCGAGGGTTTCGCCCGCGAAGGCCTCGTCAACATCGTCGGCGGCTGCTGCGGCTCGACGCCCGCGCATATCCGGGCGATTGCGCAGGCCGTGGCGAAACATCCGCCGCGCGCCATTCCCGACGTGCCGCGCCTGATGAAGCTGTCCGGGCTGGAACCCTATACGCTGAGCAAGGACATTCCCTTCGTCAATGTCGGCGAGCGCACCAACGTCACCGGCTCGGCCAAGTTCCGCAAGCTGATTACATCAGGCGATTATGCAGCCGCGCTCGATATCGCCCGCGACCAGGTGGCCAACGGCGCGCAGATCATCGACATCAATATGGACGAGGGCCTGATCGATTCGAAGCAGGTGATGGTCGAGTTCCTGAACCTGATCGCCGCCGAGCCGGATATCGCCCGCGTGCCCGTCATGATCGACTCGTCCAAGTGGGAGATCATCGAAGCCGGCCTGAAATGCGTGCAGGGAAAGCCGCTGGTCAATTCGATCTCGATGAAGGAAGGCGAGGAAGCCTTCCTTCATCAAGCGAAACTCTGCCGCGCCTATGGCGCCGCCGTGGTGGTCATGGCCTTCGACGAACAGGGGCAGGCGGATACTCAAGCACGCAAGGTCGAGATCTGCACCCGTGCCTATAAGCTTCTGACCGAGCGGGCCGGCTTCGCGCCGGAAGATATCATCTTCGATCCCAACATCTTCGCGGTGGCGACCGGGATCGAAGAGCACAACAATTACGGCGTCGATTTCATCGAGGCCACGCGCGAGATCATAAACACCCTGCCGCATGTACATATCTCCGGCGGCGTCTCCAACCTGTCCTTCTCCTTCCGCGGCAACGAGCCGGTGCGCGAGGCGATGCACGCGGTCTTTCTCTACCACGCTATCCAGGCGGGCATGGATATGGGCATCGTCAATGCCGGCCAGCTGGCGGTCTACGAATCCATCGAGCCGGAACTGAAGAAAGCCTGCGAGGACGTCGTCCTCAACCGCCGCGCCGATTCGACAGAGCGGCTGCTGGAGCTGGCCGAACGCTTCAAGGGCACGGCCGGCAAGGAAGCCAGGGAGCGGGATCTGAAATGGCGCGACTGGCCGGTCGAAAAACGGCTCGAACATGCGTTGGTCAACGGCATCACGGAATTCGTCGACGCCGATACCGACGAAGCGCGTCTTGCCGCCGAGCGGCCGTTGCATGTCATCGAAGGCCCGCTGATGGCCGGTATGAACGTCGTCGGCGACCTCTTCGGCGCCGGCAAGATGTTCCTGCCGCAGGTGGTGAAATCCGCCCGTGTCATGAAGCAGGCCGTGGCCGTGCTTCTGCCGCACATGGAGGCCGAGCGGCTGGCCGGCGGGGGCTTGGGCGAGCGCCAGAGCGCCGGCAAGGTGCTGATGGCGACGGTCAAGGGCGACGTGCACGATATCGGCAAGAACATTGTCGGCGTCGTTCTCGCCTGCAACAATTACGAGATCATCGATCTTGGAGTCATGGTGCCGGCTGCGAGGATTTTGGCGGTGGCCCGCGAGCGCAATGTCGACATCATCGGGCTTTCCGGCCTTATCACACCCTCGCTCGACGAGATGGCGCATGTGGCGGCCGAGATGGAGCGCGAGGGTTTCGACATCCCGCTGCTGATCGGCGGCGCGACGACCAGCCGCGTGCATACCGCGGTCAAGATCGATCCGCGCTACGATCGCGGCCAGACGATCTACGTTACCGATGCCAGCCGTGCCGTCGGCGTCGTCTCCAGCCTTTTGTCGCCGGAGATGAAGGCAGGTTATATCGAGACCGTCCGCGCCGAATATCGAAAGGTCGCCGATGCGCACGCGCGCAACGAACTGGAAAAACAGCGCCTGCCGCTGGCGAAGGCCCGTGCTAATGCCGAGAAGGTGGATTGGGCGGTCTATGAGCCAAAGACGCCCGCCTTCCTCGGCACCCGCGTCTTCCAGGGCTGGGACCTTGAAGAACTCGCCCGCTACATCGACTGGACGCCGTTCTTCCAGACCTGGGAAATGAAAGGCGTCTACCCGAAAATCCTCGACGACGAACGCCAAGGCGAAGCCGCCCGCCAGTTGTTTGCCGATGCGCAGGCCATGCTTGCAAAAATCATTGCGGAAAAATGGTTTGCGCCGAAGGCCGTCGTCGGCTTCTGGCCGGGCGGCACGGTCGGCGATGATATCCGCCTGTTTACCGACGAGGCGCGGGAGACGGAGCAGGCGACATTCTTCACGCTGCGCCAGCAGATGAGCAAGCGCGACGGCCGGCCGAACGTCGCGCTGTCGGATTTCGTCGCGCCCGTCGACAGCGGCAAGCGGGATTACATCGGCGGTTTCGTTGTCACCGCCGGCATCGAGGAGGTGGCGATCGCCGAGCGCTTCGAGCGCGCCAATGACGACTATTCCTCGATCATGGTGAAAGCGCTCGCCGACCGCTTCGCCGAAGCCTTTGCCGAGCGCATGCATGAATATGTCCGGAAGGAAATCTGGGGCTACGCGCCGGATGAAGCCTTTGCGCCGGAGCAGCTCGCCGCTGAGCCCTATGCCGGCATCCGCCCCGCGCCGGGCTATCCGGCCCAGCCGGATCACACCGAAAAGGCAACGCTCTTCCGCCTGCTCGATGCGGAGACGGAAATCGGCGTGACGCTGACGGAAAGCTTTGCCATGTGGCCCGGCTCCTCCGTCTCCGGCCTCTATATCGGCCACCCGCAGGCCTATTACTTCGGCGTCGCCAAAGTCGAGCGCGATCAGGTCGAGGATTATGCCGCGCGCAAGCAGATGCCCATCGAAGAGGTCGAGCGCTGGCTGGGGCCGATCCTGAACTACGTGCCGGCGCCGAGGATGCAGGCCGCGGAGTAGCCAGCGATGAGGTCCGTTAGGCGGGCTTCACAATGAAGCCCGCAGCCATGCAGTGAAAGGCCTCGATGGCCTTAAGTAAAACATCCTTCGGCTTGTCGCTGGCGGCAACCCAGAGGGCGGCGTTGAGTGCTGCTCCGCAGAGAAGCCGGGCGGCGGCTTCCGCATCGACGGGTTTGACGGTTCCCTGGGCGATGAGGCGTGTCACCGCCTGCTTCGTTGCCTGCAGGCAGGCGCCCTGGCTCGGCCATTGCGAGGGGTCGCCCAGCACCGCCGGTCCATCGAGCAGAACGATGCGTTGCACTTCCGGATCGAGCGCCATCTCGATATAGGCCGCGCCCTCGGCCAGCAGGGCCTGCCAGTCGTCGCCCGCGCCAGCGCCGATCGCTTGTGCGCGCGCCGCCATGTCCGAATCGATCTGATGCACGACGGCTGCCAAAAGTCCGCGCTTGTCCCCGAAATTATGATAGAGCGCGCCGCGTGTCAGTCCGGCATCGGCGGTCAGATCGTCCATCGAGGCGGCGGCATATCCCTTGTCGGCAAAAGCTTTGCGGGCCGCGGCGATCAGTTTCACGCGATTTTCTTCCATCGTCTCGGCACGTCGTTTTGCCATCATCATCTCTCATTTTCACATACGTACCGTATATTAACTTGACATACGGAGCGTATGTAGATATTCACATACATCACGTATATCAGATGGTGCCGTGGAATTGAACAGCTGGCCGTCATCCGGGCGTGTCTATCCATTCAAAACAAGAAGAGAGATGAAAATGACGAAGCGCGAAGCAATCTTTCCGGCAAACAGGCATGCGCTCTATGAGGAGCATGGCTATTCCGCGGCAATTCGCTCAGGCGATCTCCTGTTCGTCTCCGGGCAGGTCGGCAGCCGTCCCGACGGGACGCCGGAGCCGGATTTTCAAAGCCAGGGCGAGCGGGCTTTCGAAAACCTCAAGGCGACACTTGAGGCCGCCGGTTGCACGTTTGACGATATCGTCGACGTGACGACGTTCCATACGGATCCCGAAAACCAGTTCGGCACCATCATGGCCCTCAAGCAGCAGATCTTCAGCAAGCCGCCTTACCCGAACTGGACAGCCATCGGCGTCAACTGGCTCGCCGGTTTCGATTTCGAGATCAAGGTGATCGCCCGCATCCCGTCGAATGCCTGATCCTCATCTAAAACTGTAACCGGTTCCGATTGAGAGGGGAGGCCGGCTGTTGTATGGCCTCTTGCGTCCGGCATCGCCAAGGGTGATGCCGGACATGAAAGGAGCCCGCCCCATGGCCGCAGACAAGCCGGATACGATCGCCCTCCTCAAGGAGATCGCCGATAGCCCGAAGCGCGACAACAGCGTCTATCACCAGGCGATGGCCGAGGCACGGCAGGCTTTCGAGGATGCGGAGGCGGCCCTTGGCGGACCGGTTCGCGTGCGGATGAAGACCAAGATGAAGCGCAATGGCGCGTATACGGTCAAATGGACGTTCAAGCGGGTGAGTTGATATCGGGGGTTGAAGCAGCCCGCGCCAGACAATGCGCGCCAACGCGGAACGGCATGCACCGACATCGATAGAGTGTCGAGAAAATATCCATCCCCGTTTTCCCCGCCCCGAAATCCTGCCGCATAATACCCCTGTTTCCACCGCCGGAGTGTTTCGCGAGACGGTCGCGGGCAGGGGGAAGCCGGCGCCTCGTGCGTGAAGCCGTAACGTGCGGCTGATGCCGGGGTGATGTCTGCTGGGGGTGGTTTTCCATCTCAAATGTCTCCCCCGGGCGTCTAAAAGCCCGGTTTGGGTCCGCCATGCAAGCAGGAGAGCGTTTCTCCTGTGCAGCGAGGCAGCGCGGGCATTTCAAGGGGCCGGAAGCCCCGAAAACGCCGAAGGCCACGCAGATGCGGAGCCA
>UCJH01000017.1:2965-18952 GCA_900472785.1 Hyphomicrobiales bacterium | reverse complement strand
GGGCGGGAGGGGCGCTGTTCGAGGAGCTGGCTGTCGATAGCAAACGCGGCTACTTCGTCAACCATGATTTGGCCGGCTATGAAGTGCCCGTCCATGCCGACATCCCGCACCAGGAGGTGATTTTCATGGATGAGACGGATCCGATGTCGTCGCCGATGAAAGCGAAGGGTGTTGGCGAACTAGGCCTGTGCGGTGTCGCAGCGGCGATTGCCAATGCCATTTACAACGCAACTGGCGTCAGGGTTCGGCACTACCCGATTACACTGGATAAGCTGATCGGCGGGCTGCCCGAAGTCGCGTGAACTTCAGTTGTAGTATCTTCGAATTGCCGCTCGTTGAAAGGATCGAGATGTACCTCGCTGCCACCTCAACTCTCGCCCCAACACCGGTGCGCGCAATTGCGACCGACGATCCAGCCGAGATTCTGCGTTTCGCGGTCGATGCCCATTCCAATGGAAGTGTGGCTCTGGCGACGCTGGTTGATATACGCGGCGGCGCGGCTCGCGCCCTCGGATCGCATGTCGTGGTGGCGGCAGACGGTCGGTTCTGCGGCTACGTCTCTGGCGGATGTGTCGAGGCAGCTGTCGCATGCGAAGCCCTCATAGCGATGGCTGAGGGCCGCGATAGGATCGTCAAGTTCGGGGACGGGTCACAGTTCATCGATATCGTCCTGCCTTGCGGCGGCGGCATAACCATCGCCATCCATTTGGTGCGGAACGTATCTGTGTTGAAGCAGATGATCGATCAGCTCGCAAACCGACAGTCGGTGGCGGCGCGCTATTTTCCTAAAGAACAGTCGCTCGATCTCATAGCGCCCCCACGGCGCTCCGGTTGGGTCGAGCAAGCTTTCGTCAGTGTCTATCGGCCGGTAACGCGCGTCGTTGTCTCCGGACAATCCATAGAGGCTCAGGCGGTGCTGCGCTTGGCGAAAGCATCCGGCTACGACGTTTTCCCCCTAGCGCCAGAAGCAAAATTTGAATTTGCAAGTCATATCGATCCGCTTACTGCCGTTGTGTTTCTTCACCATGACCTCGAGGCTGAGGCGGGCGCCCTGAATGTCTCACTGCATTCTTCAGCGTTTTACATCGGCGCGCTCGGGAGCACGCGTACCCATCGCCGACGTTCCGAGAGTTTGAAAAGGATTGGTTGGAACGATGAGGACATCCGCCGAATCAAGGCGCCGATCGGCTCGTTTGGGCCAACAAAGGATTCAACTTCATTGGCAATCTCCATTCTGAGCGACATCGCCGCGTCACGTCTAATGGTCTATGAATGACTCATGATGACGCCGTCGTGGCGGCCCCCACCTCCTTAAACGTCGTGGTTTTGGCCGCCGGGAAATCGAGCCGAATGGGAACAACCGGATCCCATAAGCTTCTTGCGCGGTTTGGCGGCACTCCCCTTGTTCGGCGGTCGACTTTAATTGCATGCGATTGCGACTGTCAGTCGGTTTTTGTTGTGACAGGACATCGACACCTCGAAATACAGCAGGTAATCGCGGACCTTGACATCGGGGTGGTGTATAATCCGGATTATCGTTCCGGTATTGCAAGTTCGATCCGCAGCGGCGTTGAGGCCGCTGAGGTCAATAATCCGCAGGGCATACTGTTAATGCTTGCCGACATGCCCTTGATCTCCGTTGATGCTCTGAATTCTTTAATTGCAGCCTTCCGAAGCCTGCACGGAGTATGTATCGTTCGTGCCGTGGCACAGGGAATGCCGGGCAATCCTGTTATCTTTCCAGCAGCGCTTTATGGAGATCTCAAGTGTCTGTCGGGGGATCTTGGAGCACGGAGTATCGTTGCGAAGAGCAAAATGCCGGTGATCAATGTCGAGATCGGTGATGGCGCCCGTCTCGACGTCGATACACCGGACCAAGTGATTGCTGCTGGAGGCCTCCTCGCCTGACGGATTGTTGGTTTTACTCTTTTCATGCAAGTAGCTTCATCCAATAGACTTTTTAACGAGGCAGACGTTTTTGCCGGAAGCAGACGTTGTATAGGGATTCAGCAGAGGTTGCTTCTGTGGGCGCACAGAGGTTGCAATCCCATTAGTCGCCGTCACGCCTCAATTCTCACCGGAATGGCCTTGGAGGCCGGTGTCTTTGACATCTCGTCATGATGATCGATGGCGTTTAGAACGTTGGCCTCGGGGTAATACGCACCGATCGTACCAATCGGCAGATTGTGCGCGGTAACAACAAGGCCGCCGAGCTCTCGGCGCACACCGTCTCCAAAGTCGCTGACCAGCTTCACGACCTGACCTTCGCTCAGACCTGCCGTGTCGATGTCCGATTGGCTCATCAAAAGGACATCGCGCGTACCTTCGATCCCGCGAAAGCGGTCGGAGTACCCATAGATCGTTGTGTTGAACTGGTCGTTGGAGCGCATGGTCACCAAACGGAATCGGCCTCCGGCATTCTGAAATGACAAGGCATTGAGCTGTTTCGGAGTGGTGAAAACTGCCTTTTTCTCCTCCGTCTTCCAGACCCTATTGTGCGCGTCGTTTCCCCGGTAAAATCCACCCGGCTGAAACATGCGCGCGTTGTAGTCCTTGAAGTCCTTCGGGTAGGTCTTCTCGATCAGCTCGCGCACAAGGCTATAGTCGCCGAGCCACTCGTCCCATTTCAGTTTCGGGTTTGCGGAGAGCGTTGCTTTCGCAATGCCCACAACAGTAGCAAGTTCGCTTTTCAGGTGTTTCGAGGCGGGCGTTCTTTTGCCGATCGATCCGGAGATATGCGAGAAGCTGTCTTCTGTAGACACCGACTGCGGACCCGATGCCTGCGCATCGATTTCGGCACGTGAAAGGCACGGCAAGATATAGGCCTGCTTTCCCGGAAACAGATGGCTGCGATTGAGCTTGGTGGACACGATCACTATCAGGTCCTGGTTCGCCCAGGCCCGCTCCATATGCTTTTGATCCGGGACGGCCCGGACCAGATTGCCACCCAGCGAGATGAACGCCTTGATCTTTCCCGCCATCAGACCCTTTACCGCGTCGACGATCGTAGTGCCGTCTTCCGTCGGGGGATTGAAGTCGAACAGCTCCTTCAACTTGTCCATCGGGATGAGTTTCGCCTTTTCTGCGATACCGACCGTGCGCTGACCCTGGACGTTGGAATGCCCGCGCACCGGGCAGCAGCCCGCGCCTTCGCGGCCGATATTGCCGCGCAGCAACAGAAGGTTCACCAGCATGCCGACATTGAGCGCACCCTGAGAATGCTGGGTGAGGCCCATCCCGTAGACGCCGATGACCCGTTGCGCGCCGATGTAAATCTCTCCCGCGCGTCGAATGGCGTCCTGCGTCAAGCCGCTTTCCCGTTCGATCTCAGCCCAATCTGTTGCCCTGACGAGAGCGGTAAACATGTCGAAGCCGGTCGTGTGCTCGTCGATGAATGCGACGTCGATGACCCGCTTCGATCCATCAGCGTGTGCCCTGTCGTCTGCTTCGACGACAACCTTGCAGAGCCCGAGGATGGCGGCAATGTCGCCGCCGGCCTGAACCTGAAGATACTCGTCGGATATCTGCGTCTCATGACCCGTCAGCATATCGACCGGGCTCTGCGGATTGACGAAGGAGACCAATCCCTGTTCGACAACGGGATTGAAAGTGACGATGCGTGCTCCGCGCTTCTTGGCTTCCTGAAGCGGATGCAGGAAACGCGGGCTGTTCGATCCTGGATTCTGGCCGAAGAAGAAAAATGCGTCAGCCTTTTCCAGATCGTCCCAGACGATCGTGCCAACGGGGGAACCGATGACCTTTTGGAGGCCGACGGATGTGGTCTCGTGGCACATGTTGGAGCTTTGGGGCAGATTGTTGTTGCCGTAGACCCGTGCAAGCAGCGCATAGAGATAGGAGGCCTCAAGTCCTGCATGGCCGGACGAGTAGAAGACAACGCTTTCCTTCGATAAGCTTTTCAGCGTTGCGCCGATGTTTTCGAATGCTTCCTCCCACTTCACCTCGACATACCGATCCGTGCCGGCGTCGTATCGAAGCGGATGCGTCAGACGTCCCGTCTGTTCGAGATCGTAGTCTTTCCAACTCCGCAGTTCAGTGACGGTATGATCGTTCCAGAAGTCCGGCGTGCAACGCGCGCTGGTCAGGTCCGAGATCGTCGCTTTGGCCCCATTTTCGCAAAACTCGAACGGATGGTAGTTTACCGGCTTCGGCCATGCACAGGAAACGCACATGAACCCGCCGGGCTTGTTCTGGCGCAGCAAGGTTTCTATCACGGCGGGAGAGGGTTTGTTGTCACCGAACATGTGCGCAATCGACCTGACCGAGCCCCAGCCGCCGGCAGGCCCCTCGGATTCCGGGTTCTCGATAGTGTCAGCCATGGCAGGTGCTCTCTCTACGATATGCATCACGAAAAGAGGTGCCGCGGATCGGGCACCTCATCAGGTTCATGATCGATGGCGGGCTATTGCCGCGGCTCGTGGAATGGACAGCCGTTGAAATTTGCCCTGAACTCGGCGGAGTGCTGGTAGGTCTGTTTACGGGCGCGGTTGATCCCGCCAAGAGGCTGGTGGGCCACCAGACCTGTCCAGACGCTGAAGCGCATCGCCTCATCAACCTTCTGGACCTTGGCATCGCTCCAACTGTCCTGCGGCGCGGCGGAGATCGTCGCGACGGTCACGAACGGTGCGTCGTCTTCCTTCCACTCCACAGTTGGATCCTCGATCGGATGTGCCTCGACGTCGCAACAGAGCTGAACCTGGAATTCCCACTCAGCGCGGGTCTCCTGCATCTCGGCTTGCACAGTCTCCCGGATCGCATCGTCGCGGACGCTGGCATCGATCTCCGTCCCTGTCAGCTTTGTCAAATCCGGCGAAACGGGCTTCACCCTGAACTTGGCGATGTAATCGCCATAGCGGAACGGCGTAACGCTGAAATATGTCTCCCCCAACGGATCGACATTAGGCGCGCCGCCCAGTCCCTGCATCGTCGGGCTGGAGATTCCGACGGCTTCAAGCCCTTTGTTGACCGTTTGTAGCACGCTCGACAAGACCTCCTTCGTCCCTTTCATCTTGTCAGTGGTTCGCGCGAGAAGCTTGAGGCTGGACAGGAATTTGTTCGGGTTCGGCGCCTGGAACACCGGGCCATTGACCATTACGAAGTCATGCGTGTCGCCGTCCGCATCAGGCAGGCGGGGTCCCTGCGCACCAACGATCTTGATGGCAAGCCCCCGGGGAAGGGCGATGGCATCCGGCAGAATATCGCCAGCGTTGGTGGAGAGGCGCATGTAGACGGGGTGTTGACCAGGTTTTGCAAAAAGCCCCTGGGCCAGTTCTGGAGGCAGTCCATCCCTGACCGTCATGACGCCCTCGATGATGCCATGGGCCTTCGCATGGACGGATCTCACGGCGTGACCGTAATCTTCGGACGTCTTTTTCAGAATGATGTCGAACTGGTCGATGAGACCAGATACCGTCTCCTGCTCGTCGGGCCTAATATCTTCAAGATCGGGGGAATAGCGGACGGGTGATGCGGGTGTCATGTGGCGCTCCATGGAAAGCGGGAAAACGTCGGAAATTGATTGATTGTTCCGCCAACGCAGCCGGCCATAGTTAATCAAGAGGCCTCGCGATCGACCCGCGGCAGCTATCCATCAACAATAGCCGCTACTGATGCTTGCTTTCCTTGAACTATGACCTCAGCGCACAGGGTGGGGAGGGCCCTGGGATTGGGTTGGTCACGACACCATTGCCGACAATCCATCCTGTATCCCACAATTCCGCCTGCATGCTCATTTGTTTGGCGTTTGCACATGCGGATTGAGTGTGACCGCGTCGTCGAATGTGGCGCCATTTTGAAACTGCAGACGATAGATGGCGAGTGTAATCACGTAAGTCTCTTGGTATCCGCGCGGTAGAGAATACTGTCCGTGTATCCGGCCGCACGTCAGGAGGGACGGCTCTCTGCAGGGCCATCCGGGAGAGGGACCTTCAACCCGTCAGGACGGACGGCGAAAGACTTCAAGCCTTGCCCGCACTTCAGCGCGAGTTATGCCTTCTGCATCTTGAATTTCGATAGCAATCATATCGACAGGACTGATGGGAAGAAAATCTGACGCCAATTCGCAAATGGCGACACGGGCCTGCCCAATTGCCTGCTCCAGATCGTCAAATTCGATTTCATCATCAGAACTGGGTGCGGCCAGGTCGTACGGGCTCCTGAAAAAAAAGATCGGCAAACTGGCCTCCTGTTAGCGGGCGCTTGGATTGTTGGATGCTCCCGTTTCGCGGGCTATCGGCCGACCTTGGAACTCCCATTCTCCATTCCTGTCGGGGTATAGTGTAAGGGCTCTCATCCAAGTCGGTACGCGGCGAGAAAGGTTATCCGGTTTTGCGGGATTTGAGCTCCTTCGCAACCGATTTTTTCAACGCGTCCATAATGTTCACAACGTTGCTCTTTTCCTTGTCATCATTCTTTGTGGGTTTGGAAGCCTTGGTTTTCGACGGCTTTTTGGCCTTCTTCTTATCTGCTATCAGTTTGAGTAAGCTTTCCTGGATTGGGTCGGACACCATATCTGTCGACCAATCCTTCAGTCGTTTTTTGATGACTGCCTCAAGTGCTGAAACGCCTGAAGCATCCGACTTTTTATCAATGTCTGTGAAATACTCATTTTCAGGCCGCACTTCATCCCCGAAGCGAAGCGTCCACACGACGATGCCTTCGCCGCGCGCCTCCAGCACGACCGCACGTTCTCGACGGCCAAGGACAACGCGAGATATGCCAACGACATCCTCCGCCTCCATTGCTTGCCGTATGACCGCAAAAGCTTCGTCGCCGATTTTGTCGTTTGCGGTGAGGTAGTACGGCGTTTCGAGATAGACCCACTCAATGCTGCCACGCGGAACGAACTTTTCAATGTCAATTGTCCGGACCGTCTCCAACTCGACGGATTCTAGATCCTCGTCGGTCAGGAGCACATAATCGTTCTCACCGCGCTCGTAGCCCTTCGCTTCGTGCTCCTCGTTTACAGGCTTGCCGGTCACGCTATCCACATATTGGGAAACCACCCGGTTTCCGGTATCCTTGTTAATTGTACGGAAGCGGACTTTCTCGGATTCGGAAGTAGCCGGTGTCATTGCCACAGGGCAGGTGACCAGGGAAAGCTTGAGGTAGCCTCTCCAATAGGGGCGACGCGGTGCCATCGATCAGCTCGCTTTCTTCTGAGAGGGTTTTGTCCGGTTCTTGGCGGGCTTGGAAGCCGTGGTCTTTTTGCCCGAGCTGGCATTGGCAGCCTTCGGCTTGCTTGCTGACGGCTTATCCATGCCAGCGCTTTCACGCAGCGCCTTGAGCAGGTCGTTTGGCTTGGAAACTTTGATTGGCTTCGGCTTTGGGAGAGTTTTGCCCTCCGCCTTCGCTTTCACCAGCGCAATGAGGGCATCCTCGTAGCGATCGTCGAATTTCGCGGGGTCGAAAGCCCCTTTCTTCGTGGTGATGATGTGTTTGGCCAGATCGAGCATCTCCGCTTCGACCTTGACCTTTGCCACATCTTTGAAGACTTCCTCTGAAGACCGTACTTCGTAGTCATAGTTGAGCGTCGTCGCGATGATCCCCTTGCCGTGCGCCCGGATCAGAACAGTTCGTATCCGGCGGAAGAGCACTGTGCGAGCAATTGCCGTGGCCTTGGTCTTACTCAGGGCATCCCGGATGGTGGTGAAGGCGTCCTGATGAGCTTCGTCGACCGGAACCAGATAATAGGGCTTGTCGAAGTAGACGTCATCGATCTCCCCACACGGAATAAAGGCTTCGGCTTCCAGCATCTTGTCGGAATCGGGAACGACCGCCGCGACCTCATCAGGGTCTATCATGATGTAGTCGCCGTTGTCTGTCTCAAAGCCTTTCACCTGTTGATCGCGTTCCACAACCTCCTCGGTCTCACTATCGATGAACTCGCGTTTCAGGCGGTTTCCGGTGTTCGCGTTGACCATGTGGAAGCTGATCCGCTCGGATGTCGAGGTTGCCGTGTAAAGTCCAACGGCACAACTCAGTTCACCAATCTTCAGGTGACCTTTCCACTGAGCGCGATGTGCTGCCATTTCCGTCCCTCCAAGTTCACGAAGGGGGAAACTGAAATACGGCCTACTTGGTTCCGGCGCCTTCGTTGAACTGCATGTGACCAAGGGTCGATATGGCAGTTTCAATGCAATGCCCGAAATACATGTAGCCGGGTTGAAACCACTGAAGCCCAGAAGCGTTTGAAGGATGATGAAACAACAAGGACAAATTGACATGGCAGACGACAGCACCACGACAATACGAGCAACGTTCGAAACACGTGCGGCAGCTGACCTCGCCGTCGAACACCTTGTTCAGCAACATGGTATTTCCCGGCCCGACATTTTTATTCAGTCCGCGAGTGGTGAAAATACCGCTGGCTCCCGGCCGTCCGGTGGCGATGCCTCCCATATAGGCGGCGCTCGCCGCGATGGGGCGCTTGAAGGCGAGATTGAAGTCTCTGCGGATATCGCCGTCGATCAAGTCGCCGCCGTCCAACGAAGCTTTGGCGATGCCGGAGCGATCCGCGTTTCGGGCAAATAGCAGCTTACGGGCTGCCTTGAAGTCGGCCCAGTTTCTTGCGTCAGGATTACCATCATGGCCGACAATCTCTCGACGTATCGCGGCAAACGCGATTTCAAAAAAACCGCTGAGCCCAGCGGAGAAGCGAAGGTTAGTGCATCCAATCGTCGTCGGTTCGTGATCCAGAAGCATGATGCGACGCGCCTTCACTACGATCTTCGGCTGGAGATGGACGGCGTGTTCAAGTCCTGGGCGGTGACAAAAGGTCCCTCTCTTGATCCTGGCGACAAGCGCCTTGCGGTTGAAGTGGAAGATCATCCGCTTGACTACGGAGACTTTGAAGGCAACATTCCAAAAGGCCAGTACGGCGGCGGGACGGTTATGCTCTGGGATCGGGGCTATTGGGAGCCGGAAGGAAAGAAGACGCCGGAAGAGGCACTGGCCAAAGGTGACTTCAAATTTACGCTCGAGGGTGATCGCCTGCACGGCAGTTTCGTGCTCGTCCGCATGAGGCATGATCGCGATGGCGGCAAACGCACCAACTGGCTGCTGATCAAGCATCATGACGATTATTCCGTCGAGGAGAACGGCCCAGCCGTGCTGGAGGAGAACGATACATCGGTGGCGTCCGGTCGGACGATGGAGGCTATCGCAGCCGGCACGGGTAAAAAGCCGAAGCCGTTCATGATGCAAGACGGCGCAATCGCAGCGGATGCGGTATGGGACAGCCAGCATGGTCTTGCCGCTGACGAGCGCAAGGCCGGGTCAAAGACCTCCACAAAGTCAGCGAAGAAGCCCGCGGGCGCCAAACGCGCGAAATCCCTGATGCCGGACTTCGTCGCGCCGCAGCTTTGCGCAATTCTGTCGCGACCGCCATCTGCAAATGGCTGGATCCACGAGATCAAATTCGACGGCTATCGCATCCAGATGCGGGTGGAGAATGGTGACGTCACTCTAAAAACTCGCAAAGGCCTGGACTGGACAGCGAAATGGTCTGCCATTGCTCAGTCAGCTTCCGCGCTGCCCGAATGTATCATTGACGGCGAAATTTGCGCACTCGATGAAAACGGCGCTCCCGATTTTGCCGCGTTGCAGGCTTCGTTGTCGGAGGGCAAGACGGATGACCTCGTCTTTTTCGGCTTTGATCTCCTGTTCGTTGGAAACGACGATCTACGCGAACTGCCGCTAACCGAGCGAAAGGACAGGCTCGCATCACTCTTGTCCGACGCTGGCGATGACCCCAGGCTTCGCTTCGTTGAGCATTTCGAAACCGGCGGCGATGCGGTGCTGAAGTCTGCCTGTCGCCTGTCTCTGGAAGGTATCGTCTCGAAGCAGGCTGATGCGCCCTACCGGTCCGGCCGCACTGAAACCTGGGCGAAGTCGAAATGTCGGGCGGGTCACGAAGTGGTCATCGGCGCCTATGCCACGACCAATGGCCAATTCCGGTCGCTGCTGGTTGGTGTCAATCGAGGCAACCATTTCGTCTATGTCGGCCGCGTTGGCACGGGCTATGGCGCATACGTTGTTGAGACGCTCTTGCCGAAGCTGAAGGAAATGAAAACCTCGAAGTCACCGTTCACTGGCATCGGTGCTCCGAAGAAATCGTCCGACATCGTCTGGCTCAAGCCAGAACTCGTCGCCGAGATTGAATTTGCCGGCTGGACGACAGATGGCCAGGTCCGGCAGGCGGCGTTCAAGGGGCTTCGGGAAGATAAGCCGGCCCAGGAGGTGGAAGCTGAAACGCCTGCATCTCCGGTCGCAAACGAGGTCCCCGATCCCGAAACTGTCCAGCCGCCGCGCAAGCGTTTCCGCAAAGGTGCGAAGGCAGAAGTCATGGGCGTGATGATCTCCAGTCCGGACAAGCCACTTTGGCCAGATGCCGGCGACAACGAGCCGGTCACTAAACTTGATCTGGCGCGCTATCACGAAGCGGTTGGGCCTTGGCTGATCGATCATATCAAAGGGCGGCCGTGCTCGATCATTCGCACGCCCGATGGAATTGGCGGCGAGCAGTTTTTCCAGCGCCATGCCATGCAAGGAACGTCTAATCTACTTGAGCTCGTCACCGTCTTCGGCGACAAAAAGCCTTACCTGCAGATTGACCGTGTCGAAGGACTGGCGGCCATTGCCCAGATCGGTGGCGTCGAACTCCACCCTTGGAACTGCGAGCCTAACCAGCCGGAAGTCCCAGGTCGACTGGTCTTCGACCTTGATCCTGGTCCAGAGGTCGAATTCTCGACCGTCGTCGAAGCCGCGCGGGAAATCCGTGACCGCCTCGAAGACCTAGGGCTTGTCAGCTTCTGCAAGACGACCGGCGGCAAGGGCTTGCATGTTGTCACGCCTTTGGGCTTACCGAAAAGCAAAAAGCTCAGTTGGGACGAGGCGAAAGGTTTCGCCCATGATGTTTGCCAGGATATGGCGCGCGACAGTCCGGAGCTCTACCTGATCAAGATGGCCAAGAACCAACGCGAGGGTCGAATCTTCCTAGACTATCTGCGCAATGACCGGATGGCGACCGCAGTCGCACCCTTATCGCCGCGCGCACGTGCCGGAGCAACCGTATCGATGCCGCTCAATTGGAGCCGGGTGAAAGCTGATCTGGATCCTAAACGGTTCACGATCCGCACTGTGCCAGAACTGTTGAAGAAGAGTACCGCGTGGCAGGACTATTGCGACGGGCAGAGACCGCTGGAACAGGCCATCAAGCGGTTGGCGAAATCCCGAAAGGCGGCAGCGTGAGAACCCTGCACAAACAGTTTAGCGATGGATAGAGAAACCACGCCACCCGTCGGAGCGACGGCGAACCTTCCTCATGACCGCATCACGGTTCAACGGTTCCGTGAGTCGTTTCCCCGCGCCCGATGGAGCGATAGGCTGAACGCCTGGTTCGTGCCAGGGCGGACTGCCAGTGAGCGCATCGGCCGCTGGCTTGCCAAGCTGGAGGCTGAAGCCGATGCTTTTGCGGACGAAAAGAGCAGGGATGCTTTCGCGTTCGATCCAATTGAGAGCCCATACCTCGAAGCTGGCCCGTTTGGTTTGCAAATCCGGTCGCCCTATTCGCGCACGGTCGTCACCGAAATTCGCGAAATTCCATTGGCCCGCTGGGATGCGGATCGCCGCCTGTGGACTGTCCCTTACCGATCCCTGGATGAATTACGCCGGCGATGGCCAGCGATCGAGGCGGCCGCCGAGCGTAACGAGCCCGATGTGCGAAGGGCGCGACGTGCGGCGTTGAAAGGCACCGAGGAAGAAGAAGCCGCAAAGGGGAGGGCACGCGAGCGACGCTTGAAACGGTATCCAGTTCCGGTCGATGATGTACCTCCATTCGATCGTGCGATTGGTACGCACGCAGGCGTCGTGATCTTCGCCGATACGCACGGCGAGCTGGCAGATCCTGAAACAGTGACAGCATTCTATTTTCAAGCTTCATCAAACAGGGAATATGTCTGGGCGGTTTGGCGGGTTGGGTCCCTTGAAGAACTGGTTACAACCTGGCCAGCCCGAACGCCGCCGGGCGAGCGGGAGCTGGCTCGTGGCTGGTGGTTGCCTGATATGGACGAACTGTGGGTTGCACGGCAAAAAGCCAGATCGAAACGGCGCGCGGAGCAGCGACGACGGGACGACTAGGGTCGAATGAAGACCCTGTTGACGGAGATGGAGAGATTTCAGAGGCTCGGGAGCCGCATGAGATGATCCGATTGTGGAACGGCCTGAGTATCCCGTCCTGACACCCTTTGGACGGCATGCTTGAGTATCTTGGCTGGTTTGGCAAATGGTTCTCAGCTCAGATACGTGCCGACACGCTGTTTTTCTGCAAAGGGCAGAAGCGTGAAGTCGACGATATTCGCGTCATGGGAGCTATGGTATCGAGGCAACGACCGCGTCTATCTCTCCAAGCTCGACCGCGTTGATGAAGTATGAGCCCTGTGCGGCAGAACCAGCCTGCCACATTAAGCTACACTTCTCACCGAACATGCGGGTCGCTATTGGTCTTGCTATGGGCTAGGAAACCGCCGATTTCCGGCGCAAACAGATCGTTCTTTTCGGCAAAAGCGACAAAAACCGCCCGGGCCGTCTGCGCCTCGATTTCGCCGTTGATCGCGGCCTTGCACGCCTTGAGCGCCAACTCGGGCGAATGATTTGCGGCGTTCGCCAATCCATCAGGATCTGGTAGGCTTGCATGACCGATTTAACCTCGGTTGGGATACCAAGGCCCAAGAGGATCGTGACAGGCTTCTCGAACATATCGGGTTTCATGGGCTGCTCCTTTCCGTCTTCCCCGATCGTGTAACTGGACGAAGCGGGGAGCGCTGAAAACGCTCCCCGCTTTTGGATCATGTTCTTGCGGCCAACGACCGCTGCGACTTAAAGCTGTCGAAAGCACGCGTTATCAGGTTTTCCGTTGCGTCCTTTGCTTTCCGGCCGCGGCGCTTCCTGATTTCCACGATGAAGTTTTTTGCTACACGCTTTTTCATCGCGGATGCCTTATGCGGCCTGACGTTCTGCTTCGATCTGGAGCGGGGCGGTCTGTTCGCCACCCGTGCTGATACCGATCTTGCGCGGCTTCATTGCCTCCGGGATTTCGCGTTTTAATGCAACGCGCAGGAGACCGTCGATCAATGAGGCATATTCCACCTTCACATGGTCGGCCAGTTCGAAGCGGCGCTCAAACGAACGCCCGGCAATACCGCGATGGAGATATTCGCCATCCTTGGGTTCGGCCTTCTGCCCTTTGATAACCAGCACGTTGCGTTCCTGGATGATGTCGAGATCGGAATTGCCAAAGCCTGCAACCGCCATTTCGATGCGGTAGTCGTCATCGTTCGTCTTGATGATGTCATAGTGTGGCCAAGTGTCGATTGCCTGCAGACGGTGGGCGTTGTTGAGCAGATTGAAGACACGGTCGAAGCCGACGCTGGAGCGGTAGAGCGGTGCAAAATCAAGATCGTTTCTCATAACCAAATCCTCCGTAAAGCGAGATGGAATGGAGACGCGGAAACTCACGTCCCCGGTTCGGCCAGCCCCTGTCGGCGACTGGCGAGAATGATCTAATTTTGGAAAAAACAGGTTTCAAGATTTTCGGTCAAATTTTTTTCAAAACGGTTCGGGCGCTTGCTGTCGGCCATAATTCTAGGCTGGCGCGGTCTTTAATGCTCGTAATTTTGTGAAGGATCGTCGATCAAGTCCATGACGGCAACATCCACCTTGCCTCTCCACGCAACTTAGTACGGCACGGAAGCCTAAGCCGAGCCTGGTTGCTGATGATCTGTGCCAACGTCACGGGCCCATCAACGCCGACATCGAACTGGCGTGGAAACGGCTTGAGGTTGCCGTGCGATGGCTGTGCAAATTGATGGATCTCTTGCCCATCTTATTCCATGCGCTTGTGAAGAAGATCATGCAGCTAAATAGGTTCAGCCGGTCATGATGCAAATCGACAGAACATGGCCTCCTGCCAACGCATTCGCGTGCGGCCGTGTACTGTCGCACAACGTCAAGGAACAACACGAGCCCGCTGACGTTCTCCGGGTCTTATAACAAATGGAGTATTCAAAATGGTGACCATGGTTGGCAACGAAGATAACATCGAAAAAGCTCGTCAAGGACCTGCTCTATCTTGAGCATGACGCGATCGCCGCTTACGACTCCTGCATAGAGCGTCTCGACGACAAAACCCTCCGTGCGACAATCGCGGAATTCAAGCAGGACCACCTGCAGCATGTCGTCGTCCTCAACGAAATGGCCCGCGAGCTTGGCATCGAAGCGCCGATTGAAGGCGATATGAAACAGATGCTGACCACAGGCAAGATCGCGCTGGCAGATCTCATGGGCGACGCAGCGATCCTAAAAGCTATGACAACGAACGAGGATGACACCGTCACCGCTTACGAGCGGGCACCGCGCCACGAAGATGCCATCCCCCAGTCGAAGGCATTCTTCATGAAGGCTCATGAAGATGAGCTTCGGCATCGCGCTCGGATGGAAACGACGGCCAAGGCAATGTGACCTTGAAGATCCTGGCGAGGATCTACATTTAGGGGTCACTTCCCGAACAGACACAGCTGCAGCAACCGATGATACCGTGCGCTGTGGGACGGGATAACGAGGGCGCTCCCCGCAAGCGGGTTGAGCGCCCTAACTTTGTTAGCCACTGGATTGAAGCATATGGCCGCATCCCATCTCATTATTTGCCTTCACGGTATCGGCGCCTCGGGCGCACAGATGAAGCCAATTGCTGATTCATGGCGCGGCCACTTGCCCGATGCGATATTCGTGACACCAGATGCACCGCTTCGAAACAGCTAAGGTGGCCATCAATGGTTCAAAGTCGATGGTATGCAACTCGACCCCGTGCGTATTCAGGAAGCCCGTGACGTGTTCGACAGAACGATTGGAGACGTCATTCGGCGCGAAGGTTTCGATGGAAAGAACGGCAGCATCGCCTTCGTCGGCGTGTCGCAAGGAGCAATCGTCGCGCTTGATGCAGTCGCATCCGGTCGCTGGAAAGTTGGAGCGCTTGTGGCCTTTTCCGGTTTGCTGCCGCCAACCGCAATATCGCGATCGAGCAATCAAACGCCGGTCCTTCTCATCCATGGGGCAGATGACCGAACCATTCCATCGATTGCCTCGACTGTCGCAGCTAAACAGCTCAAGGCGGCCGGCTTCCCAGTCGAGATTGATATTGAGCCAAGGGTCGGCCACACCATTTCACTTAACGGCGCCAGCAGGGCGCTCCAATTTCTCCGCAAGACGCTATTGTAGTCGACGATCGCTAATGTCGCTGTCTTGCGCGAACGCGGTCAGACGTAATACGGAGAGCAGATTCAGGCACTTCGCCTCATTCGGTCAAAGTCCCATTGTATGTTTGGATCGCCGTATGATTGCTTGTGCGGCGGAGTTATGTTGAAATCTTGATCATTCACGAGCGATGTCCGCGCTGTGTGAGGATAGTAGTTGACCCCGACACGCCTCGAACTGACGGTCGCCCACACCGGAGATAGGATCATTTGTAAGAATGCCGACATCTGGATGATGATCGCGAGCGACGCGGGCCATGGTAACCGCCATCTCGATTGCTTCATGCCGCGGCATTTCAGCAAGCGAAGGGTAGAGTGATGGCTCATTCACAGGACAAAGCCAAAGCCGACCTGGCCCATTCACGGCCAATGACGCCTGGGCAAAGGCGGGCGTTCAAATTCGCCTCACCGCAATCTCCTATAATGTACGCTGCTTAAGGTCATCGCCAGGGCCGGATACGGGCAAAATTCTTCCCGCGTAAAGGTCTCTCAGTAAGAGCGCAGATCACGCCTCCGTGGTTATAAGTTCCATAAATATGCTTATCTCGCAAAAGGCCTGCCTGGGGGTACATTCTATTTCCAAGTGCGACATGCCAATGATTACAACGGCTTCACTTTGGAGATTTGGCATGTCTCGATGCTATACGCAGATCACCCTCGC
>UCJH01000017.1:0-2952 GCA_900472785.1 Hyphomicrobiales bacterium | reverse complement strand
TCGGGCACCATCGTTCGACCATCTATCGTGAGATCAAGCGCAACACGTTTCACGATCGCGAGTTTCCCGAATACAGTGGCTACTTCTCGACGGTGGCCGATGACATCGCCAAGGAGCGGCGACGGCGCTTGCTTGAGAAAGCTCCGGCGCCATCCGCATCTGCGTCGCATGGTCATTGAGAAACTGGAGGCTTACTGGTCACCGGAACAGATCGCCGGCCGTCTTCTGGCCGACAGCGTCAGCCTGGTTCGCATCTGCAAGGAGACGATCTACCGCTTCATTTACGGCAAGGAAGATTACGGGCTCGCTCTCTATCGCTATCTGCCCGAGGCGCGCCGCAAACGCCGTCCGCGTGGATCGAGAAAGCCACGAAACAGCGTGTTTCCAGCCAGCCATCGAATATCGCAACGGCCTGATTTTATTGGCAATCGCTCCAAGTTCGGTCATTGGGAAGGCGATCTCTTGATCTTCGAGCGTGAACTCGGCCATGCCAATGTCACCTCACTGGTGGAACGCAAGAGCCGCTACACGGTGATGATCAAGAACCAAAGCCGGCACTCACGTCCGATCATGGACAAGATCATCGGAACATTCTCTCCTTTCCCTGCCTTCGCACGCCAGAGCTTCACATTTGACTGGGGCACGGAGTTCGCCGGCTTCAGGGCTTTGGAAGATGGCATCGGCGCGCGCAGCTGGTTCTGCGATCCCAGCGCGCCCTGGCAAAAAGGTGCGGTGGAAAATGCCAACAAGCGCATTCGCCGCTTCATGCCAGGTGATACCGATCTTGCAGCTGTCTCTCAGCGCGACCTGACCCACCTCGCCCGCCATCTCAACGATCAGCCGCGAAAATGCCTCGGATACAAAACCCCGGCTGAATGTTCATGGCACATTTGCAGGAAGAAGGGTGATCCCCTAACCCTGTTATCGGCCATGATGCACTTGGGTTAGCTTCTCCAGGGGCCTTGAAACTGACTTTCGTACAAGCCTCCGTGTCATCAGGCCCCCGCAACCAAATTCCCGGTGAATGAATAGAAGGCGATCCGAGAGGGTCGCCTTGTTCGTTTATACCGTTTCGCAGGAGCCGGGTGTTGCGCTTCCCCGCAACCAACGATCCTTGTAATACCAACAAAGCCCCTCCGTGGGGCTTTTTGCATTTCTGGGCGCCGTTTGCGCCCGCCCGGCCCATTAATTCCTCAAGCGCTGCCTCTCGGCAAGGAAGTCTGGCTTTTTCTTACCGCAGGCAAACTTCAATATTGCAGCCAGATCGCCAATATCTGGCACTGGTTCAATGCGGCTGACCAAAATGCGGAAGTTTGTCGGCCGCAAGTGCCCGCGTCTCTTCATTGCCGAACTGATCGTGGACAGCTGCAATCTTAGCCTGAAAATCCCCCGCCTGCGCATGTGAGCGCGCAAATTCCAAAGGCAGCTTCTCGCGCGTGGCTTCCAGTTCATCGAGAATGGCAAGCGAGGGCGCCCCTCGACGGTGCCAGTCCTGGATCCTCTGCATAAGGCTCGTCCTTGTCGATTTGATTTTTGGGAGCTCTGCCTCCACCTGATCCTTGCGGGAGGGGACGCTATTCAGTTCATTCACCTCATGCGCGACAATCGTCTGCGAAACAAGGTCGAAGATATCGAGCGAGTAGAACAAAACCGGCCTGGAGTACTGGGGGATGGAAAGCATTCCACCGCCGGCTGCCGGCGGCGTTAACCTTCAGCCCTTCTTTTTAATTGCTTCTGTCGGTCATTCTGCATCCGTCGAATGGTCGCCAAACCACACGGTGTGGAACTTCACTCCGTATTGCTCGTTTTCTCCGACCGCTAAAGGAGAAAATACGCATGGCGCACATCAAAGATGATAATGAAAAAGTATGGGAGCTCGCCGAAAAAATCGGCTTCTGCATGCTCACGACACAATCCGGGTCGGACCTCAAGGCGCGGCCAATGTCCGCCCATGGCGAACGCATCGAGAATGCTTTCTATTTTCTGACCGACGTTGAAAGTCACAAAGATGACGAGGTGGCTGATCACCCGAATGTCTGCCTGGCGTTCGCCGATTCGAAGGGGCAAAAATATGTGTCCATCTCCGGGGTCGCCGAGGNNGCAGAACGATTGCGAGAAGATCCGCGACCTCTGGTCGACGCCTGCAAAGGCCTGGTGGGACAGCGCCGACGATCCGTCGATCCGCATCCTGAAGGTCACACCCAGCGCGGCTGAATATTGGGACAGCCCTGGCACGGTGATCAGCTATATCAAGATGGCGGCGGCAGCAGTTACCAATACCAGACCCGATCTGGGCGACAGCGCCAAGGTCGATATGTGAGTGCAATGGCGGGCAGACAATGCCCGCCTCAATCTCCAATTGTGACAGCTCCTACGAGGACCACCGATGACCGATACGTTCAAGCCGACAGCCTCGGTCGCCAAACAGGCGGCAAAGGGGTTGGAGTTGCGTGAAAAGTTCAAGCGGGGCGGAACGGAAGTCGGTGTGGCGCGGGCTCGCGATCTGAAGAACCAGCGAGAACTCAGCATCGACACCGTGAAACGAATGAAGAGCTATTTCGCGCGGCACAAGGTCGACAAGCGTGCCAAGAACTTTGGCGACGACGACAATCCGTCTCCCGGTTACATCGCCTGGCTTCTATGGGGCGGCGACGAAGGCCGAGATTGGGCGCTTGGCAAGCTGAAATGAGAACGGTCGGCTTTTTGGCTATATAAATTAGGAGACATCAGCATGACGAAGACATTCAGCAAAGGCGACAAGGTCGAGTGGGAAACCAGTCAGGGCACGACCGAGGGGACGGTGGTCAAGAAACAGACCACTGCGACAAAGATCAAAGACCATGAGGTCAAGGCTTCCAAATCGGATCCGCAGTACATCGTCGAAAGCGCGAAGACAGGCAAGCGGGCCGCTCACAAACCCGGCGCCCTCCATAAGACCTAGAGCATCGTTCC
>UCJH01000014.1 GCA_900472785.1 Hyphomicrobiales bacterium | reverse complement strand
GCGGGGAAAACGGGGATGGGATTTTTTGGGGAGAGCTGTCTCTGCGGTGACAAAGTCAGCCGCGATGGAGGGCGCCCAAAAGGCGCGTGAAATGCTTGATTGTCGCCTTCCGGCCGGTATCGTTGAAAACTCGGTGGATTCTTCGCTCAGACGTTGCTTGACCTTTCGGAGGCTGAACTATGCCGTGATCTGGCCCGCGCCTTGGCGCAGGGTATAGGTCGATGTTGCCCTGAGGCGGCGATAGCCGTTCTCGAACAAGTGCCGCAGGATGTCGCTTTGCCGGAACCGGCCATGGCGGCTCTTTGAGAAGATGGAGTGATCCGCAACCTTGCCGTCCAGACCGAGGCGACAGAACCAGCGGTAGACGAGATTAATATGGACCTCCACACAGTCAGCGTTCCGAGCGGATACCCATTGAATAACTGATGATCAGCATTGGCATCATAAGCTTGGGATTAACCGAGGAGCGACCGAGTTTCAGATGGCGGTCGATGCCGCGTAGCATGTGGTCGGCAGGAACGTGATCATCAAGGTAGAAGTCGTAGAAGAAATGTGCCGAAGCCGCCTGAAACACCATCATCGCTCAATCCTCCGCAAATCAATGTGGCGATTGAATCATGTGCGCAAACTGCTAGCTAGCGATCCTAAAATGGCAAAGCTTGGCCTATAAACGCCCCTGACAACTTTGAGGAAGCCATGAAAGTCGATATTCTGTTTGAGGGGAAAGTCATTGGGCACTCGAACCTTGATCCAATCGATCCGCCGATGGGCGTAGCTGGAGGGCGGTTTATTCCTGGTCCAGAGTATGCCCCTCGCTTCCATGCATATGTAATCGATGGCGATAATAACGAGCTTGGGAAGAGCGCTGAACTTTCGGTATGGTCCGATGCCCACGGCATGCTCGCATGTGCGGGCATCACCATCGAGGATTTCAATGAAACCCTTCACGAGATAAGTGTAGTGGTTCTAGGCATGGCATATCTCGAATATGAAACCGCCTTCGCGGATCACGCTCTTTATAAAGCCTACTGGCGCACGGATGAGTAGTTGAGTTTTTCAACGGTATCGGCCCATTGTGGACGTTCGCTCGTGCTGCCATTTTAGCGTAACTGACAAGAAATCGAGACAGCACAGCAATGAACGGAAAATTCCTGAAGCGCGGTGCGATTATTGACACCATCAAAAGCGAAGAGCGCATAAACGCCGTACAAAAGCGAGCGGGAAAACCCAAGCATCATGTGGACGTAGTTTCTTGTGGTTGCCCTGACGAAAACTGCGGCGCATTTCATATCTTGAGATCAGAGCGCCCTTTGCCATCACAGGAGGAAGCCAAACACACCCTGATCGTCAATCGGCAGCAAAGAAAATCGGCTCGGAAGTGACCAGGACCGTCTGATCGCCGCCGTCAGGCTTAAACCAGCTCCCTGATGGTCAGACTGTAGCCTTTAACGGCATGCAAGTCTGCGCCGTTGCCTGTAACATTCGATGGGAAGTCCAAGATGAAAACGGTCGAACTTGTTGGCGTTGGAAAGCTTAAATGCCCCGATTGTGCGATGGAAATAGCAGTATGGAGATCGTCTGGAATGAGCCAGATGTACCCGCATTTCTACTGCTCTGCTTGTAGCAATGCCATTCAGCGTCAGAAAGACCGATGCCTCGTATGGACCGATCAAAGTCTGGAGGTTTTGGAAGTCATTGCATCGTCACTTCCCAATTGCGAGTGCAGCGGCAAATTTGTGCCGGGAGCAAATCCGAAGTGTCCGACTTGTCACTATGAATTTCGACATCAATCATCACAGCTTGAACGGCTGAGCGATCCGCATATCATTTTGATCGACGGTGCCGTGATGTACGGAGATGATGGACCGCGATATAAGGTCTTGATCACTCCCCAAAGCTAGAGAGCGAGGAACGCCTGCGCGGTAGGCCAGAAACGATTAGCGACATTCGATGACCGCAATCGGCGCAAAGTTGGCCATTCGCCGCGTTCGTCGCCGAAACACGGCGGCAGTTTGAGTTGAAGCATCGAGAGAAGCGAAAAAGCCACCCCTCCCGATATCTACGTTCTCACCCCCGCAAAACCCCACCGGTGCTTTTCGTCACATTGGCAATGATCTTACCTGTCAACGCTTCGAAATCTTCGTCGGTCAGGGTGCGATCGGCCGGTTGGATGACGACTTCGATGGCGACCGATTTCTTGCCTTCGCCGACGGACGCGCCTTCGAAGATGTCGAAGACGTTGACGCCGGTAACCAGCTTGCGGTCGGCGCCGGACGCGGCTTTCAGGATCGCGCCGGCCTCGACGGATTTATCGACGACGAAGGCGAAGTCGCGCTTGACGGCCTGGAAGGGGGAAAGCTCCAGCGCCGGTTTGGTGCGGGTGGCCTTCTTCTTCGGCTCGGGCATGGCATCGATAGTGACTTCGAAGCCTGCGAGCGCGCCGGAGACGTCGAGCGCTTCCAGTACCTTCGGGTGGAACTCGCCGAAATGGCCGAGTACGATCTTCGGGCCGAGCTTGATCGTGCCGGACCGGCCGGGATGGTACCAGGACGGGCCGCCGGCTTCGAACTGGACATTGCCCATCGGCACGCCGCAGGCTTCGAGGACGGCGATGGCATCGGCCTTGGCGTCGAAGACGTCGACGGGCTTGCCGCCGCCGNNCCTTGTCGGCATTGCGCTGGGCGGCCGTGAGCAGGCCGGGCAGGAGCGAGGGCCGCATGTCGGACATGTCGGCGGCGATCGGATTGGCGAGCGAAAGGGCGGGCTTGCCGCCGCCGAAGAGCTCGGCCTGCGCCTTGGAAATGAACGACCAGGTGACGGCCTCCAGCATGCCGCGCGAGGCAAGCGCCCGCTTGGCAGAGCGCGTGCGGATCTGCAGCGTGGTCAGGATCCTGCCGCTGACGGCGCCGTGGCTTTCGAGCGGTGCCGGCGCGATCTTGTCGACGCCGTGGATGCGCAGTACCTCTTCCACCAGATCGGCCTTGCCATCGACATCGGGCCGCCAGGAAGGCACGGAGACGCTGACGTTTTCACCCGCACCGGACACGCCGAAGCCGAGATTTTTGAGGATGGCGATGCTTTCCTCGGCGCTAACGGTCAGGCCCGTCAGGCGCTTGACCTCGGAGACCGGGAATTCCACCTGCTTCGGTGTGTGGCCTTCATAGCCGACGACGTCGGTCTTGGCCGCCGTGCCGCCGCAGAGATTGAGAACCAGCTCGGTGGCGCGCTCGAGGCCGGCAACCATGTATTCCGGATCGACGCCGCGCTCGAAGCGGTAGCGGGCATCGGTGATGATGCCCAGCGAACGTCCGGACTTGGCGATGTTCATCGGATCCCAGAGCGCTGATTCGATCAGCACGTCGACGGTGTTTTCGTCGCAGCCGGAATGCTCGCCGCCCATGATGCCGCCGATCGATTCGATGCCGTTATCGTCGGAAATGACGACATTGGCGGGCGACAGCCTGTATTCGCGGGTATCGAGCGCCAGCACGGTCTCGCCTTCGGCGGCGCGGCGCACCACGAGATCGCCCTTGACCTTGGCGGCGTCGAAGACGTGCAGCGGCCGGCCCTGGTCGAAGGTCATGTAGTTGGTGATATCGACCAGCGCGTTAATAGGCCTGAGCCCGATGGCGATCAGCCGCTGCTGCATCCAGCGCGGGCTCGGGCCGTTCCTGACGCCGCGCACCAGGCGAAGCGCAAAGCCGGGGCACAGATGCGTGTCGGCGCCAAGATCGAGCTTCACCTTCACCGAAGTCTCGCCGGAAACCGCGAAGGCCGGCGCCGTCGGCGCTTTCAGCGTGCCGAGGCCCGAGGCCGCCAGATCGCGGGCGATGCCGAAGATCGAGGTGCAGTCGGGACGGTTCGGCGTCAGGTTGATCTCGATGATCGGGTCGTCGAGGCCGGCATAGGAGGCGAAGCTCGTGCCGACCGGCGCGTCGTCGGGCAGGTCGATGATGCCGTCGTGATTGTCCGACATGTCGAGTTCCTTTTCCGAGCACATCATGCCGCGGCTCTCGACGCCGCGGATGGTGCCGACGGACAAGGTCACGTCGATGCCGGGCACATAGCTGCCCGGAGCCGCGAAGGCGCCGACGAGGCCGGCGCGCGCGTTCGGCGCGCCGCAGACGACCTGGATCGGGCTGCCGGTGCCGATATCGACCATCAGCACCTTGAGCTTGTCGGCCTGTGGATGCTTTTCCGCCGAAACGACTTTTGCGATGACGAAGGGCTTGTAGGCCGCCTTGTCGTCGACATGCTCGACCTCCAGCCCGATCGCCGTCAGGCGCTCGCAGATCTGTTCGAGGGTTGCATCCGTTTCCAGATGGTCTTTCAGCCAGGAGAGGGTGAATTTCATGGGTCTTCTCTTCTCGTCAAACAGGCGGCCTGACGGCCGGAAATATCTCTGCGATTACGCGCTCAACCCGCCGAACAGCGTCGGCATGTCGAGCGGGCGGAAGCCGTAGTGGGTCATCCAGCGCACGTCGGCGTCGAAGAAGTTGCGCAGGTCCGGCATGCCGTATTTGAGCATGGCGATGCGATCGAGCCCCATGCCGAAGGCAAAGCCCTGGTAGACGTCGGGATCGAGCCCGCCGGCGCGCAGCACGTTCGGATGCACCATGCCGCAGCCGAGGATTTCCATCCAGTCGGTGCCTTCGCCGAACTTGACGATCGGGCCGGAGGAGCGGTCGCACTGGATATCGACCTCGAAGGACGGCTCCGTGAAGGGGAAGAAGGACGGGCGGAAGCGCATCGTCACCTTGTCCACCTCGAAGAAGGTCTTGCAGAACTCTTCCAGGACCCAGCGCAGGTTGGCGACATTGGCCTTGGTGTCGACAACGAGGCCTTCGACCTGATGGAACATCGGCGAATGGGTGGCGTCCGAATCCTGGCGGTAGGTCTTGCCGGGAATGATGATGCGGATCGGCGGTTTCTGCGCCTCCATGGTCCGCACCTGCACCGGCGAGGTATGGGTGCGCAGCACCTTGCGCTCGCCGTTCTCGTCCGGCTGGAAGAAGAACGTGTCGTGCATCTCGCGGGCGGGGTGACCTTCGGGGAAGTTCAGCGCCGTGAAGTTGTAGTAGTCGGTCTCGACGTCCGGTCCCTCGGCCATGGCAAAGCCCATGTCGGCGAAGATCGCGGTGATCTCGTCGACGATCTGGCTGATCGGATGGATACGGCCGCGCTCGGCCGGCGAGGAGCGCACCGGCAGGCTGACATCCACCGTTTCGCGCGCCAGCCGCTCCGCGATCGCCAGGTCCTTGAGGTTTGCCTTGCGGGCGGCGATCGCCTCGGTCACGACCGTCTTCAGCGCGTTGATGGCGGCGCCGCGGGTCTGGCGCTCTTCCGGGGTCATCGTGCCGAGCGTCTTCAGGAGCTCGGAGATCGAGCCCTTTTTGCCGAGCGCCGCGACGCGCACGGCCTCGATTGCCGCCTCGTCGCCGGCATCGGTAATCTCGCCCAGCAGTTTCCGTTCAAGTGTGTCCAGTTCGCTCATGCTTGTCTGCCTCGATGCGGGAATAGGAAAGGATTGTCAGTGCGTTTGGGGTTTCGACCCCGTGACTGTCGCCAGAAAATCGGTGGCCGCGATAAAGCGGACAAGGTCCTGGCCGCGTCGCAGGCGCAAAAGAAAGCGCGCCAGCGGCAGGAAGCCGGCAAACAGCGGCATCACCTGTCGCAGTGCTGCTTCCGTTTCCGAAGGCGCGGCATTCTTCCAGGCAATGTAGGCGCGTTGCGGCGTTTCGGGTTTCAGGCAGCGGCTGGCGATCTGCAGGAAAAGCAGCCAGACGTCGCGGGCTTGCGCCACCGCCAGCGGCATGACCGCCGCCGGCTCTTCCTCGAAATCGAGAAAGCCGAATCGGCCGTCTTCCAGAATGAAATCGCGTGGATGCGGGCGTCCATGGCAAAGGCCTGCCGCGTGGAGACGGCCGAGCTCCAGCGCGCATCGAACGAGCAATGCGTCATGGGCATCGGCGTCCGCGGCCTTTACCCTGGACATCAGCTTGCTGATCGGTACGCCGAGATGCGACAGGACCAGGGCGGTCTTGCTGCGATAGTAGATCGTCGGCGTCAGGAACCCGGCGCGGGTAAAAGCCGCGATCTGGCGAACTTCGCGTTCTATGTAGTCGCCGGGGGTAATCAGGGACGAGGGACGCAAAACGGGCTGTCCGGTCAGCGTCGCGACAAATCCCTGCAAGCGGGCGGCGAGCCTGAAGCCCGATCCGCGATAACGCTTGATCCAGACGATCCGGTCCGACAGCTGCACCCGCTCGACACGCTGCGACCCGCCGGCAAGCGCTGCCAGCACTGTCGCAATATCGCTGTCGCCGAGTTCGGGCCCCGAAATGGCGCCCTGCCGTTTGTCGTCCACGTCCGATCTCATCCCATAAGAAAAACCCGCGCCAGCCCTGCCAGCGCGGGTTTCCCAATACTAAAATCAAAGGTTGGGAAGCGCTGGTTTACTTGACCGCGCTTTCAAACTCGTTGGTGGTGCCGGCGTCCTTGAGGTATTCAAGCGCCTTCTTGGCCGCAGCGACGAGCGCGCCGAAGGCTGCCGGTTCATGGATCGCCATGTCGGACAGAACCTTGCGGTCGACTTCGATGCCGGCCTTCGACAGACCGTCGATGAAGCGGCCATAAGTCAGGCCGTGTTCGCGAACGGCAGCATTGATGCGCTGGATCCAGAGGGCGCGGAAATTGCGCTTGTTGACCTTGCGGTCGCGATAGGCAAAAGCCTTCGAGCGATCCACGGCAGCCTTGGCTGCGCGGATGGTGTTCTTGCGGCGGCCGTAGAAACCCTTGGCTGCCTTCAGTGTCTTCTTGTGCTTGGCGTGGGCTGCTACGCCGCGTTTTACACGTGCCATGTCATGATCTCCTTAATAATCCAAAAAGCCGATGATCTCAGAGACCGTTGGGCAGGTAGTTCTTGATGACCTTCTTGCCATCAGGCTCAGCCAGCACCATCGTTCCACGCGCATCGCGAATGAACTTGTTGGACCGCTTGATCATGCCGTGGCGCTTGCCTGCGGCAGCTGCACGGACCTTGCCGGTCGCGGTGATCTTGAACCGCTTCTTGGCAGAGGATTTCGTCTTCATCTTGGGCATTTTGCTACTCCATTTTTCTTGATATCGAGATCGACTGACGAGGTCGTCTCCAGCGTAAAGAACGGCCACGGCATGCCCTGCCGGACCGTTCGGACGGCGGCTTATAACCGCGATGTCTCCAAAGTGCAACGGGATTCTCCGAAAACGCGAAAAGCCGCCCTTGGGCGGCTTCTCAAACGGGGAAATCCCGGTCGTCCGACTTATTTCGGCGCCAGAACCATCATCATCTGGCGGCCTTCGAGCTTTGGCTCGGCCTCCACCTTGGCCACGGTCAGCGTATCTTCCTTGACCTGAAGCAGGAGCTTCATGCCGAGTTCCTGGTGGGCCATTTCGCGGCCGCGGAACTTCAGCGTCACCTTGACCTTGTCGCCTTCCTCGAAGAAGCGGTTCATCGCCTTCATCTTCACGTCATAATCATGCGTGTCGATGTTGGGGCGCATCTTGATCTCCTTGATCTCGATGATCTTCTGCTTCTTGCGCGCTTCGGCCGCTTTCTTCTGGGTCGAATATTTCAGCTTGCCAAGATCCAGGATCTTGCAGACCGGCGGTTCTGCATTCGGCGAGATTTCCACAAGGTCGAGGCCGAGCTCTTCCGCCATGCGGATGGCCTCGTCGGTCGGAACGATGCCCTGGTTGTTGCCGTCGGCGTCGATGAGCTGAACCCGGGGAATCCGGATTTCCTTGTTTGAGCGGGGCCCGTCTTTTGTCGGGGCGTCCGTTTTGAACGGTCTGCGAATGGTCGTACTCTCCTCGAGTTGTTTCGATATGTCGATGTCGTGAGCAATAGGCGTGTCGTCCGGTAAGACCGGATATCTGCCCTTGTTTGCACTGTCTGAATTCCTGCGGCTGTGTCAATAGCACAGCTCTTCTGGAAAATCACCACCTGTCAGATAGGTCGCGAATCTGTTTTAGAAAGAAAATCAGGAAGAAACGTCGTTTTTGAAGAGGAAATGCCGATGTCCGCATCGTTTCCGGCCGCCCCGCTCTCCCATATCGACGTTTACGGCGGCGGTGCACCGCGCCGGATCGCCATGCATATCCTGCCGGCGGCGGAGGGCGGGGCTCTCCCGTCGCTCGTCTGGTTCGGCGGCTATCGCTCCGACATGACCGGCACCAAGGCGATAGAGCTGGAGAGCCATGCCGCCGCCATCGGGGCAGGCTGTGTCCGTTTCGACTATTCCGGTCACGGGGCGTCAGGCGGTGATTTTTCGGACGGCACGATCTCGCGCTGGCTGGAGGAAAGCCTGGCGGTGCTCGACCATGTCGCCGTGCGCCGCATGCTGTTCGTCGGCTCGTCGATGGGCGCCTGGATCGCGCTTCGCACCATCGCCGAGTTGCGCAAGCGCGGCGAGGGCGGCCGGATCGCGGGCCTCGTGCTGATCGCGCCGGCGCCGGATTTCACCATCGATCTCATAGAGCCCAACCTGAGCGAGACCGAGCGACGCTCTCTGGCCGAGCGCGGCTATTTCGAGGAGCCGTCAGAATACAGCCCGCAGCCCAATATATTCACGCGGGCGCTGATCGAGGACGGTCGCGAAAACCAGGTGCTGTCCGGCGTCATCGAGACCGGCTGCCCCGTGCATATCCTGCAGGGCATGGCCGATCCGGACGTGCCCTATGCGCATGCCCTCAAGCTGATGGAGCACCTGCCGTCCGACGACGTCGTTATGACGCTGATCCGCGACGGCGATCATCGCCTGTCGCGCCCGCAGGACATCGCCAAACTGAAGGAAGCGGTCAGCGCCATGCTCGGCCTGGCGTGAATCACCTTCCCCGCTGATGCGGTTTTGCCGCAGTTCTTAACCATAAAAATCAATCCCTATTTCTCAAGATTGACTCAAACGCCGCAAAATCATTAACTCTTTCTTAACGATTAGAGCAGCGCCCGGGCCGGGGTTCGAGGAAGCTGACGTCGATACGCAAGAGACTGCCGGCGTTAAACAGGGGCATGAACGCCCCTTTAGCCGAGCCACAGGGGACGTGGATGGCGAAGTTGACTGGGGTTAAGGGGATCGTTGCAGCTCTGGCTGCCGTTTTCGCATCGGCAGGCGCAGCAATCCCTGCACCGAGTGCGACGTCCCTCTGGATGCAGACCGGCAGCGTCACATCGCAGCCGATCGGACATTACGAATTCTGCCAGAAGTTCAAATCCGAATGCCAGATCAAGTCGAAGTCCTCGGTTCCGCCGCGGGTCACCGGCTTCGGCTGGGACACCATTCGCGCCGTCAATACGGCCGTCAACCGCGAGATCACGCCGATCACCGACATGGACCTCTACGGTCGTGACGAAGTCTGGGCCTATCCGGACAATGCCGGCGATTGCGAGGACATTGCCCTTCTCAAGCGCAAGCGCCTGCTCGGCAAGGGTTTTTCGGCCTCTGACCTCCTGATGACCGTCGTCCGCAAGCCGGACGGCGAGGGCCATGCTGTCCTGACCGTGCGCACCGCGCAGGGCGATTTCATCCTCGATAATCTCGACGACCAGGTGAAGATCTGGACGAAGACTCCCTATCGCTTCCTGAAGCGGCAGGCGTCTTTCAACACCGGCCGCTGGGTCACCATCGAGAACGGCGCGGAAGTGCTGGTTGGTTCGGTCGGGAATTAAAACCGGTCGATCCTGCCGCCGGCATTGCCCTGTTTCGTCATCCCTGGGCTTGTCCCAAGGACCTGCTCGTCTTTATCAGGACCACGGTTTTTATCGTGGCCTTTCGCAGATGCTCGGGCAAGCCCGAGCATGACGAACCAGATTCTTTCCTCACGCATTGCCGATCAAAACGCCCGCCGCCAGCACGAGGCCGCCGCCGAGGACGACTTGGAAGGCGGCCCTCAGAAACGGCGTTTCCATGTATCTGTTCTGGATGAAGGCGATCGCCCAGAGTTCGAAGAAGACGATTATGGCCGCCGCCGCCGTTGCGGTCCAGAAATGCGGAATGAGATAGGGCAGGGCATGGCCGAGGCCGCCGAGTGCCGTCATGATGCCCGAGGCCAGCCCGCGCTTGACCGGCGAACCGCGCCCGGAGAGCTTGCCGTCGTCATGGGCGGCTTCCGTGAAGCCCATGGAGATGCCGGCGCCAACGGAGGCGGACAGGCCGACGAGGAAAGTCTGCCAGGTGTCCTGCGTCGCGAAAGCAGCGGCGAAGATCGGCGCCAGCGTCGAAACCGAACCGTCCATCAGGCCGGCAAGCCCCGGCTGCACGTAGGTCAGCAGAAACTGCCGCTGCGCCGTCTGGTTCTCCTCCTGCCTGATGTCGTCGGGCGTGTGTTCCTCGCCAAGGCGGCGCGCCAGCGATTCATGGGATTTTTCCGCAATCGCCAGGTCGCCAAGCAGCTTGCGGGTCCGCGCGTCCTGCGACCGGGCGGCGGCCTCCAGATAGAAATGATGCGCTGCCTCCTCCATGGCCTCGGCCTGGGCGCGCGCGGTCTCGATCGGCATGTTGGCGATCAGCCAGTCCGGCTTGCGTTCCGGAAAGTCGCGGACATGCTCGCGCCGGATCAACGGAATGCGATTGCCGAAACGGACGACGTGAAGGTCGATCAGCATTTGGCGATGGTGGCTTTCCTCCTCCGCCATCCCTTCGAAGACTTTCGCGGACTGCGGATAGGCATCCCGAAGGGCATCGGCATAGGCGAGATAGATGCGCCCGTCATCCTCCTCCGACGAAATCGCCAGCGCGAGGATTTCCTGTTCGCTCAGGGATTGAAGCGGACGTCTGGATGGGCGGAAAAATCGGGACAGCATGATAGGAATCCTAGTTTAGAATAATTCTAAACTAGGATTCCGGAACTGCGCTGTCAATCCGTCTGCTGCTATTGAAACGGCTTGACGATGACGAGGATGGCAATGATGAGGACGATGCCGATGGTCATCGCCGGGCCGTGACGGTGGGCGACGGGTGCCGCCATTGCCGGGTTGTTTTCCATGCGTCGCAGTGCGCCGCCCTGCATGCCGTGCAGCGCCGAGAGAATGAAAACGAGCGTAAACTTGATCATGAACCAGATTGCGGAATACCAGCTGCCCATGAAGGCCAGCGTCAGGCCGAGGATCCAGGCAAGACCCA
Organism: Hyphomicrobiales bacterium; assembly: GCA_900472785.1. Classification (GTDB taxonomy): domain Bacteria; phylum Pseudomonadota; class Alphaproteobacteria; order Rhizobiales; family Rhizobiaceae; genus Pararhizobium. Next base: position 71,944 of record UCJH01000014.1, on the reverse strand, counting down.
TTGCCGGCGATGTAATGCGCTGATCCCATTTCCGCAGGGTTGCGATCGCATGCTTTCGCGATTCGCCGTCCGTCGGCAGGGCGCGCGCGGTCAGCGACAGGGCGAGCATGCCGCCGATCCAGGTGACGATGGCTGCCACATGCAGCGCTTTCAGCCAGAGATAATCCATCGCGATTCGTCCTCCCGTTTGCGCGCCCTTTCTAGATAGGACAAGTCGCTTCGGAGTTGAAGCGTCGGGCGACACGCTGGTGCCGTGACAAAAAGGTGATTGCGAGACAGCGGCCATGCATGTTGCCACTCTCGACTCGTCGCGGCGGCGGTGAATAGAATGGCGGGCAACGACCGGGAGGCCTCTGTTTGACATCTGCCATCAAGCCGCTTTCAGCGGGCCGCGAGACGCTGCTCGATCGCTTCGGACGCGTTGTTGCGGCGCGGCTCGAAACCAAGACCTCGGGCTATGAGCCCTATACGCCCTCCGATCCCGAGACGCTCGCCCGCACGCTGCGGCCGGGCGATGTCCTTCTGGTCGAAGGCAACCAGAAAATGTCCGCGACGGTCAAGTATCTGACGCAATCGACGTGGTCGCATGCGGCTTTCTTCGCGGGCGACCAGATTCCCTTGACGCTCGATCAGGCAGCGCTTCCGATCATCGACCGGCCGCAGCTGATCGAGGTCAATCTCGGCGAGGGCTGCGTTGCCGTGCCGCTGAACAAATATTCGACCTACAACACGCGCATCTGCCGGCCGATCGGGCTGACGCCGGAGGATCGCAGCATGCTGGTTTCCTTCATGATCGCGCGGCTCGGTCTCAGATACGACCTGAAGAACATCTTCGACATGCTGCGTTACTTCATGCCGACGCCGCCGGTGCCGGTGCGCTGGCGCCGCCGCATGCTGGCCTTCGGTTCGGGCGATCCGACGCGGGCGATCTGTTCGACGCTGATTGCGCAGGCGTTCGAGGGCATCCGCTATCCGATCCTGCCGGAGGTGACGCGGGCGCCGGGGCGGGCGGCCGCGACCTCCACCTATTCGCGCGCCGAAATCCTGCATATCCGCCATCATTCGCTCTACACGCCGCGCGATTTCGACCTGTCGCCCTTCTTCGCGGTCGTCAAGCCGACGCTCGAATATGGCTTCGACTACAAGCGGCTGCAGTGGGAAAATCTGCCGACAAAGTGGGCGTTCAGGACCTAGGTTCTATTGACAAAGTCGCTACAAGCACCATCGGCTCTTTTGGCCGCCGTCTCGAAAAGCGCCGAAATCATTCGCCCACAACCATGGCGGACGGACTTCCGATCAATCTCCGCCATAATCTCCCCCAGAGTGAACCGTCGATTCATCATGGCGGGAACATTGTGAAAGACGTCGGCAAGAATTTGTGCCTTTGATAGATTTTCGGTCGCTCTAATTTCTATAAAGACCAGCCCAAGTACGTCGAAGACGTCCTTATATTCATCGGTTTCTGTTGGTGACATCTGAGTCTCGCTATTGTCCGATATGGGTGTGATCAGTAGCTGTTTTTGCATCGTGCGCTACCCTGTGGATTCCCAATCCCAACGGATTGTGATTCAAAGCTGCATTTTGGAGGCGGCTTTGGCACGAAGCGACTTGGCGGACGAAGAATGGCAGGTAATCGAGAAATTGTTGCCTGCGGAGCGCGGGCGGAAGTCCCGTCCATCCTATGATAACCGCCGCTTTATGTCTTGCGCGTCGGGTGTCAATGGCGGGACATGCATGAGCGATATGGAAAATGGAGTTCGGTCTATGTCCGCTTCCGCCGATGGGCCGAACGGGGTGTGTGGGATGCCCTTCTTGAAACGTTCGTTGAGCTGGGGCTCACCGACGACTGGCAGCATATGCTCGACAGCACACGGTTCGCGGCCATTCACAGGCGGTGGGCGCTAAAGGGGGGACTCATAAAGAAGCTTTTGGTCGATCACGCGGCGGCTTTACGACAAAAATCCATGCCCGCGTGGACGGTCAGGGACGCCCTCTTGGCTTTGTCCTGACAGGCGGCGAAACATCCGACTACAGCGCCGTTCCCGCTCTTCTCGCCATACCGGTAAACCGACCGCGTCAAATGCTCGCCGATAAAGGATACGATGCTGACGCCATCCGCCAGGAGCTTCTCTTCCATGGAACGCGCCCTGTCATTCCACCCCGCTCAACCCGGGAAAACCCACCAAACTGCGATTACCGGGCATACAAGAATCGCAACCGCATCGAGCGTATGTTCAATCGGCTCAAACAATTCCGTAGAATCGCTACGCGCTATGACAAGACCAAGACATCATATGCGGCATTCTTGGCCATCGCCGCTGCAAGGATATGGCTCCCGTACTTTGTCAACAGGTCCTAGTCAGAACTTGATCCAATTAAAATGCTCGCACTCGCATTCGTCCTGAAGAGAAACGCAAAATCCCAGAATACGGGATAAGCAGGATGTCCGGTTTCTAGCCAAAAAGACTCACATTTTGTTGCTGCGCCTGCCAATTCCCTGACCTGTATCTGAAGCGCTTCAATCGATGCACCAAGTTTTTCAGATTTGACCGATGCTTCGGAAGGGCCAGCGCCTTTGTCGCCGGTGTAAAGTAAAGCACTTTTCACTTCCGGCCAAACAGACGCACTTTGGATTTCTTCAATGCCGCCCAGCGTCGCCTCGGTCTTGAGTGCCATTTTGACAATGTTTGATGCCTCTTTCGAGCGCGTCAGCGGCACCTCATACCATTGCAGGAAAACGGTATAATTCCACGAATCTGCGTTCAAAATATCTGCAATTTCGGTGAGGGTGCGTTGATCCATTCGTTTTCCGTACTGCGAGTGTTACAGTAGCGATTACAGGGTGATGTTGAGCGTCTGTTCGCGCACGATATAGGCCTTCTGCCGGTCGGTGATGTAGTCGCGCACGATCGGCGCGGCGTCGCGACTGCGTGACAGCTGCATGTGGAAGACCAGCTGGCTGCCGGTTCGGAACATCATCTCGCAGCTGATCAGGTAGAATTCCCACATGCGGGCGAAGCGTTCGTCATAGAGTTCCACCACCTTGTCGCGGTTGTTTTCGAAGCGTTCGACCCAGTGCTTGAGCGTCGTCGCGTAATGCACGCGCAGAAATTCCAGATCCGTGACCCATAGGCTGTTCCGTTCGACCACCTCGAACACTTCCGACAGCGCCGGCGAATAGGCGCCGGGAAAGATGTATTTGCGCAGCCAGGCGCTGGCCATGCCGGGCGGGCTCATATGGCCGATCGAATGCAGCACGGCGATACCGTCGTCCGGCATCAGCGCATTGAGCTTCTTGAAGAATTCGTCGTAATGGCTGACGCCCACATGCTCGAACATGCCCACGGATACGATCCGGTCGAAGCTTTCGTCGACCTCGCGGTAGTCGCGAAGCTCGAAGCGGACGCGGCCTTCGAGGCCCGCATCCCTGGCGCGCTGCGATGCCAGCGCCTGCTGCTCTTTCGACAGCGTGACGCCGAGCACTTCGACGTCCTCCAGCTGGGCAAGATAAAGGGCGAGATCGCCCCAGCCGCAACCGATATCGAGCACCTTCATGCCCGGCCGCAGGCAGAGCTTGGCGGCCAGAAGCCTGAGCTTGTTGCGCTGCGCCTGTTCCAGCGTCTCGCCGTCCTCGCGGAAATAGGCGCAGGAATAGAGCATGTTCTCGTCGAGGAACAATTTGTAGAATTCATTGCCGACGTCATAGTGATGGGCGACGTTTTGCTGCGCCTGGCCCTTGCGGTTGGATTGCTGCCGGTTGCGAAACCGCATCTTGACGGCGCGCAGGGCCTTCTGGATCGGATAGGAGCCGAGCGACAGCCGGTTTATCGAAAACAGCGTCAGGAAATCCTTGAGCGTCGACCCATTCTCGAAGCGCATGGTGCCGTCCATATAGGCCTCGCCGGCCGCCAGTTCGGCGTTGAAGACCAGCGTGCGATAGAGGGCCTTGTCGGTGAGCCGCATCGTGACGTCGGGGCCGGGTTCGCCGGAAAAGACATGGCTCTTGCCGTCGGCATCGATGACCGTCAGCCGGCCCTTCCTGATAAAGGCTTTCATCATGTGGGACAGCAGAAACATGCACACCTCGAGATGGATGGACCCGATTTTCGGCCGCATCCTATCACCCGGTTTTCAAATTGCGCGCCCTAAATGTGGCCCTCGATCAGGCGGTCGTGGCCGTCGCGCCGGCGGAGGCCGCGACCACCAGGACGGTGCCGGCGATCTGGACAATAGTCATCGGCTGGCTGAGAACCAGAAAGCCCGCCAGAGCGCCGATGGCCGGTTCCAGGCTCATCAGGATGCCGAAGGAGGACATGGTCATGCGCCGGAGCGCGATCATCTCCAGCGCATAGGGCAGGAGCGGAACGAGGATCGCCAGGCCGACGATGCTGAAGGCGCCTTCCATGGTGATTCTTGCGCTGTCGGCAAGGCCGAAAGGCGTGGCGACGATGGCGGCGAGGATCAACGACATCGACAGGCCCTGCAGCCCCTCGAAGGCATTTCCGGCCTTTTTCATCAGGATGATATACAAGGCCCAGCCGGTGGCGGCGCCGAAGGCAAACAGGATGCCGGTGGTGTCGCCGATCCAGCCATTGCCGTCATGGGCCAGCATCAGCACGCCGGCGCCGGCGATCAGCGGCCAGACCAGCCGCCAGCCGAGCCCGAAGGCGAAGGTCGCAACCGAGAGCGGCCCGAGAAAATCGATGGCGACGGCAAGCCCGAGCGGGATGCGCTCGATGGCGGCGAAGAAGCAAAGCGTCATGCCGGCCATGGAGGCACCGAGAAGGCCGGCGGTCTGCCACTGCGCCCGCGAATAGCGAAACACCGGCGGCCGCACGATGATCGCGAGAATGGCAGCCGCCCAGAGTAGCCGCAGCCAGGTGGTGCCGAAGGCGCCATAGGCGGTGATCGCCGGCGCCGAGAAGGCCGAGCCGAACTGGACGCTCGACATCGACAGNNGACAGCAGGCACATCAGCCCGCCGGTCAGAGCCGCCGTCGTTTTTACGCCGCTACCCGCCGGCTCGATCGTCACCCGCTGTTCCATGCCCAATCCTTCCAACCGTCATCAGTCCCCGTACCCGGCTCTACCGGAGGTACGGATGCGCCGCAAATTCAAAATCATGGCCCAAAGCATCAGCAGCCTTGATGCTGCGGGCGGTGCAGCCGGAACATAATCCCCCTCCATCCGTTCACCTCCTGATGAAAATCATTGGTTGAACCCAGGAGACGACAATGGATGTGAATGGTGTAGGCTGGATTGCAGCGATCATTATCGGCGGCTTCGCAGGCTGGATGGCCGAACAGTTCATGAAATCCAATATGGGCCTGTTCATGAATATCCTCCTCGGCATCATCGGCGCGATCGTTCTCAATGCCATCCTGACATTTGCCGGCATGAATTTCACAGGCTGGCTTGCCTATCTCATCATCGGCTTCATCGGTGCATGCCTTTTGATCGCAGTCGGACGCGCCGTGAGGCGTTGATCCGAACCAAGCAAGGAGACTAGGACATGCTGACATTCTCAGACGAAGGAAACGGCAGCGGCCAGCTGGAAATCAACGGCCATTCCCGGCCGGTATCCTACGAACTGGTCGTCGCACGGGAAGAAGACGATACCAAGCAGGTTCGCATCCGCCTGAATGCTCCGCGCGACTGGTTGCTGGAGCAGGGTTTCAAGGGTGAAGCGGTGCTGGTCCGAGACAATGGCGCGCGGATTCAGGTTCGCCGCGAAGGCGGACTGAGCGTGGAGGACAATGTGTCCGTGACGCTCGAAGGTTACGACGAGACAGAGGCAGGCACTGCTGCCGACGAAGAGTATCCGGAACTGAAGCACTGATGTTGCGACAACCCGGAAACCCATAAATGAAAAAGGCGCCTTGCAATCTGCAGGCGCCTTTTTGCATTCCGGAGTGCCGGTCCAATCAGCCGTTGTCCAATCAGCCCTTGTCCAATCAGTCCTTGGCGCGCTCGACGTAGGATGCGTCTTCCGTGAGGATGACAACACGGGTGCCGACGCCGATATGCGGCGGGACCATGGTGCGCACGCCGTTCGACAGGATTGCCGGCTTGTAGGAAGACGACGCTGTCTGGCCCTTGACGACCGGCTCTGTCTCGGCGATTTCGAGCGTCATGCGGGTCGGCAGTTCGAGCGCCAGCGCCAGCCCTTCGAACATCTTCAGCTGAACAACCATGCCTTCCTGCAAATAGGGCTTGTCGTCGCCGACGACGTCGGGGCTGACGGCGACCTGATCGTAGGTTTCCGGGTTCATGAAGTGGAAGCCTTCGCCGTCTTCATAAAGGAAGGTGTGTTCGCGATCCTCGACGAAGGCGCGCTCGACCTGTTCGGTCGTGCGCCAGCGTTCGGACACCTTCACGCCATCGGAAATCCGGCGCATGTCGACCTGGGTCACCGGCGTGCCCTTGCCGGGATGGAAGTTCGCGGCGGTCAGAACGGCGTAGAGCTTGCCGTCCACTTCGAGAACATTGCCCTTGCGGACCGAGGAGGCGATTACCTTGACCATAAGTCTTCCTTGTAACTGAGCTTGATGCGTCGTAGAGGAGCGCACGAAATATGCGCGTCAAGGACGCCAGAATGAGTTTTCGGGCCGCACCTAACCTATATTTGCGCAAATTGCCAGTGTGACGGCGGCCACGCTTCGAAGAAACCGTCGTTTCGTGGCAAATATCGCTGACGCGAAAGAGCTGAAAACAGGACTGCCATGCCCGTAGCCTCCCCTTGGTGGACCCCTGATGTCCATGCCGACCGCCGTGGTTTTCTTCTCGGACGCAACCGGATTCAGGCGGCCCTGCGCGGGTTTCTCGAAGCCCGTGATTTCGTCGAGGTCGATACCGCGACCCTGCAGGTCTCGCCCGGCAATGAGGCGCATCTGCATGCATTTGTGACGGAAGCGATCCATCACGACGACAGCCGCGCGCCGCTTTACCTGCACACCTCTCCGGAATTCGCCTGCAAGAAGCTGTTGTCGGCCGGCGAAAAGCGCATCGCCTGTTTCGCGCATGTCTATCGCAATCGCGAGCGCGGGCCGCTGCACCATCCCGAATTCACCATGCTGGAATGGTATCGCGCCGGCGAACGCTACGAGACGCTGATGCGGGACGCGGCGGATATGCTTGCGCTCGCCGCGGAAACCGCCGGGACGAAGCAACTGACGTGGCGCGGTCGTCAGGCGGATCCCTTCATCGAGCCGGAGCGCCTTGCTGTGGCCGAAGCCTTCCAGCGCTTTGCCGGCATTGATCTCCTCGCCACCATCGATGCGGCCGGCGCGACCGACCGGGCGCATCTGGCCGCAAGCCTGAAGGCCGCCGGCCTTCGGGTCGCGGAGGACGATACCTGGGCGGACCTCTTCAGCCGTGTGATCGTCGAGAAGGTCGAACCCAATCTTGGCTTCGGCCGCGCAACGATTCTGGATGAATATCCGGTGGCCGAAGCCGCCCTTGCCCGGCCGACCTCCGGTGATCCGCGGGTTGCCGAACGGTTCGAGCTCTACGCCTGCGGCGTCGAGCTTGCCAATGCCTTCGGCGAACTCACCGATGTCGCGGAACAGCGCCGCCGTTTCGGGGCGGAAATGACGGAAAAGAACCGCGTCTATGGTGAAACCTATCCGCTCGACGAAGATTTCCTGGCAGCGCTCGCGATCATGCCGGAGGCCAGCGGCATCGCGCTCGGCTTCGACCGCCTCGTGATGCTGGCGACCGGTGCGACACGCATCGACCAGGTGATCTGGGCGCCGGTTCCCGAGACGGAAGGGGAGGCGCAATGAATGCCGTCCGCCCGATCCGCAGCGCAGCCGAGTTGCGCGATGCCCGCCTGATTCGGCCGGAACAGGTGCAGGAAATCGATGCGGTGACCGAGCGTTATGCCGTCGCGATCACGCCGGCCATGGCGGCACTGATCGATCCCGCCGATCCGCACGATCCCATCGCCCGGCAGTTCGTTCCGGACGTCTCAGAGCTGACTATTCTACCCGAGGAATTGCAGGACCCGATCGGCGATGCCGCCCATAGCCCGGTTGAAGGCATCGTCCATCGTTATCCGGACCGCGTCCTGCTCAAGGCCGTGCATGTCTGCCCGGTCTATTGCCGCTTCTGCTTTCGTCGCGAAATGGTCGGGCCGCAGGGGCTCGGCACGCTGACACCGGAGGCCATGGATGCCGCCTTCGACTATATCCGCGCGCATCCGCAGATCTGGGAGGTGATCCTCACCGGTGGTGATCCGCTGGTGCTTTCGCCGCGCCGCCTGGACGACATCATGCGAAGACTGGCGGCGATCGAGCATGTGAAGGTCGTCCGGTTCCATACCCGCGTTCCGGTGGTCGAGCCGGCAAGGGTCGATGCCGAGCTGATCGAGGCCCTGAAGGCGAGCGGCAAGGCGACCTATCTGGCGCTGCACGCCAATCATCCGCGGGAGCTGACGCCCGAGGCGAGCAGAGCCATCGCGAAACTGGTCGATGCCGGCATCGTCATGATCAGCCAGTCGGTACTGCTGAAAGGCGTCAACGACGATGTCGAAACCTTAACGGCCCTGATGCGCGGCTTCGTCGAAAACCGGATCAAGCCCTATTACCTGCACCATCCGGATCTCGCGCCCGGGACCGGCCATTTCCGTCTGACGATTGCCGAAGGACAGGCGCTGGTCTCGGCGCTTCGCGGCCGCATTTCCGGTCTCTGCCAGCCTGCCTATATCCTCGACATACCCGGCGGTCACGGCAAGGCCGTGGTCAGCGCCAGCAGCATCGCGGACACCGGCGGCGGCTGCTTCAAGGTGACGAATTTCCGGGGCGAAGAGCACGTCTATCCGCCAACAGCCTGACTTTTCGGGTTTCCGTCGATCCAAAACAAAAAAGCCGGCCTCTTTCGGGACCGGCTTTGCAAAGGCGAAAAAAGACTGATCAGCCTTCCTTGATCGGCGCGATCGAGATTTCGACGCGGCGGTTCTGCGCGCGCCCCTCGGGGCTGGCATTCGACGTGATCGGCCGGTCGGGGCCGTAGCCGACGGCCGACATGCGGCGCTGGTCGACGCCGCGCGAGCCGAGATAATTGGCGACCGATATGGCGCGTCGTTCCGAAAGGTCCTGGTTGTGGCCAGCACTGCCGGTCGAATCGGTGTGGCCATCGACATCGATCAGCGTCTTGTTGAACTTGCGCAGCACGATTGCGACGGAATCGAGCGTCGGATAGGCGCGCGGGTTCATCTGGTCCTGGTCGGTGGCAAAGGTGATGTTTTCCGGCATGTTCAGGACGATGCGGTCGCCGACGCGGGTGACGGAAACGCCGGTGTTCTGCAGCTGTGCGCGCAGTTCGGATTCCTGGCTGTCCATGTAATTGCCGATCAGGCCGCCGCCGAGCGCGCCGATGCCGGCGCCGACAAGCGCCGCGTCACGCCGTCCGGCAGCGCTTCCGCCGACCAGAAGGCCTGTCGCAGCGCCAAGGCCCGCGCCGATCAGCGCACCGCCGGCGGTGTTCGACATCTTCTGCTCACCGGTATACGGATCGGTCGTGGTGCATCCGGACAGATAGATGGCGGCGACGGCCAGGACGGCAAATTTCTTGATCATGGAATCGATAGTCCCCATTGGTGCTCACTTTGCTTCATACTATCGATTGCGGCGGGAAGATGAAGGGCGAACGGCGGCGATCAAAAAAACTTGCAATATTTCCCGCAAATGACCGCAAAAATGAAACGACTGTGAAATCGCCGGACCGCCGCCCTACGGCGATCCGGCTGTTGGTGCGCGATTATCAGGCTTCTGTTACATGGCCGGCAACACGGTGATGTCGCGGATATCGCCGGACGCTCCGGTGATCTCGCCAGCTGCCGTTGCCGCTCCGGTTTCCAGGTTGACCGTGTAAAGCTTGGTGCCGTTGACGAGCCATGCGGTGTTGGCGCCGTCTTCGGTGGTCTGCACGTCGAGTGCATAGGTGGCTGCGGCGCCCTCGATGCCGAGCTTGCCGATGGCCTTCAGCGTGCCGTCATTCGGCTTCGTCTGCTGGATCAGCCCGCCGATCGTTGCATCGATGTTGAACATTCCGGTCTTTTCCGGCTTGCCGAAGGAATTGATGTAGGCGGCGGCCACGATGTTCGGCGTCTCGCCCTTGTGCATGTCGCCCTCTTCGAAGGCGAGCGAGCCGTCGACCGTCACTTCGCCGGTATCGGGATGGACGCGGTGGTTGGTGGTTCCGGTCATGAAGCGCAACCGGTCGGCCATCGGATTGAAATCGACGACAACCGGAGCGTCGTCGATCGCAAGCGGCGTGTTCATCTTGGCGACTTCGGTGGCAGCGCCGGTCGCGAGATCGATCGAGACGATCGTGCTGTCCGCCGTCACGCCGATAACGGTTTTTGTGCCTGGGCGGAAATCGATGCCGACGAGGCTGTCGACGCCGGTCACGTCCATGCTCTTGGTCACAGCCGGGCTGGCGGTGTCGAACATCACCAGGGTCTTTTCCCCGGTCAGGCCGAGGACCGGAGCGGCAAACCCTGCCCCGGCGCTGCCCACGAATACGGTCGAGGCGATCAGTGCGGTCTTGATGGTGGTCATCCCAAGTCTCCTTTTTCGTGATTTCTTTGGTAGAGGCAGGCCTTTGCGGTCTGCCTTCCACTTGGGAGACACCGGGGGCGGCGATCTGGATGCAGCCGCGTGAAATTTATTTTCGGATTATTTTTGTAACCTCCGCATCCGGGCGACCGTCCCGCGTGTAAATCGTTCATGGACGCACAGAACCAAAGCCCGTCGGATGCAACGCTGCTGCCCTTTGGCTTGCCGATGGCCGGCAGGGGCACTAGCTTCGTGCCGTGCAGGGAACAAGCCCTTCCGGGGAGAGGCAGCGGGACGACGATGCAGGATGACCAGAAGACACTGGCGGATGCGCTCGCCGGCTGCGCGCGCGGCAATCGCGATGCGCTTCGGCAAATCTTCGACATGGAAGGCGGCCGGATGGTCACGGTCGCGCAGCGCATCCTGCGGCGCCGCGATCTGGCGGAAGATGTCGTCCAGGAGGCTTTCATCGTGATCTGGACCAAGGCCGCGCAATATGCGCCGGAGCGCGGCTCGGCACGGGGGTGGATCTACGCGATCGCCCGCAACCGCGCCCTCAACATGCTGCGGGATGGGCGGCGGATCGAACTGACCGATGCCGACAGCCTCGCCGAACTGCAGGATGCCGCGCACTTCGAGCATGCCGTCAATGTCTGGAGCGACCTCGAACAGCATGATCGCCTGCGCGCATGCCTGTCGCGCCTCGACGAAACCAAGCGGAAAAGCATTCTGATGGCGTACATCTCGGGCTATACCCACGGCGAGATCGCCGGCCGCCTGCAGGTGCCGCTCGGCACCGCCAAGGCCTGGGTGCGCCGCGGCCTCGCCTCGCTCCGGGAGTGCATGGCATGAGCGGCCCTGCGGAAAATATCGACGAACTGGCCGACGAATACGTGCTCGGCCTTCTGGATGGCGATGCGCACGCCCGCGTGGAGGCTCGCATCGAAAGCAATGTTGCTCTGCGCGCCGCCGTCGCCGCAAGCCGCGAGCGGTTCCTGGCGCTTGATCTCCTGGGACATCCCGCAACTGAGGCGGATGGCCTCTGGGATCGGATCGCCTCGGGGCTGGATGGCGCCACCCAGGCGCAAACTCCTGTCCACAGCGGGACGGCCCCGGCAAACGACAATCGGGAGAAGGCTTGGCGCTGGACAGCACTTGCCGGCATGGCCGCGTCGCTGCTGCTGGCGATCGGTCTCGGCTACAGCCTGATGGTCAGGCCAGAGCCGCAGGTCGTCGCGGTGTTGCTGAATGCCGCCGGGGAACCGCTGGTTCTGGTGGAGGATTTCGGCAATGCCTCGGCGCGGATCACGCCGCTGGCCGAATTCGATGTGCCCAAGGGCCGCATCATGCAGGTCTGGACGCTGCCGTCGAAGGAGATGGGGCCGATTTCTCTGGGGCTGCTGCCGCAGTCGCAGACCATGACGTTGGACGGTCCGGATCTGCCGCAGCCGCAGGAAGCGCAATTGTATGAAATCACCATCGAGCAGGCCGGTGGCTCACCCACCGGTCGTCCGACCGGGCCGATCCTGGTCAAGGGCTTTGCCCGGCATCCGCGGTGAGACGGTCCTAGAAGCGCCCCGTCCTTGCGGAGCGCCTCGGCCTTGCATCCTGACTATTCCGTCAGGTTGATTTCTTCCGTGGTGCCGCCTTCACAGGTGTAGCAGCAATCGTCGCAGGTTTCCGCGTTCTCCGGGCCCGTCCCCCAATAGGTGGCCTTGTCGCCGGAAATCCAAGCGCCGTAGCAGATCTTCTCGCCTTCGTCGCAGGACAGCGGAATCTGCTTGGTCTCGCCGTCATCGAGATAATAGACCTGATTGTTGCCCGGCCAGACATGCTCTCGATCCTGGCTGTAGAGTTCGAGCTCCACGGCGTTCGGATGGCTGTTTTTCATCTGGAAGGTGACATCCGCGGCAGCCGCTGACTGCAGGCCACCGGCAAGCATCAATACGGACAGGGCGACAAGGCGCGCACGGGTCGAAATGGTCGTCATGGGGTTCCCTCTGGTTATACGCCGACAGGCTAATATTCGCCTATCACGAAGCCTTTTCATGCGAAATGGCGAGGGGCGCCAAAACGGCGGTTTTTCAGCGTGATGGTCGGGACATTTTTGGGCACGATCAAGGATGGCCGGAAGAGGCTTTCTACCCGTTTGCGGGCTCCGCACGCTCCACCCGCTTGTAGAAGAAAGTCGAGCCGCAATAGCTGCCGTCCGGCATCATCGCATAGTCCGGAATGACGCCGACGCGGCTCCAGCCAAGCCTTTCGTAGATCGCCTCGGCCGGGCTTTCGGTGGCGGTATCGAGAACCAGAACGTGCCTGCCCATCCCCGCCGCCTGGGCTTCCGCGGCTTCCATCAATGCGCGCGCGAGGCCAAGGCCGCGCCCCCGCCGGTGCACCAGCAGCTTCTTCAGATCGGCGCGATGCGGCTGGTTTGGCGGCAGTTTGACCCCGAGCTGCACCGTCCCCAGGATTTCGCCATCGACTTCGGCAGCCAGCAGCACGGTCGCCTGCTGTCCGACGGATGCCCGGACGCCGTCCCAGAAGGACAGGGCGTCCGCCTGCGTGTAGGGTGCGAGGAACCCGACGGATGCGCCGCCTTCGACGCAATCGACGAGAATGTCCGCCAGGGCAGGCAGTGCCTGCCGGGTCTGGTCTTCGGTCAGGATACGGATGCGAGGATCGGTCATCGTGTCTTCAGGGTCCTGCGGTTGAGAATGACGGCATAGCGGGCCGGTTCGGAATGGGGGTTGTGGAAGCTGTGCCCGTGTCCCAGCGGCATGAACAGGCAGTCGCCGGGCTCCAGCGCATAGGTTTCCCCGGCGCTCGTCATCGTCAGCCGTCCCTCGAACAGCCAGATGTGCTGCGTCATTTCGGCATCCGGCGGATGCGGATCGAAAACCACGCGCGCGCCGGGCGGAAAATCCACGGCGACGATATCCACCGGGGTGGCCATGCCTTCCGGCGAAACCGCGCGGCGCACATAGCCGGTGTCCGGATCGCGCCAGCTGCGCTGCTCCGCCCGGCGCGACAACGGGTTTGCCGGCGCGTCCTGAAAGGCGAAGAAGCGCGACAGCGTCGTGCCGAGGGCGCTGCACAGCCGGGCGAGAAGCTGGGCCGTCGGGCTCGCTTCGCCGCGTTCTATGCGCGAGATCATCGCCCGGCTCACCCCGGAGTGCAGTGCCAGCTCATCCAGCGTCAGGTCCTGTTCGAGGCGGATGGCGCGGACGCGCGCACCGATATTGCTTTCGAGATCATCAAGCATTTTTTCCATGATATGAGAATTATATAGTCCTATAGTGGAGTCAAGAGATTGCCCGGCCAGAAAAATAAAATCCCGCCATGCCGCTCCGGCGACAATGTCGCACCGGCAGCAGGGGATAAGGTCGGTCTCAAGCTGCTTTGCAACAGGACGCCAAAAATGACGGGCGTCCTTGTCGTAAAGTCCGCAGGACGGATATGAACGCCGCGTCGCAAGGAAGACATGCATGCCCGATTCCGAGAAGTCCGCGTCTTCGGTTCTGTCGATCACCAGCATCGTGCTGTCGATGGCCGGTGTCGGCATCGGCAATGGCCTGATGTTCGCCTATGTTCCGTTCATGCTGGCGAAGAGCGGCAGTTCGCCGGAGGTCGCCGGGGCGGCCGTCACCGCGCTTGCCTTCGGCGGCCTGGCCGGCTGCGTCGTCGCCGGGCCGATGATCCGCCGCGTCGGCCATGCGCGGGCCTTTTCCTGCTCCATGGCGCTGGTCATCCTCTCGGCGGTACTCATCAGTCTCGGGGTCTCGCCCTGGCTCTGGGTGCTCGCCCGCGGCATCTACGGCATGGCGGGCAACATCAACTTCATCATCACGCTCAGCTGGCTCAATCATGCCAGCGCCAACAGCTGGCGCGGCAAGGCCATGTCGCTTTTCTACATGATCTACGTCATCGCCATCGGCCTCGGCGCCTGGCTGTTCGGGCAGATCCCTGCGGAGGGCAACCTGGCGCCGATCCTCACCATCTTCTTCACCACCATGGCGATCCTGCCGATCGGACTTACCCGCCTGCCCAACCCGCCCCCGCCGGGCAAGGTCAGTGTCGACGTGCCGCTCGTCTGGCGCAATTCCCCTGTCGCCTTCGTCGGCGTTCTGGCCGCGGGCGGCCTGTCGATGGCGGTGCAGGGTTTTACGCCGATCTATGCCGCCGCCAATTCCGTCAGCCAGAGCGACGTGGCGCTTTTGATGCTGGTGATGCAGTTCGGCCTGATCTTCATCCAGTATCCGATGGGCGTGCTGTCGGACCGTATCGACCGACGGATCGTGCTCATCCTTGTCTGCGTGCTGATTGCACTGGCCGGCGTGGTGGCGTTGTTCGTCTCCTTCGCCAACCTCATCCTGCTGATGCTGGTCTTCGCGGTGTTTGCCGGTGCCGTCGAGACGGTCTATTCGATCGCCAATGCCCATGCCAACGACCGCACCGCGCCTGCCGATTTCGTGCCGCTAGCCTCGACGCTTCTGATGTGCTGGTCGATCGCAGCCACGATCATTCCGCTGTCGATCACACTTCTGACGCCGATCTTCGGGCCGAAGACCTTCATCTATGCCGCAATGGGTACGGCGCTCGCCTATACCGTCTTCGTGGCGGTCCGGTTGAAATTCCGCGAGACCGTGCCGCCGCACCTGCGTGAGAATTTCGAGATGAAGAGCGCGCAGATGCCCAATGCCGGCGCCCTGGTCGAGGGTGGAAAGACCGGAGCTTGAGCGCGCGGGACGCGGCCATGCGACGAAGGTTTCGTTGACGCTGTTTGCGTATTCCGATTATCCATCCGGCGGACATCATCTATCCATTCCGTTGGACACAGGAGGTGGGACCCGCGTCATGCTCAAGTCAAGACATCCACCGGCACGGTCTCCGTCGACAACTGGGGTTACCAGCTGCAGGGGCTGAACGGCGATCCGCAGAATGTCGGTCTGCTGGTTTCGGCGAGCCATGACCTGCTGGTCATCGATTCCTCGCGTGATGGCACCAATGGCGGCCGCTTTACCGCAGACGAAATCATCCGGATGAAGGACGGTATGGGCGGGCGGTCCGTGGTCGTCTCCTATATCTCCATCGGCGAAGCCTCCGATTTCCGCGATTACTGGGACAAGGACTGGACGACCACCGGCAAGGCCACGGGCAAGCTGACCAAGGAAGCGCCGGATTGGCTCGGACCGGTCAATCCCGACTGGCCGGAATCGCGCAAGGTCCGGTTCTGGGACGAGGAATGGCAGAACACCATGTTCAACGACAGGAAGACCGGCGATCTCGACGCCATCGTCAAGGCCGGCTTCGATGCTGCCTATCTCGACATCATCGACGCCTATTACTTCTGGGGGGCGGAGGTCGCCAAGGCCGACCGCCATGCCGGCGATCCGGTGAACCAGCAACAGGCCGCGCAGCGCATGGTCGATTTCGTCGTCGATCTGACGAAGCATGCGCGCGAAACCAATCCGGATTTCTTCGTCATTCCGCAGAATGGCGCCTGGATCCTCGACGACCTCGGCGCCGACAGCGCGCGCAAGAAGGCCTATATCGATGCCATCGGCGGCATCGCAGTCGAGGATCTCTACTATCGCGGCGACAAGGACGAGAACAATCCGCTGAAGCCGGACGAAGCGACGATCGCCATTCTGAAACGCGACTTCCTCGACAAGGGCATCCCGGTCTTCGTCGTCGATTACATCAACGGTAGCGCGCGCGTCGATGCATTCAACAAGATGGCGCTGGCCGACGGGTTCATTCCGTTCGCAGCGCCCGAGCGCGATCTCGACCGGCTGGTCGGCACCTATGACGGCGATCCCGCCTATATCCGGCCGACCGCCGGCTCAGACACGCTGCGCGGCTCGACGCTTGCCGATACGATCGATGGTCTGGCTGGAAACGACAGGATCACCGGGCGCGAAGGCAACGACACGCTTTCGGGGGGCGAGGGAGCCGACGTGCTTGGCGGCGGCGCCGGCAACGACAAGCTCTCCGGCGGCGCGGGCAATGACACGCTGCACGGAGGCGTCGGAAAGGATGTTCTCACCGGCGGTCTCGGCAAGGACCGGTTCGTGTTCGACACCATGCCTTCCGCCGGCACGATCGATACGTTGACCGATTTCAACGTCGTCGATGACCGGCTGGTGCTGGATCATGATGCCTTTTCGAAGCTGCCGGTCGGTGCCCTGAAGGCCTCGGCTTTCGTCATCGGCACGAAGGCGCTGGATGCCGACGACCGGCTGATCTACGACAGCCAGACCGGCAGGCTTTTCTACGATGCGGATGGGACCGGCAAGACGGCTGCCGTCCAGATTGCGCAGCTCGACAGCCACCTCAAACTGACGGCCGGTGATTTCCTGATCGTCTGACGCCTCCGCACGGATGGAGCGCAGGCTTGCGTCCTTTCGGTCCCCTTGCGGCAGATCACCGGCGTTGATTGCATTTCGTCGGCGGCAATCGGTAAAATTCTTTGCAGTTTTTAAGGTTCCATTGTATGCGGGCGCATGAGCACAACACCTTCAAAGACGCCCCTGTCCCACATCCGCAATTTCTCGATCGTCGCCCATATCGACCATGGCAAGTCGACGCTGGCTGACCGGCTGATCCAGACGACCGGCGGTCTCGCCGATCGCGAGATGTCCGAGCAGGTTCTCGACAACATGGACATCGAGAAGGAGCGCGGCATCACCATCAAGGCGCAGACCGTGCGCCTGCACTATGTCGCCAACAATGGCGAGACCTATGTGCTGAACCTGATCGACACGCCTGGGCATGTCGACTTCGCCTATGAAGTCTCGCGCTCGCTGTCGGCCTGCGAAGGCTCGCTGCTGGTCGTCGATGCCTCCCAGGGCGTCGAAGCCCAGACGCTCGCCAACGTCTATCAGGCGATCGACAACAACCACGAGATCGTCACCGTCCTCAACAAGATCGACCTGCCGGCGGCAGAGCCCGACCGCATTCGCGAGCAGATCGAGGAAGTCATCGGCATCGACGCTTCGCAGGCGGTGCTGATCTCGGCCAAGACCGGCTTGGGCATTCCCGACGTGCTCGAAGCCATCGTCCACCAGTTGCCGGCGCCGAAGAGCGAGGGCGGCGAGACCGCGCCGCTGAAGGCGCTGCTCGTCGACTCGTGGTACGACACCTATCTCGGCGTCATCGTTCTCGTGCGCATTCTCGATGGCATCCTGAAAAAGGGCCAGACTGTGCGGATGATGGGCACGGATGCCAAATACCAGGTGGAACGCGTCGGTGTCATCACGCCGAAGATGCTGACCGTCGATGCGCTCGGCCCGGGCGAGATCGGCTTCATCACCGCCTCGATCAAGGAAGTGGCCGACACCCGCGTCGGCGATACGATCACCGAAGACAAGCGCCCGACCGCCAACATGCTGCCGGGCTTCAAGCCGGCACAGCCGGTGGTGTTCTGCGGCCTGTTCCCGGTCGATGCCGCCGATTTCGAGGATCTGCGCGCCGCGATGGGCAAGCTGCGCCTCAACGACGCGTCCTTCTCCTTCGAAATGGAATCGTCGGCTGCTCTCGGCTTCGGCTTCCGTTGCGGCTTCCTCGGCCTGCTGCATCTCGAAATCGTTCAGGAGCGCCTCGAGCGCGAGTTCGATCTCGACCTGATCGCCACTGCTCCCTCGGTTGTCTACAAGCTGTTCATGAACGACGGCACCGAGCGCGAACTGCACAATCCGGCGGATATGCCGGATGTCGTCAGGATCGCCGAAATCCACGAGCCGTGGATCCGCGCCACGATCCTCACCCCCGACGAATACCTCGGCGGCATCCTCAAGCTTTGCCAGGACCGCCGCGGCATCCAGGTGGAGCTGACCTATGTCGGCACCCGCGCCATGCTGACCTACGACCTGCCGCTCAACGAAGTTGTCTTCGATTTCTACGACCGGCTGAAGTCGATCTCGAAAGGCTATGCCTCCTTCGACTATGCCATCACGCAGCATCAGGAAGGCCATCTGGTCAAGATGTCGATCCTCGTCAACGGCGAGCCGGTTGATGCGCTGTCGATGATGGTCCACCGCATGGCGGCCGAAAAGCGCGGCCGCGACATGTGCGAGAAGCTCAAGGAGCTGATCCCCAAGCACATGTTCAAGATCCCGATCCAGGCCGCCATCGGAGGCAACGTGATTGCCCGCGAAACCATCTCGGCGCTCCGCAAGGACGTCACCGCCAAATGCTACGGCGGCGACGCCACGCGCAAGCGCAAGCTGCTCGACAAGCAGAAGGCCGGCAAGAAGCGCATGCGCCAGTTCGGCAAGGTGGAAATCCCGCAGGAAGCGTTTATTGCGGCGCTTAAGATGGGGGATGAGTAGGCACTTTTAAGAACGGCGTTGACGACTTCCGATTTTTCCCCCACATTTGTGGTTAGAGAATCGGAAGTGGGAGTGTCATGCCGGTTAAAGCGAAAATGTTTGTTGAGCTTGAAGACGTTCGCCGTCGGCTGGCTGAGCTTGGACTCACGATAGAGGCGCTTCTTGATGTGCTAAGGCATTATGCCCTTTCGCTAAATAGCCAAACTGATGACCATCCTTCTTGGGGGCGGGGAATTAGCCCCGCTAGCGAGGCAGTATTTGCGCTCAGAAGTCGCATGAAAACGGAAGGTTGGACGCGACAAGAGGAAAAAGGGTTCGCTCTAACAGTTCATCCAGATGGGAAGTTGGCGGTTAATATTGCTAAGGGGGACGAAGGAACCGGCGATCCTAAAGTGAACGTAGAGACATCCTCCGAAAAGGGTGTTTGTACTGAGGCCGCGATTGGCGCAAATCAGTATTTGTTGGACCTTCCTGCCCCAGAAGTGGTCGGCACAAACCAACGTCCCACTTGGTATCTCCTTTTTAGAAAGAAGATCAACGGCATACATGCTGAGCTATCACTTCCGGTAGGACTGGTGGATAAGCACATTTCCCTTTGGCGTGAGAGAATAATGTTGCCAGTGCTGCCAGAGGATGGCGTTGAAGTGTCTGTCGGAGGTTTTGACGACGGTGGATTTGAAGTGAAATTAAGCAGAAAGAAATGACCGTATTTTTCCCAGATCGATTGGTATGGATGCGAAAAAAAAGAGGCCTCACTAAAACTGCTCTCGCTAATGCGGTTGGTGTCGATCTCAGAAGTGTATCTGCATATGAGGCCGGTGAATTTGAGCCCGGTGAAGATACACTTTTAAGACTTGCAAGCGCTTTAAATGTTAAAAGAGAATTCTTTAGGAAGGGCACATTTAACGGGCCAGAGCCGGCTCAAGCAAGTTTCCGTGCTTTTTCAAAACTTTCTGCTGCTAAGCGCGATATGGCTCTGGCTAGTGGTGCAATTGCTTTCGCACTTTGCGAATGGCTAGAAACCAAGTTCGATTTACCAAAACCAGATTTGCCAGATTTGCGGCAGGAAGGTCCTGAACAGGCCGCTCTAACTCTTCGATACATGTGGGGGCTAGGTGAAAAACCTATATCGAATATGATTCATCTTCTTGAATCTAAGGGGGTTAGGGTATTTTCACTAGCACTTGATATCGCCGATGTTGACGCGTTTTGCACGTGGCAAGACAATATTCCTTACGTGTTTCTCAATACCAAAAAATCAAATGCGAGGCGGCGCTTTGATGCGGCGCACGAACTTGGACACTTAATTCTGCACCGACATGGTGATTATGATGGAAGGGTAACTGAAGCCGAAGCTGACGAGTTTTCCTCAGCATTTCTAATGCCTAGATCTGGGTTCTCCGCTACCGCTCCGAGGCTTGCCGACCTTAAAAACATTATCGAACACAAAAGTTATTGGGGCGTTTCTGTCGCCGCATACATTGTGCGACTGCACCGTTTGAAACTTATCGGTGACTGGCATTACCGCACCTTATTTCAACAAATTTCGCAGCGAGGTTATAGAAGCAAGGAGCCTTTCGACCAAAAGCAAGAAATGTCTAAGTTGGTTCAGCTTTTTCTGGAAGAGCTAAAATCTGAGGGAATCGGAATTGGCAATATCGCGGACGAACTAGGTGTTTCGGACAATGATATTAAGGATCTACTTTTTAACATCGCAATATTCAGCGTTGTCGGAAATGAGGATATTGGTCGGCAAAGTCGCCAACAGAATCAAAATATCTCGCTTGCTGTTGATAATACGAAGAAATTATAAGTTGGCAGTCCCCAAAGTAGGCGGGAAGCAGTTCTTTCTTCCATCAGATATGTGCATTTTCAGGGCTTTTAGTCCGGAAACTACGGTTACGGTGGCATCCTGTAGAAGGCTACTGCGCGTGCCGCTCTATCGCTCCAGACGCCGCGCCGGGTTTCCGACCACGGTGGCCCCGGCCGGCACGTCCTTTGTCACCACGGCGCCTGCACCGACGACCGCGCCCTCGCCGATGGTGACGCCCGGCAGGAGGATGGCGCCGCCGCCGATCCAGACGTCCTCGCCGATCGTTACGGGTTTGGCGAGTTCAAGTCCGGTCCTGCGTAAGGCGGGATCGTTGGGGTGGACGGCACAATAGATCTGCACGGCCGGTCCCAGCATCGAGCCCCGGCCGATGCGCACGGGTGCTGAATCGAGGATGGTGCAGCCGGCATTCAGGTAGACATCCTCGCCGAGCGCGATGTTCATGCCGTAGGAACAATGAAATGGCGCCTCGATCATGAAATTTTCGGGGGCGGCGCGAAAAAGCGCCTGAAGCGCCGGTGCCGCCTGTCCGCGCTCGGCCGGCGGCATCGTGTTGTGCCGGTGCACCGCTTCGCGCGCCTTTTGCCGCAAGCCCTCGAGTCCCGCATCGAGGCAATTGTACCATTGGCCCGCCTCCATTTTTGTCCGTTCGCTGTCCGCCACCCCATCCTCCTGACCAAGACTTCCATTTTGCAGACCGGCGGCGGCGCCCGCAAGCGGAGCATTGGAGCACCGGGAAGCTGGCAGGGCGATTGGCACGAACAGGCCCTTTTCCTCCATCGGTTATGCGCATATATTGGGCGCATGAACTCTGGAGGTCGATATGTCCCAGCCTTCCCGCAAGCCTGCCAATCTGTCCCTGGACAGCAATCTTGTCTCGCAGGCGCGCGACCTGAAGATCAACCTGTCGCGTGCCGCTGAAGACGGGATCGAACGGGCGGTCCGCAGCGAGCGCGAGCGTCTCTGGCGGATCGAGAACGCCGAGGCGATCGAGGCGTCGAACAGATATGTAGAGAAGCATGGTCTGCCGCTTGCGAAATATCGCCAGTTCTGATGGCGCGGTTTCACGTCTATCGAATGAAGCAGGACGGCACCTTGGTTCTGGTCGTGCAATCCGATCTTCTATCAAGCTTGCAGACCCGCGCCGTCGTTCCACTTGTTGCGAGGGGTGAACTTTCGCCGGTAATCGCACGGCTCAATCCGGATTTTCAAATTGAGGGACGCTTTTATACGATGGCGACGCAGTTTGTCGGCGTTGTATCTCTCAGCGAATTCGGGTCGGATATTCTGGATCTGACGCACCATGCGGATATGATTGTCGATGCCATGGACTTTCTTTTTCAAGGATTTTAATTGCGCCGAGGGCTCATTGGAGTTGACGCAACAAAAGGTCGGCCGATCCGTATGGCGTCGCAACTTGAACTCCTGATTCCTCTCCGTTACACCTTTATCAGCGCAGGGCCGGAGGATGTTCTGCCGGAGCGATGAAAGGTGTCTGCCATGCACAAGTTCAAGATCCTGAAGACCGAGAAGGGCGAGTACCGCACCCAGTTCGTCTACAATTCCGAGGTGATGGTCTGGTCGGAGAATTATGCCTCCAAGGCCAGCGCCAAGAATTGCGTCGAATCCATCAAGAAGAATGCGCCGGGTGCCGCCACCGTCGATCTCTCCAAGGAGGAAAGCGGCTCGGGTTATCGCTTCGAGATCGTCGAAAGCAAGGACGGCCAGCATTTCGTCCGCTTCAAGGCTTCGAACGGCGAGACCATGGTTCGGTCCGAAACCTATGCCTCCAAGGCCAGCGCCAAGAACTGCATCGAATCGCTCAAAAAGAACGGCCCTGATGCGCCGATCGAGGACGAGACCGCCGGCGCCTGACGGTACAAAGCCTCGTCTGATTGACCGGACGAGGCTTTCGCTCCCGGTCCAGCTTCGGTCTTGCAATGGCGCCCTGCGCCGATCGGCAGCGAAGGGCAGGCCGGATCCGGGGAGGTTCCCGTATTCGGTGGTGATGTCCGAGACTTGATGTTGAATAATCCGTGCCGGAAGGCCGTTTCATCCGGGCGGGCAATCGTCACGGGCTGCGGGGAGGGTTCTTTGCCGGCGGATCGACGTATCCATGGCGAAGCATGGGGGATGGGAACGTTACGACTTTGATGAAGGCGCTGTTTACAAAAGCCGTCGCGGTGATGATCGTCGTCTTTGCGCGCGCCGTCACGGCGGTGCGGGCGATCTGGCCGGAGAGCGGCCCGCCGCAGCGGCAATGCATCTATTTCGCCAATCATTCCAGCCATGGCGATTTCATCCTGATCTGGTCGGTGCTGCCGCCATGGATGCGGGTCCGGACGCGCCCGGTGGCGGGTGCGGACTACTGGCTGAAATCCAAGCTCAACCGCTTCATCGGCTGTGATGTCTTCGATGCGGTGCTGATCGAGCGGGACCGGGAGAAACGCGCGCAGGATCCGATCGAGGTCATGAGTGGCGTGCTCGACACCGGCGCCTCGCTGATCCTGTTTCCCGAGGGCACCCGCAACGAGACCGAGGCGCGGCTGTTGCCGTTCCGCAGCGGGCTCTACAATCTCGCCAAAGCGAGGCCGGGCATCGACCTCGTGCCGGTCTGGATCGACAATCTCAACCGCGTCATGCCCAAGGGTGAAATCGTGCCCATTCCGCTGATCTGCACCGTGACGTTCGGCGAGGCGCTGACGCTTCAGCCCGAAGAGGCGCGCGAAACCTTTCTTCTGCGGGCGACGGATGCGCTGCTGGCGCTAGCGCCCAAACATGCGGGAGACGGGCAATGAGCGCGGCCGGTTCGGATCTCCTGCTTCTCCTGTTCGGGGTCGGCGGCGTGCTGGTCCTTGCATCCAGCATCGGTTTCGTCCTGAAGCAGCGGCTGTCGCCGGACGGCTCGAACGTCGTTATCGAAAACCTCAATGCCCGCATCAACGCCTGGTGGATCATGGTGGCGCTGATCGGCGTCGCCTTTCTCGCGGGCCGCATCGGCGTCGTCGTGCTGTTCGGCTTCTGCTCTTTTGCGGCGCTGCGCGAATTCGTGACGCTGACCAACACGCGCCGCGCCGATCACTGGGCGCTCGCCTGCGCTTTCTTCATCGTGCTGCCCCTCCAGTATTATTTGATCGCCACCGAGTGGTACGGGCTCTATTCAATCTTCATTCCGGTCTATGCCTTCCTGTTCATGCCGATCATGGCGGTGTTTCGCGGCGATACCGAGCGGTTTCTCGTGCGCATCGCCGAGGTGCAATGGGCGCTGATGATCTGCGTCTTCTGCGCCAGTCATGTGCCGGCGCTGCTCAGCCTCGATATTCCCGGCTATGAGGATCGCAACGTCCTGCTCATCGCCTTCCTCGTCATCGTCGTGCAGTTGAGCGACGTCTTGCAATATGTCTGGGGCAAGCTGTTCGGAAAGACCAAGATCGCGCCAAGGCTATCGCCTTCCAAGACCGTCGAAGGCTTTGTCGGCGGGGTGGCCAGCGCCACGCTTATCGGGGCGAGCCTGTGGTGGATCACGCCTTTTTCTGCGCTTCAGGCCGGGCTGCTGGCCTTCACCATCGCCATCATGGGCTTTTTCGGCGGGCTGGTAATGTCGGCGATCAAGCGCGATCGCGGCGTCAAGGACTGGGGCCACCTGATCGGCGGTCACGGCGGGCTGATCGACCGGCTGGATTCCGTCGTGTTCTCGGCGCCGATCTTCTTCCACATCGTCCGCTATGGATGGTCGCTGACATGAGCAGGCGGCTTCGCGCAGTTGCCGGGTCCGGCGTGGCGCATGTCCTCTTTGCCTTTTTCGCCATGGGCGGATGGGCGACGTTTGCCAATCGCGCCCACCCGATGCCGAAACCGCTTCTCGCCGGGCTGGTCCAAGGCGTCCTGTCCGCTGCGCTCACCCTGTTCCTCAAGACCGGCATCGATCATCTCTCGAAACGGTTTGACGGCAGCACCGCCTATTGGGCGCCGCCGCTTATCGTCTGCGTCGCCTCGACATCGCTGCTCGTTGCCATCCATACGCTGAGCGGCACCCCCGAAATTCTCAGGACCATCGCCGTGCCTCTGGCTGTTTCGACCAGCTACGCGACGCTCTATGCCTATTCGATAGCCGGCAAAGGAAATCATCGATGACCGAAAACACCGGAGATCGCCGTCCGCTCGCCAGCCGCAATACGCGCTGGGCGCAGGGGCTAGCCCGGTGGCTTGCGGGGAAATCCGTGACGCCGAACCAGATCTCGCAGGCCAGCATGGTCGCGGCGGCGCTTGCCGGAGCGGCATTCTGGTGGGCTGGTTACATGGAGACCGCCGGACGCGTGGTCCTCTTGGTCTGCGCGGCGCTATTCTGCCAATTGCGGCTGCTGTGCAATCTCTTTGACGGCATGGTCGCCGTCGAAGGCGGCAAGGGCGCCCCGGATGGACCGTTCTGGAACGAGTTCCCGGATCGCATCGCCGATATCCTGATCTTCATCGGCGTGGGCTACGGCATCGACGTGCCGGAACTCGGCTGGGCTGCGGCTGCTTTTGCGGTGCTGACTGCCTATGTCCGCGAACTCGGTCGCGCCAACGGCTTGCCAAGCGATTTCTGCGGGCCGATGGCCAAGCCGCATCGCATGGCCGCGATCACCGCAGCCGCCCTGCTTTCGACGCTCGAGCCGCTCTGGCGCGGCCGCGACGAGGTGCTCGCCATTGCCTTGTTCGTGGTCGCGCTGGGTGCGGCCGTCACCGTCCTGCGGCGCAGCATGCGGATCGTCCGTCAGCTGAAGCTGGGCAAGCCGGTCGTCTGATATCAGCGGTCCCTGGTTTCAATCGTCCTGACCCAGGCCCGGGCGATGGCAAGGCCGGCGGCATCGGCCGTTTCACCGTGTTTGGCAGCGTGGTCCGGATAGGTGGCAAGCCAGGTCGGGTCGATGCCGGCGATCACGGCAGGGAAATTGCGGTTCCAGTCTTCAACCACCGTGGTGCTCGCCTCAAAATGGAATTGCGTGCCATAGGCGGCGCGGCCGATGCGGAAGGCCTGGTGCGCGGTGGTGCCATTGGTGGCCAGATGCACGGCGCCGTCCGGCAGCGTGAACGTATCCGAGTGCCATTCGAAGATCGGAAACCTGGCCGAAATCCCGGAAAGCATCGGATCGCTGGCCCCTTCATCGGTGAGGTGGACATCGTGCCAGCCGAATTCGCGCGCGGCGCCGAGGATATTGGTCGCGCCATAACCGCGGGCGAGCAACTGGCTGCCGAGGCAGATGCCGAGCACCGACTTGTCGGCATCGCCGAAGGTCCGCATCAATGCGGCAAGGTCGGCAAGATAAGGGTGTGTGTGGTCGTCGAGCGCGCTCTGGCCGCCGCCCAGGACGACGATGGCGTCGTGTTCGTCGTGCCCGCCGGGCAGGGCGTCACCGGAGAACGGCTGACGCAGGTCGATCTCGATATTGGCTTCCGAAAGCGCCAGACCTACCAGGCCAAGATCGGACCCGGCCATATTTTCCACCACCAGAACCCGCATTTCGCCTCCGCTGCAGACCAGTCGTGCGAGATTGATCACGCGGACCGCGGGCTTTCAAGGGATTGCCGGATTTTTCCGCCTGTTCCACGCGAAACAGCGCGGTGTTGAAGCACGTGGCATTGTCGGGTCACTGGATGAGACGAGCTCATTCCCACCGGATCAAAGGAATTTCCCCCATGCGCAAGATCGTTCTGTCCGCCGCCATCGCCGCTGTCGCCGCCCTCTCGTCCGCAGCCCCCTCGCAGGCCGGCGGCTATGGCTATGAAGGCTACCACCAGCAATATTGCGTCATCAAGAAGATCAAGTCCTACGACTACTACGGC
The DNA here is from genome assembly GCA_900472785.1 of Hyphomicrobiales bacterium. Classification (GTDB taxonomy): domain Bacteria; phylum Pseudomonadota; class Alphaproteobacteria; order Rhizobiales; family Rhizobiaceae; genus Pararhizobium. The sequence continues at coordinate 45,399 of UCJH01000014.1, read as the reverse complement.
AACTTGATCATCAAGAAGATCCGCGTCTGCAAGTAAGGCAGCCGCCGACCAGCCGAACTGACCTCCTCCTCCCCCCGAACCCGGTTGTCCCTGCGGCCGGGTTTTCGGCATCGAAGCGCGGGGAGAATATGTTATTCTCGGCGGCAGGTTTGAACGGCAGGGAGACACTTCGGCGTGCCAGCCTTGACCTTTCGGCCCGAAAGTTGCATTGGACCGGCTTGGTCGCGTTCCAGAAAACGCCAGAAAAGATAAAGCCCAGCGGAAAAACCATGAGCAAACCTACATCCTCTGCCCCCTCGCAGCGCATGCTGAGGGTCGGCGAACAAGTCCGCGCAGCCCTGACCCAGGTCCTGCAGCGTGGCGAGGTGCGCGATCCGCTGATCGAGACGACGGTGATCTCGATTTCCGAAGTGCGCATGTCGACGGACTTGCGCGTGGCCACGGCCTTCGTGACACCGCTCGGCGTGGCCAATCATGCCAACGTCATCGAGGCGCTGAACCGCCACGCCAAATATATCCGCGGCCGTCTGACCCCGCATATCCGTCAGCTGAAATATATGCCGGAAGTCCGCTTCAAGGACGATACCAGCTTCGACAACTACAAGAAGATCGATGAGCTTCTCCGGTCTCCGGAAGTTCAGCGCGACCTGAAGGATGAAGACGGCGAGCAGTGATGGCAAAGCATATCACTCTGGACGAACTCAACGCCTGGACGTTCGACCAGCGCCAGACATTCTATCGAAACGGCCTTGCACGGTTCGACAATGCCGAGGCAGTCCGCCTCGTCGAGATGATCGTTGCCTCCGGCCTGCCGTTTCGCCAGGGCAAGGAGATCGCCCATGGCGACCGCGAGATGAAGGCGCTCGAAGCCATCGTCTATTCGCCTTGCAATGAAAAGCTGCTGCTTGCCGCCGCCGCTTCCGGCAAACCGCCGCTCGGTGCCATCGAGCCTTTGCTGGTCGAAGGTCTGGGGGAAGATTATAGCGCCACCAATGGTGCCACCATTGTTGCCGGATATCTGATCGCGCGCCGTCTCTATGCCCTCGGCTTCGAAAAGGGCAACAGCCAGAAAATGCCGGATGGCAGCGTTGCGAAGACTGCAGCGACGTTCCGCAAAAAAAGAGCCTGAATCATGTCAAAACCCCGCAAGCCCAAGGGCCGTGCCGTCTCCGGCTGGCTGATCCTCGACAAGCCGCTGGATTTCGGCTCGACCGAGGCCGTCTCGAAGATCAAGTGGCTGTTCAAGGCGCAAAAGGCAGGTCATGCCGGCACGCTCGATCCGCTCGCGTCGGGCATGCTGCCGATCGCGCTTGGCGATGCCACCAAGACGGTCCCCTATGTCATGGACGGTCGCAAGATCTATGAGTTCGCCGTCGCCTGGGGGCAGGAGCGCTCGACCGACGACCTTGAGGGCGAGGTCACGCAATCCTCCGACAACAGGCCGTCCGAGGAAGAAATCCGCGCCCTGCTTCCGAGATACACGGGTGTCATCAACCAGGTGCCGCCGCAGTTCTCGGCAATCAAGATCGACGGGAACCGCGCCTATGATCTGGCGCGCGAAGGCGAGACCGTCGATATTCCGGCGCGGGAAGTCGAAGTCTTCCGCCTGTCGCTGCTCGGCTGCACGCCCCATCTCGCGCATTTCGAGATCGAATGCGGCAAGGGCACCTATGTGCGCTCGCTGGCGCGCGATTTCGGCCGGGATCTCGGCTGCTATGGCCATATCGCCTCGCTTCGGCGCAGTTTCGTCGCGCCCTTTGCCGAGGAAAGCATGGTGCCGCTTTCCGAACTTGTGGCGCTGGAAGCGATCGAAAGCGACGAGGACCGGCTGGCCGCACTGGATGCGTTTCTGATCGATACCGGCGAAGCGCTCTCTAACCTGCCGCATATCGCCGTGACCGACGACCAGGCACATCGGTTGAAGATGGGCAACCCGATCATCGTACGCGGACGCGATGCGCCGCTGTCCGAGCCGGAGGCTTATGCCACCGCGCGCGGCAAGCTGATTGCCATCGGCGAAATCGGCGAAGGTGAATTCCGGCCCAAGCGGGTTTTCGCAACGGGTTGAAATTCACCCGGACCGTTCCATTTGCCTTCCCGGGCAGGCCAACGCATGATGCTCGCCGAGCGTGCCGGGATTCGCACTTGCGATCGGGAATGTGTGGTACGGGACAGTGTCGCGAGATGCCCGGTGCGATGCCGTCGGTGCAGCAGCCCATGGCGGATGATTAAACGGCAGTCGAATCGGTGGGGAACGTTTGAGCGAGGCATTGAAGAGGCAAGGCGCCCAGGGCAGGGGTCGAGTGGCGGATTTCCTGCGGATCACGTCCAGGCGCCGGTTCTCGTTCTATCTGGCGGTGCTTCTTTTGGTCGCCATCGTCCCATCCTTCATTTTTTCCATCGTCATCCTGAAGCGCAGTTCCGACGAGCAGGAGCAGGTGGTCGCTTCGCTGCTCAAGGCATCGACAGGGTCGGCCACGCGCATCATCGAGCGCGAAGTGGAGGGCATGCTGACGACGCTCCGGGTTTTGTCCACAACACAATCCAGCGAAAGGCATGATCTGCGCAATCTCTACGATCGGGCATCTTCGGCGCTTGCGGGAACCGATTCCAACCTTCTCGTCATCGACCGGTCGCACAATCAGCTGTTCAACACACGAGTGCCCTTCGACACACCGCTACAGAAATCCGCGGATCCGAAATCGGTGGACGAAGCTTTCGCCAAGCAAGGCCCGCTGATTTCCAATGTGTTTTTCGGAAACACGGCAAAGAAGTGGGTCTATAATGTCTATCTGCCGGTCAAGACACCCAACGGCAACACCGATTATCTGCTGACCCTGACCCAGGATGCTGAAAGCATGGCGAAAGCCGTCAACCGGGACACCCTATCGCCCGGCTGGAATGCCGCCTTGATCGACGGCGCCGGCAACGTCATCGTCTCCTCCGACACCAAGGTGGCTGCCGGCCAGCCGTTCTTCATGGATATCGTGCCGGCCCTGCAGGTCGGTGTCGGACAGGCCACGCACGACGGCGTCGCCTACAGGACCGTGACCGAGTTTTCCCTCGTGACCGGCTGGCGGGTGGTCGCCTGGGCGAAAATGTCCGATGTCGATGCGCCGGCGCTTTGGTCCTATCTCTGGCTGTCGCTCGGCGGCGTGATCTTTGCCGGCGTCGCCCTTGCGGGCTCAGCCGCCATTGCCCGCATTCTCTCCCAGGGCGTCAAGCAACTGGCGCGGGACGCCCATCTTCTCGGTGCCGGTCGCTCGATCCCGGTCCGCAGACATATGATTTCCGAGCTTGAAGTCGTCTCCAGCGCCCTTGCGGAGGCGGCGCAGGCGCGAGCCAAGGCGGAAAGCGAAATCCGGTTCCTGATGCGCGAGGTCGCGCATCGCTCGAAAAACCAGCTGACCGTCATCCAGTCGATGCTCAACCAGTCGCTGAATGCCGCCGAAAATCCGGCGGATTTCGCCGATGCCTTCCGCAAGCGGATCACCGGGCTTGCCCGCTCCACCGACCTGATGATCGCCAATGCTGCGCAAGGCGTGGATCTGCGCGAGCTGGCGCAGAACCAGCTGCAGCCCTTCATTCCCGACGATCCGTCGCGCGTTCGGCTGTACGGCCCGGCGGTGCGGCTGGACACGCAGGTTTCGCAGACGCTCGGCATGGCCCTGCACGAGCTTGCGACCAATGCGACAAAGTATGGCGCGCTTGCCAACGGCAAGGGCGTGGTCGCGCTCGACTGGTCCCTGACATCGACGCACCTGCTGATCGACTGGAAGGAAAGCGGCGCCGATATCAGCCCCGAAACCCTGTCTTCGGTCCGCAAGGGCTTCGGAACCATGGTGCTGGAGCGGATGCTGGGCATGGCGCTGGATGCCAAGCTGGAACGGGACATGCGCAAGGACGGCATCGAATGGCGTGTCACGATCCCGCGGGAGCGTCTCTACGCTCACCTTGCCGAGAGCGAGGAATGATTGTTTCGGCCGGTCGGTTGGTCTCGTCCGGCAGGACGGCCACCCGTTTTGAGGTCAAGTGGAGAATGGACATGGGAAGAGCATGTTACCGGCGGTGGCTGTTCTGTCTGGCCGCATTGTCGCCGAGCCTTGCGGCAGCCTGCACGGTTGCCGACCCGACCGGAACGCCGCTCAATCTCCGGGAGGAGCCGAACGGCACGATTGTCGGCACCTTGCCGAACGGATTTGAGGTGGAGCCCCTGGAGGAGCGCCGTCTCGGCACGAAAAAATGGATCCGGGTCGCTGTCGACGGCGCGCCTCGGGGATGGGTTTTCGGCGCCTATGTGGTTTGCCGCACGGACGGCGACGACAGCCTGAAAGCGGCCCCGATGCACCCGCGCGCGGCCCCCAACTAGACTGCGCCCGGAGGCCGGGAACGCCCCTTTCTTTTTGATCCGGGATGGTTTATAGGCAGCGCCAGCAAAAGACCGAAGTTCCAAGACCAAGGCATTCTGCTTTCACGGCCGCAGCTGGACGACATCCCGGCTGCTGGCGACCCGAAATCCTAAAAATCGAAAGGATGACACGATGTCGATTACTGCAGAGCGCAAGGCTGCGCTTATCAAGGAATATGCAACGGTTGAAGGCGATACCGGTTCTCCGGAAGTCCAGGTTGCAATCCTCACCGAGCGGATCAACAACCTGACCGAACACTTCAAGGGCCACAAGAAGGACAACCACTCCCGTCGTGGCCTTCTGGCAATGGTTTCCAGCCGCCGTTCGCTTCTTGACTATGTCAAGGGCAAGAACGAGGACCGGTACACCAAGCTGATCACCGCCCTCGGCATCCGCCGCTAAGCCTAAGCCCGGCGGGCGCTCCTCCTGACGAGGACGCCCGCCGGTCGTCATTTTGCGGAACCGAACGGTTCCGTCACTGCCCCCGCCTTCCTGCACGCCGAACTGGCGTTCGTACAGGGGCGGACTGTCCAGCAGGCCGGATGGGCCGGCCCTGCGGAAACAACCGATGACCTGTCATGGGGCAGGATTGCAGGATGCTTCGGCGCTTGCCCGTTTTTCAAGCCCGCAAGCCTTTCGGCTTTCGCGGGCGGAATGACCCGCCAGCCATATTGGAAGTCTCCCGCTGTCTTGCCCGTGATGTGTCATATTCGCGGACCCTTGAAGCCGCCCGCGCCAGTTGATGGCAGCGGCGCGGACACACAAGGACCGCACACGAAGGACAAAACATGTTCGATACCCACACGGTCGAAATCGAATGGGCAGGCCGCCCGCTCAAGCTCGAAACCGGCAAGATCGCCCGTCAGGCTGATGGCGCCGTTCTCGCGACCTACGGCGAAACCATCGTTCTCGCCACTGTCGTTTCGGCGAAATCGCCGAAGCCGGGCCAGGATTTCTTCCCGCTCACCGTCAACTACCAGGAAAAGACCTATGCTGCCGGCAAGATCCCGGGCGGCTACTTCAAGCGCGAAGGTCGTCCGTCGGAAAAGGAAACACTGGTTTCCCGCCTGATCGACCGCCCGATCCGCCCGCTGTTTCCCGATGGCTACAAGAACGACACCCAGGTCGTCGTTACCGTCATCCAGCACGACCTTGAAAACGATCCGGACGTTCTGTCGATGGTTGCCGCTTCGGCAGCGCTGACAATCTCCGGCGTTCCGTTCATGGGCCCGGTCGGCGGCGCACGCGTCGGCTACATCAATGGCGAATACGTCCTCAACCCGCACCTCGACGAGATGCAGGAATCGGTTCTCGACCTCGTCGTCGCCGGCACCCAGGACGCCGTCCTGATGGTCGAATCGGAAGCCAAGGAACTCAACGAAGACGTCATGCTCGGCGCCGTCATGTTCGGCCACCGGGGCTTCCAGCCGGTCATCGACGCGATCATCAAGCTCGCCGAAGTGGCTGCCAAGGAACCGCGCGATTTCACACCGGAAGATCATTCGGCTCTCGAGACCGAAATGCTTTCGATCGCCGAAACCGAACTGCGCGCCGCCTACAAGATCACCCAGAAGGCTGACCGCTACGCCGCCGTCGATGCCGTCAAGACCAAGGTCAAGGCGCATTTCTTCCCGGAAGGCGCAGAGCCGAAATACACGAACGAAGTCATCGGTGCCGTCTTCAAGCACCTGCAGGCCAAGATCGTTCGCTGGAACATCCTCGACACCAAGAGCCGCATCGACGGCCGCGATCTCGACACCGTTCGCGCGATCGTCTCGGAAGTCGGCGTCCTGCCGCGCACCCATGGTTCGGCGCTGTTCACCCGCGGCGAAACACAGGCGCTCGTCGTTGCGACGCTCGGCACCGGTGAGGACGAACAGTACGTCGACAGCCTGACCGGCATGTACAAGGAAAAGTTCCTGCTGCACTACAACTTCCCGCCCTATTCGGTCGGTGAAACAGGTCGCATGGGCTCCCCGGGTCGCCGCGAAATCGGCCACGGCAAGCTCGCTTGGCGCGCTATCCGCCCGATGCTGCCGGCTGCGGACCAGTTCCCCTACACGCTGCGCGTCGTTTCCGAGATCACCGAATCGAACGGTTCCTCCTCGATGGCAACCGTCTGCGGCACCTCGCTCGCGCTGATGGATGCCGGCGTTCCGCTGGCCAAGCCCGTTGCCGGTATCGCCATGGGCCTGATCCTCGAAGGTGAACGCTTCGCCGTTCTGTCCGACATCCTCGGCGACGAAGACCATCTCGGCGACATGGACTTCAAGGTCGCCGGCACCACCGACGGCATCACCTCGCTGCAGATGGACATCAAGATCGCCGGTATCACCGAAGAGATCATGAAGGTCGCGCTCAGCCAGGCGCAGGGCGGCCGCAAGCACATCCTCGGCGAGATGGCCAATGCCATCACCGAAGGCCGCTCGCAGCTCGGCGAATTCGCTCCGCGCATCGAAGTCATGAACATCCCGGTCGACAAGATCCGTGAAGTCATCGGCACCGGCGGCAAGGTCATTCGCGAAATCGTCGAGAAGACCGGCGCCAAGATCAACATCGAAGACGACGGCACGATCAAGATCGCGTCCTCGTCCGGCAAGGAGATCGAGGCGGCCCGCAAATGGATCCACTCGATCGTCGCCGAGCCAGAAGTCGGCCAGATCTACGAAGGCACGGTCGTCAAGACCGCCGACTTCGGCGCCTTCGTCAACTTCTTCGGTCCGCGTGACGGCCTCGTGCACATCTCGCAGCTGGCGTCCGATCGCGTTGCCAAGACCTCCGACGTCGTCAAGGAAGGCGACAAGGTCTGGGTCAAGCTGATGGGCTTCGACGAGCGCGGCAAGGTTCGCCTTTCCATGAAGGTCGTCGACCAGGCAACCGGCAAGGAAGTCGCCAAGGGCGAAGGCGAAGCGGCTGAATAAGCGCAACGCTTGAGACATGACTATCGGGCGCGGAGCGGATCGTTCCGCGCCTTTTCTTATTTACCCACGTAGGACCACGACCATGAGCCGCGACGCGCTGAAAACACTCTTCTACCCCTTCGACAACGGCGTGCTGCCCGCACCTGCAGAAGGCGAGCGCGTGCTGTTTCTGGGCGCTGAGGCCGGATACAGGCTGCCGGACGGCTTCGGGGCATCGATCGTCGCCGTCCAGGCCCTGCGCCCTCTTTACCGCGGCCTCGAGGCTGCAAAGGCAAATGTATCGCCTGTCGTCGAAGGCGAGGACTATGATGCGGCCCTTGTCCTCTTGAGCAAGCACAAGGGCGAGAACGAGGACCGCATCGCCGAGGCGCTGAAGCGCACGAAACTCGGTGGCCTGATCGTCGTTGCGGGATCCAAGGAAGATGGCGTGCAGTCGCTGCGCAAGCGTGTCGGCCAGCTCGGATGGGGTGGCGACAGCCTGCCGAAATACCACGGCGTCGCCTTCTGGTTCGGCCGTCCGGAAGATCCGCAGGCCGTGATTGCGAAATTCTCCAAGAAGCCGGTTCGCGTCGAAGGCCGGTTCGACACCTTGCCCGGCATGTTCTCGCATGACCGGATCGACGATGGCTCGGAACTGCTGGCGTCGCGCCTGCCTGACGATTTCAAGGGGCATGCGGCCGATTTTGGCGCGGGCTGGGGTTATCTGTCGGTCATGCTCGCGGCGCGCGCGCCGAACCTCAAGGGTATCGACCTGTTCGAAGCCGACCATCATGCGCTGGAGGCCGCGAAGGGCAATCTCAAGGCCAATGCACCGAAGGTGCCGACCCGCTTCTTCTGGCAAGACCTGACGAGCGAGGACACGCGCGACAAATACGATCTCATCGTCATGAACCCGCCGTTCCACGAAGGCCATGCGGCCGAGCCGGCGCTCGGCGTTGCGATGATCAAGGCGGCCGCGAAGGCGCTGAAGATCGGCGGCAAGCTGATGCTCGTCGCCAACCGCGGCATGCCCTATGAAGCGGTGATGGGCGATACGTTCAAGGAGTGGGGCGAGACCTGCCGCAATGCCCGCTTCAAGGTGCTCTGGGGCAAGCGCTGAGGCGCTTTGGCGCCCGGCACGTTTTTTCAGGCTGGGCGAACCTGCATTGATCCCGTCCGGATCGATTCCACCCAAAGATTTATGCAACGGCGATTGCGTTGCATTCGATTCGGGTCCACCATTTTGCTGTCGCGCCGATGTGCGCCCCTTCGGGCGCACGGCATTCGATGGAGCAAAACAATGGGATTTGGACCAGCCCGCCCACCTGTCACGGAAGACGTCGCGGAAGTGATCGCGAAAGACATCAAAAGCGGTGAAGGCAGGGGATTGACGTCGGAAGTCCCGATGGCGTTCCAGACCGGCGCCCATGCGCCGACCGACACGGGAGCGCTCAACCAGACCCGCAAGAAGCTGATCGTCTTCGGCGTCATCGTGGTCGCGGTTCTCGCCGTCCTATGGCTCGCCGCCTGAGGTTTTAGCGATCCGAATATTGGCGTGCGGATACATTCTCCCTATTCCTCCGGAATCGAGAAGGATGACATCAGTATATTCGGATCAACCTATTGCGGGATGCGCTCGTCAAACGGCGCCAGCTGAACATCGCGCGAAGGACGAATGTCCTCGACACCCACGATGTCGCGAATTTTTTCCACCACGCCGGGATTTTCGGCGCGACCGAAAATGGCGCCGATTTCCGGAATGACATTGTCGACAACGAAGCCGTTCGATACGGCGGTTTTTGCGATGAGCCCTGTGTCAGGGATATGCCCACTATCGACAACGATCGAATATCGTAAGCTGCTCATGATCTTAACCTCTACTGTCGCGGCAGAACCCTGCGGAACGCGACGTTGTTCCCTAAATATAGGCCAGACGGTTTCGAATTCAAACGATATTCGTTGCCGCCGCCGGCGCCGGGGCGATGATGAGGCCTGACCCGACGTCCCGGACAGGATGCTCCAGAGGGCGTGCATTTTCCTTTAACGCACGCCAAAGTTCCGCGCCGCGAAGGGTGGGGTCGGACTCGGCCCATAGCGCGGCAATTCCGGCGGCATGCGGACAGGCCATGCTGGTGCCCGACATCGTCCGATAGAGCTGCGGCGCCGGCGAGGTCGAAAAGACGCCGACGCCAGGTGCGACGAGGTCAACCTCGCCGCCGTTCGGATTGAGGCCGCCGCAGGAGAAATAAGCGGGCTCGAAGTTCGGATCGACCGCTCCGACGGCCATGATCGTCGCCGCGTTGGCTGGCGAGGCCACCGGCGCGATGAAGCCGAAGGAACGGTTGCTGTCATTGCCGGCCGCAGCGATGATGAGGCAACCGTTGTCCAGGGCAAGCTGCCCCATTCTCTCATAGAGCTCGCTCGGCTTTTCGCCCTCGCGAACCGTACCTCCAAGGGACATGGATATAACCTCGCAGCGATTTTCGATCGCCCAGCTCATACCGCTGAGGATATCGCCTTCGGCACCAAATCCGCGATTGTTGAGAACCTTGCCGACATAAAGGCTCGCGCCGGGCGCCACTCCATAGCGGAGGACGTCGGGTTTTGCGGGATAACCGCATGCGGTTCCGGCGCAATGCGTCCCGTGCCCCGCAGGCCGTCGATATCTTCGTCCTTGATAAAGCTCTTGTCCACGATATCGCGCTGGATGAAGTCCGGGTGGTCCCGGTCTATCCCGGTGTCCAGAATACAGAGCTTTATGCCTTTGCCGGTGTACGGACTGTCGATCGCGCGCGTGGCGGCAACGCCCCAAGTTGATGCCGCGGTGTCGGTGAATTCCTGTTGCTTGAACAGATAGAACTCCGGACGGACCTCGACGAACATATCTTCCGCATTCAGCGTCTGCATCAATGTCGAGCTTCGTTCCCGGATATGGCGGGGAATGAACGCGACATGGAGGTCTTCGATAAAGACCACCGGTGCATTCTGTGAAAGCCCGGAAAGATTTGCAGCGCTCAGCGTCGATGAATTGACCGGCGCTTGTGTCCGCTGTTCCAGAACGCGCACGGCGTCCCTGTAGTCGACATCCGAACGGATAGCGACAATCAGCGACCCGGTTGGTCTGGGCCGCTGATTTTCAAGAACCGGATTTGGTCGCAATGTGTTGGCCATAAGAAATTCGTCCTTCCCCTCGGAAAGTGTCGAAAATCACATATGCAACCAAAAAATGCAACAGGATTTAATGCAACCTGATGCAGTTTATGCGTGCTATTCACTGTCGGCCTTGCTCAATGTTTCCAGCACCGGCATCGAGGTGATGTTGTAGCCGGAATCCACGTAGTGGATTTCGCCGGTCACGCCGCTGGACAGGGGCGAGAGCAGGTAGAGCGCGGAATTGCCGACATCCTCGATCGTCACCGTGCGGCGCAGCGGCGAGTTCTTCTGCTGCCAGGACAGCATGGCGCGGGCATCGGAAATGCCGGCGCCGGCCAGCGTGCGGATCGGGCCGGCCGAGATCGCATTGACGCGGATGCCGCGCTGGCCGTAGTCGGACGCAAGGTAACGCACGGAGGCCTCAAGGGCGGCCTTGGCGACACCCATGACGTTATAGTTCGGCATCACGCGCACGGAGCCGCCATAGGTCAGCGTCAGCATGGTGCCGCCGTCCGTCATCAGTTCGGCGGCACGCCTGGCGATCTCCGTAAACGAGAAGCAGGAAATGACCATGGTGCGGCTGAAGTTTTCGCGCGAGGTGTCGGCGTAAAGACCCTTCAGCTCGTTCTTGTCGGAAAAGCCGATGGCGTGCACGATGAAATCGAGCTTGCCCCATTTTTCCTTGAGCGCTGCGATGACGCTGTCGACGGAGGCTATATCCTCGACGTCGCAGGGGAGCAGGATATCCGAATTGACCTCGGCGGCCAGCGGCTTCACGCGCTTGCCGAGCGCTTCGCCCTGATAGGTGAAGGCCAGTTCCGCGCCCTGGCCCGAAAGCGCCTGCGCGATGCCCCAGGCGATCGAGTGGCTGTTGGCGACGCCCATGATGAGGCCGCGTTTTCCGTTCATGATGCCGGTCATCGATTTATCCGTTGTAGCGCTGGAAAACGAGCGTCGCGTTGGTTCCGCCGAAGCCGAAGGAATTGGAAAGCGCGGTGTTGATCACGGCATTGTCGATGCGCTTGCGCACGATCGGCACGCCGTCGAATTCGGGATCGAGTTCGGTGATGTGCGCGCTTTCGCCGATGAATCCGGCCTGCATCATCAGCAGGGAATAGATCGATTCCTGCACGCCTGCCGCGCCGAGCGAATGGCCGGTCAGCGACTTGGTCGACTGGATATGCGGGATTTTGTCGCCGAAGACCTCGCGGATCGCGCCGATTTCCTTCGAGTCGCCGACCGGCGTCGATGTGCCGTGGGTGTTGACGTAGTCGACTTCGCCCTTCACCGTGGCGAGCGCCTGGCGCATGCAGCGGATGGCGCCTTCGCCCGACGGAGCGACCATGTCGTAGCCGTCCGAGGTTGCGCCGTAGCCGGTGATTTCCGCATAGATCTTGGCACCGCGGGCCTTGGCATGCTCCAGCTCCTCCAGAACCAGAACGCCGGCACCGCCGGCAATGACGAAACCGTCACGCGAGACGTCGTAGGCGCGAGACGCGGTCGATGGCGTGTCGTTGTACTTGGAAGACATGGCGCCCATGGCGTCGAAGAGATTCGACATGGTCCAGTCGAGGTCTTCGTGGCCGCCGGCGAACATGACGTCCTGCTTGCCCCACTGGATCATTTCCATGGCGTTGCCGATGCAATGCGCCGAGGTCGAGCAGGCCGACGAGATCGAGTAGTTGACGCCGTGGATCTTGAACCAGGTGGCAAGCGTTGCCGAGGCCGTGGATGACATCGCCTTCGGCACGGCAAACGGGCCGATGCGCTTGGGCGAGTTGTTCTTGATGGTAATTTCGGCCGCCTCGATCAGGGTACGGGTCGAGGGACCGCCGGAGCCCATGATGATGCCGGTGCGCTCGTTGCCGCCGACATCGCTGTCCTCAAGGCCCGAGTCGGCAATCGCCTGCTTCATCGCGACATGGTTCCACATGCCGCCCTGCGACAGGAAACGCGCGGCGCGGCGATCGACCAGTTCGGTCACGTCGATATTGGGCGCGCCCCAGACCTGGCAGCGGAATCCATGTTCGGCGAAATCGTTCGAGAACGAAATGCCCGACTTCGCTTCACGCAGGGACGCGGTGACTTGTTCCGCATCGTTTCCGATGGAGGAAACGATACCCAGACCCGTGACAACAACCCGTCTCATGTCGATGACCTTTTCTTTAGTGTCTCTGAGTGCGGCAGCGCCGTGGTTCAGGCCGCTTTTTCCTTGGACAGACCGACGCGCAGGTCGCTTGCCTGATAGATAGTCTCGCCGTCGGCCTTGAGCCAGCCATCGGCGGTTCCGAGAACCAGCCGGCCGCGCATGACGCGCTTGAAGTCGATGCCGTATTCCAGAAGCTTCGTCGTCGGGCGAACCATTCCCTTGAACTTCACTTCGCCGGTGGACAGGGCCATGCCGCGCCCGGGCTCGCCCAGCCAGCCGAGGAAGAAGCCGGTCAATTGCCACATGCCGTCGAGACCGAGGCAGCCGGGCATGATGGGGTTTCCGGCGAAATGGCAGGGGAAATACCAGTCGTCGGGACGCACGTCGTATTCGGCGCGGATATAGCCCTTGTCGAAGGCGCCGCCCGTTTCGGAAATATCGGTGATGCGGTGGACCATCAGCATAGGCGGCAGGGGCAGCTGTGCATTGCCGGGCCCAAACAGTTCACCACGACCGCATGTCAGGATTTCTTCATAGTTGAAGCTGGATTGTCTGGTCGTCATGAACTGTCGTTTCCCCGCTAGACAAGGTTTTTCGTTGACCTGCTTTAGAGCAAGTTCGGACTGAAATGAAGCACAGCCAGGTGAACTTCATCCCGATTTGCCACATTCCCTGATGAAAGAATAAGGCCAATTTCCGCCGTCGCATACATGATGGAGGTGTTCACAGCCAGAGATAAATGGGTTTGCCCCCAGATTCGGACGGTTTTCTGACTGTGGCCGGCTCCAGTTTGGCTGCGCACTATTGAAAGCATTCGCAGCAAAAGTTATATCGGCAATGGAAAAGCATTCTGCAATAGCGTGACGATCTGGATTTGCCGCATGGCGATTGTACTTGAAACATGTTCGGAAGAACGGCTGCGCCGCTCGGGGCTGCGGCCGACGCGCCAGCGCATGGCCCTTGCCGACCTGATTTTCGCCAAGGGCGACCGGCACCTGACTGTCGAAGAGCTGCATGAAGAGGCGGTGACGGCCGGCGTGCCTGTGTCGCTGGCCACCGTCTACAACACCCTTCACCAGTTCACCGAAGCCGGCATGATCCGCGTGCTGGCCGTCGAAAGCGCGAAGACCTATTTCGACACCAACGTTTCCGATCATCATCATTTCTTCGTCGAGGGCCACAACGAGGTGCTCGACATCCCGGTGAACAATATCTCCATCGGCAATCTCCCGGAGCCGCCGGAAGGCATGGAGATCGCCCATGTCGACGTCGTCATCCGGCTTCGTCCGAAGCGCGGCTGAGCCCGACGTCGCTGTCTGGCCTTCACGCTACATCACGTCATCGGGATGCCGGCCCGGTCCAGCCTTGCCGGTGGGCAGCGTCCATCCGTATCGAAGGGCGCCGCCGCGAACCAGGAAGGCCGAGGCGACGCCGAGCGCCGACGCAGCGATCAGCGGTGCGCCGAGTTCCGTTGCGCCGGTGAAGGCTCCGGCGCCGACCAGGGCGGCCGTCACGTAGATTTCGGGGCGTAGCAACACCGAAGGTTCGCCCGCCAGAAGATCGCGCAGAATGCCGCCGAAGGTTGCCGTCAGCATGCCGGTAACGATGGCGACGGCCGGCGAACCCGTGGCGGCCAGCCCCTTTGCCGCTCCCATCACGCAATAGGCCGAGAGGCCGATCGCATCCAGCCAGACCAGAAATCGGTAGCGCGATTCCATCATGTGCGCCGAGAAGAAGACGGCAAGGCCTGCCGCAGTGCAGACCAGAAGATAGACGGGGTTCGTTACCCAGAAGACCGGCGTGGCGCCGAGGATGACATCGCGCAGCGTGCCGCCACCGATGCCGGTCACCGAAGCAAGAAAGACGTAGCCGATGATGTCGAGCTGCTTGCGCGATGCCGAAAGCGCCCCGGTGGCAGCAAACACCGCGACGCCGGCATAGTCGAGAATTTCCAGTATCGGCATCACCTGGCTCCCATTCTGAGAGGTGAGAAGGACCATATGGCCGCAGCCGCGTCAACGGGCCGCCATCGGCATGCGATGCCGCTATTTCGGGAAGATCGCGTGGGTCCGCCCGCCGATATAATGCGCCAGCAGACCCGTCCATTCGCGTATGGCGGTCGTCGTCAGCTGGGCATTGAGCGATGGCTGGCTGAAATCCGGCCAAAGGGTCAATCGGCCGCTTGTCCGGTAATCCACCGGCCACGGGATCACGCCAATGCCGAGCTTGCGGAACAGCCCGACGGAACGCGGCATGTGGAACGCCGAGGTGACCAGCAGGCAATCGCTGAGGCCGTTCTGCTCGAGCAAGGCTTTGGTGTTTGTCGCGTTCTCGAAGGTGGTGCGCGAGGTTTTCTCGCGGATCAGACGTTCGGGCTCTATGCCGAAAGTCGAGAAAAAGGCCATCGAGGCCTCTGCATCGCCGGCATAGGCGCCGCTGAACGACCCGTCGCCGCCCGAAACGAGGATGCGCGCATCCGGATAAAGCCGCGCGAGCCGCAGGCCCTCGATGAAGCGATCCGCCGACTGGTTGAACTCCATGCCGCCGCGCGCGGCCATGACCTCGTTCTCGAAGGCGCCGCCGAGGATGACGATGCAGGAGACGTCGGCCGGCGGATTTGCCGGGCGCGGAAAGCGGTTCTCCAGACTTTGCAGCAGATAACCGCCGGTGCTGGTGAAGAGCGTCAGGAACAGTATCGTTACGGCAAGGGCGGAAAAGAAACCGCGTGTTCGCTCCAGCCCGGCGGCATCGAGGAGAATCGCGACGATCAGGCACACGAACACCAGAGACAACGGCTGGGCGAGCAACCAGAACAGCTTTGACGCGAGAAACATGATGCCTGAAGTTTCCGGTTTGAGGGCAATGCCGCCTGCACATCTGCATGTTGCGAAAGCAGGCTTCTCGCACCCTTTGTCGTCAAGGGGGCGGGATTTTCAGGCTTAGGCGATGCAGCGATCGTCCATGGGGCCGGTCAGCTGGCCCGCACGGACGCGGGGGCCGATGCCGCGCGGTTGCGGCGCAGATAGATGGTTGCCACGGCGAGAAGCCCGCCGACCGCAATGATGGCGATCGCCAGAAGCGGCCGATAGGCGATCCATGCAATGGCGATGACCAGCGGTCCCAAAAGCAATGTCAGGATGGCGGCGATGGCCGAGGTGCCGAAACTGACGATCGAGCCGACGAAGGGGATGACATCGGCGATGATGCCGAGGATCGACAACATCATGGCAAAGCCGATGAACATGCCGATGAGGCCGCCGACGCGGATAAGCCAGGTGATCAGCGTATTCTCGCTCTGCGCGGTTTCGAACATTTCCGCGGAAGAGGCATTGCCGGCAGCGCTGAGGAAAAGCTCGCGACCGTTGGATGCCTTGTAGGCACCCAGCTTCGTCGCCTTCTGCGCGCCGACGAAGCTCGCCTGCGCGACATCCTGGCGGATGAAGCTGATGCGCAGGTCGCCGACGGCCGGGCTCTGGCGGTTCTGCGAGACGTAGACGGTAACGCCATCGGCATTCACCGGCTTGTCGGTACCGAGCGCCGTGCGGACGCGATCCAGCACGTCCGGCGTCAGCTTGACGGCACTGTCCTCGCCAAGGTTGGCCACGGCTTCGCCATCCACGGTGAAGGCGCCGATGGTTGCGCTCGGCACCGTGAAGCGGTCACCCTCGAACGGCATTTGCGGGTTCTGATGGCCGTCGGGAATGCGGAAATCGGAGGAATCGACCTGGCTTGAACGCCATGTCTTCTTGTAGGTGTAGGTCGTGACGGTTTCCTCGCCGCCGCCGAGCTTCGTTTCGGTCTTGCTTTCGCTCTGCTGCTCCCACTGGAACATCTCGACCTTGCGTTTGAGGCCGGCCGCGCCTTCAGCCGCGATGCCGAACATCGGATCTTCCGGCGTTCCATCCGGCTTGACCGGACCGGAGATATGAATGAGCTTGCCCTCGTTGGCCGGATCGACGGACGCGTTATCAACCGAGACGACGATGCCGGCGCCTTCGACCAGCGCCCGGTAGGTCTGGACCGAACGGCCCTCGTTCCACGACAGAAGCCAGATCATGCCGATAACGAGCAGCGGGCCGATGACCAGGCCCGCAAGGCCGCTTTTCAGCCGGGAAAACCATGAGGTCGTCGTTGTTTCGGTAAAGCTCATGGTGTCTGTCCTCCCCAACTGGTCTGCGCCGGCGAAACGGGCGACGCGGCCCGCTTGTTCGCTTCGTGCTGTGCTATCAGAAAATCAGTAAACTTAAATATACTGCTCGCCTGAAGAGGTGAAAACAATTGGGGCAATCGCCGTTTTTTCTGCAGCTTTGTTTCGGCGCGTGTGCGCCGATGGTTTCGATGTTTTACCGCTTGCCCCCGAACCGATGCCGGCTATCTTGCGAGCGGCCACGGATTCCGCACCGGCGATCCGGCGATGACGCCGCATGAGGAGGAGCAAGCGCAATGCCGGATGTCGAATTCTATAAAACCGGAACCTTCGTCGGCCGAGTCTGGCGACCGGACGTTGCCGGTCCGAGCCTGGTCGTGCTCCGCGACGGCGTGCTCTTCGACGTCACCTCTAAAACCACCGCGACGATGCGTGATCTGCTCGAACTGGACGATCCGGCAGGCTATCTGCGAACGCAGGTGGGCGAGCGGCTTGCCGATCTTCAAAGCGTGCTGGCGGCCTCGGTCGAGGCTGCCGGAAATCACTCGGCCCTGCATTTTCTCGCCCCTTGCGACCTGCAGGCGGTCAAGGCTTGCGGCGTCACCTTCGCGCGCTCGATGATCGAGCGGGTGATCGAGGAAAAGGCGGCGGGCAATCCGGCGCTTGCCGAAAAGATGCGCGAGCGGGTCACCGCGATCATCGGCGACAGCCTGCGCGACCTCAAGGCCGGCTCGGAGGAGGCGGCGAAAGTCAAGGCCGCGCTGATCGAGGAAGGGGTCTGGTCGCAATATCTGGAGGTCGGCATCGGGCCGGATGCCGAGGTCTTCTCGAAGGCGCAGGTGTTGGCCTCGGTCGGCTGGGGTGCGTCGGTCGGACTGCATCCGATTTCCCGCTGGAACAATCCGGAGCCTGAAATCGTGCTGGCCGTCGATAGCGCCGGCCGCGTCAAGGGCGCCACGCTCGGCAATGACGTCAACCTGCGTGATGTCGAGGGCCGCTCGGCGCTCCTTCTCGGCAAGGCCAAGGACAACAACGCCTCCTCCGCCATCGGTCCGTTCATCCGCCTGTTCGATGAGACCTATTCGATCGACGATGTCCGAAACGCGGATCTCGCCCTGACGATCAACGGCCTTGACGGATTTGTGCTGAAGGGCGCCAGCACGATGAAGGAGATCAGCCGCGATCCGCTCGATCTGGTGGCCCAGACCATCGGCCCGCACCATCAGTATCCGGATGGCTTCATGCTGTTCATGGGCACGCTGTTTGCGCCCGTCGAGGACCGCGATGCGCCGGGGCAGGGGTTTACCCACAAGTTCGGCGATGTTGTCACCATTTCCAATGCCGAACTTGGTTCGCTGACCAATACGGTGCGGCTCTCCACGGAATGCCCGCCCTGGACCTTCGGCCCCTCGGCCCTCATGCGCAACCTGTCAGTGCGCGGACTGCTCTGATCTCAGGCCACCTCTCAGGCGGTCTTCATTTCCGTGCGATACCAGTCGACGAATCGTCTGACGCCCTCCTCGACGGAGATCGTCGGCGTGAAGCCGGTGAGCGCCTGAAGCAGGTCGGGGGCGGCAAAGGTTCTTGGCACGTCGCCCTGCTGCATCGGCAGCATGATGCGGATGGCCTCGCGGCCGACGGCGGTCTCCACCGTTTCGACGAACCGCATCAGCTCGACCGGCTGCCCGCCGCCGATATTGACGACGCGGAACGGCGCCTGCCGCGACAGGGTTTCGCCGATAGCGCCGTCGTTGACACGGTTTTCTTCCGCGGGCGCGACGTGCATCAGCCGGATGATCGCCTCAACGAGGTCGTCGATATAGGTGAAGTCGCGGCTCATCCGTCCCTCGCCGTAAATCTCGATCGGCCGTTCGTTGAGGATCGCATCGACGAACTTGAACAGCGCCATGTCCGGGCGCCCCCAGGGGCCGTAGACGGTGAAGAAACGGAAGGCTGTCGTCGGGACCTTGTGAAGATGCGCATAGCTGTGCGCCATCAGCTCCATGGATTTCTTCGTCGCCGCATAGATGGTCATGGGCTCGTCGGCGCGGTCGGTCTCGGCGAAGGGAACCTTCTCGTTGGCGCCGTAGATCGAGGAGGTCGAGGCAAGCAAGAGGTGCTGCGGCTTCACGGTCCGCGCCAGTTCGAGCACGTTGAAGGAGCCGGCGAGGTTGGAATCGACATAGGCCTTCGGGTTTTCCAGGCTGTAGCGGACACCCGCCTGCGCCGCCAGATGCACGATCACGTCCGGCTCGCCGAGGTCCGCCGCCCTGTCCAGCGCCGCCTTGTCCTCAAGCATGCCGATGACGGGCCTGAACCCGTTCGAGCGCGACAGGATGGCATGGCGCCGCTCCTTCAGCCGAACGTCGTAGTAGGGCGTCATCCCGTCGAAACCGGTCACGAAATGACCGTCGTCGAGCAATCGCTTTGCCAGATGAAAGCCGATGAAACCTGCCGTTCCGGTAATCAGATAACGCACGTTCGCTCCTTGAGACCATGGCCGCGCCTGAGATGATCGCGTCCGACATCGCCGCCGCGCGGCTGCCTGCCATCACCCGCATCGAGCCAGATCGTGTCCGTTCCAAGCTCCGGAATCCCGCGGCCTTTCGAGGATCGGCAAGACCGCATGATCCTTGCCGTCTATTGGCGATATCAGCCAGCAAACGCAAGGCCTTTGCCTGCACGAAAGCGAATCTCGGCGCAAACCCCGGAAGAGGCAGGCATTCCAGTCAAACAGGGAAAATTTGGTGGAGCTAAGCGGGATCGAACCGCTGACCTCTTGCATGCCATGCAAGCGCTCTCCCAGCTGAGCTATAGCCCCATAACGGGTCCGGCGAGGCCGGTTTCCGGGAAGTCCGCGTGAGGTGTTCGCCTCGGCGGGTGGCGGCTTAATACTTCCGCTTCCGGAAGATGGCAAGCCTTAAAAACGGAACCGGGACGATTTTATTGGGTCGCACCGGATGCGGCTTCCGCTTTGCCGTCCAATCGGCACGCGGAAGCCATTCTCATGGTTTTCGAAGAGGTTAAACCTCGTCGTCGTCGTCCGATACGCCGATCAGGTCGCTGAGTTCGTCGTCGTCATCGTCTTCGTCGGCTTCGAGGAAGGTATCGTCGTCGTCGGCGTCGATCTCGACATCGTCGTCGCCCAGATCCGGAATGTCGTCGCCGCCGGCGGCCTCGTCGGCCTCTTCCAGCGAAACCAGTTCGACTTCGGTGTTCTCGGTATCGACTTCTGCGACTTCCTCTTCCTCGGCCTTTTCAAGAACCTTGGCAACCGATGTCTCTTCGAAATAGGACAAGGGATAGGATTTGCCGGTATAGGGGGAAACGATCGGGTCCTTGTTCAGGTCGTAAAACTTACGGCCTGTCTCCGGATCGATGCGCTTTGTTCCAAGTTGCGGTTTTGCCACGCTTCAAAGCCTCTTGAATGGCCGGCGGAACCGGCATTTGCCGGTTTCCCGGCGGTTGAAGGGTAAATGAATTAGCCGGTCCCCATAATCGTCTTGGCCCGCTCTGTCAAAGCTAAACTTGTCTGGGCGGCTGCGAGCCGTTTGTTTGCCGGGCAGGAGAGCGTTTATTCCGCCCCTGAGGACTTTTCAGGTCAATCTCTCCGCTTTGCCTCCGCGCAAGCGCGTCGGTGGAAACTTGGACTTGAACTCGCCACGCGGGGCTGCTTTAGAGGCCGTTTGATATATCGGAGGTTCCATGACTTTCATCATCGCCATCGACGGCCCAGCCGCAGCCGGCAAGGGAACGCTGTCCCGCCGGATCGCCGAGGAATACGGCTTCCATCATCTCGATACGGGCCTGACCTACAGGGCAACAGCCAAGGCGCTGCTCGACGCCGGGCTGCCGCTCGATGATGAACTGGTGGCCGAGGGCGTTGCACGGGATGTCGAACTGGCGGGCCTCGACCGTTCGGTTCTGTCGCAGCACTCGATTGGTGAGGCTGCCTCGAAGATCGCCGTGATGCCGGCGGTGCGCCGTGCGCTGGTCGAGGCGCAGCGGGCGTTTTCGGTGCGCGCGCCGGGCACGGTGCTCGATGGTCGCGATATCGGCACGGTGGTCTGCCCGGATGCCCCGGTGAAGCTCTACGTCACCGCGTCGGCCGAAGTTCGCGCCCGCCGCCGCTTCGACGAGATCGTCGCAAATGGCGTTCCGGCTGATTTTCTCGAGATCCTGGCCGATATCGTCAAGCGCGACGAGCGCGACATGGGACGCGCCGACAGCCCGTTGCGCCCGGCCTCCGATGCGCACTTGCTAGATACGTCCGAAATGAGTATAGAGGCGGCGTTCCAGGCGGCCCGCAGGATTATCGAGGCTGCCCGGAATAAATAAGCATTCGCATGTTCCATCCCCGCGCCGGCTTGGCTCCTCGGTATCGAGAGAGCGGATGGACCATCGGATTTGATCAACACCAGCCACCGGCGCCTGTGCCCCTCGCGGCACACACCAGGAGTTTTAATGTCTCAAGCAAACCCAACCCGCGATGATTTCGCAGCCCTGCTGCAGGAATCCTTCGCAACCCACGATCTCGCCGAAGGCTACGTTACCAAGGGTATCGTCACGGCGATCGAAAAGGATGTCGCGATCGTTGACGTCGGCCTCAAGGTCGAAGGCCGCATCGCGCTCAAGGAATTCGGCGCAAAGGCCAAGGACGGCACGCTGAAGGTCGGCGATGAAGTCGAAGTCTACGTCGAGCGCATCGAAAATGCGATGGGCGAAGCTGTTCTGTCGCGCGAGAAGGCTCGCCGCGAAGAGAGCTGGGTCCGTCTCGAAGTCAAGTTCGAAGCCGGCGAACGCGTCGAAGGCGTCATCTTCAACCAGGTCAAGGGTGGTTTCACCGTCGATCTGGATGGTGCCGTTGCCTTCCTGCCGCGCTCCCAGGTCGACATCCGTCCGATCCGCGACGTTACGCCGCTGATGCACAACCCGCAGCCCTTCGAAATCCTCAAGATGGACAAGCGTCGCGGCAACATCGTCGTATCGCGTCGTACGGTTCTTGAAGAATCGCGTGCGGAACAGCGTTCGGAAATCGTCCAGAACCTCGAAGAAGGCCAGGTTGTTGACGGCGTCGTCAAGAACATCACCGATTACGGTGCGTTCGTGGACCTCGGCGGCATCGACGGCCTGCTGCACGTCACCGACATGGCATGGCGCCGCGTTAACCATCCGTCGGAAATCCTGAACATCGGCCAGCAGGTCAAGGTTCAGATCATCCGCATCAACCAGGAAACCCACCGCATCTCGCTCGGCATGAAGCAGCTCGAGTCGGATCCGTGGGATGGCATCGGTGCCAAGTATCCGGATGGCAAGAAGATCTCCGGTACCGTCACCAACATCACCGACTACGGTGCGTTCGTAGAGCTGGAGCCGGGCATCGAAGGCCTGATCCACATCTCCGAAATGTCCTGGACCAAGAAGAACGTCCATCCCGGCAAGATTCTGTCCACGACGCAGGACGTTGACGTGGTCGTTCTCGAAGTCGACCCGACCAAGCGCCGCATCTCGCTCGGCCTCAAGCAGACGCTCGAGAATCCGTGGCAGGCCTTCGCGCACAGCCACCCGGCTGGCACCGAAGTCGAAGGCGAAGTCAAGAACAAGACCGAATTCGGCCTGTTCATCGGTCTCGACGGCGATGTCGACGGCATGGTTCACCTGTCGGATCTCGACTGGAACCGTCCGGGCGAACAGGTCATCGAAGAGTTCAACAAGGGCGATGTCGTCAAGGCCGTCGTTCTCGATGTTGACGTTGACAAGGAGCGCATCTCGCTCGGCATCAAGCAGCTCGGCAAGGACTCGGTCGGCGACGCCGCTGCATCCGGCGACCTGCGCAAGAATGCCGTCGTTTCCTGCGAAGTCATCGCCGTCAATGACGGTGGCGTCGAAGTGAAGCTGGTCAACCACGAAGACATCGTCTCGTTCATCCGTCGTGCCGACCTGTCGCGCGACCGTGACGAGCAGCGTCCGGAGCGGTTCTCCGTTGGTCAGATTGTTGACGCCCGCGTCACCAATTTCTCCAAGAAGGATCGCAAGGTCATGCTTTCGATCAAGGCCCTGGAAATTGCCGAAGAGAAGGAAGCCGTCGCACAGTTCGGTTCGTCCGACTCCGGCGCTTCGCTCGGCGACATCCTTGGCGCGGCTCTGAAGAACCGCAACAACGATTGATCGTTGATCGCCTAAATGAGAAAGCCCGCGGGAAGCGATTCCCACGGGCTTTTTGTTTGTCCGGATGACACTGCCTAACCCAGCCCACCCATTCGCAGGTAAAGTGCATAGGCATCCGCCGTCGTGTCGTCGTCGCCAGGTTCCGTGTCTGGCAGAGGCGCGGCTTGCTCCCTGTTGCGCGGGTCGGGCTGGTCCTCATCCCGTGCCTGCGCGCCGGCCTCATCCTCATCTGCAGGTGCCTGCTGCTCTTCGTCTGCCGGTTCGGCAAGCAGACTATCTTCAGTCTTCGCCGGCAGATAGGGAATGATCGCGAAGGGGATCGCGTCGCGGCCGGCCATGGCTTCGATCAGGCGATGCTGCAGCAGCGGATCACGGATCGCTTCGTCCGGTTTCGGCAGTGGCGCCCAGGCCGGCCGGGCTTCGGACGCCTCGTCCTGGCCGGCATCGACCTGCGCCACCCAACTGTCGATCTCGTCAGACAGTTCGGCCGTCCAGCCAGCGCCGCTTTCGACCGTCGCCGCATCCAGCATGGCCTCGAGACCCGGCGCATCGCCCGGCTGCAGGCTTGCCACCCGGGCAGCGGCATCGGATGGTGACTTGTAAGGTGTTGTCGTTGCCTCCCAGATATCGCTTTCCGGCAGCGGCAGCGTGTTCTGGATCAGTGCCTTGAGGGTTTCGGCGAGAATGCGCACGGGCTTGTCGGGCTGGCGTTCCGGTCGTTGCTTTTCATCGGATGCGAGAGCGATGGGATTTTCCGCTGGCTCCTCATCTGCAGCGATAGGGTCTTCTTCCAGCGCGGCCTGGACCGGCTCCGCGATCGGCGCGCCTTCCTGCGTCGCCACCGTCTTCACGGCCGGCGGGTCACCGGCTGCGGACATTCGCGTCAAGAGCTTGTCGTCCCGTGCCACGGTCTCCGGTTGTTCTGCATCTGCAACCGGCGCTTCGGTCTCCATTTCGGAAGCAGGCGCAGTTTCGACTTCGCCTTCGAAAATGGCGTCGGCTCCGGCTGAAAGCATTTCTTCATCGAGTTGCGGTGCGAAGACCATTTCGAGATCAGGATCGATTTCGCCCTGGGCGATGGCGGACACCAGCGACAGGGCTTCCGGATCGGCCGCCAGGAAGGCCGCTGCGGCGCGCAGCAGCGGCATCGCTTCCCCGGCCGTTGCCGGTCGGCCAGCGGCTGCTTGGCTCGCTTGGGACAAAGGTGGGGTTTTGGCCGTGGCTTCGGCAGATCGCTTTGGCGTGGCTGCCGCCTCGGCCTCCGGCTCACCACCGTCGATGGTCGGTTCCGCAACAGCCTGTTCTTCTCCGGTCTCGAAGGTCTTGCGAAGCACCGCCTGAAGGAGAACCGCTTCCGCCGGTGCCCCGAACATGGCCGGAGCGGACCCGGCGGTGAGCGTTGCAAGGTGCTGGGCGGGAAGCGCCGGCTGTGGCAAGGGAGGGCGCGGCTGCTGGCCTGTCTCCGCGCGCAGAGAGCTGGTGTTGATAGCCGGATTCTGAAGGGCGGTATGCAGCCGTCCGGCATCGGTTGCGGCCGGGTTGTTCAACACCTCCGCAAGAAGCCGAACCTGCAGGGCCAGGTTCCGCTGACCGAGCTGTTTTTCCAGGACGACCCGGGCTTCCGGCGGCAGTTTTTCGAGGAAGCTCGCCAGCCGCTGGCCGAATTCATGGGTGGTTTCCTGCGGCAGTGGCGGAAACTTCAGGATCCGCGCCAGCGTCTCCATCAGCTTCACCAGCGCTTCCTTGGGCAGGACTTCACTGCCGCTCAGATGACGGCCAAGGGTTTCGAGGATTTTGAGGATGGCGTCCGCACGGGCGCCTGAGATGGAGAGCACCAGCGCCTGCAGGCGCTCCCGTGGCTGGCTTGCCTCGACCGGAACCGAATGCGCCGCCTGAGCCGGCGTCCGGGCTGTGAGAATGGGCATCAGCATCGCAATCTCCTTCAGCTTTCCGTTGCGGGGCAAGGCCCGGGTCGACTGTCACCAGCCGGGTTCAAAGATCGCCGCATGACCCGGGTGGGGAGCGGACGCATGCTTGTCATGTCGGTGAAGGGGCGCTTCATGCGCTGCCCGGCGGCAGAGGCGCCGGACCAGACTGCGTGTGCAGCGCGAACGCAAAGTGCGGACGCGCGTGATGATGGTCGAGACTAGTGTGAAATGATTGACGGAATATTAACCATGGATGGAAATTCTTTGCGGCTTTATGCGCCGCTGCCGGTGACGTACACCTTATCTCCGCTGCGGCAGCCGTATTTTAGCGCTTCGGCTGTCTTGCTTTCGGGAGGAATGCGATGAACCTGACGAACCTGATCCTGAACACCGATAGCTACAAGTTCAGCCATTTCCTGCAATATCCGCCCGGCACGAAGGGGATTTCCTCCTACATAGAGACGCGCGGTCAGGCCGATCAGGCGGACGTGGTGTTTTTCGGCCTGCAGATGTTCCTGAAGGAATATCTCTCGCGTCCGGTGACGATGGCGAACATCGACGAGGCGGAGGCGATCGTCGTCGCCCACGGCCTGCCGTTCAACCGGTCCGGCTGGGAGCGCATCGTCCATGTTTTCGGCGGTCTGCTGCCGCTGGAAATTCAGGCGGTCCCGGAGGGCACGCTGCTGCGGCGCGGCGTGCCGATGGTGCAGGTGGTCAACACCGACCCGCAATCCGCCTGGCTCACCACCTATATCGAGACGGCCCTCCTGCGTGCCGTCTGGTATCCGTCGTCCGTCGCCAGCAATGTCCGCAAGATCAAGCAGATCCTGCGCCCGTTTCTGGAGAAGACTTGCGACGACCCGGACTCGGTCCTGCCGTTCCGCCTTCACGATTTTGGCGCCCGAGGGGCGGGCTCGCTGGAGCAGGCCGGGCTCGGCGGTGCGGCGCATCTCGTGCATTTCATGGGCACGGACACGATGACGGGCGTTCTCTATGCGCGCCGCTATTACGGCGCGCCGATGGCCGGCTTCTCGATCCCCGCTTCCGAACATTCCACCATGACGGCCTGGGGCATCGATCGCGAAACGGAAGCCTATGGCGGCATGATCGATACATTCGCAAAAGGCGGCACTTTCGCCGTTGTCTCCGACAGCTACGACATCGATTACGCAGTCTCCGAAATCTGGGGCAAGCAGCTGCGCGAAAAGCTGAAGGCCAGCGGCGGCACTGTGGTCATCCGTCCGGACAGCGGCGATCCGATCGAGACGCCGGTGCATGTCATCAAGCAGCTCGACTATCATTTCGGCTCGAAGCTCAACGGCAAGGGCTACAAGGTGCTTGATCCGAGCGTCCGGGTCATCCAAGGCGACGGCATCTCGACGTCGGACATCAGCCTGATCCTCGGGCGGATGGAAGCCTTCGGCTTCTCGGCGGAAAACATCGCCTTCGGCATGGGATCGGCGCTGTTGCAGAAGGTCAACCGCGATACCTACTCCTTCGCCATGAAGGCCAATGCCCGGCTGGACGAAACCGGCGCCTGGCGCGACGTCTACAAGCGTCCGGCAACCATGAACCTCAAGGCCTCCAAGGCCGGCCGCCAGGCGGTGGTCAAGGGCTTGTCCGGACTGGAAGCGGCAAGGCTCGACGAACTCGGCGACCGGCGCAATTATCTCTCCACCGTCTGGAAGGACGGGGTGCTGCTGAAAGACTGGAGCTTCGACGAAATCCGCCTTCGCGCGCGCTGATCCCTTGCCGTCGCCATGCCCGCGTATCATGTTTCCTAAAAGAGATCATGGAGCCCCAGCGATGGCCGTTCGCCCGCCGCAATCCCTGTACCGACCGGCAAGCACCGGCAGCGCCGTCAATCCACTCGAATACGAGCTCATGTCCGAGCGCGCCGATTCGCTCGGTCGTCATGGGCTGAAGGTGGAAAAGGCAATCGCCGCCTTGTCGGTACTGGACGAAGGCGGTGTCTCGCCCGAACGGCGCGAGGCGCTGCTGAATGCGGCTGCCGACGAGGTCTGGGCGTTCTTCATCCAGCGGGAGCTTTGCGGCCTGCGCAGCAATCGCGATGCGGTGGAACGCTACGGCATTCCCGCGCAGGTCATGGCCCGGCTCGGGATCGTGCGGAAGGCTTGATCAGGCTGCTTCCTTGCGGCGTGCGAGATAGTCGTAGAGCCCGTCCTCGTCGATGCTGAGAGCGAAGATGTCCTGCTCCGCGGATGGGTCTGTTGCATCCGCCTGCGTTCCCTGCCCGGCCCGCGCAAGGGTGACCAACTGTGCCTGCCTGGTTTCCTCCTCGCTTGGTGTTTCGCCGGTGCCCCCGACTTCATCCTGCGATGTCGCGGCATCGCCGGCTTTGCTCGTCGTCGTTTCCGCATCGGCTTGGGTCTGCGCGACCTCGGCGCCCGCGGCGAGAACCTGGATTGTCTCAAGCGCCGCGGCAACCGGGTCCGTCCCGCCGCCGCTGTCTTCGCCGGACTCCTTGCCCTCTGCAGCTGCTTCGTTGCCGTCCTTCACCGCTTCGTGCAGCTTCTCGATGTCCTCGAGCTTGTCGGCGGCTTCCAGCGTCTTGATGTCCTCTTCGCGCTCCTTGCGCGTTTCGGCATCCTCGACGCGGGTCGGATCCTTTTCCAGCCGCTCGAGCTTCAGTTCTTCCTCGGTCTTCGGGTCGGCGATCTGTTCCAGGCGCTGCAGAACCTTCGTCGTCTCTGTCGTTATGGCTTTGTCTTCCGCCGCCTTGTCGGCAAGCATGTCCTTGATGGCCTGCGCCGTCTCGCCATAGGGACGCTTTATCGCTTCGATCATCTGCGCGGCGCTGATGCCGAGTTCGGTCAGGCCGGAGCGGTTTTCCACCTCTGCGACATTTGTCGGCGCATCCTGCCGGGCAGCGGTCAACGCCTCTTTCAGCCGCAGCTTGTAGTCGTCATCACTCTCGCCATCCGCCTGTTGAAGGCCATTCTGGGTGACGAAGCGCGCGAGGAAGGAAGCCTCCGCCGTCGGCGTCTTGTCGGATCCGTCCAGAGCGGCCGTGAGATCGGCTACGGAAACGCGGAACGTGGCAAGCCCGATCTCCGTCGGCTTTCCATCGATATCCGTCTTTGCGACGTAGTCGGCAAAATACAGGGCATCCTCAAGACGTGTTCCGAAATCCTGGTTCGATTCGTCGGCACCTTGCGTCACGCCCATGGCGGCGGTGAAGCGAGCCATCAGCGTCGCCAGCGGATTCTCGTCGCGCTGGAGGGCGCCGAAGAAGTGCTCGTTGATCCTGGCGTTGGCAGACCTGGCGACGTCGTCGGCGGCCACCTTGGTCTTGAGGATCTTGTCCTCTTTCTTTCCCTTAAGCTTCTCTTCCTCCTCGAGACGGCGCTTCTCGATGTCGTTGAGAACGGACTGGACGAGCGAGGTCGCGACAGCGCCGCCGGCTTGCAGGGAGGTTATGTTCATCGTCGGTTTTCCGGCGTTGGTCGAAAAGCGGTGTCCGAACGATAGGCTACAACCATTAACTGCTGTTTAACCGTGCGGGCCAGATTTCACGGGCGCGCGGCATCCGGCGGCTGCGGCTTGCAGACGATCGTTACCAGCACGAAGCTCACATAGAGCAGCAGATACCAGGAGCCGAGCTTCTGCGGCGAAACCATGTGCCAGGTGGTCTGTCCCGGATAAAGCCAGATGCCGGTGGCCGTGCCGATGTTCTCGGCGATCCAGAGGAACACGCTGGTCAGAAGTGCGGCGAGAACCAGCGGCATCCAGCGCGCTTTTCGCTCCACGGTGAAATAGATGCGCACCCGGCCGAAAAGGAGGACGGTGGCAAGGAAGAGACCAATCCGCAGGTCGACGATATAGTGATGGGCGTAGAAATTCAGGTAGATCGCAGCGGCGAGAAGGGCGGTCAGCGCAAAGGGAGGATAATGCGTGAAGCGCATGTCGAAGATGCGAATGACGCGTGCCATGTAGCTGCCGACCGAGGCGTACATGAAGCCGGAAAACAAAGGGACGCCGGCAATCCGGATGACGGCATCCTCGGGATATACCCAGGACCCCATATGGACCTTGAAGATCTCCATTACCGTGCCGACGACGTGGTAGATCAGGATGACCTTGGCCTCGTCCCAGCTTTCCATCTTCAGCCGCAGGAAGAGAATCTGAATGGACAATGCCGCGACAAACAGCGCGTCATAGCGGTGGATCGCCCAATCCGGCTGCCAGACGAGCTTGGTGACGATGATCAGCGCCAGCACAAGCGCGCCGAACAGGCAAGCCCAGGCCTGCTTGAGCCCGAACAGGATGAATTCCGAAAGGCCGGGCGGCAAACGGGATAGCAAGCCGCGGATGACAAGCCGCAGGGGTTCGAGCGTCGGGCCGGTGGCGTGAACGTTCCGTGGATCGCGCATACGGGTCAGCTATGGGCGAAGATGTCGGTTTCTTCCCAGCCGAGAAGGTCGAGCTTGGAACGGGTCGGCAGAAAGGCGAAACAGGCATCCGCATGGTCGAGCCTGCCGTCGCGGATCAGCCGCATCGTCAATTTTTCACGCAGGGCATGAAGGTGGAGAACGTCGGAGGCTGCATATTCCAGCTGTGCGTGCGACAGCGTCTCGGCCGCCCAGTCGGAGGATTGCTGGTGCTTGGAGATATCGACGTCCAGCATTTCCTTCAAATTGTCCTTCAGCCCGTGGCGGTCGGTATAGGTTCGGACCAGACGCGAGGCGATCTTGGTGCAGAAGACCGGGTTGGTGGTGACGCCGAAGGTATGGAAGAGCACGGCGATGTCAAAACGACCGAAATGAAAGATCTTCTGGCGCGCCGGGTCTTCCAGCATGGCAACGAGATTGGGCGCCTGCGTCTGGCCGCGTGCGATGCGGATCACGTCGGCCGTGCCGTCGCCGGGCGAAAGCTGGACGAGGCAGAGCCGGTCGCGGCGCGGGATCAGGCCGAGCGTTTCCGTGTCGATGGCGATCGCGCCGGTGTAGCGCAACGCCGCCGCCGCCGGGATATCGCCTTCGTGGAACCGTATTGCATTTGCCATGGAAATCCCCACATGAAATGTCGCGCGCTGACTGCGCTATAACGCATGTCCACGCCCAGCGATACCGACCTCTTGCATCGCAACGCGGCGGCGTTGTGGCAGGTCTTGCGGCTTTGGAGAAACGACGGGCATGGCTTTGGATATTCGCAGAAAAATCGTGCTGGCCGCAATGCTCGCAATATTCGGCGCGCCGCTTCCGGCTCTGGCCTATACCGACCTGCCGGGCGTTACTCCGCCGGCCGTCGCCGACTCAGCCGGTTCTTCCGAATGCGAACAGGTGCTGGTCCGCAACGGTTTCCCGTTCGAGCCGACCAACGGACCGCGCTATTCCTACGTCTATTCCTGCCGGCAGGGCGATGTCAGCATCGAGAGCAACCAGCTGCCACCGTCGCTGGAGCGCGAGAAGCGCGGGCTGAACTACTGACGGATCTTGCGGCTTTGCAAAAGCCCGAACACGCCATACAACACCCGCCGGGACATGTCGCCACCCGGATTTGTGGCCAGCGGGAGAGACCATCATGACGTCAGCAAGCGAACGGCCACTGGTGATCAGCGCGCCCGAACCGCGCACCCTCGACCTGATCTTCACACCGCAGGCGCTGGCCGATCTGAAGTCGAAATACCGTATTATCGAGGCCGACCCCGAGAACATCGCCGGGCTTGGAGACGAGGTGCTGTCGCAGGCCCGCTTCATCATCGGTCAGCCGCCACTCGACCACGCGACGCTGGAGCGCATGCCGCAACTGCGGGCGATCCTGAATGTCGAAAGCAACCTGATCAACAACATGCCCTATGAGGTGCTGTTCGCGCGGGGCATCCATGTGGTGACCACCGGCCAGGTTTTTGCCGAGCCCGTTGCCGAACTCGGCCTTGCCATGGCGCTCAACATCGCCCGCGGCATCGTTGATGCCGATGTCGATTTCCGCGAGGGCCGCGAGCTCTGGGGCGGGGACGGTAATGCCAAGGCTCGCCTTTTATCCGGCTCGAATGTCGGCATCATCGGCTTCGGCGATCTCGGCAAGGCGCTGAACCGCGTGCTTTCCGGCTTCCGTACGAAGATCAAGGTCTATGACCCCTGGATGCCGGCCTCGATCCTGATCGACAACGGCGTGCAGCCGGCGACACTCGACGACGTGCTGGAAACCAGCGATTTCATCTTCGTGGTCGCCGCTGTCACTAGCGAGAACGAGGGCTTCCTTGGGGCCAGGGCCTTTGCGGCGATGCGGCCGGGTGCGGCCTTCATCCTGCTCAGCCGTGCCAATGTGGTGGATTTCGGTGCGCTGATGGCGGCGGTCGAGAGCGGTCATATCGTGGCAGCGAGCGACGTCTACCCTGAGGAGCCGCTGCCGCTCAACCATCCCGTCCGTTCGCTGAAAGGGTTTCTGCGCTCGGCGCACCGCGCCGGCGCGCTCGACAGCGCCTTCAAGAAGATGGGCGACATGGTGCTTGAGGACATGGACCTGATGGACCGCAGCCTTCCGCCGATGCGCTGCAAGCGTGCCGAACGCGAAACCGTCTCGCGGATGCGCTCCAAGCCGGTCACCGTGAACTGACCCGTTATGCCCGCGGCATGCCCGCGGGCCGCAGGTGCTTGCGAAGTGCGGCGATCCTGAAGATGGCATTGGCCGCGCCATAGCCGCGATAGCCGCGCCGCTCGACGATCTCGAAGAAGAAACCTTCGCCATAGGTCGGGCTGTAGAGCTGGAAATAGTCTCCATGCTCGTCGCGGTCGTAGAGAATGTTATGGGTTTTGAGCCGTTCCGTCAGCGCCGGCTCCAGGCCGAACCGCGCTTCGAGATCGTCATAGTAGTTCGGCGATATAGCGAGCGGAACGAAACCGTTCTTCGCCAGCGCCTCCGCCGTCTTGAAAATATCATCCGTCGCGAAGGCAAGGTGCTGGATGCCGGAGCCGAAGGTTTCGGCGATGAAATGGCCGGCCAGCGTGTTGCGGTTTTCCGCGCCGTTCATGGTAATGCGCAGCGACCCCTCCGTATTCTCGACCACCTGGCTGCGGATCACGCCCGAGGGATCGATGATATCGACCATCGGTGTTTTCCGCGTGTCGAGGATCGCCGTGTAGAACAGGAGCCAGGTCAGAAGCTCCTCATAGCGCATGCTCTGGGCGACATGATCTATGGATTTCAGGCCGGCGTCGACCGGTTGGGATGCGTCGATGGCGGCAAATTCGATTTCCCAAACCTGTGAGAGTTCGGCGGAGCCATCGAGAAAATAGATCACCCCGCCGCCCACGCCCCGGATCGCCGGCATCTGCGTCTCGCCAGGCCCGACCGGCTGCTCGAAACGCTCGGCGCCAAGCGCCACGGCACGCTCGACAGCGGCCTGCGCATCGTCGACCATGAGACCCATGGCATAGGCGGAGGCGCCGTGCACCAGATAGGAGGCGCTGGCGAAGCCGCGTTCGTCCATGTTGACAACGATATTTATGTCGCCTTGCCGGTAGCGCACGACGTTCTTCGTCCTGTGACGGGCCGTCCGGGCGAATCCGAGGCTGCGCAGCAGGCCTTCCAGCTGCGGCGCTTCCGTCTCGTCGATGGCGAATTCGATGAAGGCGACGCCCTTCACCTGCGAGCGGGCCGGCATGTCCTTCGTCGTCAGGCGGCTCTCCGGCACGGCGCGCTTGACCTGGTCTCCGAGATAGACGAGCGAGCGGCGGCCGTCGACGGCAATCGCCGTGGCCGAGCCACCGCGAAACTGGTCGTTGAAGATTTCGAGCGACAGGTAGCCGTCATAGCCGGTGGCGGCGACGGCATTCATGAAGTCGAGCACCGGCAGGTCGCCTTCGCCGGGCATGTTGCGGAAATGCCGGCTCCAGTAGAGCAGGTCCATATCGATCAGCGGCGCGTCGGCAAGCTGGATAATGAAGATCTTCTCCTTCGGGATCGAGCGGATCGAGTTGACGTCGATCTTGCGCGACAGCGTGTGGAAGCTGTCGAGGATCAGGCCGATATTCGGGTGGTCGGCGCGGCGGACGATTTCCCAGGCATCGCGATGGTCGTTGATATGCCGGCCCCAGGCGAGCGCCTCGTAACCGACGCGCAGGCCGCGCCTGGCCGCCCGCTCACCCAGATCATGGAAGTCGGCGGCGGCGCGGTCGAGGCCGCCGAGGGCGGCAGGAGAAACGTTGGAGCAGACAAGCACGAGATCCGTGCCCATTTCCTGCATCAGGTCGAACTTCCGCTCGGCCCGATCGAAGGTGCGGGTGCGCAAACCGTCGGGCATGCCCTCGAAGTCGCGAAAGGGCTGGAACAGCGTGATTTCCAGTCCGAAGTCGCGCACCATGCGGCCGACCTGCCGCGGACTTTCGTCGAAGACGAGGAAATCGTTCTCGAAGATCTCGACGCCGTCGAAACCGGCCTTGGCAATGGCGTCGAGCTTGTCGCGCAGGTCGCCGCTCAGCGAGACGGTGGCAATCGAGGTCTTCATCGGCGGTCCTCCTGCTTTGCGGGTCGGTCAGCGCGTCATGGTCTTGAAATGCGCCAGCATGCGCGCCGCATCGGGTGTGCGTCCGGTGAAAAGCCCGAAGGCGCCGACCGCCTGGAAAACCGCCATGCCGCCGCCGTCGAGCGTCCGGCAGCCGCGAAGCTTCGCTTGGCGCAAGAGTTCGGTTTCGAGCGGGAAATAGACGATTTCGCACACCCAGTGCCTTGGCTGCAGCAGGTCAGGGGCGAGCGGGATGCCGGGATATTTGGCCATGCCGGTCGGCGTGGCATGGATGAGCCCGGACGCGGTTTCCATTGCGGCCGCCAGTTCCGTTCCTGCGGAAATCTTCGCCTGCGGAAACAGCGCCGACATCGTATCGGCCAGCGCTTCGGCGCGATCCTGCTCGCGGTCGAAGACGAAAAGCTGCCTGAGGCCGAGCGAAAGGATCGCATAGGCCGTTGCGAAGCCCGCCCCGCCGGCACCCAGCTGGACGGCAGCCGTCAGCTCGGCATCGGGAAGCCCGCGTCGAAAACTCTCGGCAAAACCCCACCAGTCGGTGTTGTGACCATACCGCCGGCCATCCTTCAGGATGACGGTGTTGACGGCGCCGAGCGAGCGCGCCTCTGGCGAGAGGTCGTCGAGATGGTCGATGACGGCCTGCTTGCAAGGGTGGGTGATGTTGAGGCCGCAAAGGCCGCGATCTTCAGCATCCTTCAGGAGCCGCGGCAGATCGGAAACGGACGCGCCCAGCCGATGGAGGTCGATCAACTCGTAATCGTAGGAAAAACCCTGCGCTGTGCCTTCTTGCATATGCATCGCCGGCGTCAGCGAGGCCTGGATCCCCGAGCCGATCAATCCGGCCTTGAGCGGCTTCAGGCCCGTCGTCATCTGTTCCAGGAGCGTGTCCGTCATCTTCGGCTTCCATGAATTCACTGTGGGCGAATGCGTCGGTGTGCAGGCCGACCCGCCGGAGAAGCGGGTCGGCCTATTATCCTACTGGCCGCGGGCGGCGGAGAGTTCCTTCATTAGCTGTGCGACCGTCTCAGCGCCGATGTCGGCGCTGAACTTTTCGATCAGCGGCTTGACCGCGTCGCGCAGCTTCTGGGTCTCTTCCGGGCTCAACTCGGTCACTTCCATGCCGGTTGCCTTGATCGCCTCGATCGCCTTGGCGTCGGCTTCGCGCGAGACCTTGCGCTGGTAGTCGCGCGCCTCGGTCGCGGCGGACTGGAAAACCGCCTTTTCCTCGTCGTTCAGGCCGTCCCAGAATTTCTTGCTGATCAGCACGATCTGCGGATTGTACTGGTGGCGGGTGACCGTCATGTACTTCTGCACTTCGAAGAACTTGGCATTCAGGATGTTGGCGGCCGGGTTTTCCTGCCCGTCGACCGTGCCCGTTTCCAGCGCGGTGTAGAGCTCGGTATAGGGCAGCGGCACGGCATTGGCGCCGAGGCTGTTGAACAGCGCGATCGGGATCGGCGACTGGATCGTGCGAATCTTCAGGCCGTTGATATCCTCGAGCTTGGCCACGGGATGGCGGTTGTTCGTCAGGTTGCGGAAGCCGAGTTCCCAGTAGCCGAGGCCGACGAGACCGGTATCGGGCAGCAGGTCGATCAAGCCGGTGCCAAACGGACCATCCATGACCTTGTCGGCTTCCTCGCCGTTTTTGAACAGGAAGGGCAGGTCAACCGCGCCGAACTGCTTTACGTTGCTCGCCAGGATGCCGGCATTGAGCACGGTCATCTCGATCACGCCGCCCTGGAGCGCCGAGACGGTCTGCACGTCGCCGCCGAGCACGCCGCCCGGGAACAGCTTGACGTCGATCTTGCCGCCGCTTTTTTCCTTCACCAGTTCGGCGAATTTCTCCATGCCCGTCACCTGCGGGTGACCCTTGTTGTTCGCCGAGGCGAATTTCAACGTATATTCGCGAACCTCGGCGGATGCCGGCCCGGCGGCCAGAAGCGCCAGCGGCAAGGCGATCCCGATCGCCAGTTTCGTCAGTGTGTTCAGCATGCTTTCCTCCCTAATGGGCCGGTCTCTCCCGCCGGCCGGTTGCAGTCTTGCCTTGAAAGAGGCGGTTCAGGTTCAACGTCCGAAAAAGGCCGCAGGCGCGGTCACCAGTTGCGGAAACAGAACGAGCAGGAAAAGAACGATCAGTTCGGCGATCAGGAACGGCATGACCCCCTTCATCAGGTCTTCCATCGACAGTTTGGAAACACCGCAGATGACGTTGAGCACGGTGCCGACCGGCGGCGTGATCAGTCCGATCGAATTGTTGATGATGAACAGCACCCCGAAATAGACGGGATCGATGCCCGCCTGCTTGATCACCGGCATCAGCACCGGCGTCATGATCAGGATGGTCGGTGTCATGTCCATGGCGGTGCCGACGAGAACGACCAGCCCCATGATGGCGAGCAACAGCAGCGTCTGGTTGTCCATCAGCGGCTCGATCAGCGCAACGAGATCGCCCGGTACGTCGGCCACGGTGATCAGCCAGGCCGAAACGGCTGCGCAGGCGACGAGAAACATCACCACGGAGGTGATTTTCGCAGCCGAGACGAACACCTCGAAGACCCTTGACGGCGGCAGTTCGCGGTAGACGACCATGGCGACGAAGAGCGAATAGACCGCGGCAACCACGCCGGCCTCGGTCGGCGTGAAGACACCGAATTTCAGGCCAATGACGATGATGACCGGCAGCATCAGCGCCCAGATGCTGTCCGTGAACGCCTTGAGGCGCACAGCACTGCTCTGGCGCGGCGGCAGCGCGAACTGCTCCTTGCGGGCGACGATCATCCAGGTGGCGCAGAGCGCCAGCGCGATCATCAGGCCGGGAACGATGCCGGCGAGAAACAGCTTCGTGATCGAGACGCCGCCGACGACGCCATAGAGGATGAAGCCGATCGAGGGCGGGATGATCGGGCCGATCACCGATGCCGAGGCCAGAAGCCCGCCGGTGCGCGCCGGGTCATGGCCGGATTTCAGCATCATCGGATAGAGCAGGGCGCCGAGCGCGGCCGCATCCGCCACGGCAGAGCCGGAGAGGCTGGAGAGCACGCAGGCCGCAAAAATCGCGACGAAGCCGAGACCGCCGCGGACATGGCCAACCAGCGCCATGGCGAGATTGACGATGCGGCGCGAAAGCCCGCCGGTGTTCATCACCTCGCCGGCCAGAAGGAAGAAGGGCACCGCCATCAAAGGGAAGCTGTCGGCGCCGTTGAGCACGTTTTGCGCCACGATCTGTGCATCGAACAGGCCCATGAACAGCATCAGGGCGACGCCACTGAGAATGAGGGCAAAGGCGATCGGCACGCCGAGCGCCATGGGACCGAGCAATGCGCCGAGGAAAATGGTGAGCGTCATGGCATTTTCCTAGGGATTGCGCGCGGCGGTGGCAGACAGCGGTACGCCGTGCTGGTCGAGCACGACCTGCTCCTCGCTGTCGCGGACGAATTCCGTCGTCGCGACGTCGATGCGGCTCGTCGCGACGCAGAAGGCATCCCACAGGATGATCAGGAACGTCGGGACGCCGAAGGCGATGCCGGCGGCGTAGAAGAAGCCCATGGAAAGGCCGGTGGCCGGCGTGCTGGCGTGCAGGTTGATCAGCATCTGCGTCCAGCTCCCGCTGATCAGAAGCCAGGTCGCAACCAGCATCAGCCCCTGGCCGGCCAGCACGGCAGCCTTGGCAGCGGTCGGCGGCAGGCGCTTGATCAGCGAATCGACGCCGAGATGGCCGTGTTCCCGCATGGCGACGACGGCGCCGAGAAAGGTCAGCCAGACGAAGAAGACGCGGGAGAGTTCTTCCGAGACGGTAATGCCCTGGTCGAAGGCGTACCGCAGCACGACATTGCCGAAAACCAGCACCACCATGCCGGCCAATAGCAATGCGATGATCACCTTCAAGGCGAAAAAATAGAAGTCGATGATCCGCGTCATCCGGTGTTCTCCTCCCGTGTAGGGGCGGTTGCTGCCTTCGCTTGCCAGCGCCCATGCTTCAAGCATGGGGCAGTCGTCCGACCCGTCGTCGATGCGCCCTCCTCGGCGATATCGATCCAGTTAAAATGTACTAACTAGTTCGAAAGTCAAGCGCCGTTCTATTGAAAGATGTCGACAAGGTGAATATGACTGGAAGAGGATTTGCGCGGCCCATCGCCGGAGACCGTCGTCACGGGAATCAGCGCGCAGAAACAACGAACTGGTGGGATAGGCGGCGCAGGGCATGGCGGGCAGCGGGGAAAACGGGAGAAAGAACGATCCGAAGCGAACGCAGGAGGATATCCTGCTGGTTGCCACCGAAGAGTTCGCGACCCATGGCCTGGCCGGCGCCCGCGTCGATGCGATTGCCGAGAAAACCCGCACCTCGAAGCGGATGATCTACTACTATTTCGGCAGCAAGGAGGGGCTGTACCTCGCGGTCCTCGAGCGATCCTACCGCAAGATCCGCACGCTGGAGGCCGATCTCCTACTGTCCAATCTTTCTCCGGAAGCGGCGCTGCGCACGTTGATCGAGACCACCTTCGACCATGACGAGGCCAATCCGGACTTCGTGCGGCTGGTCAGTATCGAGAATATCCACCATGCTGCGCACATGCTGCGCTCCGAAGCGATCCGCGACCTCAACGTCTCCGTCATCGAAACCATCGCCGGCGTTCTCGATCGCGGCTTTTCGCAAGGGGTCTTCCGGCGTCGGGCCGATCCGATCGACATCCACATGATGATCAGCGCCTTCTGCTTCTTCCGGGTGTCGAACCGCTATACCTTCGGCACGATCTTCCGGCGCGACCTCTCGGAGGCGGCGACCATGGGGCGTCATCGCGGCATGATCGCCGATGCGGTCGTCAGCTATCTCAAGAGCGACGACTGAGGCGCCTCACATCCTGTATATGTAGAGTCTGGTCTTCCGGCCGTCCGCGACGTCGCTGATATCCGTCGCTTCCTTTCCCGGCACGGCAAAGCTGTTGCTGACGAACAGCGTGCCCGGCCGCATCTCCGCCTTTGCCTTCGCGAACATCCGCGGCATCGGCACGGGCGAGAGGAAACAATAGACGATGTCATGGGCGGACAAATCCTCCTCCCAGATGCTTTTGTAGGTCACCTTTGCGTTGCCGCGCCCCGTCGCGATGACTCGGATTTTCGAGGCGAGGAACACCAGCGGCGCCGTTTCAAGCCCCACCGCCTGCAGGCTCGGATGGGCGCGCGCCAGATAGGTGACGACCCCGCCCATGCCGCTGCCGAGATCGACGAATGTCCGGGCGCCGGATGTCTGAACAAGGTCGCTCAGGGCCTTCCATGTCCTGCGATTGGTCAGGTAGAGCGGCACCTGTTCGGAGGCGCTGTTCCAGTAGATCAGCAGGCAGAAGACGAGCGCGGCCGGATAGACCCAGGAGGGCACGACGGCATTGTAGGCGATCGCCAGCGGCAACAGAATCTGGATCGGGATCCACAGCAACGACAGACCGAGGGCCCGGCCGATGGCGCAGGCCGCAATGCCCTGCAGCAGCAGGATGAGCGGCGCGCCGGGCAGGATGCTGGCGGGCAGAAGCCAAAGACCGCCGAGGGCCAGCCCCTGCGAGAGAAGAACTTTGATCCAGGGAAGGAAGTGCTGGCGCAGTTTGGTCATGATCCCGAATTTTCTGACGAGAATGCAGCGATGGCGCTCGGCCGCCCCGCCTCGAACGACACATGTCGCAACTGCCGTTTTACCCGCGATCCGGTCAAGCCGCCATCCGCGAAATCCTCCCCTGGGCCATGCGACCGAATAATTTCCGGTAATAAAAAAAGCCCGGCGAACCGGGCTTTCTTTGCAGCCTGGCGCCCGGTAGCGATCTGTCGGCGTTGTTCATTATTTGACGACGGAAGCTACCAAAGATGGTTTGTCGCCCGCCTTCGGCTCAACTCAGGCTGATGCCCAAACCAAAAACGGCCCCCGGAGGGACCGCCTTATCTGGTGCTGGTCGAGGCTTGTTAACGGCCAGACCGCGTTTTCTGATTTGCATGTTTAAGGTTGCAAGAAAATTTCACTCCCGTCAAGATGACTTTCTTCGGGGCGTGGGATGAGCATGAATAATCTTCTCTATTCATTCGATATCGGCACCAACTCCATCGGCTGGTGCGTATTCGCGCTGGATGAGGTCGGCGACCCCTGCCGTATCGTTGATCTCGGTGCCCGCATCTATGCGGATGGTCGTGATCCGCAGACGAAAACCTCGCTGGCTGTTGCCCGTCGCGAGGCGCGCGCCATGTCGCGCCGGCGCGACCGCTCTTTGCGACGGCGCAAGGCGACGCTGCGCACGATGATCGAATACGGCCTGATGCCCGCGCACAAGGTGGAGCAGGAGACATTGTTGCGGAAGACCGGCGATCGGGAAGGAGGCGATGAAGGTTTCAACCCCTATGCCTTGCGAGCCCGCGCGCTCGGCGAAAAGCTGCCACCCTTCTATATCGGCCGGGCGCTTTTTCATCTGGGCCAGAGGCGGGGCTTCAAGTCGAACCGCAAGACCGACCGAAAGGACAACGACAAGGGCAAGATCGCGCTCGGCATCGATGAACTGAGGGCGGCGATGCATCGTTCCGGGTCTCCCACGCTCGGCGCCTGGTTGGCGATGCGCCGGGCGGATGGCCATCCGGTGCGGCTGCGAGCCGGTTCCGAGGTGTTCGATGCGGAAGGTTATGCCTTCTATCCTGAACGATCGCTGCTGGAGGACGAATTCCGCCAGATATGGACCGCCCAGGCGGTGCATCATCCCCAGCTTCTGACGTCGGAACGCCGGGCGCATCTCTTCCGGGTAATGTTTTATCAACGGCCACTGAAGAAGCCGCTCGTCGGCCGCTGCTCCTTCAATCCGGCGGAGGCGCGGCTTTCCCGTGCGCATCCGCTGTTTCAGGAGTTCCGGCTCTACAAGGAAGTCAACGATCTCGAAGTGGTCCTGCCGGACCAGAGCCACCGCAAGCTGACGCTCGACGAGCGCAACGCGCTGGTGGCGAAGCTGAAATCTTCGAGGAAGGCCAGCTTTTCGGTATTGCGCAGAACGTTGAAACTGACACCGGACCTCGCTTTCAACAAGGAATCGGAAGCGCGCAAGGATCTCCTCGGTGATGAGATCAATTCGGCGTTGGCGGATGCGAAGATGTT
Organism: Hyphomicrobiales bacterium; assembly: GCA_900472785.1. Taxonomy (GTDB): domain Bacteria; phylum Pseudomonadota; class Alphaproteobacteria; order Rhizobiales; family Rhizobiaceae; genus Pararhizobium. The sequence goes on along the minus strand of UCJH01000014.1, from coordinate 4,946 downwards.
CGGCGTGCGCTGGGGCGGTTTTCCGCGCGCGCGGCAGTGGGAGATCATCACGCACCTGAAGGAAGAAGAGAATCCCGCCCGCCTTTCCGATTGGCTGAAAAGCGAATTCGGCCTTGATGATGAACGTGTTGTCGCGATTGCCAACATAGCGCTGCCGGAAGGATATGGCCGGCTCGGAGAGACGGCCCTTGCCTCCATGCTGGAGGAGATGAAAACGGCGGTGATCCCTGAATCCGAGGCGGCGAAGCGTTGTGGCTACGACCACAGCAATCTGGCAAAAGAGCAGGATGAAGGGCTGGACATCCTTCCGGAATACCAGGAAATCCTGGAGCGGCACATTCCTCCGGGCACCGGAGATCCCGACGATATCTACGATATCCGCAAGGGCCGTATCACCAATCCGACGGTCCATATCGGGCTGAATCAACTTCGCCGCGTCGTCAATGCGCTGATAAAGCGGCATGGCAAGCCCCGGCATATTGTCGTGGAACTTGCCCGAGACCTCCAGCTTTCCGAGAAGCAGAAGGCTGATGTCAACCGCAGGATTGCGAAGAATACCCGCGAAGCCGAGGGGCGTTCGCAGAAGCTGATCGAAATGGGCCAGCTCGACACGGGCTATAACCGGCTGCTTCTGAAGCTCTGGGAGGAGCTGAACCAGGACAAGCCGGAGGATCGGGTCTGTATTTACTCCGGCAAACCGATCGGTATCGCCATGCTGTTTTCCGGCGAAGTGGATATAGATCACATCCTTCCCTGGTCGAAAACGCTCGATGACAGCCAGGCGAACAAGCTGCTTTGCCTGAAATCAGCCAACCGTCAGAAGCGCAACCGTACACCGTCCGACGTGCCGGAATGGCGCGACTGCTATGAAGAGGTTCTTGCGCGTGCCGCGCGCCTGCCAAAGAACAAGCGGTGGCGCTTCGCCGCCGACGCCATGCAACAATTCGAGGCGGAAGGCGGCTTCCTGGCACGGCAGTTGACGGACACGCAATATCTGTCGCGCATGGCGTTCGAATATCTGTCCGCGCTTTTTCCGTCCGAGGAAGCCGATAAATGGGGTGAGTTGCGCCAGCGCAAACGGGTGCATGTGGTGCCCGGCCGGCTGACGGAACTGCTGCGGCGCAACTGGGGCCTCAACACTCTCTTGCCGGATCACAATCTGGGTGAGATGGCGCAGGAGAAGAACCGCAAGGACCATCGTCACCACGCGATCGACGCTGCCGTCATCGGCGTTACCAGCCGCTCCCTCCTGCAGCGCATGTCCGGTGCGGCGGCAAGGCTGGACGATGTGGCTTTCGATGATCTCGTTCGGACGGTCGTCAAGGACAACCCGCCATGGCCGGGCTTTCGGGAAGAATTGCTCGGTTGCATCAACCGTGTCACGGTCAGTCATAAACCGGATCATGGTACGGTGTCGCGGGCTGCCTATGCGCAGGGGAAAGGCCAGACCGCCGGCAAGCTCCACAATGATACCGCTTATGGCATCACCGGGCTGCAGGATATGAAGGGCAGTCCGCTTGTCGTGCGGCGCAAGCCGTTCATGGCGTTGGAGGTCAAGGATATCGCCTCGATCCGCGACACGGAACTGCAGTCGGCGCTTTACGATGCCATTGGCAGCCTGACAGAGAAGAAGGCGCTGCAGGAAGCACTCGTCCGTTTTCGCGACAGGCATCCGCAGTTCAAGGGGATCAGGCGCGTGCGCGTGCTGGAAGCGCTCTCGGTCATCCCGATCGTCGACAACAACGGAAAGGCCTACAAGGGCTACAAGGGCGATGCCAATTATCGCTACGAGGTCTGGGAGACCCTGGATGGCAGGTGGCATACGGAGGTCGTGTCCATGTTCGACGCCCATCAACCGGGCTGGCAATCGCCTTTCCATAGACAGCATCCCGCCGCTCGCCGTGTCCTGAAGCTTCAGCAGAACGACATGGTGGCCTATGAGCATCCTGCCGACGGATATACGATTGCGCGTGTGGTGAAATTCTCGAATGACAAACGGATCTATTTCGCATCCCACCGCGAGAGCGGCAGCCTGAAGGCGCGTGATGCGGACAAAGGTGACCCCTTCACCTACTTTGCCAAGGCGAACAATGGATTGCGGGACATCAAATGCCGGCAGGTGCGGATTGATGCGGCCGGCCGGGTCTTCGACCCGGGCCCTCAAGACAGGGAAGCGAGACAGTCGAAGGGACGTGCATAGGGAAAAAATTCCCTTTATGATTGTTTCATTTTTTTGCGTCACTCTGTTCGGATGGACCGGATTGTTGATATATCGACAGATGGCTTGCACCTAGCCGTCCACAGGGGTTTTCTCACTGTATCGAAAAACGGTGGGGACGAGGTTGGGCGTATCGCGCTCGATGATGTCGGCGCGCTGATCGTGCATGCTCACGGGACCACATGGTCAAATCATGTCTTTGTCAAAATGTCCGAGCGCGGCGTCCCTGTCGTATTGTGTGCCGCAAACCATGCACCGGTGGCAGTCGTCTGGCCGCTGGAGGGCCATCATGCTCAGGGTGCGAGACTGCGCGCGCAAATTGACGCTTCCAAACCGTTGCAAAAGCAAATCTGGCGAAGGATTGTCTCCGCGAAGATCAGGATGCAGGGGCACGTACTTGCCACCAATGGGCTGGAGGCGGGCGCCTTCGACATGCTTGCCCGCAACGTTCGTTCAGGCGATCCAGACAATATCGAAGCGCAGGCTGCGCGGCGCTACTGGAAGACCCTTTTTGGCCCTGACTTCTATCGTGACCCGGATGCGGAAGGTGTCAATGTCCTTCTGAACTATGGTTATACGGTGCTACGCGCCATCGTTGCGCGGGCAATCTGTGCTTCCGGCCTGCATCCCACAATCGGCGTTTTCCACTCCAACAGGGCCAACGCCTTCGCGCTCGCCGACGATCTGATGGAGCCTTATCGGCCGCTCGTGGATCAACTGGCTCTCAACCTTGCCGCGGCCGGGAAAACGGACCTTTCGCCCGAAACGAAACGGTCGCTGACATCCATCGGCACGTTCGATCTCGATACGGACATAGGCGTTTCGCCGCTTTCGGTTCAGATCGGCCGGTTCGTTCATTCGGTCGCGGTCGGCTTCGAGACAGGAGAGGTGCGGCTGGATCTGCCAAACCTGCCATCGGCCTTGCATCTCGCAGCACTTGGAAAGCAGTCCATTGAGCGGGAGGGCACATGACAGCCTCTCTTCACAAGGCCAATAGTGGGCCACGACATTTGAGCGGGTATAGAATCATGTGGATGCTCGTGACATTCGATCTTCCGGTCGAAACCAAGAAGCAGCGCCATGCAGCCACGAAATTCCGGCAGCGCCTTCTCGACATAGGCTTTGAAATGAGCCAACTTTCCAACTATCTTCGCTTTTGCAGTGGTAAGGAGCAGTTTGAAAGCTATGCCCGTCAGATCGAGAGCATCCTGCCCGAATGGGGTGATATATACATTTTCCAGTTCACCGACCGGCAATACGAAAATATCATCCGTTTTTCTGACCAAGCAAGAAAACGACGAAAGAAAAATCCCGACCAACTGGCGCTTTTCTAAAGCTGGCACCCATTTCCGCCGCCGTCACCCCGGCCAATCTTCTTTTAGAATCAGAGGATTAACCGAGGATCGAGCTTAGCAGATCAGAAAACGCGGTCCAGCCGCAACCACCATCTGCATATACTTCGATGTAGGAAAAGCTTAGCAGATCAGAAAACGCGGTCCAGCCGCAACCAAGGACCACGCACTGTGGCCCGATGCGGAAGCTTAGCAGATCAGAAAACGCGGTCCAGCCGCAACAGCAGCAAAATGCGGTCGACATTCGCCAGCAGCTTAGCAGATCAGAAAACGCGGTCCAGCCGCAACCGTCATGCTCGGCTACCGCGCCGGCGACCTAGCTTAGCAGATCAGAAAACGCGGTCCAGCCGCCCGGTCTGACCGTCGAGAGCGATGGTACCAATAGGTACGCTTACGCAGGAAGCGATCCTTGAGCAGCGGCGATCCGAATGGACATCGGTGGTTATCGGAGTGCTAAGCGCGTTGTTTAGTGTGATAGCGAGACTGTTCGAGACGCATTCAATTCATGTCGACCCACCGTTCGATAAATTGTAATCCGAATTGCGGCAGGGAGTTGTGTCTGCTTCGTCCACGTGTCCAGCCAAGCAACGACGTCCTCGCTGTCACGCATCAAATAGTCAAACTCAAGTCGCGTCACACCGTCGTATAACTCATCGGTTTGCAGCGCCGGCACTTCACCCTGCTGCAGGAAGCGGTGGGGTCTTGATTTTCGAACCAAGATTTGTCCAGATGAAGATGGTTCTGTTGCATACCAAGTCTCGCGCAATCCCTTTGTCGAAAATCCCGTTCTGATCACCGCCACGAACTGAAGGCTGTCGCCGGTACCTTTCATGGGGGTGAAGCCTTCATTTTCCCCCTCGAACAGGGGTAGTAAAAGTGCTCCGGAGAGTTCGCCGGATATGTGATCTGCAACAGCCTCAAGGGTTAGTTGGACAGATTGCCGTTCCTCAAGCTGCGTCCAAGCCTGCATCTGCCGGATGCCAACCACCATCATTGCCGCCATCACTGCGGTGATAACGAGTACCACCAGCATTTCAACGAGCGTAAAACCCGCGTTTTCCGAACATGGAGACGCGCGAATATACGCCTGGTCAATTGATCGCCGTTTTCCTCCACAGGCGCTGTTTTCCCGCTCAACTTTATTGCGCATTGTTGAGTTCACTCGATCTGACAGAACGATAGGAAACGTAGCGCCGATGGATATTGCCATCTGTCTGCGTTGTAACCTCCAACGTTAATTTGTCGGCTATAGCCTCGCCATTTCCTTCCCCCATAAAAAACGGCTCACGCTTCAGCCTCCATGTGAGACCGCTGGACGTTGACCCCATCTCCTCACTTGGCGCGTCTGGCGAAGAAAAGTAAGCGTCCGGTGAAGG
>UCJH01000035.1 GCA_900472785.1 Hyphomicrobiales bacterium | reverse complement strand
GGGTGGGGCTTTGGGGCACCCCTCGAAGCTGATCCGCCGCTTCGATAGCGGCCGGGGCAGCTAACACGGCGGTCCCGGGAAGAAGAGGACAAAGCGCCGCCGGCTCCGGCGACGCCTTACTCGACAAGGCGTTCACGCCTTGAGCGCTGCCATCCGTTCGCCCAGAAGCCAAAGCGCCTTGTTCAACTTGATATCCTGATCGATGCCATTGACGGCGCGAGACTTCACACGGCGCGGCCCGCCGAGATCGTCTCGGCCGACGCCGCGCAATCCGCCCTTGATGGCGTTTTCCTGAACCACGTTCCAGACCGTCCAAAGATCGTCAGTGCGATCATCATGACGCCGGGGAAGAAGCAGCTGCTCGGCCTTGATCGGCGTCTTCGTCTCGCCTTCACTGTTGCCAAACCGGAGCACATGCGCGGCATCGGCGAGAATATTGGATTCGTCTCGATTGAGCCGAAGGGTTGACCAGTCCTGCGGAGCGGCAAGCATGCGTTCGGCTTCTCCGAGCACGCGATAAGTGCCTTCGATGACCTTGTGCTGCACGTCGCCGGAGTGGCGAACCTTGATGGCATCGATCGTGCCGGTTTGGGTGACCAAGGAATTGAGGCATCGGACGCGGAACAAACCGGCCATCAGTTCATAGGCGCTGGTCCCGTCATTGGCGTTTTTCAGCAGGATTTCGCAGACGGTATCTCCGACATTATAGACCTTGCCATCGTCGATCCGGCGCATGCGAATGAGATGCTTGGTAAAATCCGCCTTGCCCTCGATGCGGCTGTTCGACTGCTTGGCGCCAACCGGCACAAAACCTTCCTTCATGAGGCCGCGCAGAACCTCAATGGTCGGGATCGGCTTGAAACGTTCCGACCGGCTCTCATGGGCGCTGACGGCGAAGATGGACGGCGCGATCTGGCGCATCTCGGTCTCGGTCATGGCGCGGCCGGTATCGAAGCGGGCGGTCTGGGTGTAAATGCTCATGGTCTGTCTCCTAAATTCCCGTTTCCCGAAGGGGAGCCCTGTCGGGCGAAGCCTCCCCGGTCTTTCCGGGGGAATGGCCTCTGACATTCCCCCGGACAGAGGGGGGAGGGCGAATGCCCGCCCCACGGCGGCCAACGGGACTGTCAAGTGGCGTGGCGCGGAAGGCGGGGCATCTTCTCGGGCCCGACCACAGGGCGGGCTGGTGCGGAAGATGACCCGACTTCACGGGCCGCTTGACCGGCCTGGGGGACGATGTCATGGGGCGGAAGAACCATGGGGCCCGTGACGGGCCTCGACTTCGGGTGCGAAGCGACCGACTGGACAAGCGATCGTCACCGGCATCGGCGAAGACGGCGACAGGCGGCTTCGTGCCATCGGCATAGAGCGCGGCCGGCCGGAACGGACGGTGGCCCCGGCCGACGCTGGCTCAGGCGCCCTTCTTGGCAACAAGGTTGAACAGCTGCGCAATGACGTCGGTGGTGTAAACCTGTTCCCCGTCACGCTCGTAGCTGGAATTGGATATCCGGGATTCGACATAGACGAGATCACCCGAAGCAACGTTCTGTGTGATCCATTCAACCTGCTTCTTGTCGAGAATGGTGACCTGCACCCAATCGGTAGCCGTTTTCTTCTCCCCGTCGGCCTGCCACTCACGGTTCGCAGCAATGTTGACCTTCAGCACATTTTTGAGTTCCACCAGGTTCCCAACGTGGCCGAGAATAGTATGACGATTAACGTGTCGCATCGATTTAAACCTTCCTTAACCGGAAAAATGCGTTTATTTATGGAGCTCGAACCAATGCCGCTCGGTTTGACCTGAGGTTTCATTCTTGATGTCAAAGAAATAGGGCTCTGACTTGAGCGGTCGGGATATGGAGACCGTTTGTATGCAGCTTTGCTGTCGATCAGAGTTATAGAAGCCGTGCGTCCTGCCGTGGCACATGTTCACTGTCTTGATGCAGAGGTTCTCCTCTCTGCCAAAGCCGTTCCGATCCTGCCGACCTCCCACCTGATATCCTTTCGGGCACGCAGCATAACGCTCAAAGCCGGGGGAACCTGTGCCAGCAGCCGGGCAGGTTGGCCAATCGAAGCCGGGCTTCTTCATCGCCGAGATCAGCCGCTTCATCGGCGGATGGCAGGAGGCAACACCGCGCCAAGAGGGATTGGACGACGCTGCGCACAGCAACACTTCGCAGCCCCATTCGCTCGCCGCTGCCGGAGCAGCGAACACAGTTGCCGATACAGACAGAAGAATTCCAATGACGACGTTCATTCGTTTGACTTTGACCAACATGGGCACCTCTCACATCACACAGTGGACAATTAAATATAATTAATCCGATGGCAACGAGCAAGCGTAAGAAGACCGATACTGATCTGGGAACGATGATCCTGCGAAACATGGCGATGACCATGGAGCGCGAGCGGGAGAAGCGCGGCCTCAATAAAAAGGAAATGGCGAGCTTGTGCGAGATCACCTCGCCTTACTATCTGCAGATTGTCGACGGTTCCGCCAACCCGTCGCTGCAGGTCATCACGCGGATCAGCACAAATCTGAAGATCCCCTTGCAAGCGCTGATGATGGGGCAAAAAGCGGAAGTTAAAGTGGACTGATCGATCATTCTGTCTTGCGATCTTAAAGAACTATAATTACTTCTTCCATCTGTCCGCTTCGGATGCGGTTCATCCGGACAATGATGGGAGTGACCGTGGCCTCAAAGCACCCGCTTATCGCCGTCCTACTGCTGGCGACAACAACCGCAAGTGCTGCGGATAATCCAATGTGGCGCAGCGGCTTGCTATGGACATGCACGTTCTCGTCGGCCATTCGCTGTGAACGATCGACCGACTGCACCTCCCATCCGGATCACGGTACGATAAACCTGAACTACCAAGAAAACAGTCTTGTCGATCAAACGGGGCGAAGCCATCCCATCAAGCGTCACTATGTCCAGACGGTCGCGGGCAGTCCGATCGGCAGCGAAGTGAAAATCGAACTGGCGACAAACGAAGTAGTCTGGCTTTCGGCCGCTGACGGGGGAGGGACCTTTTCCGACAACTGGACCGGGGCCATGGTTTCGCCGGGGGCCGGTGTGATCGTGCAGGAGCTTCGGCCATTGATTTGCACGCCCGAAATCTAATTGACGATCGATGATTGTTCCCGGATGCGGCCTGAGAAGTCACCACGTCTACGACGGGGGCAACGCTCACACATTTGCTTCGGACATGTAAAGTAAATTTGGAGCGATTTTGAGCAGTTTCACGGCGTGCGGGGTGGTTCAGGTCGCGACGCACGTGGGAGCGTGGTAACCGATCAGCATTGCATCCTCAAAGAAATGCCCCCGCGCGAAAAACTCGGCGGGGGCAGGGGAAGTCTTTACTTGTTCATCTCTGTCGCCATCTGGAGGTGATGCTCGAGCGCAGGCCGGGTCTTTGCAGCCCAGGCCTTCAGCTCAGCGTTTTCGCCTTCGTCACCATATCGCTGGAAGAGATCGACCGCGTCTTCATGCACATCCTCCTGGTCGGAATGATATTGCTTGGTGAACTCGTCGCCCTGAAGCTCGTTGAGATCATCAAGCATGCCTTGGTGAGCGGAAGACATGGTGGTCGGGAGCGTGGCCTTGACCTTGCCGGACGTTACCATGGCCTTCAACTCGTCAGATGTCTTCTGGTGGTCGGTCAGCATCTGCTGCGCAAATGCCTTGGTCTTTTCGTCCGCGCGCTCGACGGCGAGTTTGCTGGATTCAATCTCGAACATGTCGCTGCTGGCAGCTTCGAGGACGAAATCCTCGGTCTTCGGTGCAACACCCATCACAGAATTGACGCCGGTCTTTTCGGCAGTGGACTGTGCCATGGCCGCGGATCCGGCCGTTGCTAGAAGGATGGATGCGAGGATGAGGGGGTTTTTCATAGCGGAGACTCCAGTTGTGGATGGCCCCATAAACCACTTCGACGCCATCAAGTTCCGCAAGAAGGAACAATTTCAAATCCTCATGGTTTCAGCGCGTGTAGGGAGATGTGTGATGACCGCCAAAGACATTTTGAAAGAAGACGCCTCGAATTTCGCGACCCGGCTGGAAGCGATGACGAGTGATGAGGTTTTTTCCGCCATGCGCTTGCTGGAAAAGCATAGCGAGGACGACATAAGCGACCGGGAGGTAACGCTTTCCCGAATTGCGCTGGTGGAAGAAGAGATCGAACGGCGCTTTCCCGGGCAAATGTCGGCGCCTTACCGCAACTGGAAAAAGGAGCAGCCTTTGTCGTCCTGAACCACCCCGAGCGGGCGATGACAAACCGGACACTCTACGGATCAGACATGGACCAGGATCAGCAGTTAATATCACGAACCCTTGGGGTCAGTGCCGAGTTCGATGCAGCACTTGAGATTCGCCGTCGCATCGCTCTCTTAAGCCATTATCTCCGCCAGGCTTCATGCCGAACCTATGTTCTTGGAATAAGCGGTGGCGTCGATTCGCTTGTTGCCGGCCTTCTCGCGCAAGCCGCGGTTTCGGAGCTTCGAGCCGATGGATACGACGCTCAATTCATTGCCGCGCGACTGCCTTATGGTGTCCAGGTGGACGAGACTGACGCACAAAAGTCCCTCGGTGTCATCGGCCCTGATCGTGTCGTCACCGTGGATATCAAGCCGGCCGCAGACGCCATGCTCGACGCGGTCCTTGTGGAGGGAGAGGATTTGATCGAGCCGGCTCGCAAACACTTTCATCTTGGCAACATAAAAGCACGGCAGCGAATGGTGGCTCAGTATGCCTTGGCTGGGTCAACAAGGGGCTTAGTGATCGGAACTGATCAGGCAGCCGAAGCTCTCATGGGGTTCTTCACCAAGTTCGGCGATGGAGCAGCTGACATTTTGCCCCTTGCCGGCCTGACCAAACGACGGGTAAGGGCCATCGCTGAGCACATGGGCGCTCCGTCGGAACTGACATTCAAGGTGCCGACAGCGGATCTTGAGTCTGACGCGCCGCTTCGGCCCGATGAAGAGGTCTACGGTGTCACCTACGACGAGATCGATGATTTCCTAGAAGGAAAGGCGGTCACTGAAACGGCACGGCAGCGTATCCTCAAGACATATCTGGCAAGCGGACACAAGCGCGCTCTGCCCGTGGCGCCTATCAACGAAATGGCGGGGTGAAAGGCCCCGGCCGCCATGGGAACCACCATCTTTGATGTTGGTTCATATCGGACGGAGGAAACGATGAACAACAGTCGCTGGATTCATTTGTGCATCGATATGCAGCGGATGTTCGCTGAAGACACGCCTTGGCACGTGCCATGGATGAAAGAGGTTTCTCCACAGGTCCAGGAAATTGCACAGCGCCATGCTCAACGGACGGTGTTCACGCGGTTCCTGCCGCCAAAGCGGGCAGAGGACATGAACGGCATGTGGCGCAGCTACTATCAGAAATGGGACACCATGACCCTGGATCGGCTGGGACCAGACATGGTCGATCTCGTCCCGTCATTGAAAGCCTTGGTGCCGCCGGCCCGGATTTTCGACAAGATGACATATTCGCCATGGACGACCGGCGAGCTCTACCGCGTCTTGTCGAGGGAAGGGGTGGAAACCATCGCGATCTCAGGCGGAGAGACGGACGTGTGTGTCTTGGCTGCGGCCCTCGGAGCCGTCGACCTTGGCTATCGCGTGATCCTCTTGAAAGATGCCGTCTGTAGTGGCGCGGATGATACCCATGACGCCTCGCTCGAATTGTTAGGCGATCGCTTCTCGGTGCAATTGGAGATATTGTCGACGGAAGGCTTTCTCAGCCAGGTGTGAGCCTCGGCAATTATTGGCGCGGTTGCCTTGGGGTTTGTCGGACTCCTGGCTGGCTTTTTCCTGAGCTCACCTACTCTGCTCTTGCAATTGATCCCTTGAGCCTGCCGAGTTTTTCAACGGTATCGGCCAACGCGATCATCACATTAGCGGTCGTATAGTACCCGAACATGCAGAACTTCAGCCGACGAGCTTTGAGTACCTACTGCGCGACCGAAACCGTCTCACGAACCTGCCTGACAGCATTGAAGACCTCTCCAGGCATCCCGAACCCTGGAGCGTCATAGAGTAGACGGAGCTCTTCCCTATGATGGTCGGGGTCGAGCAGGACCTCCGCCAAATGATCGAAGCGTCGCAGTTCCTCGGTGCTGATCTCCGCGTCCGGGGATGGCATCGCCCCCCAGTCGTCCCACGGCAGCATCTCGAGCTTGTTCAGGCTGGCGAGGTCACGGATCATATTTGAGGCGATGAACCAGAAGCCGCCTTCATCGAAGATTCCAAAGCGATTGGGGTCGTCTTCGCCACGCCGGCAGAGTTGCCAGGCCTTGGCGGCCAGCAGGAACTCACCCGCCGGCAAGTCGAGAGTGTCGAAGACCAGCCCCAGTTCTGCACGCTGAAACTCATCGATCTGAAAATCGACCATCCGCCAGCGATCACCATTCCAGACCTCCACTACCCAGTGGTCGATCGCCTTGTCGGGAGCGAAATACGTGCCGAAACCGCACCGCGACCTGGCCGCACGGCCGTTCGCTCGCAAGGCCGACACCGCGAGCAGCGAGAAGTGGCTGCAGACGCCAACCGCGCGACCCGCAGCAGGACGTGGTGAGTTACCCCCCGCAAGGAGGCCGTCCAGCACGGCGTCCACCGATCTTCTTTGCGAGAGTTCACGGCGCTCCGGAGTCAGCTCTTCGCCATATCTCGACGCCCAGTGTTCGTGAAGCATTCTTCCCTGAATCCAGGCGGCCAGGTCGGTGATGTCCGTTGGAGCGCCTGCCAGCCCGACCTTATTCTTCTTTGCCGTGGTATGCGGGCCCGGCTCTCGGAAGTAATCCAGCGTAACCATGTCCATGAGTATTCTCCAAGGACGGATGATCCAGCGAGGGCGCATTGGTGTCAAGCGCACGGCGCGCGCCCGCTTCGGGCCAAAAGCAGCAAAGCCCTCACGGCAGCCGGTGGCCATTCAAATAAACGCATCACTCTTATCTGGTGCTACTGCGAGGCATCGCCTATAAGGCGAAGAAACCTTTTTGATTGCGTCGGCGGTGTCGGTCAGCGTCCCGCACCTCCCCATGATTGCACACATCTCATGCTTCTCGCACCGCATCACCGCACCTATCTCGCCTTCTTTCTGATCGCAATTTCGACAGGGGCCTTCCTCGCCCGCATTCCCGACCTACAGATGATGCTGAACGTCAACAAGGCGGAGCTCGGTTTGACGTTGATCGGTATGGCGGCCGGCGCGCTGGTGTCGCTTACACTCTTCTCGCCTGTCGTCATGAGACTCGGCGCGCGGCTGACGTTGATGATCACGCTTCTCGGCACTGCGTTTCTCCTTTCTCTCGTGCCCTTCATGCCAAATCCTCAAACGGTTTTCATCCTTCTGTTTCTCGTTGGCCTGCTCGTCGGCGCATTCGAGATAAACCTCAATGTCGAGATAGGACGCATCGAGAACCAGGTCGGCTTTGGCATCATGAACCGCGCTCACGGATTCTGGAGCGTCGGTTTCTTCGTTACCGCAGTAAGCGCTTCTATGATCCGGCAGGCGGGGATCGACATGCAGACGCATTTGCACCTCATCCTAGCGCTGGTTTTCCTACTGGGCGTGCTCAATGTCGCCGGCATGAAGAATGCACCCATTTTGAAAGGTGCCGAGATGGAGAATGAGCCACACTTCGCGCTTCCTACGCTCGGTCTGTTGCCGCTTTGTCTGATAGGCACTGCCGCCTTTTTGGTCGAAGGGGCTGGCATCGACTGGTCGGCGATCTACATGCGTGATGTCTTTAATTCCGAACCCTTTATCGGTGGCAGCGGCCTGACCCTATTCGCTTTTTTCATGGCTGTTGCACGTCTATTCGTCGATCCGGTTGTGGACAGGCACGGTGCGCGTGCCGTCGCGATCGTGCTGCTTACCACAGCCACACTCGGCATCATCATGGTCTGGCTCGCGCCGAACCCATATGTCGCGCTGGCGGGCTTTGCACTGATGGGTGGCGGTTGCAGTGCAGTCTATCCAATGGCCGTCACGGCTGCGGCGCAACGCAACGATCGACCATCGGTGCTCAATGTCGCGGCGCTAGGCCAAATGTCCGTTGTGGTCTTTTTCCTTGCGCCGCCCCTGCTCGGATTTGTCGCGGAACATTGGGGCATCCGGAACGCTTTTGTCATCTGCCTGCCCCTGGTCATCTGCTCGCTGCTGGCAAGCCCAGCATTGGCCACGCGACGCGGAGTGGCGCATCCGACTATTCCGGAGCAGCCGGTCAACGCATCAAATCCTTCTTGATTGGAAAGATGCGATGCTAGGCCGTCGCATCGCCTCCCTCAGACTATCGAGACATCTGCGTAATGGGTGAACCTTAATTTCGTCGCGGAGACGTTGCCCTACTGTAGCTTTTTGTCTGCTCGCGTTGAGCCTATGGAACCTTTAAGTGGTTCTTGTTGCTCCAACTAGCTCACCTATTATCCGCAGTGATGCAACAACCGGAAGAGCAGGGTTATGAAAATCGGAATCGTCGGAGCAGGCAATATTGGATCAACTCTTGGAAGCTGGTGGCCAGCGGGCACATGGTCAAGCTGGCGAACTCAAAAGGCCCGGAGACAATCGCCGAGCTGGCACGCGACATCGGTGCGACGGCGGTCCGCGCCGAGGATGCCGTGAAGGATGTCGAGGTGCTCATTCTCTCAGTCCCTTTCGCAACCTATCCGAAGCTCGCAGATCTCGTGAAGGAGGCTCCGGCCACCGTCCCGGTCATCGATACCTCGAACTACTACCCCTTCCGTGACGGCTCGATCCCCGACGTGGACGCTGGCATGCCGCAAAGCGTCTGGGTGAGCGAGCAGATCAAGCGACCTGTCATCAAGGCGTGGAACGCGGCACTTGCTGCCACTCTTGCAGATAAGGGACGGCCAGCGGGCGAAGTAGGACGGATCGCGCTTCCAGTGGCAGGCGATGACGCGAGCGGCAAGGCGACCGCGATGCAGTTGGTCGAGGAGACGGGCTTTGATGCCCTTGATGCAGGTCCGCTTGCTACGTCTTGGCGTCAGCAGCCCGGCACGCCCGCCTACTGCACGGAACTCACCACTGCAGTGCTGACGGCGGCCTTACAAGCAGCAGACCAGTCCTGCGCCGTCGACAACCGAGACAGGCTGATCAAGAAGTTTTCTGAGACAGGAAAAATGCCGGATCACGACGAGGTCGTGGCCCTCAATCGCAAGGTTACAGCGTAAGGAGCTTTATTATGAAAATCGTTATTTTAGGCACCGGCCGGGAAACAAGGAGTTGCCGGTTATCCAGGGTGACGAACATCTCTGATCTGCGACCCCAGATCAACTACCATCGATAAACAATTGATTTCAAGCTGTCCGAAACGCCTCGTCGTGCCTTCATGAATTGGAACGATCGCTACGGGAGAAGCCGTGCGGCCCGCCCTGTTCGCCGGGTTGCGTTGTTGTAATAACTGGAGGCCTGTTGCACCGATCGATGACGCGACTGCTCCATCGCCTCGGGAAGGGGGACGCCACGGTTTGCGGCCTCCGTAAGATAGCCTGACCTCAACCCATGCGCCGAAAACTCCCCCGGCTCCAGGCCCGCCATCGCCGCACGCTGCTTAACGATCGCATTGACCGCACTGGGCTCCAGCGCCCGTTTCGAAACGTTTCCCCACCGATCGACCTTGCGAAACACGCTACCGCTCTCGATCCTGGCAGCCTTCATCCAGGCATTGAGAGCGTCCACGGGCCGGCCCGTCAGGTAAACGACCTCATCGTGCTCTGAGCCGGACGTTTTGGTGCGGCCCAGATGAATGGCGAGAGAGGGGAGGGGAGGGCCGTTTTCGACCGCGATTGGCCGCTCGATCGTGAGCTGCTCTTTCCGCAAACCCGCAATCTCACTGCGACGACGGCCGCCGGAGGCAAAAGCCACCATCAGTATGGCCCGATCGCGGATGTCACGCAGGCTGTCTGTGCCACAGGTCGCGAGTAGCTTTGCCAGGACATCGCCGGTCACCGCCTTGGCGCTTTTCCGTTTCCTTGGGCGCGGCGTCGCCCGAACGGCAAGGCGTATCGCGGATTTGAGAGCAGGGGAGGAGAAGACACCGGTCAGCCCGCGCCATTTCGTCAGCGTCGACCAACTGGCAAGCCGCCGGCGCACCGTATCGGGCGCATGCGGCCCGGAGGATCGAAGGAACCGCTGCTCGCGCAGGCTCTGCTCGATCGTGGCAGGCATGCCGTGGTGCGGATCGATCTCTCGCTGTTCCGGTTGCCAAAGATGATGCGCGACGAATTTGAGCAGCATCGCCTCAGGTGCGGGCCAGGGGAGGGAGGCGCCGGTTGCTGCCAGCGACCAGGCCTGCAGGTAGGCGAGATCAGAAGTGAGTGCGCGCAGAGTGTTTTCGCCCATGCCCTCGTTGACCAGATGGCGCAGTGTTTCGATGTCCTGGTCGGTGAGCAGTTCAGCCAGTTCGTCGCGGCGGTCGATCGGCAGGACGGCGGCGATCGTGTCCAACGTCTCTATGCGTTCTTCGATTGAACGCGACGACGAGTAGCTCATTTCGGCAGTCCGTTCTCGTCACAAAATTCATCGTGGTTGGAAGTTATTCTGCCATCTGTAGGTCTTCTCTCCGCCATCAGCGCCCAGAGCCCGGTGCTGTCCCGATCGAAATCCTCCCGCTCGGCCGTCGACACCGCAATGGGAACTCCTTCCCGGCAGACGATCACCTCATCGCTGCGCTCGGCGAGAGCGATGAGTTTCTCAAGCCGTTTGGTCGCCTCGGTAGGTTCCGCGAAGATCTTCATCAGTCCCATCCCTTACCAGATCCGCTCATGCAAAATCGCATCGAACGCCTGATCCGTCGAAACGAAAGTGCAGTGCTCCATCCGCGCCTGTGCGGCAAGAATCCGGTCCCATGGGTCGCGATGGTCCCAGTCAAAAGCTGCCGCGAGCTCGGCATGCAAATCGGTGATGGCCAGGGTCTGCAGGCCGCTTTCTGAAACGGCTGCCCGCAGTTCCTGTGGCTTGAGGTCGAGCTTGTTCAGGCGCATTTTGTTGTCCAGCTCATAGAACGTGACCGCACTGACGAGGATGGCGTTTGCCTTGTCCTCGATGAGCGTCCGTGCCTTCCTGGACAGGCGATCGCTGCCGATGGTCCACCAGTAGACGGCGTGGCTATCGAGCAAAACTTTCATTGCGTGCTTTCGTGATCGTTAGGCTTGCCTTGCCATACGCCGGTCTCGTCGTTCCAGTCGCCGGCGTCGATTGCGGCCTGCTCGGCATCGGTGGTATCAAACAGGTCGTCAGGCAGGCCACGGTGACGAAGCAGACCAAAGGGACGTTTGCCGCCGTCAGCCGCTGGACCGATGCGGGCATAAACTTCGTTACCGCGCATAATGACGATCTCTTCGCCCTGGTTGGCGCGCTCGAGGACTTCGGCGAATTTTTTGCGGGCTTCGCTGATCTTGTAGCTGGTCTGGGGCATCGGGATCTCCGAGATTTGCTCTGAAGACAACAATAGCACCTCTCCGCCATGCGTACAAACGGATCGTACACATTACCTCTGATAAGGGATACTTATCGATGGCTATACACTCGACTGGTAATCATACCATGTAGCGAACCGCAATAATCAGATAGAGTTCCTATAAGAAATCATTTACCATGATTTCAATGGCTTACGATCTCGCGAAAATCAGCATGACAGCCCTGATGCGGCCGGCCTTTGACGCCGGCATCGCGCTGACGCGTCTCGACGAGCGCATCGCCCGCTCGCCGGTCGGTCCGGGCTTCCTCGAACGGTCCCAGTTCGCCGACGCCTGTGCCTCGCTGTGGATCGACGGCGAACTCGTCCATCTCGAAGACCTTGTCCTGCACGATGACACCCGCGATATTCGAACACCCACCCATGAACTGACAATCGCCCGCGACGTTCTCCGAACCCGCCGGCGCGTCGCTGCGCAATCGCCGGAGTGGGCGTTGTCGACAGACGGTATACGCACGCTCAGAAAAACCTCGGAGATCATATCGACCGACAGAGACGACGCGACGACCGCCGATGCCATCCGGCGGGCGGCTGCGATCGATCCAGAAGGGGAGGCGGACGTCGCCGACGACGTTGAAAATCTACCCGGCATTGACTTCGCCGCAATCGATGCAGTGCTGGCCCGCTCGGAAGCTGCGATCGAGAACGCAACCCGGCCCGGCCGTGGTGTGACGCAAGAGAAAGATCCGATGGTCTATGATCTCGACTGGGACGAGGACGCGCGGCTCGAGGAATGGCGCGGCGTGCTGCGGCAGGCCCAAGGACAGCCGGCGGTGCTGCAGGCCATCGTTGCCCTCGATGCCTGGAACGAACTCTCCGTCCTTCAGCACGCGCCCTGGCTCGGCCGGCTGCTGGCCGCTTCGATCCTGCGCCAGTCGGGCATCACGTCAGGTGCCCATCTCGCGGCCATCAACCTTGGCCTCAAAACCATTCCGGTTGATCGGCGCCGCCATCGCGATCGCGAGACCCGGCTGCTAGCCATCGCCCACGGATTTTTGGCGGCCGCCGAGATCGGAATGAAAGAGCATGACCGGCTGACTCTGGCGAAGACGATGATGGACCGAAAACTTGAAAGACGGCGAACCTCCTCGAAATTGCCGGAGCTGGTCGAGCTGGTGATGGCGAAACCGCTCGTGTCGGCCGGGATGGTGGCGAAGGCGCTCGAGGTGACGCCACAGGCGGCGCGGCGGATTGTTTTGGAGCTGGGCCTTAGGGAGATGACGGGCAGGGGGAGGTTTCGGGCATGGGGAGTGATATGACAGTGCGATCGACTAGCTATGCTCGATCAGCATCCAGTTTGTTGCCTCTCGGGCGAGCAGCCAAGTGCACAGCTCTTCTTGCGTTCTCCGTGCTTGAGAAGTGGGTGGAGTGGCCCTGCGCAGCCGCCGGAGGAAACTTGTCCCTCGGGACTCTGGAACGCTAACGGGACCGCCCCCAGCGAGGTTTATCGCTTTTATCCCAAGCCATAGCTGCAGTTCATAGGTACCGATGCCCGTTGGCTCCTCGCTGTGTGAAACCTCGTCCAATGCGAGCTCGGCATTGGGATCAAAGTGCCAGTCTTTTCTTATCCCGTTGGGAACTTGGCCTCCTAACGTCGCGAACCCGCCTAGAAGACATAACGGCCGGCTCAGGTATTTTCCATTCTCTCCGAGGTTGCCCAGTTCATCAAATACCCGTTTCGCCAACTCTGGCACCAGCAAATGTTGTCTCAATTCTGGAGGGAGGTAGTTGGCCAAGGACAAAAGGGCACCTGCTATTGCTCCGGTGCTGCCAACACTTACGGCGCCAGCCAACCACCCCGCATCCCTCAATTCTAAGAGCAGAACGTTGAGCTCCTTGCGACTCGCATTCGCTATTCGGATCAATCGGGATAGGTGACCAAGAGCGAAGCCAGCCTGCCACAGAGCCGGATCTGCTCGTCGAATCTGCTGTAATGCCGGCGCGACGGACAACTCGGATCGGTCCAACCTTTCGAAATGCCAGGCGGCTGAGACAGTCTCCTTCGCTGCCTCGGATCTGGCATAATGCTGAGCCGCTTCCCACGCGATTAAGTCGATCGCAGCCAGCGCCTCGGAGCCATTGGGAAGAAGACGTACGAAGGCAGAGACTTCGCTTGCTGGACGAGCATGTATCATCTCCATGAAGGAGCTATCGAATACGACACGACCGATCAAAGCAGCGGACTTTGGAAATCCAATATTTTGTGCGCGCGATAAGAATTGATTTATGGACCAGACAGATGGCGAGCGTTTCATCAATGTTTCGATCGCGCGCGCCGCGACTATTTGTTCGTCGACCTGTTCATTCGTCAAGAGATGCGAAGTAACGGCATACACAGCAAGATTTGATAGTTCCTGCAACGTATGACACCGCTGTGGCCAGCCGACTTCTCCTATTGCGTTGTTGACAACAATGTCAAACGATTCAGATGACCGGCTAGAGCGCTTCGACCTTCTGATTGCAGCCGAAATGCGCCGACCCAAAACGGGACTTTGGGAGGCTGCCAATAATCTCTCAGCCTCCACGTCAAATCCAGGGCCCATCGCCTCAAGGAGCAGCGGACCAAGAGCAGGATGAATAAGGCGGTAGTGCCGCCTGCGCGCTTCACCAAGGTCTTCAAAGACAACTAAACCAAGAGTGTTGATTGCGGTGTCAAATCCAGTCGCCAGGGTAGGGATTTGATCTTCCGCTAAGGGGACTTCAAACTCGGCGACGGCAGCAAGTCGAAGGATGTTTGAAAGTTCTCCGACCGCTGTAAGAGGTTGAAGATATCTGGCACGGACGGCGTCGACGGCATCGTAAGCCGCCAGCCGAAAGTCGCCATTCACTAAGTTTTGTAATCTACGGTCAACTGCTGCGGTGAAAGCAACCAAGTCGACTGCTATTTCTGGCTTAGACCTGCTTCCGCCGAAGGTTTCGGCCCATCTATCGAGAGCCAGTGGCGGTGCGCGAACGATAGATACGCCTTCGCGTAACGCTAGCCTGCCCACGACTGCGTTCATTTCGTCGATCCCCGCGCGCAGTTCGTGGACGGGCGGATCGCCAGCCAAGCGGAGCCCGCGCTTTTCGGTGTATCGGCCAAGCAAGAGAATTCTTGCTCCAATCGGATGAAGATGGCGGAACCACGTATCGTAGATCCTTGCAGCGTAAGCGTGGTCGATGTGAATGTTGTCGATGATGAAAAGGGTATTTTTCGCTCCCAAACTCGACATGGCATTGAGCAAATCTGAGCCTGCTAACTCATCTGTGGCGCGTGAGATATCGACGTACCAGACAGGGTTTGGTGCGATAAGCGGATCCCGCGCTACGAGTTCGGCTAATGTCGTTTTACCTGCAGCGCCGTAACCTCGGACGACAGAAGCACCGGTCCGCATTAGATCGGTGATCACGCCGTCAGTAATGGCCGGGCGCCATACTGCACCCGCCCGATACTCATCGAGTGTCGGTTGGAAAAGACCTAGTTTATTGTCGCTGATAACGGTCTCACCGAGCATCCTGAACCAGTCAGGAACTGTCCTCAGTCCTAAATGCAATTGACGAACGAGTGCATATTCAGGTCGGCAGAGCTCGAGCACAAGGTCGCTGCCGACAAGAATTGTGATCTTCGATCGTTCTATGCCCAATGCCGCGAAGCGATCAAGCCATTGATCAAGATTAGCTGCGGACGGAGCATCAGATGGATAACCTCCTACGAAAACGTAACCGGATAGATTTCTGTGATCCGGATCTTGGGCATGAGAGAGGTCCGCTTCAAGGTGATTTCTCCAGGTCGTATCCTGCCTAGTTGCTTCAACTCCATCGACCTCGTTGCTGCCCGTTACCACGAAAGCATCCGGCCACCCTTTCGTTGTCTGATCCTCGTCATTGCGGCCTCCGCGCCTTAAGATATGGCTTCCAAACCGATTTGGAAATTTGACGCACGCAAGATCTTCAGCAAGCTTTTGAAGATCGACCGCATGGATTTGCTGCAATTTTTGTCGGATTTGAGCTTGGAGATGAGCTGACATTGGACTCTAAGCGTTCTAAGATAAAGATTGCGAGGGGAAAACGTTACGGCACGCGCCTGCTTGTGTGTCAGTAGTAGCCGGTGTAGTCATTCATTAGGTCACACGATGTTGCAAGCTCTCCGAGCAACGCGAGTGTGAGCGAAAGCAATTTTTTGGTGCGCTTTGGGTCGTCGAAACCCTTCGCCCCAGACTTACCACCATGGAAGAGGTTGTTTCGCACCGTTTGGCAATGGCCTATCACCTGACCCATGGTCGAAAGTCCGTTCACTGCCAACGGGCGAAATTCGAGCGAGCGATCGGCTCCAACGACCTGCTTTTGTGGATTGGCAGCTATCAGAGCCGCCGCCGTGTCTGTCAGAACATACCCTGATTCCCAGCGCGTGAGGAGTTTCTGCCAGCCGGCTTCCGCGGGTTGGCCCACTCCCTCCTTTTTCAGGTAGCCATTAGCCTTCAATGCATACTCAAAACGTGAAAAGAAATAGAGGAACTCGAACGCAAGCTCTTTTAGTTCGTCATCTACCTCTTCTCGGTGCATGGGTATCCCTCCAGATCTTGATGCCGTAAAACACTATAGTGAGCGAAAAATTGAACTGAATTGGTTTATGATTTCGTCTCAGGCCGCAGCATCCTAGGGAATCTGTAGATCGTGACAAGCAAGCTATTCGTCATCGGGAATGGCTTCGATCTTCATCATAACATCGAGTCCAAATACTCCGATTTCGCGTCATATCTCGAACGTGTGGACCAACGCACATTCCGCATAGCCGAGGAATACGTCGTGCCCGACAAGGACCTTTGGAGCGTCCTCGAAGAACGGCTAGCTGAGGTCGATGTAGATCAGATCGAAGACTATGCCGAGAATTTTCTGGCTTCGTACGGAGCGGATGACTGGAGCGACTCTGGACATCACGACTACGAATATGAAATCGAGCAGATCTGCGACGCTATAGCCATGACATTACGCAAACATTTCGCAGACTGGGTTCGAACGGTTGCCATACCTACCCAAATCGCCGTGCCAGTAAGGTGCATCGACCCGAACGCGGTCTTTCTGAATTTCAATTACACGCCAACCTTGCAGCGGATATACGGTATTTCCGACGACCGTATCCTGCACATTCACGGATCTGCGTTAGACTCCACCGCCGAGATTATCCTTGGTCACGCATGGGATCGTCAGGCATCCGAACTGCGCTCGCGATTTACCGACGAGGATACCGATGTCCGTGTGGCCGGTGGTTTTGAGCTGATCGATGATTTGCTAGCAAAGACATACAAACCGACATCCGAAATTCTCGCGCGCAAGACGGGGTTTTTTGACGCTCTCAGCCATGTCACGGAGATTTTCGTGCTCGGGCATTCGCTAGCGCAGGTCGATGAGCCATATTTTCGGGCCGTGCTAGATGGTGTTAACCCGAAAGCTCAGTGGACCATCAGCTATTACGGTGACGATGTCGCTGTGTGGTTAGCGGCCGATGCGATAGGCATCCCAACAGCGCGACTTCATCTTAGCCCGATGAGCAGACTTTAGAGGTCATGGAAGCAGGACCATTGGCTCAATCGCTGCTAGCCATCCCGTCATTCAAGGTCGATAGCTACTTGATGACGGGGAACGGCACCTGACGGCCCCGATGAGTCCGGCCGACTCTTGCCAGGTTCGATCCCGCTTCGGTCAAATCCACGTATCGAGGCATTGCAACGTCGCTTTTTGTTCAGGCCGCCCGGGAAGCAGCTGCGATTAGCAAATGCCGAACCGGCTCACGCCTTACAAATTCCGCCTCCACATGCCTCAGCACATGACGTTGCCCAGCAAATGGCACCATTCCCAAGGTGGTCTCGAACGACGCCCATCGAAACTCGCTATGCTAGTGGTTTATGACGACGGTCGCATCAGCATCCACGAAGCCGACAAAAACCGGTAAGATGCTGATGGCATCACGATCGGCCTCGTAGAACTGCTCATAAATGTCTGCGAAATACAGACGCTTGGAGGCGAGATTTGTTTCCTCGTTGACTTCGCACAGCGCTGCCTCCCAGCCGTTCTCGCCCTCCTCGATCGCGCCTGCGACCTGGCACCACTCGCCAACCAGCATATGGTTCCGGCGCAGAAGCAGCACCTCGCATCCGGCGGGCACGAAGTAAAAGCACGACTGATACCGCGGAACATCGGTTACCGACAAATGCATGATCGAGGAACATCGACGTTCGCCTAGGGATGGTCGCCTGATGTAATGGACGGTCCCAGCCTGTCCCAGAGGACGTCGAACGTCTTCCCGCCAGCTTCATCTAAGAATCCGCTTACAAACATAAAAATGGACGCAAGGAAGAGCCGCTTGAAAAGCGCTGTTATTCTCATAGCAGGGGCCTCAGTTGGAAGCAAGCGACTTTGCTTGCGAGTCAGATGCTATGCTTCAATTCTTAATTTTTAAGTCGCGTTTCATTTGAGCGACCCAAAATGGGGTGTAAGGATTTGTCAACTTGTGAAGCTAAGATACCAATGATTTCAATGGTGTTAACGCAAAATTAAGGCCGAAATAGTGGGAATCATTTTGCGCATTTTCGCTTTGTCAAAGATGCTCGTTTACCTTTTCGCTGGAGCAAGTGATATAAAAACAGGGAATTCCTCTTGGAGGTGGCATCCGTGGCCGCAGGCGAAGAAGACCATCATTTTATACCGCAACTCTATCTGCGACCTTGGCTGAGCAAGACAGACCGGAAGCTAGTGGAGTATGGTCGTGTCCCGCCGACGATGGAAATCCGCTCACGCCGCTGGGTAACGCAGAAGACGAGCAGAGTATCGAACCTCTACACGCTCCCTGGCGCGACCGAGGAGACGAAACAGAACGTCGAGCGGATCTTCAATCAGGAAGTGGACACCTCTGCCGCCAATGTGCGGGACAAGCTGCTGCGGGCTGAGCCTCTGACTGATAAGGAGAAGTACGAGTGGGCGCGGTTCCTCCTGTGGCTCGGCATGCGCAATCCCACCGAAATCGCCAAATTCAAGGAGCGGATGAAGCGGGACTTTTCCAAGCCCGACGCCAAAACGGAGGAGATCTGGCGCCGCCTTCGTAAGGAAGGAATGCCGGAGACGGCTGAGGAGGCTTTAAGGCAGGCTAATCCGGATATGCCGGAGCTGTCGGCGATTATCGTCAGCACAAGGCTGGCCCAGAACAGGAAGGTTCTGGACACGCTGGTGGGCATGGATTGGATGGTGACGGATGTGAAGACGGCAAACCGCCGCCTCCTGACTTGTGATCGCCCGCTCATCATGACGTCAGGGCTCGGCGGGCCAAACGGGCATGTCGCCATTCCGATCAGCCCTGACAAGCTGTTCACGATAGCCAAAACCCGTTTCAATGATGCGCTTTCGATGGCTGCACCACATGCGGTGGTGGCCGGGACAAACAAGGTCATCATCGCCCAGGCGCGGGACAAGGTTTATGGGGTGGATCACACCTATCTGGAAGAAGTGAGGGAAGGCATGAGCAGCGGCGAATACTTTTCGCTTGCGATGGAGCCTACGCCTCTAGCTCATCCACCCACGACAAACCCTTCTCCTCCCGGTATCGCTTGAAAGCTGAGAGCTTTTCTTTCACCCCTTCATCCGACCTGAAGTAGTCGTGCATGATGTAATTCGACTGGTTCACGATGGCGATGAAGGAATCCAGCGTCGCGGCTAGATCTTCCCGGCTGGGCTTGTCGAATATGACCAGCTCGTGGCCCTTGTCATGGACGCGAAAATGCCGTGACGTCAGCGCCCTGATGTTGTTATGGCTGTCGTTGCAGAGGCTGTTGTAGATCGAGCGGTACTCGTTCTCCATCCCCGCCATCTTGAACTTATCGAAGTTGGTCGGGATGCTGTACTGGTCGGTGTATGCCTTCAGCTCGGCCTTGTGGTGCTCCAGCTTGTCCACTACCTCGGGGTTATCCCTGAAGTAGGAAAGGAAGGGGTTCTCCTCCTTCACTCCGTCGCTCGCGAGCTTGATCCACTCCTTGTGGTACACGGCGAGCATCGCCTTCAGGTACTCGCTGTCGTTTGCCAGATTGATCAAATCGACGTGAGCTTCCATTGCCGACCGGAGGAGCACGTCCATGCCGGTATAAGCTCCGGCCTCGCGGATCTGGATCGCGCTGTTCGTCAACTCAATGATGCTGGCATAGAGAGACACCAGCGTTCGGTGAACCTCGCTGTTCTTGTCGAATTTCAGGTTCGAAAGATGTTTGACGGTCACATGGTAGAGGTCGATCAGATAGCCGTACATCAGGGAGCCTTTGGACGTGCGAATCCTGAGCATGCCCAGACAAAAGCAAACCCGGTGATGAAAATGCCGAGCGGGAAGCCGAGTGCGATAGCGGCCCGCTGTTGCAGAGCCTGCCAAGCCTCGGGAAGGTATACGGGCTCAAGGTCGCAGATGATCGTGCCATATCGATGATTGCGACGCCACGCCCAGTCATCAATGCCGATAACGCTTGGCGGCGGTGGTGGGCGATCATATCGCCGAACGGTTCGAAGAAGCGTGTCGTTGCTCAACGGAAACCCGAGACGATCAGCAAACGGTCGGCGGCACAAACCCTTCCCCATAAAATCAGCTCGATGAAACGGATTTCTCTGGGCATTATGTCAGCCCGTTGCGTACTTCGTTATCTCGTCGAAGTAT
This sequence comes from Hyphomicrobiales bacterium, assembly GCA_900472785.1. Classification (GTDB taxonomy): domain Bacteria; phylum Pseudomonadota; class Alphaproteobacteria; order Rhizobiales; family Rhizobiaceae; genus Pararhizobium. The sequence continues at coordinate 47,115 of UCJH01000035.1, read as the reverse complement.
AGGCGCTCACTGTCATCTTTGAACGTAGATTTGCTATCCGATAGCGACGAAAGCTTTTGGAAAACGTGGGTGTAAATGATCTTGTCTACCTCGTTGTGCAAAATGGTTTCGTCAGGCGCGTCCATTTCGGTATCGGCATCAAGGAACAAGTCCAGTAGCGCAAGCAGTCCATCTTTATCAATTTGATCAATTTCCCGCCATTCTGCCGAACTTTCGATCCTAAAATAGCCCCGTCCGCTTTCAATTTTTAAGATTTTCATAGGTTGCGCTCCTTTCCTCGTAAGTAGCAACGCCTGCCTCCAAGTTGCCAAGGAGTATCTCTCTGGTTGTCAGCTCATGTCCGTCTGTGGACTTGAGCGTCTTGCTGGTCGGCGAGCCAGAAAAAATTCGCCATTTGATTTCTCTGCCTGTTACCTCTTTTTTAGCATAGAGGATGTAATCGGGTCGGATCGAAACACCCACAGTGTTATTATGGGTGACGACGACTACCGGCATCTTTTTTGACATTTCCTTAATGATCTCATTTACTTCCGCCTTCAAGAAATGGTTGTCGAATGACGATTCCGGCTCATCTATGAGTAGAACCTCTGCCGAACTTGCGCCCTCTATTTTATCTAGCAAGAAAAATTCCGATCTTTCGCCTCCGGACGCAACTAGACCATCTTTGTTCAGGATTTTATATTCAACTTTGACCAGATATTTGCTGAAGTCAGATGCTTCGACTGGAGATCCAATCTTTCGAAGCTCCTGTAAGAATTCATAAGGCCTATCGTACCTGGCAAAGGCGGCACTAAAGCCCTTTTTCGATCTGGAGACTTCTTTGAGATCGCCAGCGTTTGTGAAGGGTCCGACTTGGGCAACAATCTCAAAGCTTCCCTTCTTCTTTCGATGCGAAATTTTGCTCACTCGTGCCGCTTTAACGAGCTCTTCGAATTTAGCTGCAGCTCTTTTGTTGGTTGCGATTCTCAGGAGGTCAACGTCCGTCACACTAGGCGCCGAAGACTTTCTTTGAAGCTTCGCTTTTATGTCTTGGATGCCAGTATTTACCCACTCCTTCTTTTGATTCGCTTCTTTTTGCCTGCAGAAGTTCGTCATCAATTCCACATACAATTTATGAAGCTGCGGTAGAGCAATGTGCTTATCTATTATTGGTCTATACTCGACGTTACTCACAAGCCTCTTTGTCGCGGATATTAGTTTCTCTAAGCCCTCTAGGTTTTTTAGTTGAAATAGCTCCTCATTGTAGAGGATAGCTTTTGAGAACGCGTCATGTTTGCTTGTGTCGCGGGCATAAGCCACCAGCGACGACACATATTGCTCCACCGAGACCTCGTCGGATTTTAGGTCAATTTCGAGTACCTGACCAACCGCGATCTGCAAGTCTTCTAGATACTCCCGAGAGTAAAGGGTGGTCTTTTCACTAAGGAAATCTTTGAATTTTTGTTCGTCTTCGGCTTCATGTCGGGCCACAAGGTCGAACTGACGTATATACCGAGTATTTTCGGCCCCAAACCAGTCACAGATTCTCTGGAGAGTATGAGATTTACCTGACGAACGATCTCCTAGCAGCACGTTAAGGCCAGCTGAGAGTTTCTGACCGTCATCAAATATCTCGAAGTGGCTATTCCCGTTCAGCTTGGACAGAGCCACTTTATCTCTGTCCTTTAGAACCTGTCGAAGGTTGCCGAATGTCATTTCAGCGCAATCGACATATGTCTGCTTGGTCGGAAGTTCAGTAAGCGTTTCTGTAATTCGGCAATCGCTGAAAAACACTGGTACGAGCATCTCTGGGTCTTTGAGACAAGAAATGAACTTTCTAGGGCTGCTAACTTCGCCGCAGTAAATATGAAGTCCGAACTTTGCCAGGCTTTCTGGGCTAATGAACGGATTTTTTTGATAATGTGGGATTAGTAAGTATTTACTGATGTCGCCAAAAATAGACCCGAACTGCTCATACGAAAGTGGTAATTTTGTCTTCTCCCATTGTCTCTCCACCTCATCGCAACACTGAGAAAACCTAAATAGGTCTAGGCCGTCAGCCAACACCAGTATGTGGCATCTTTCAACATCAACCTCTATGCCTGGCAGAACGAGGATATCGAGACTAGATCGAATTTCATCGAATTGCTGCCGATCAAAGAGGTTATGGTTGGTAATAGCGATACAGTCTAATTCCGCATCGGCGGTATATCGTTTAAGAGTATCGAGGCTGAAGAGAAAATTCTTATCTTGAGAGCTCGTCTTGGTGTGGATGTGTAAATCGATTTTTTTCAAACGTCCGCCCCCACGGCGCCAGTAAAAGCGCCTATTTAATTTCAACCCGCCAATGTTTGGCGCCGTGACTCAGTCGATAAGTAGAAATTTCGACACTTCGCCTCCAGCACCCTTATGGGTTGAGGCGCTAATAGATATCAGCCCGCTGGGAAAGTCCAATGCCTGTTGCAAGGTTAATGTGGATCGACGTCAATCAGGAAGCACGCACATCCTTGTTTCGCAGGTGCAAATCCGAACGGCGGTCCCAGGAGGCCGACAGATTCAGAATGTCGCCCAAAAATCATCAGATGTCCCTGAAGTTTATGATCGTTGCCCGCCGAGGGTCTGGGCACCTACAGCTTCCGGATGCGAAATGGACATCCTGCCTCGCTCGTGAAACCAAAAGCGCTGTGAGGGGTCTGGAAGGAAGCTGACCGTCCATCCTGCTTGCTTGGAAAGGGTTGTTATCAGGTTGAAATGAAGCGGGTCGGCAATCAGAAAAGTGCAAAAGGAGATCATGAATACGGCCTCGCCGGGTGGTTGATGCAGATGACGGCATCAGCACAGGCTCGGTAATCTGGGTTCCCGACACGATCGCAAAAGTCGGACAGATTCACCCCTTCCGTGACGCCTATCGGCTGCTGAGCGACCAAAGCTTCGGCTGCTTGGCAACGCCAATGGTGTCTCGATACACGGGAACAGAGGTGCGTTTCGTACCATTACCCCCATTTCTGAGGTCTAACTCCTTTTCTTCGACAAGAAATGCCGTCACTTTGTCGATGTCGGCGAGTCGAGCGGGCGTTTCGTTAGCGATGGACGTGACGAAATCTCCATAGGGAACCGAAATGTTCTTATGGACTCCCCGTAATCTACGCATGAAATCATCAGCAAGCCGGTCTTTCATAACCTCCTCGTCTTTGGCACCGAACCAAAAATCCGGAGCAGCGTCCGGATCCATGTTCGGATTGAAGCCCAACATTTCCAAGCCGCCATGCCCTTGATGCAAGGACTGATTATTAATCAGCCAGTGGCTGTCGACCATCACATTTCGCGCCTTGAGATGGTTTGACAGATGAACCAGCCATAGGTCCTTTCGGGCTTCCTTCGAGCGAAGAAAAAACGGGCTTTGGAATTTTGCTTTGGTTGCATCGGCGATGTGCCTCAACAGCAGACGTTGAATGACGTATCGTCCACCTTGCTCGTCTTTGAAGCGGAGAAATTCGCGCAGCTGCTCTTCCGATATTTCAACGGGCGAGACGCGCTTCAACGTCTGTGGCTTGTCTGTCAGGTAGTCGATCAGCCAACCGACCGCAAAGGTGAGTATGCATTCTGCTGCGCTAAAGCGCAAAATCTTCCGAACCGTTTCGAAAGCAACGTCTGAGTAGCCTTTCTGATCCAACAGAAAGATTGACCGCCCAACTCCGCGCTTGGTCCGGCCTTCAATACGACGACAGATATCCGGAAATACGGTTTCAAAGTCGGCGTTGTAAAGGAAGATTGATCGGTCAAGCTGGTCCAGGTAACCGGCTTTGATCAGCTCCGCCCGCAAAAACTCGACGTGATCCCGTTTGTTGTCGACGAAGTGATACTCCGCGTCGATCGTCAAAGGCTTGTTGCGACCGGCATTTGCTATCCGCTCTGCTTTCGCGATTGCCTCGAGAAACAAAAATGGGGTGCCGCTTACGATCGAACCGTCGTCCGTGAACCTCCCGCCACCGCAAAAGCCATCAACGAGAGTGATGCGTTGTCGGTCCTGAGCATGATTTACAAGAATTGCTGGAAAGTAACTTTCCAGATAACCCGCGATAAGTCGAAGCTTTGCATCACTGTGCGCGCTCAACGAAGGAGGCGTTGAACCAATCTTCCAGCCGAATTCAGCGATTGTCGCGACTCCTATTGTCAATCAACAGCAGGTTGCGATTGTGTTACAGCTCTGTCAAGGTCAGGCCGCGTGTACGCTCTTCTTATCACCAGCCGGAAAGTGTCTGATTAGTCTTCCGTCCAAGAGACCACCACCCTTGCCAAATGGATCACGATCCTTGATCTCTGCGGCGGAAACGCCCTTCTCCTGTACGAGGGGATTGTTGCCCGATGCGCCCCATTGTTTATGAAAGGCAGCGATCCCGATAGCATCACAATCTGCGATAATGTCCCTGACCCAATTGCACATCATTGGGCGCGCACCAGGACCGCTTTCGCCACCGCTGATCAGCCAATCGGGCCTTGGGTCTGCTTCTGAAATACGAAGGGGACCGATCGCGGGCTCATAAGAGACAAACCAGACTTGAGCGGGGACCTCGTTGATGACGCGTTTGCGCTGATCGAACCGAACTTGATCTTCGGCCGTAAAGCCGAGCCAGACGTTTGAATACCCGGTAGCGCCCCAATCAGGCGGAAGCATCTTTTTAATGTTTTGTGGGCGCTTGGTAAGGAGCTGCCAGTCGAGCGAGGGTGTTGCACGGATAAGCTTGAAGAGGTCGATACGCCAAGCTGGGTCGGCCTGATTGTCGAACACATCTGCAAGCGATGCGCAGAAAACTCTCTGCCTGCGGCCATGAGCGGCGGCGAACTCCGCCGCTTTGCGCTGCCAGATATGCGGCGACCGCCAATAGCTGTCGGTCGTTCGCTTGCGCGGAGAGTTGCCCCATTTGACCTGGCCTGACCGTTTCGACCACGCTTCGGCATAGCAATGATCGCAGCCCGGGCTGATATTCGTGCAGCCGGTCCATGGATTGAAGGTGTGATCAGTCCATTCGATTGTTGAATTCATCGCCATGGCGAGGCCCTTCGTGCAAAGCAGCGGTTGAATCTACCTTGGTTTCCGATGGTGACCAAACAATTAAAATACCAACAATTTTCGATAATGAAGGGTTGGTTTTCCCTTCGTGACCAACGACCCTGCAGTTTGCAACGCATTGTAATGAAACGAGGATATGCTGCCATCCCTTCTCGAACAGCATGGCCGACGGTTCGTATCCCTTCAAACCCCACACCCGGTTCAATCGGCGCTGAATATTGACCAGCAAGGTGAAAAACAGCTGATAATAAACACACTCGCATAGTGACCGTTGTCAGCGCGTCCGAATAATGTGCGGCGCATCAGCCATTTCGGCCAGATCGCTCTCGAGCTCGGTCTGGGTGGACGGGAGCCAAACACCCACCGTGAACCCGCCGGATGCACGAAGACGAAGTTGGGCGCGATTCCCCCTGAATGTGACCTTCAGCGCCGGAGGCGAAAAAGTGGGGTGAAGCATAAACCAAGCATAGTCTCCAAGACCGATCTTGGCTGAGCGGTCTGCCTCGATAGTAAGAATGATGTTAACCCAGTTGCGGTTGTCTGTCTTTTCAAATGCAGCGTCGAGACGAAAACCATTTCGGCTGGCTTCACCACCGAATCTGCCCTTGTTAGGATCCGCTTGCGGACCCGGAGACCGGAAAAAAGCTGGCATCCAGCTTGAGTCATTTTCTGGTATTTTATACGACTGATCGACGTTTGTGTCGAACGCCCAGGGCTCTGGATGAGGCCGGTGAACGGCTTGGGTCTGTCCTGCACCGATTGCAATCTGACCGGCCCCGACCTGGCCCTCGAAAATAACCAGAGTGTCTCGTCCTCTCAGACGACCGGAGGGAGTGCGGAGGGGAGTAAGTGTCTTGCGCTCCTTCAGGGCGCGTAGATCGCGCGCGAGCCAGGTGAAGGTTGGGCCGGCCCCGCGTTGTAGCGGCAATTCACGGCGCCATCGGTCATAGAGACGTGCGAACTGCTTGGAAGTGGCGCTGCTGACGTAAGGCTTATCCCGATTGGGAAAGCTTTCGAGGTGCTCACCTCGTCTTTCGAGAATTTGAGGATTGAGGAAGCTATAGATCCCAACCATCATTTCGGCGACGAGTTGATTTGTATAACGGAAGTACGGCGAGCCAGCGACGTAGGCTTGGGCAAGGGAGCTTATCGCTCGTGAAACGGCCCTGATTTGCCTTTCGCCTGAAACCGCCATTGCCGTGGACAGTGCGTGGCTTGCGCGAACAACGTAGACGTCGAATGCCCAGCCAGCGCGCTCGATTAACGAGTCGATCCAATCCGCCTGTACTGGCCGGAACACGTCCGGAAATCGGATAGTGAGAAGAGCGACGAGGATCGCTGTCCACGGGTCGCGATTATCGTCCAGTAGGGTCGCTGGGGTCAATTCGTCCAGAACATCGTCGCGGACGGCGGTAGCCTCGGCCGATGTTCCAGCATCCAAGGCCCTGACGAGGGCTCTCACTTTTGGATCCGCTGGCATTATGCTGATTTCGAGATCGGCAGATGCAAAAGTAGGCGCCGCGATAATGATCTTTGTTCCATCGGCATAAAGAGGGAGCAGACATCTCTCAATTCGGATGGATTCTATCGCCGCCGTTAGCCGCACTCGATGGCCGGCCCACAAATCGCGCTTTGGATCTGTTGGCAAATCGATCTCGAGCCGGCCGGCGATTAGCTCTAGTTTAGACCTCCCGCTGAAAGTATCGAACGCTTCACGGCCCCGCTCTTCCTCGGACAACCCAACCGAAATGCGCCTGCGAATATTCGATATCTCGATCTCGTTGGTTCGCGGACTTGGGAGCTTTTCCTCGCGCATATCACTGAAGGCACCCTCTTCATCCCGAGCAATATCCTGCCTTGCCGCTCTGAGGGAAAACTCCGCAAGCTCGGCGCGACCAAGGTCCCCATCGTTCCGAGCCTTGTCAGCGTCCTCCGTAAGCGCTGCGATATTGGCAAGCTCCTTGCTCCTATCGCCGGAGGCAGCCTTCTCGTCGTAGTCACTGTTCTCCTCTGCCAGTGGCAATCTGAGTCCATCGTCATCGACGATCTCGAACTGCGCCCAAGTAGGCGGAGTTACTACCGCTCGTCGGCTCTCGGTGTCGTAAAAGCTTATATTGTTGCCCGACGATGACAGCGTGGAGAATGTCGGCAAAACCACCGTATTGGCATGGCCTTCGTGGACTTGGAAAACAACGGACTGCGACATGACGCCTGCAGGACGAATCTCCGCCGAGTATATACCCGGTGCCAAGTCCTCCTGCACGAATGTTCGCTTGTCCGGTGTCGCCACCCAGTCGGCAATCTCCTTGTTCGTGCTGGAGATGCGCACAGTCCCGACGGAAAGGTCACCCGGTGCTTCGAAATGCAGGCTTGTTTTCATGGCACGGGTATCCATTGTTCAAACAATGGCTCCTTCGGTTGAAAGAGAAGGGGATGATGGCTGGTCCCTTGGAAGGCGATCGCATAGTGGGCATCGCGGCTCGGGGCGACCGACACATTCCATGCTCGGGAATTGCCGGGCTGAATACAAGTCAACCAAGGCTGCTCCGGCACATCTCTTCGACTGATAATCAGTCCGTAATCGCTCATGCGCTCAAGAGGATCGGTCATCACCACAAGCGGAAAGTGAAAGTTTGTCGGATAGACGATCGGTAATGGGTCGGCCGGTGTAACAGCCTGATAAGGCTCGAATGGCTGCTCCGACCAATGATCAAAAAAAATGCGGCGCAGGGACTTCAGATCGCCGTGCACATCACGACAAGGCACACCCCAACGGTTCCGAAACCATCGCGCCGAAGCCCCGTCCAATCCTTTCAATAGGGTTTGTGTGAAGCGCCCGAAATTGAGCTGGCTCCCAAACTTCGGCGGTCCTTCGTAGGCAAGCTGGCCTTCGGCGGCCGCGCAAAGAAGTGACACCTGGTTGCGGCTCGGCGCAAAGAGGTTTGGCTGGTCGAAGAAGCGCGAATCCTGTGATTTGCCGAGCTCGAATTCCGGAACGTATTGCCCGCAAGCATCAATGATCAGAAAGGCTGCCTGGATCGTTTGGCTTTTTCTCAGTGTGAGCGCGAGCAAGCCGAGGTCGATATGGGTCCAGGCATTGGGGCCATTGGCATTAAGATCCTGGAGGAAAAGGACCGGCTCGTCGCGGTGTGATGCGCCGTGACCGCAGCAATAGAAGAGGGCGATATTGCCGGGTTCGGCGATGACGTCCTGGAACCATTGATAGCCGATAGCGGTGACATTGGCTTCGGTTGCAGGCAGGACAGGTCCGCTCGTCCAGTTAAAGCGGCTTTGCGGAATGGCAGGGTCTGAGATCAGCACGCGGAGCGTGGCGAGCGGTGCGGCGAGTTCGTCCTGGTGAGCTATCAACCAGTTGCACATAAGTTTTGCGCTATCGGCCGCGCTCGGCAGGTCCGGAACGTTCTGAAGCGCGGGGTTCACCCCTATCCCCGGCTTTGCGAACGGATAGTCGCCAACGCCGAGAACAAAGGCGTGGACCTTGGGGCCAGGGATGGGTCGATTGACGAGAAGGGTCATGGGCTATCTCACAGGATTCCGGCGTCCTTGAGCCTCATACGCGTGCGAGCATAGAATTGCGCCCGCTGAAAATATTTCGAATGGGCCTCCGTGATCCCGGTCACGGAGTTGAAGGCAAGATCATTCACGTCGCTGAAGATCATATCGGCGCGGAACGCCAATGGGTCGATTGGATCGAAGACATTGAGCCAGAGGCCGACGCAGTCGGGCCGACGGCGCCCCGAACCGGCAGGCATATTCGAGGTGAGTACATCAAGGGCGCCAAAGAAACCCGGTTGTGAGCCGACGGTAATGAGTGCATCAGCCTTGAGATCTTTAGGCAGACCAGCAGAGCTGGGGTCAGCCAGCATATCAACGAGAATAACGCCGCCCATACTGTGCCCGACCAGAACCAGCGGTCCCTTTTCGGCCTTCGCCGCCGTATGCGCGGCGACAAGTGCATTTCTGACCTCGTCTCGGATCTTTTCGCGAAGTTCTCCTTCTTTCAGGTAGACGAAGACGTCGCCGATGAAGAGGCCGATTGAAGGGCTGAGACTGTCGCGCACGGCCCCAAACCCAAGAGTCGATGCTGCATTCCTCACGCGGTCGGTCACCTTTGTGATTGCGTCCGCGATCTTGCTGCCGATACTGAAGGTCGCAGGGGCACCGTCCTTGAGTTTTGCGGCGATAGTTTGAGCACTGGCGTCGGCGGGGAAAGCGGCTGCGGCGCTATCCGAAGCGATGAGATCGGTCGCCACTCGGAAAGCACGAAGCTCCTCGTCTTCCAGGGGGCGGTTTTCTCGTGTTGCCCGGTCGATGATCTCGGAGCAGATGGCGTCGAGAGCGGCAATTGGATCCTGCTTTCCGATCGCTTCTATAGAGATGTTAGGGTTACCAGGTGTTGTTGCCCCCCCCATCAGTCCACCGCCTAGCCCCGGGGGTGGGCTGACGTTGAGGGAATAGGTAGTTGCACCTTTATCAGTCTCAAATACGCCTGGTTGGATTAAAGGCACATGCTGCCCCCAGTTCGGCGAGTGGAACTCGACGTTATGTCCAAAGACGTTTTCCCTGAACAGTGTGTTCCGGTTGAGAACCGCCTGCTGATAAGCAGGCGTATTGCGAGTTGCAACACCGTGGACGAACACAAGCTGCGTCATTCTCTACTCCCCATGAAGAGTGCGCTTTTCGTGCACTCCATTTCTTGCTCGCTATGAAACGCTTTATCGTAAATTCTTACAAAAATGGACCTGTACGTGATCTCGGCATATGCTATGGGCAAAACCCGAGTGGTTCTTCAAAAACGCGTGATCTGCTGTCCCGGATTGATGAAGCCACAAGCTCACCGAATTCCGTCGAAGCGCCCAATGTTTTGCCCGTTTGTTCTCGCTACTGAAACTGTTGCCGTCAATTTGGACAGAACACCAGCGTTCTGCCCGAACGTCGAAATGTAGTGCTCTAGACCTCAGCCTGCATGCCGCCCCAAGCTTTGAGCAGGATGCTTCTCAACTGCGCCATCGTCTGCGCTGCGCCTGGACTCTTCGATGTAAGGAGACCGTAGGCCGCTCCGGGATCCACTTTCCGATGCGGGGAAACCTCGTCATGGCCGAACACATAGTCGAGCCGGAATGTCTTCGGAAAGCGGGCCTTCAGCCATAGCAGCACCTTGACCAATGCTTCCTGCTGCGCCTGCGTGTAGGGTACATAGTATCCCGGCGAGATATTGCCGGTTTGAGCAGGGACATGTCGTAATTGTGCCTTGCGGTAGATCTCGGGGTTCGACGTCGCGATTGTCGCCTGTCCCTTGCTGTTGAGGATCACCGAGCCCTCGGCGTCACGCTTCGCATCGAACCAGGCAATGAATGCGTCCGGGTCGGACGTCGGGTATACCAAGCCGGGGCAATTGATTTCGAAGCCCACGAAATATTGGCTAACGCTTGTCCGATCGGTAACCGGGCACCTGCTCTTTCCCGCGTGATATCCCCACGCCTGCCAATCCATATTCGTCGGCAGGTAGATTTTGCCGGACCGTGAGATCGTCGCGAAGGCGTAGCTTTGCATAGCGCCCCAATCGAGCGTCTGCCTTGCCCCCCATTCTGGATCATCCGCGCCTTTCGTGGGGCGCGTCCGGCCGGCGTCGTAGTGGACAATCGCACCCTCAAGTCCATTGGGGCGTGCACCCTGATAGGTGTGCTTCACCTGGCCGAGCACTTCGAAGGCAGGGCTCTCAATCGCTGCAAGGAAATCGATGCGCGAACCTTCTGCCTTCGCACGGCTCGGGCGGTCGGGTTCTTGGATCTGCTGCGGCTGGCCCTCACCGAGAAGCGCCTCAGCCTCGGGCAGCAAGGCGAGCACCTTCGCCGGATAGGCAACATCGGCGGCATAGCCGCGGCCCTTCAGGAATCCGATGTACCCTGGTGGATCGTTCGAGAAAGCTTCCCAACCCGTATAGACGGATCGTCCGATGAAGCGCCAGTACCCCTGGATGAAGGCTTGCACATTCTCGAATTCGCAATAGGTGTCGACGCCGTCGTGGGCGCCGTAAGTGACAGGAGTCGCATACCCCTTCATCTCATCGCGCCACTTCAGCCCGCCGAAGTTGCCGTATTGCTGGGCTAGCGCGGAAGATCCGCGACCAGACTCCAGAATCCACTGTGCGAGCGTGGCGGCTCGGAGGCCTGGTGCCGGAATGGCGGCACTACGCGCGCTTTGTATAAGTTCTGACCAGCTGTGCATTTCCACTTTCCTCCCTCCGATTGCGGAATATATTTTTGCCTCTCGCAAAGTTTGCCATCGAGGCAGAATACAATGCAGGAGAGTTGAAATCCGCCAAGTTCACCATATCTTTGATCGTAAATAAGATTTGGTTTTCAATTATAGTCTTTGCTGTAGTAGTTATATTTAATATTGATGGAGTGCGGATTTTCTGCCCCGGCACTTTGCGAAACCTCCGGTACAACTTACACTCACTGCACTGTGCCTCGGGCAAGTCGCTCAGCACGCCAAAATCAGCCGGTCCCGGCTTGGGAGAAACAGAACCGGCTCGCCGACGGCGATGTTAGTGCGATACCCCCGAGATGAAGCTAGGCGTGTGATCCTCATGATCGGTGCCATCAATATCGCCGACCCCGCATTTGCTGATCTCCTCGATCAGCGAGCCCAAAGCCAGATCGAGGCAGTAGGTCGAGAACTCAACCTTGAGATCCTTGGCGCTATTGCGTGCATAGGTGACGAGGCGTGCAAGGGAGACCAGCTCGCGCGTGCGATCGTTCAATTCGTCTGCGGTTTGTTCAAGAGTATCGAATGCCATGATCAGTCCTTCATTCCTTGGCGAAGTGCCTGTGATGAAGGATAATTTAGAAGTTCGGGAATTGCGCGTGACACAGGCGTGACACAGCCTGTAGTGCCGTACCGTAACTGTTCACAACCACGAACCCCTAGAGAATGTTTCGCCACTGCGCGGTTGAAGCAAACTCCCAATCCAGCGGCGGCGGTCGCCGTGTGTTTTCGACGGCTGCGATCGTGTCCAGCAGTCCAAGAGCATCGAGCCGCTTCTGGTTGACAGCATTGACCCGCAACAGTTCCTCGATGCGTTTTCGCGAGGATTGTTCCGGAAGGTTGGCATTGGTGACGATGGTCCGGTAGGTCCGGTCCTTGAAGAACAGTCTTTCGGCACTTGCCCTCAGGCTTGCATACTCGGTGTCTTCAAGTTCATTCCGCGATAACAAATGATCGAGCGTAGCAAGGACGTTGACCAGGGGTTCCGACAGCGACAGGTAGTTCATCTCCAGCGGCCCGTGGATCTGGGCGACATCGGCATCATCGATCAGATGGCCACTGGCATATTGCTCGTAGATTTTGCCGACGCCGATCATTCCGAAGGCTGCACATTCCGCAGCCCGCAGCGCGCCCATACTGCTGGCACCATAAACACGAACGCCGTTCGAGATGGCGTAGAGAATTTCCTTGTGCCAAACCGGGGCGACATCCTCAAAGCAGCCATCGATCAAACCAATGACCGTTGCACCGTCATTGACCGCAACGAGGACATCCCGGTGCATGACCGGACCGCGGATTTCGATGCCGGCCGGAACCAGGCTTGTTGCATCCGGAAGCGTTGGGCCGACAAAAACAAGCTTCATAGGGAAAACAGCGCTTTCGATATGCCCCTTGGCCCAAACTGCCGTTTACGAGCCCCTTGCGGGTTTTCTAGGCCCGGAACCAGGACTTTGGCGACCGAGAACGGGAAGTCCGGTGGCGTCAATGGAACCACGATGACCGAGCTGATAGATCTGCCGCGTAGGTGCCCGAGCACTGTGTCGAACATTTCGTTCAGGGGGACTGTCTTGGTCGTCTTCCGGAGAGGGTGAGGCTTCGGCTCAGCATTGAAATAGCTCAAAATCTCCCGGGGCAGGGGTCGCTCGAATGTCTCCGGATAAATGTCGTCCCGCGCACCGCTGATATAGGTCAGTCTGGATTGGATCGCTTCGGTGATCGCCCGGATTACGGCCCGCACAGGATCGGGATGCGCACCGCTGCCCTTGGTCACATCGATAAAGCGAGGATGGCTTCTTATCGCGATTGCGGCCGGAGCCAGGAACGCGGCGAAACACGCAATGTCGATATCACAGGTAATGTCGAACAGTCGAAGCGCCAGGCCTGCGCCACTCGTTTTGCCAACGAGGTCGTCTATGATCGGATCGTGAAGGCTGAGGGGGTCGCAGCAGGTCGCAAGCCGCTGTTCTGCGCCCGCAATGTTCCACAAGGTTTCCGCATCCCGCTCGACGCGCTCCAACACTCCATGGAAGCTTGCCTCCAGAAGCGTATTGCCAGATGCCAAGCCATCGGATGACTGCCAGAACCGGACGACTTCCGGAGTGCGATCAAGGATGACGGCCTCGCATGGAACCCAGGTCTCGGCCTTGGACAAAACGTCTGTCCCTCGAACCCATTCGATTGTCTCATCATCTCCGATGTCTGTCTGCCCGTGTGCGATCAGGCCATCGAGACTATTGACCGCATGCCCTGCTGCCTGGAGGCTTGCTCGTGTTGAGATCATGGTGTCGATCGGTGGGTTTCCAGCGATGGCACGCTCAAGCGCCTCCATGATCACGGAAAGCCTGGCATCGGCATCGGTGATGCCCTTGCCATGATGGATGACGATGGAACGGGCATTCGGAGAGACGGCACTCCAGACCGGAACGCCGATCGTGTCGAGGCCTGTCAGCCGGGAGACACGGGTAATCCCGTAGCGCGGCAAAAAGGGTGTGACGCGGCTGAGTGTCTCTTCAGCCGAGCAGCTCCGGTCGGAATAAATGGGGGAGGGGACGGTGACCTCGAGAGGTTCCGGTATCGGCATTTGATGGTCCAGCAATACCATAGTCCCAAGGCCACGCCGTTCGTAAAATTATCCGTCGAGATGTCCGGAGAAGGCATCATCGGCTGATTTCACAACGACGGAGAAATTCACTCCTTTGTTGATCGCGGCTCCGCCGGCGCGCAGTTTGCTGGCCGCTTCCAATGGGCTTCCCGCCGGCGGCTGAAACGCGCTAACCGTCCCCGCGTCAAGATCTGCAACCCATAGACCGGCTTCTCCGGGCAATCCGATGACGACGACTTTTGCCATGTTCAAATCCTTCTCTGTTGGAAATCGCTTCTTTAAAAACCTGCTTTTCGCAGGCCATCACGGTAGTGATCTTTCTGCCATTGTTCCTTCAGGGGAACGGCAGCCAGCCAGGTATCGACATCGAAATCTGGATTGGTTTCGCGGGCCTTGCGCACAAAGGATTTTGCCCGTCTCTGGTTGCCAAGCATTGCCCAGCTTGCCGCCGACAGCCGATTTGCAAGCCCGCTATCGGCCATGCGGTCAATGTAGGATAAAGCCTGATCATATTCGCCCAGGCAATAACTCGCGCCTGCACCAGTCCAAAGGTAGACATCCGGGCTGAGCGGATTGAGGTCGATTGCCTTTTCGATCTTTTCAAGCGCTTGCCTGGGCTCAGAGGCATGTACGAGCGTGTCGGCGTAGTCGGCCGCAACGTCGGCATAATGCGGGCTCAGCGTTTCGGCCAGTTCCAACGCCTCGACGCTTTCGTCGATGCCTCCGAGAAGCAGTTTCGCGACACCGAGCTCTCTATAGCCGCCGACCATGTCCTGCCCGGCCGCGATGGCCTGATTGGCGTGCTTTTCTGCTTCTTTCAGAAGCTGGGTATCACCGCGGGCAGTGATCAACCATTCACGGGAATAGGTCCGTGCGATACCGCTTAACGCTGGCGAGAAATATGGACTGTCGTGGAGCGCTGCGCGGAATTCCTTGCGCGCGCGGCGGATATCGGGAAGGCCGAGGTGCTTCAGGTGCCGCTGTCCGAGAAGATAGTGATGGTAGGCTGTCGGACTGCGCTCGAAATACTCCCGCGCCAGCTCGTTGCGCTCAATCTGGCCGGTGATCGCCATCGAAATTCGTCGCGCGATCTGGCGGCGCTGCGCAGCCAGGCCGTCTCTCTCCATATCGTAGCGGTCCGCCCAGATAACCTCGTCGTTTGCAAAATAGACCAGTTGCACGAACAGGCTGCTTTGGGCGCCGTGTCCGGTCAGCTTCGTGTCCAGCACATAGGCGATGGAATGCTGCGCGATCGTATTGGCCTTGTCCGAATGCCGGCCGATTTGCGCTGCCGTGTATGGTGCAACCACCGAAACCGAAGTCAGCGAACACAGAGCGATCGTGACGTCTTCGATCAGTGCATCGGCAAAGGGCAATAACGGCTGACTGCCGGCAACGCTCTCCACAGGGGGAAGCAGCACAAGCCGTGGGACCGCACGCTTGAGGACCGTGTCCACATCCGGTACGCCAAGGTGTCGATCCACATGCGGAAGTACGTGACCAGGACCACGTTGTTTCTCGAACACTTTTCTGACGACATTCAGCGCGTGAATGTCTGGACCAAGCGTCAGGTTGCCCCACAATTTCTGTTTTTGGCCATCGAAGATGTTTCTGGCGGTACGAACCTTTCCCTCGGTGGAATAGGTTTCGGCGAGCAGCGCGACGATCATCTCGTCATCCGGGTCATATTGAAAGATCCGCAGTGCGGCGTCTTTGACGAGCGCAATGTCTGACGCGGACGTCGCCAGCGGAACCGCTTCCATCAATGTCTCGCGCAATCGGCCAAGATGCTGTTCACGCTGCTGCTTGATCCATGCCGAAAGCGTGTCGTTTGTGCTGTCTACGCTCTCCAGAAAGAGTCGACTGAACAAGCCTACTAAAGAGCGCAGCTCACTGAGCACATCCGCCGCCGGCGGCATCTGCAGCCTGGCGACGTCGCATTGAATGGCACTACCATCAAGTTTGATATCGGACTGCGTCATCTCAATGAAGCGATGGCCCAGTTCCTGTTGACGAGCATCGATCCGCGACAATGTCTTGCGTAAATTGGTATAGGCCTGTGCGGCCTCGACCTTGTCCCACAACAGTCTCGACAGCAGCGAACGCGATTGCGTGCGCTGCGGATGAGCGAACAGGTAGGTAAGGATGAGCAAGCCCTTTTCGGGAAAGGATGCCACGTTTCCCGATGGATCCAGAAGCCGCAATTCCCCCAATGTCAGCAGCCTGAACGCCATTGCTCCCCGCGACGGTTCCGTGATGGTTAGACGAGAAATAGAGGTTAGCTGTTCAATAAGACTTCCGTGTTGGAAGGGCTTTCATGTGCCATCACTATCGAGTCGTCCGTGTGCGCCATGGCTTTGACCAGTGCCAGAATCTTCTGACGGATTTTTGGGTCGGCGATTTTCAGAAAAGACTGATTGAGTGTCACGCCTTCGCGCGATTGCAGGAACTGCGAAACGTCACTCAGCCCCTGGACGTTCTCAAGGCCACTTGTGTTGAGGGGTTCGTCCCCTTCCTGATGAAAGAAGAAGCTTGGCGGAACGCCCAGAACTGTTGCGATCTTTTGCAGGCGGCTGGCACCAACCCTGTTCATGCCCTTTTCGTATTTCTGGACTTGCTGGAACGTAACGCCAAGCTCGTCACCCAACCTCGTCTGGCTCATCTTCAGCATGACGCGACGCATCCGGATCCGCCCGCCGACATAGACATCGATGGCATCAGGGATTTTCTTAGCGGACATCGACGAACTCCTAACAAGACCGGGCGAATAGCAAGGTGGTGGCAGCCGACCGGTAACACGCTTGCCGATTATTAGTTTGTATCGAAATTAGCGAAAATTCAACCTTCAGTATCGGCGAGTTCGAAAATTCAACAATTCAATTTGAATGGGTGGCGATCAGCTATGCGCGCGGCTTCGTCTTTGTCTCAATGAAGCGTCATAGATACGAGCTTGCTGTGTACCGGCTTGGGAATGCCGGCCAGGGTGCTGCCTTATGGGTTTCGTTTTAAGCCAATGGAGGTACGCCAGGTTCATGGAGGCTTGTCGGCGGTAGCACGCATTCGAAGAAGTATTCGATAAACGTATCCGAGGATACCGGCAATCTCGCAGAGCATGGAGCCGCTAATTCTGCTTATGGCGCGTTCATACTTCTGGATGTCCTGGAACGACACGCCGAGTTTTTCACCGAGGGTGACCCATCAGGACCCTAACCCGGGATCGCCTGATTACAAAGCAGATTGACCTTACATAAATATATGAATTTTAATGATAAGATATTATTTTTTTGTGCGAGATAATGCTCGTGTGAGATTGGCAAAAATGCCCCGATGAACCACGGATTTTGTGAGTTATTTTCCTCACCGAGTTTTTTGGTATTGGTGTCGTGGGTTGGGCGTTGAATGTAAGCATGGCGGTTCAGATCGTTACAGATGCCCTGATGTTGGCGATCTAGCTTCGAGGGAACCAGATGCTTCCTGCATGGGCCGCATCAAAGAAGCCATGACACTAGCGTGCAGTTCCAGCCTCTCATGGACGACCACCGTATCACCTGTTCGATGAGCCGCTCTGGAAAATTTGCGGGCAAGTAAGGATGCCAGAGCGGATGGATTCGCTTGCATAAAGCGCTTCTACAACGCGAAGCTATTGATACATAGCGGGTTATCGCTCTTTTGTTTGCGGTTTGTTTTGGCTTCTGTTGTCGGCAATTCCGACAATCGAATGGAGCTCACCCAGGTTGACAACCAATTAATTTCCTATTCAAGTTGCTCTACTCTAATGAATCAATCAGTGAGTGCACTTGAAAGGGTATGTCTTAGAACATGACAAAATTTCATGGTCTCAGTCTACCATCGGTATCCCTCATATTTTTCGCCATCGTTGTTGTTGCAGTCGGGGGTTTGGATGTGTTCCTGCGATCGCACAATGACGCTGCTGACGAGGATCGGGCTCTCGGTGTCCGCACGCGAATTGGAGACTATAGGAGCTTCAACCCGATAGGAATGCTGCCGCTTTCATTGCTACTAGCGTTGAACAGATGGCCTGACCGCGCCACGTGCCTTGCGGATCAAAAAACCAGCATCCTCCGTTGGAAGGACTTTGGCAGCACAACCGAGGTCGAAGTGTGCTTGAGTCGGGTGTTCGTTGAAACCACAACCGATGATGAAATCGTCGCAATTTTGGCTGCCAATGGTTTTGCCGGAGCAATGACCAGCACAGTGCGAAGTCCTGTGAATAGTGCAAAAACCCGAGTTTTTGCGGACTGCCGAATTAGAACGCCTTACTGTGGGCTGACCCGAAACAATTTCTGGCATTTCCCATTCGAAATCTATGCGTTTTCTGTCGAGATTTTCCGCGACGGATCCACAACTTTGAACATAAAAGCTCATAAGATCGTAAAGTGAGGCAGTATGACGATTTATCTCGCAGGCAACCTGATCAGCAGTAAACTTGCAACGGCCGATTTTCCAGCAACTTAGGAAAAATGGCCGGGGGTCGTAGGTTCACATTGGTTCAAGGCGACGAGTATGTCAGCTCTCAGGCGCGAGGAGCGTTCCGCGCCTGAAGGCAGTGTAGCCTTGATTTCGTTACGCGGCTCCCAAACCTTGTTCAGGATTTTTGCCGCGAGTGCGGCCTTATCTTGCGGCAGGAACCTACCGTAATGCTGCTGCACAACATCAGGAGTATCCTGAATGGCGTAGCTGGCCTGTTCGTAAGAACCAGTCTGCTTGAGGATATGGGTAGCGAGAATGTCCCGCAGATTATGTGGTCCATGCGGCAGCAGCCCTCTGATAGCGCCACGGCCTGTGTAGGGGTTGTAGATCCCGTATCGCTGTATCACCGTCCGCCAAGCTTCATAGAATTTCGTCGAGTCATAGGCCGCGTCGAGGCTCGTCGTTTTCACCGTTTTGACGAAGAATGTGCCGGGATCCTTTGCGCTGCCAAGCAGCACGCCGCGATGCTTGTCGATATAAGCCTCGATATATTTGTAGAGATCGAGAAGATCCGGAAGGATCAGCCGGAACGGCTTCTGACCAAAAAACGATGATCCGGAATTCTTGAAGGCGACAGATGGGATGAGGACTTCCCAGCCGTTATCGCGGTCGCTCCAGCGTAGTTCACCACATTTCAGGTCCTCAAGCCGTCGCTCTGATGTCGGGAAATGCCCGCGCGGGCAGACGCGGAGCTGACGCAGGTTCTTCTGGCGAAGGCCGAGATGTAGGCCAAGGCGCAGGAGCAAAAATGATCGGACGGCTTCGGCCGCCGGTCGCGGATAGCGATCTTCGTCCGGCATGCGTTTCAGGATCTCGTCGGTGATCTTGCGATATTCGGCGAGTGGGCTGTCGGCCTCCAGGATGCACATGATCGGCTCGAATGGATCGCGATGGACACGCATGACCCGCTGGATTTCCTTCGATCGGTTTGCCGCATGCCGGTGAAACGCATCGCAGGCGCCGTTCCAGTCTCGGGTTGCGAACTCGATCTCCTCTCGTTCGATGAGACCATCGATCGGCCTGACATTCTTCAAAAGCTCTGGATGCTGCCGGATCCAGCCTACGTCAGCGCGCGTGAGAGCCTGAGCCACCATCAGCATGTCCTCTTCCCATTTGGTGTAGAAGCCGCGCCGCTGTTCACGCCATTGCAGATACCAGTCCCAGACGCCCGGGAATACCAACAGGCCAAAGCTCAACTGGCTGAGCGGAACGCCGCGACCTTTGACGATCCCGGAGGGAGACGCGGCGAGGGCACCAAACATCAAGCCGAGATGTTCGATTTTTTGGGATGCGGTTTCTTCGCCCCAGACCCCATTTCGCTGAAAACCAATCGCCGTCAGGGTCGATGTCTTGAAACGAATGAGGTCCGCCATTTCCACCGCAAGCCGCGGCGGCGCGTCGATGACGCCTGACAGCAGATCTGGATCGTCGATTTCCTTAGCCATGTTGTGGTTGGCGTTGGCGGCAGAGGTCAAAGATCTGGGTGACGGTGAACCGCCGCCATACGTGACACCGGGAAAACGGATCGCATATCGTTCCCTGCTCTTTGCGGCCTGGTAACGGCGATACTCGGTGGACCCAGAGACAATGACCCGCCGCACCCAGTCGAGGATCTCTTGCCGTTTGGTGAAGGGCAAAGTGTTGAAGTCCTCTGGCAGATGAAGTGAAATCCGTCGGCGCTCGGCCGGACTGATATCGCCGAGATCATGCCCATAAAGCGAGCGCGCCTGGTGCGGCAGCTTTGCCTTGAAGTATCCTTCCGACAGTCGATAGCGTGTTTCGATGCGGCGCAGGATGTCGAAACTTGCAACCGATCGCGGCACACGCTCGCCCTGGATCCAGGACAGAAGCGTCTTGCTGTCAAAAGTTTCCGTCAGACGCACGACGGCGCGGTAGAGCTGCCAATAACTGTCGCCGAACCGGCGCATATGGTACATCAGCGCATCCTGAAAACTCGCAGGATCGTCGGTTGCTTCGAACAACGCATCGGGAAACGGGCTGATCGGCTTCGGCGCAGGACCGCGCTGGGCAGATGTATTCCCGGCAAACACGCCGTCCGTCGCGGCGCGTTGCGGGTTTCTGGTCGAGGATGCAGCCGTGGGCTGTTTGACCGGCTCAACCTTGCTAGCATGCGTACGCAGCTTTGCCGGCGGAATGTCGTCTGCGACGGGCGGCACCTTCAGCCATCGCATGATCGCATCCAGCGCCGGCCGTAACTGCTTGTTCAGGTCTGCCGTCATTTCATCTTCGATCCCGCACGCTTCTCCGATCGCAGTCCAGTCGAGACGGCCGTTCAGGACGGGCGGCCGCTTGCGGTAAATGATCAGGCTGACCAGATAGGGGCGGACATTCTCCAGCACCCGTTTCGAGCATATCGGTGCAATACGCACCTCGCAGAATTCGGAGATTTTTTGCTGAAAATGACGTGATGTAAGATCGTGTTTTTGCATGCTCATTCCACTTCTTGTCGGCAACAGTACCGAGGGCGAGCGGAAATAAGCGGCGGCCTTTAACGAAGCATGTGAGGTGGGCACCTCTCGCGCCGTTGTCTGTAAACGTCGTGAATGATATATAAAAAGATCATATTATTAAAAATGATCCCTATATATAACTTTTACTTTGACTGGAAGGGATGATTTTGCTACTTCACCCACAGTCCCAAAAAGTTCGGACGGGGAAGGATGATGGCACGCGCTGAGTCAGATGCAATACTGGATATCGGAAAGTTGCTGAAGGCGACGCGCAAGGTCAAGCGATTAACCCAGGAGCAGGTCGCCGACATGGCGGGTATATCGCGTCCCCGCTATCGCGAGATCGAGGCCGGAAGCAGCGCCGCGCGTACGACGACCTTGATCAACATCGCCCGTGCTCTCGGGCTCGAGCTGATGCTCATCCCGCAGGCGATGGTGCCGGCCGTCGATGCTTTGCTGCGGCCGCACGACGATCTCGATGATCTTCCGGCATTCGTTGCACATCCAGACGGTGAACGTGGTGATTGAAGCTTTTCCCAATCCAAGATCAGTCTCGTCGCTTGACGTGCTGCTGAACGACGTGAAAGTCGGCACGATCGTACGGACGCCCGGCGATTTCAACGCGTTCAGCTTCGAGGATAGCTATCGCGCGACAGGTGGAGTTCCCGTCGTGAGCCTGTCTTTTCGCGCAGTCGGTGGGGGCTTGCGCAAGGACCCGAAGCCGGTTCCCAGGGCCTTGCCGGCGTTCTTCGCCAATCTTCTCCCAGAGGACAAATTGCGCGAGGCAATGGAAAAGCACCACGCTGGCAGTGTTCGCGCCGGGAACGATTTCGATCTGCTTGTCGCACTCGGGGCGGACCTGCCGGGTGCCGTCCGCGTCGTGCCGGGTGACGGAACGGTGGCGCGTCTCGACGACATGCCTTCTCCGAAACCGAAAGCCCGTTTTTCGCTTGCTGGCGTGCAAATGAAGCTGTCGGTCATCAAGAACACGGGGAAGGGCGGCGGCCTGACATTGCCGCTTGGTGATGAGCAGGGTTCGTATATCGCCAAGTTTCCGTCAACCTCTTTCCCCGCAGTGTCAGAAAACGAATATGCCAATCTGGCACTGGCTGACGCAATCGGCATGGAGGTTCCGGAGCGGGAGCTGGTCGAGCAATCGGAGTTCGAAGGTATCCCGAAAGAGTTCGAGACGCTGTCCGATGGAAAAGTCCTGCTCGTCAAACGCTTTGATCGCGGCACGAATGGTGAGCGGATCCATATCGAGGACTTCGCCCAGGTCTTCGGCGTCAATCCTTCCCGGAAGTATGAAGGAGCCGCATATCACGACATTGCTGCGGCCTTGAACGTTGCGGTGTCGTCCGCCGCCGCTCTCGAGTGCGTCCGCCGTCTGGCTCTGGCTGCCTTGACGGGCAATGGCGACATGCACCTGAAAAACTGGTCATTGATCTATCGAGGTGCTGGCGACAAACCGGATCTCGCGCCTGTCTATGACGTGCTTTCGACGATCCCGTACATCTCGGCCGACGCCATGGCTCTGTCGCTCGCCGGCGAACGTCCTTTCAAGGCGTTGAATGTACAGCGATGGAAGGCCTTCGCCAATCGCGCACGATTGCCGGAAGCCGCAGTCCTCAATGCAGTGGTCGATACGGTCGAACGCGTGGACAAATTTTGGTGGTCGCTGCCGGAACGCGAGGTCATTCCGGCAAAGGTTCGCGAGCGTATCGATGCACATATCAGGATGATGACACCGATCCTCGGCACGTGTGCGAACTGAGTAGCCCGCTGCGAGACGACAAACAGCCGTCCTAGCCTGGAGGCAGGCATAATGACCGATCTCCCTGGTTTGAATCTCAGTCACCATGGTAGAGATCGAGTATGGGATTCGGGGTTTTCATTCACCGCACAGATTCGATCTATGACGACAGCCCGGCTGAGCAATATCAGTTTCCGAGCCAGTATCTCGGCCGTGTCCAGGCCTGCGTCGGAGACTGGATCATCTATTACGAGCCCCGAAAAGTGGCGGCGACGCGTGGATATTTCGCGGTGGCCAAAGTCGTACAGGTAATTCCGGATCCCCAAGCACCCGGAATGTATCTGGCTCTGATCGAGCCCGGCAGCTATCTCGATTTCGTCAATGCTGTTCCCTTCAGCGGACCAGACGGCGTGATTGAACGCGGAGTTTTGAACAAAGAGGGACGGATCTCGGGACGGGCGCAGGCCGCGGTGCGGCCGATCTCAGGTGGAGATTTCAATCGCATTCTGTCGATCGGACTCGCGGAAGATCACCCTGAGTTGCCGCGATCCGGCGAGGCGGCTGTGACGTCGCAACCGGACGGGTTTTCGGACGGTGTGCAGGCTCCCTTTATATTCGAACAGGAGAGGGCGCGTGTCGTGCAGCTCTCGTCACGTATCGTTCGTGATCGCCTGTTCCGTCGGCTGATTTTGCAAGCCTACGACAAGCGATGCGCGATAACGGGCTTGAAGCTGATCAACGGCGGCGGCCGGGCCGAGGTCGATGCTGCCCACATTCGCTCGGTTGAAGCGAGTGGTCCGGACATCTTGTCGAACGGCATCGCCTTGTCGGGAACGGCGCATTGGATGTTCGACCGCGGGCTTATCGGTTTGTCGGACGATCTCGAGGTTCTGATTTCCCGTCACGCAAACGACCGCGACAGCATTCAAGGTCTCATCAACAAGAGCGGAAGAGCGACCGTGCCAGCAGGTATTCACGAGCGCCCGCATCCACAGTTTCTACAATGGCATCGTGAAAATACCTTCAAACATTAGCATGCCGGTGGTTCATAACCCTCTCAAGAGCAGCAACGCCAGTGTTAGCTAAAATAGCGAGTCGACCTCTCACCGCCGATGAGATCGCCGGGACGGCAGGAGAGCGGCGGCCATTACGGATATTCGTGGGCGGTGGCAGAAGCGTAAGGGGAAGACTATGGGGCCGAGGGATTCTTTAAAAGCTTGGCGCTGACGAGAACCTCGCGCGGTGCCTGTTTGCGCCAGACTTTCTGGAAGCTTTCGACGACGTTGTCGCTGGAGACGGCAAGGCCCGGAAGGGCGACCCAGTCTGGTGTCTGCTTTCCCAGAAGCGCCAGCACGCAGGTCTGCGCCACGGCGATGCCCTGCAGATAGGGCTGCTGGGCGCCGATGCCGCAAATCATGCCATCCGATGCCAGGTTGATGGCGGCGTCGCGGCCGAGATCGACGGTCGTCACCGGCAGATGGCGGCCTGCGCGTTCCAGCGCCTTGACCACTTCCATGGCAGGCGTATCCCAGACGACGAAAAATCCCGCAAGGTCGTCATGATCCGAGATCAGCGCCAAGGCGTCTGCGCCGGCAGTTTGAATGCTGTCGAATTTCCGCACATGGAGCCGGATGTCCGGGCGGTTCGTCAGCATCCATTTGTTGAAGGCGATTTCACGTTCGTTGGTGGCGAAGAATTCGGCATGGTAGGATAGTACGCCGACCGCGGCGCCCTGGGCTAGCCGTTCCGCCAAAAACGCAGCGGCGATCGTGCCTAGCCCGAAATTGTCGGCGGAGATCAGTGCGACGTAATCGGAGCCTGGAAGAAGGCCTGTCGGCACATTGTCGAGGAGAAGCAGCCGTATGCCGGCCTGGGAAACGCGCCGGTGCGCATCGGCAACGGTGGAATTGGCGACCGGGATGGAAATGATCGCGTCCGGTTTTTCCCCGCGCAAGCGATCGAGCGCGGCGACCTGGGCTTCCGGAGCAAAGCCGCAATCGACGACCTCGATAACGGCGGCTTCGCAATCGCCGAAGGTTGCCATGATGCCGGCTATCTGCTGTTTCGCCCAATCGCTGGACAGGGTGTGCAGGACGATCGCCACGCGAAAGCGACCCGCACGGGCAGCGGTGATGTCATCGGGAAACAACGCGATGCGCTCGGGAGGCGCTGCGCGTTCACCATGGGGCCCCAATCCGGATATGGTCATTGCTTGGGTCTCGTTGTTGATCGGAAGCCGGTGAAGGGCATCAGGGTGCAATCGCTTGTCGGTCTTGCCCGGCAGCAATACCGGCCCGCCGTGCGGCGCAGGCTTTGCGCAGCGCCAGGAATACGGGGTGGGCGAGCGGCGTGCCATGCACGATCCAGTCTTTCAGGCATCCCGGCTCGAACAGGCTTTCCACGACCACCATGGCCGCGCCGACGAGCCCCGCTGAACTGCCCATCTGCGACTTCGCGATGATCAGGTCGCGCGTGACCAGGGGGTGGCTTTCTCCATAGACCGTTTCGCGAACGGCGGCGAGGAGAAGGTCGTTGGTCTGGGCCATGGTGCCGGACAGAATGATCAGGTCCGGATTGAGCATGTTGGCGAGCATCGCGACCGAATGGCCGATCATGCGTCCGCTGATCCCGAGGATCTCCATGGAAGTCGGATCGCCGGATTGTGCAGCCTGGCTGACCTCGATTGCGCCGACATCGCCACCGCGGCGCAAGGTATCGGCAAGCAACGGGCTTCTGCCGGATTGCGCGGCCGCCAGCCCCTCGCGCGCTATCATGTCGCTGCCGGCGAGCACATCGAGCGTCGAGGCACGGTCACCGGCCTGCACCGGCATCTGGCCGATCAGGCCCGAGGCGCCCTGTGCGCCGCGATAGAGCCGCCCGTCGAAGATCAGTCCGGCGCCGATCCGTTTTCCAACCTTGATGAACAGCATGTTGCGCGCGGTTTGCCCCGCACCGGCAAAGCGCTCGCCCATCGTCATGGTCTCGATGCTGGAGCGTAGCCAGACCGGCGCACCAAATCGGTCGACAAGCGTTTCCACGAAAGGAAATCCCTCCCACGCCGGCAGGAAGGATGGCGTCTGTTCCATGAAGGGCATCTCGTCGCCCTCTGTGACGGGGCCGGGGACCGATACCGCAATGCCCCAGACCGGCATATCCGGAGCGTGCTTGGCAATCAGCCAGTCGAACAGCGACAGGATGCGTTGTGAGGTCGACGCAGCATCCGCACCGAGATCGATGGCTTCGTGGTGCTCCGTGAACAGCCGGCCCGAAAGATCGGCAATGCCGACACCCAGGGCGGATTGGTCCAGCGTCGCGACCAGAATGCAGCCGAGATCCGTCCTGAACCGGACCAGACGCGGTGCTCGTCCACCACTGGCGATGCCGAGCTCGCTTTCGACGATCAGTCCGATCTCCGAAAGGGTTGCCAGTCGGTCCGCCACCACGGCGCGTCCCAGCTCGCTTTCCCGTTCCAGCTCCTGTCGGGTCGTCGCCTTGCCTGAGCGGATAAGGTTGAAGAGCGCACCAAGGCTTGCTGCAGCCGAGTCGCGCGTCGTCGGCCGGCCTTTTCCACGTATTCCAGATGTCGAGGCAATGGGCATGCTGCCGTATTCCCTTCGGCGTTAGCGTCTGAGGCTTTCTTCATCAGCGTCACCAGCCTCTTTTTATTGGATAAATCGATTGCCTGGGCAGGGCAAGCACAAACTTATGTTGTAAATCTACAAAAGTTTGCAAACTTATGCATAAATAATATTTACTTTAAGATTTAAAGATCATAACTTCACGGTCGGAGAGCGGCGATGTCGCGGAGAGTGCGGGCGGGGCGAGGAGCCATCCGGTTCGCAGCGGAGGAGTTCAGATGTCGGATTGGAAGCTGGCGTATCACGCCAATTGCTGGGGCGTGCTCGGCGGCAATGCACAGGGCGTGACCTCGATCACGGAGCTCAGCTATCGCACGTTCGGCGATATGGACCGTGCTTTCGCCGATATTGCCGCGGCAGGATACGAAGGCGTTGAGCTGTTCGATGGAAATCTGCTCGACTACAACGCTGCCGATCTGCGCAACGTGCTTGCCAGTAGCGGTTTGACGCTCGTTGCGGCCTATGCTGGCGGCAATTTCATCTTCGATGATATCCTGCCGGAGGAGTTGGCCCGGGTTACCCGCGCTGCCGATCGCACCGCCGAACTCGGTGCGCCGCATCTGGTCGTGGGCGGAGGTGCCAAGCGTTTCGACGGGATCCGTGACGATGACTATGCGAAGCTGGGCGCGGCGCTGGACACGGTCAAGGCGATCGCGGAGGATCGGGGCTTGCGCGCCCACTATCATCCGCACCTTTCGACGATCGTCGAAGGGCCGGACGCGGTGGCCCGGATCTTCGGCCTGACGTCGATCGATTTCTGCCCGGACACGGCACATTTGGCTGCGGCCGGCGGCGATCCGGCACAGCTCATCCGCGATCATGCGTCGCGTATTTCCTATGTTCACCTGAAGGGTTTCCAAAGAGAACCCTTCGCTTTCACACCGCTCGATCGCGGCGACGTGCCGACCGGTCCCATCCTTGCCGCACTGCGGGAGACGGGTTTCAAGGGCTGGGTCTGCACCGAACTCGATGCCTGGTCCGATCCCGCCGAAGGCGCGCGCATCAGCATGGATTATCTGAAACAGGCCTGACGGCCTGGGTGACCTGAAAATGGGCCTGATGGCCCGGCAATCTTCGAGGCAATGACGCCTCGACTTCTTGGGAGGAGAAGAACCATGATCACGAGACGAACCCTGCTTGCAACCAGCGCGGCTTTTGCGTTGACCCTGTCCATCGCCGCACCGGCCTTTGCCGACCCAGACGCGGCTCTTGCCAAGCTGCAGGAAACCGTTCTGTCCAAGGGACCGAACGGCGAAGACCCGGCCGCCGCGTCATCGGTCACGTTGACCGATGAGGAACTGACCAAGATCAAGGGCATGAACGCCACGGCGGCAATCGTCATGCACTATGGCGGCAACGACTGGAGCCAGGCGCAGATCAACGGACTGCAGACGCAGTTCGCGGCCATGGGCATCAAGGTCGTCGCCGTCACCGACGCCGGCTTCAAGCCGGAAAAACAGGTGGCCGACCTTGAAACCATCATGGCGCAGAAGCCCAGCATAATCGTCTCCATCCCGACCGATCCGGTTGCAACCGCCGTTGCCTATAAGGCGGCTGCGGACGCCGGTGTGAAGCTGGTGTTCATGGACAATGTTCCGGCAGGCTTCACTGCCGGCAAGGAATACGTCTCCTCGGTTTCGGCGGACAATTACGGCAATGGCGTCGCCTCCGCCCATCTGATGGCCAAGGCGCTTGGCGGCAAGGGCGAAATCGGTCTCGTCTTCCACGCCGCCGACTTCTTTGTGACCAAGCAGCGCTACGAGGCTTTCAAGGCGACGATCGCATCGGATTATCCCGACATTAAGATCGTCGCCGAACAGGGCATCGGCGGTCCGGACTTTTCCGGCGACGCCGACAAAGCGGCCAGCGCGATGCTAACCTCCAACCCCAATCTGAACGGCATCTGGGCCGTCTGGGACGTGCCGGCCGAGGGTGTGATTTCGGCCGCCCGGACCGCCGGCCGCGACGATCTCGTCATCACCACCATCGATCTGGGCGAGAATGTCGCGATCTCCATGGCGCAGGGCGGTTTCATCAAGGGTCTCGGCGCACAACGTCCCTATTCGCAGGGCGTGACCGAGGCGATGCTCGCGGGTTACGGCCTCATCGGCAAGCAGGCGCCGGCTTTCGTGGCGCTGCCGGCCCTCCCCGTCACCAAGGAGACCTTGGTCGAGGGATGGAAGGCCGTCTACAACACGGAGCCGACCGCCAACGTAAAGACGAGCCTCGGACAGTAAGCCTGCCGCGGCACCACTGACATGCTTGCGGGCGGCGCAAACGCCGCCCGCCCTTGAAGGCCGGAGAGCCTTTTAGAACAGACCGGGCCAGCGCCCGCCCCTTCATTGACGGAGAAAGACGATGACCAAAGTGATGAACATCGCCATGATCGGTGGCGGATTCATGGGCAAGGCGCATGCCATGGCCTATGCTTCCATGCCGATGTTCTTCTGGCCGGCGCCCGCTATTCCGCACCGCAAGGTCGTGGTCGACGTGACGGATGCGATGGCGGAGATCGCCCGCGACCGCTACGGATTCGATGAAGCATCGAGCGACTGGCGCGCCGTCGTTGCCCGGCCGGATATCGACGTGATCGATATCTGCACGCCGAACAATGTCCACGCGGAGATCGCCATCGCGGCGGCGGAGGCCGGCAAGCACATCATCTGCGAAAAGCCGCTTGCCCGCAAGGTCGAGGAAGCGCGCGCCATGGCTGCTGCCGTCAAGAAGGCCGGCGTC
Source organism: Hyphomicrobiales bacterium (assembly GCA_900472785.1). Classification (GTDB taxonomy): domain Bacteria; phylum Pseudomonadota; class Alphaproteobacteria; order Rhizobiales; family Rhizobiaceae; genus Pararhizobium. Next base: position 18,083 of record UCJH01000035.1, on the reverse strand, counting down.
ATCCATATGGTTGCCTTCAACTATCGCCGCACGCCGGCGGTGGCGCTCGCCAAGAAATACATCGAGGAAGGCCGCATCGGCAAAATTCTCAATTTTCGCGGCACCTATCTGCAGGATTGGTCCGCCGATCCGGATGGTCCGCTGTCCTGGCGCTTCCAGAAGAAGATCGCCGGTTCCGGCACGGTCGGCGATATCGCCACCCATGTGGTCGATCTTGCACATTATCTGGTCGGGCCGATCGAGACGGTGAATGCGATCACCACCACCTACAACAAGACCCGTCCCCTGCAGCAGGGCGGCGTCGACAATCTGGGTGCATCGGAAAAGGCTTCCGGAGACGTCGAGCGCGGCGAGGTGGATGTGGATGATGAAGTCATCAGCATGCTGCGTTTTGAAAACGGCGCCATCGGCAGCCTCGAGGCGACGCGCAACGCCTATGGCCGCAACAACTTCATCACGCTGGAAATCCACGGCACCAAGGGCTCGATCCATTTCAACTACGAGCGCCGCGACGAATTGCAGGTGATGTTTGCCGACGATCCGGCCGACAGCCGCGGTTTTCGCACGGTCTATACCGGCCCGGCGCACCCCTATGGTCACGGCCTCTGGCCGATCCCAGGTCTCGGCATCGGCTATTCCGAGACCAAGATCGTCGAGTGCTTCGACTTCTTCACGGCGATCAAGACCGGAAAGCAGCCGTCGCCGAATTTCGATGACGGTCTGTTGACGGAACTGGTCGCGGATGCCCTCATCCGCTCGGGAGAAACCGGAGCATGGGAGCGAGTGGGCAGATGAACACCGAAGCCGCAGCCGTCAGCATGCCCCATTCTTCAAGCGTGCCCTTGGCCGTCAGCATGAAAGGGATATCCAAATCCTTTGGCGGTGTGCGGGCTTTGAGCGACGTCAGTCTCGATATTCGGCAGGGCGAAGTTCATGCCCTGCTGGGCGGCAACGGCGCGGGAAAATCGACGATCCTCAAAGTGCTGAACGGTGTTCATAAGCCCGATTCCGGCACGATCATGGTCTGCGGCAAACTGCTGGAGGACGTCACGCCGGAGGCGGCGCGGGCGGCCGGCATTGCCATGAACTTTCAGGAACTCAGCCTGATACCGACACTGACCGTAGCGCAGAACGTGTTTCTCACCCGCGAAGCCAAAGGCGGCCTGGGTCTGATCGACGACCGGACGGCGGAGCGGCGCGCGGCCGAACTGTTTTCGATGCTGGAGGTCGAGGTTGATCCGAAAGCGCTGGTCGGCGATCTCGGGGCCGGACAAAAGCAGCTCACCGAAATCGTCAAGGCAATCTCGCAGGATGCCCGCGTGCTGGTGCTCGACGAGCCGTCTACGGCGCTGGCCGTCAGCGACGTCGATCGGCTGTTTACCTTCCTGCGCAAGCTCAAGGCGAAGGGCGTCGCCATCATCTATGTCTCGCACCGGATGGACGAGATCGCCCGCATCAGCGACCGGGCGACCATCCTGCGCGACGGGGCCTATGTCATCACGGCGCCTCTGTCGGAACTGCCGATCGACACGATGATCGAGCACATCGTCGGCAGGCGCTCCAAGGGGCTTTCCGATGTGGCGCGCGGCGATGCCGTCAAGGGCGAGGTTCTGCTGGAACTGCGCAATGTCTCGGGCAAGTACAAGCCCGAAAATATATCTTTTGCGGTGCATCGCGGCGAGGTCGTCGGCCTTGCGGGCCTGCTCGGCTCCGGTCGGTCGGCGCTCGCACGGGTGATCGCCGGTATCGAGCCGGCAAAATCCGGCCAGATCCTGATCAACGGCAAGCTTGTGGCGATCCACAAGCCCGGTGATGCGATCGCGGCCGGTGTAGCACTGGTGCCGGAGGCGCGTGCAACGCAAGGCATCATTCCCGCCCATTCGGTCGCATCCAACATGACGCTTGCGATTCTCGACAGCATTTCGGCTGCGGGCTTCGTTGATGCGGACAAGGTCAGGTCCGTCACGGACCACATGATCGAGAGACTTTCGGTGAAGACCGCCAGCCGCGACCATGCGGTTTCGACGCTCTCGGGTGGCAACCAGCAGAAGGTCGTCATCGGCAAATGGCTCGCGACCGACCCGGATATTCTTGTGCTCGACGAACCCACCGCCGGCATCGACATCGGTTCGAAATCCGAAATCATCAAGCTGGTGCGCGATCTGGCCGCGGCCGGCAAGGCGATCGTCTTTATTTCCTCGGAACTGAGCGAACTGCTGACGGCCTGCGACCGCATCGTCGTCCTGTCGGAAGGGCGCATGTTTGCCGATATTCCGCGCGAGCGGCTCGATGATCCGGCCATTGATGCAAACGACACGGCCCACCGTCTTCAGGCGGCCGAGCAACGCCTGCAGATCGAAATTCAGGACGCCCTGAAGCAAGGGGAGAAGGTTTGACATGACGACCGCAAATCCAACGCTCGCTGAAAGCTTCAAGGCCAACTGGCGGCAATATATCATCTATATCGGCTTTGCGGTGATCTTCGTGATCTTCGCGCTGACGCTCGCCGACAAGGGCTTTCTCAACCCCAACAACCTGCTCAACATCGTGCGCCAGACGGCGATGATCGCCGTCATGGCGGTTGCCATGACCTTTGTGCTGTCGGCCGGAGAGATCGATCTCTCGGTCGGCGCGGTCGCGGGGCTCGCAACGGTCACCGTGGCCATGGCCATCGCCGTGGCCGGGCCGGTGGCCGGGGTCTTCGCCGGTCTCGCGACGGGCATTGCCGTCGGCATGTTCAACGGCTGGCTGACGACACGCGTCGGCATACCGTCGTTTCTGACGACGCTGGCGATGATGGGCATCGCCAAGGGCGTGGCGATGTGGATTTCGAACACCGCTGCCGTGCCGATCCTCAGCCCCGGCTATTCCTGGCTGTTCGGCGGCGGCTCGCTCTTCAAGATTCCTGTCCTGTTGTTCTGGATGGTCGTCTTCGGCGCCATCGGTCATGTCGTCCTGCGCCGCACCGGCTTCGGCCGGCGGGTTCTCGCGACCGGCGGCGGCGAAACGGCGGCGCGCTATTCCGGCATCGACACCAAGGCGATCAAGTTCCGCGTTCTCGTCATTTCCTCGACGGCCGCCGCCTTTGCCGGCATGCTTTACGCGGGACGGCTCCAGTCGGGCCGGTTCCAACTCGGCGAGGGGGACGAACTGTCCGTCATCGCCGCTGCCGTTCTTGGCGGGACCAGCCTGTTTGGCGGCAAGGGCACGATCATCGGCACCATCGTCGGCGCCCTGATGATCGGCATGATCAACAACGGGTTGATCCTGATGGGGCTGGAATTTTCCCAGCAGCTCATCGCACGCGGCGGCATCATCATCCTGGCCGTTGCCCTGTCGCAGAAGCGGAGCTAATTTATGTCCCATGTCACGATTATTGGCACAGTCACCGCAAAGCCGGAAACGCGCGAGGAACTGCAAAATCTCCTTGCGGCCCAAGTGGCGCCGACACGCGCTGAGCCCGGTTGCATCAACTACGACTTCCACGTGGATGCGGACGATCCGTGTGTCTTCGTGTTTTACGAGAACTGGCGCAGCCAAGCCGACCTCGATGCGCACATGAAGATGCCCCATCTGCTGCCGCTTGTAAGCGAGATCCATAGGCTCTTGCCCAGCCCCGTTAAAATCCGCCATCTGACGATGTTGAGCACGATCACATATGCGCACTAACGGGCGAGGCCGGAAAATCCGTCAGCCGCTATTTTGGTTAACGAACTGATGGTTGTTGGCCTCCGTCGGTCGATAGATCTCCCAATTAGTCGTGTTTGACAGAATTTCTGGCATCCGCGAGCTTATAGTTAAAAGCACGCCGTAAGTCGCGGCGTATGCAACTACCCAAACAGCGGTCGATGTTATTTGTGTCCTCCATGTCTCGCGGGCGTGGCCAGACGCTTTTCCAGTGAGCTGGTTTTATTCTCAATGCTGAGATCTACAGGTCAGCGGTTCGAATATGTTCAAGGCGCCTGGGTTTGATGGGTCGGATCAGTGGTTCGAAATCAAATCGGGTCGGGGAGATGACGGCGGTGAGTTATTCCGGCATTATCCGTTACCATGTTCCGCCCGTCCACGCTCTCCCGCTTTGTGTATTTGTCTCCGGCTCTTCATCAGGAGGAACTGGCAGCGAGCCCACTTGCCATCAATGGCATGAAGCTTCTCCGCTATGTCGAGCAAAACGGCGGTATTCCGCTGACGCAATCCCTGGGCGCTTTTCATAGGAAATGTGTCGAATGGGCCGCACATGAATTTCAGTGGCCCGGGTATGAACCGGAAATCCTCTATTCCGTGAACAAGGTTCTCAACGAGCCGGATTTCCCTCCGCTCGCCATCCTGCATTGGGCGCTGCAGGACCTTCGTATCATCCGCCACTACAAAGGTAGGGCCCTGCTCACGAAACGCGGCAGGTCGGCGCTTGGCAATCACGGGGAGCTTCAGGCCGTTCTCGCAGAATGGATGTTGGCCGCTCCGCTGCAGGAGAGTCTATCCCCCGAAGCTGCCGCGCTGTTCTGGGATCTTAGGCATATGCTGGGCATCGTCTCGACCCGGTTCGGCGACTGGGTGACGCTTGGCGATTATACCGAATGGGCACTCCAGGTGGAGCTTTTCCCGGCGAGGGGACCGCTCGGCCCTCGACACGAGGCAGGCTGGTTCATCGCACATAATCTCGTTCGCCCGCTGACCTGGTTGGGCGTACTGGAGAACTCGCCGCAGAATGTGCCGGCCATGTCGATGATGGATAGGCAATTTCGGAAGACGATGTTGTTCGATAAGTTCTTCAGGATCGGCCTTCCGATCGGAGTCGAGGCCGTTATTCTCCACTGATAAGACCAAGTGCCTGGTGGATGCTGCAAATCTGTTTCATCGCGCAGGGCTTGGGATCTCTCTGCCGCTAATTCTGATCATGGAGCTAAGGTGGCGGTCTAGGATGTGAGAAGCGGCCCCGCGCGCCGGGGGCTGTCGATCCCGGGTCCGGCGTTGCCGTCGCTACGCTGACCCTCCTGCGGCAACCCTTTTTACCGGTCTTGCGTGAGGCGAACGGCTTTCGCGGTGCCCGCTACAGCTGGTATGCCCTTTCCTGTTTTGGACGTTTCTGCGCAACGACCCAAGAGCTGTCACTTCGTGAAACTGCGCGATCGTAAACCTTGCTCGACAGATGGCTGAAATCGCACCGCCACCAACAAGGTTGATCTGCCGGTCGTGCCGTGTTTTGAAGGTAGAAAATCGGCGGTGGGGCTTTGACAACAGGAATGGCAGAACAGTTTGACATGTTTTCGGAGCAGGCTCCGCGCGACGATTTGGTCACGCGTGCCGCTTCCAGATTAGCCAAGCCCGAACAGCCTGCCGTCCCCATGAGTGAAGAGGACATGGTCCGTCATCTGTCGGAGACAGGCCGCTACCGCATCCTCACGAAACTTCTGCAGCGCGCGATCGCGCCATTCCCGCGTCCGGAATACCCGCTCAAGGGCATTATTCTCGACACCGAGACCACGGGCCTCAATGCGCGCAAGGATGAGATCATCGAGATTGGCGTGATCGCTTTCACCTTCGATGCGACAGGAAGCATCGGTGACGTGACCGGCATCTATGGTGGACTTCAGCAGCCCAGCGTTTCCATTCCCTCCGAAATCACCAGGCTTACGGGAATAACCGACAACATGGTGGTCGGGCAGTCGATCGATACGGCTGCGTTGCAGGCACTGATCGAACCTGCCGATCTGCTGATTGCCCACAATGCCGGTTTCGACCGGCCATTCTGTGAGGCATTTTCTCACCTATTTTCCGGCAAGGCCTGGGCTTGCTCCAACTCTGAGATCGACTGGTCGTCGCGGGGATATGAGGGCACGAAGCTCGGATACCTGATCGGGCAGGCGGGCTATTTTCATGAAGGCCATCGCGCTGTCGATGATTGTTTCGCACTTCTGGAGGTCCTGGCCCGTGAGGTGGATACCTCTGCTTCCATAGCTTTCGCCGAACTCTATGAAGCAAGCCAGAGATCGCGTATCCGAATCTTTGCGGAAAACAGTCCCTTCGACATGAAGGATCATCTGAAGGCGCGAGGTTATCGCTGGTCCGACGGAAGCGATGGCCGACCCAAGTCCTGGTGGATCGAGGTTGGTGAAGAAGCGCTCGAGGATGAGCTCCGTTATCTCAGGGGCGAAATCTACTGCTATCCAGACGCCGATCCACCGACTAAACGCCTCACCGCCTTCGATCGGTTTCGGGCCTGATCGCCTCTTCAGCTTGTATCTGATCGGACCCATGCTTTGAGCGCATGGCCGGCCTGAGACCTTGTGCCTTATCGACGGCGGGGCAAGAGCCTATATTCCAATCATCGAAACGACGTTGGAACCGAAGCAAGGTTGCTGGCGTCAAGAGACCTCACGGAAGGGGATCATCATGAACGTAGCACGCTCTTTCAATAGCTGGCGCAAGTACCGTCAGACCGTTACCGAACTCGGCCGCATGAGCTCGCGCGAACTGCAGGATCTTGGTATCAATCGCGCCGATATTCAAAGCGTTGCCCGGCAGTCGGTCGCTCGCTAAGCGGCTTTTTCCAAACCAACCTGCATTACCCTACGCCCGCTGATAACGCGGGCGTTTGTGTATCTGGCCTGCCACGAAGCCCTGAGTTGAAGATTTCTTTCGTCAGAGGTGGCCGTGCATATTTCGCATAGCTGCACTGCAGCAAAGTCTATTTAATGTGCGGTGAGAATGGGTATCTTGGTTTCATCGAAGCGATGCACCTCCTCCCGCAGAGCTTCGAATTCAGACGGCCCACTCCTCCTCCCAAGGGGCGTCTGTCGGAACAGCGGCACTCCTCCTCTTGAGCCACTGTTCGGTTCTTTTCGGAAAGCCTGCCGCACCTCCTCCCGCGGCAGGCTTTTTCGTTTTCAGGGCCGTCGCATTAGAGCCCGAGAGCGAGTTGCGGTTCTTGACCGCTCACTTCCGTGTTGAGCGATGACAGGGTGATCCCGAGGAGCCGCACCGGACGTTTGAACGGGAACACCGAGGCGAGCAGGGTCTCAGCATTCTCCAGGACCATGTCGATGTCTGACACGGATCCCGACACGGTCCTGCTGCGGGTCGCCTGGCTGAAATCCGAATATTTGATTTTGACAGTCACGGTCTTCCCCGTGATGTCGTGCGCTTCGCAATAGCGCCAGACTTTCTCGGCCAACGGCCGCAACTCGGCTTTGGCCAGATCGAAATCGTCGATGTCCTCAACGAACGTGTCCTCGGCGCCAACAGACTTTCGAATGCGATCGGATCTCACCCGGCGTTCATCGACCCCACGGGCAATGCCGTAGAAATACGGACCGGACTTCCCGAAATTCTGCTGAAGGAAGGCGAGCGACTTCGCTTTGAGATCAAGCCCGGTTTCGATGCCGTGCCGTTTCATCCGTTCGGCGGTGGCCGGTCCCACGCCATGGAATTTCTTGACGGGGAGGGCCTCGACGAAACCCGGCCCGTTCTTCGGCGTGATGACGGCCTGGCCGTTCGGCTTGTTCAGGTTGCTCGCCATCTTGGCCAGGAATTTGTTGTAGGAGATGCCCGCCGAGGCATTGAGACCGGTGACCTGTTTGATCTTTGCGCGGATTTCCAACGCGATGTCGGTGGCGATCTCCATGCCCTTCAAGTTCTCGGTCACATCGAGATAGGCCTCATCGAGCGACAGCGGTTCGATCAGCGGCGTATATTCGGCGAAGATTTCGCGTATCTGCTGGGATACCGCCTTGTAGACATCGAAGCGCGGCGGCACAAAGATCAGCTCCGGGCACTTGCGTTTGGCGGTTACCGACGGCATGGCCGAATGCACGCCGAAGACACGGGCCTCGTAACTTGCGGCCGCCACAACGCCGCGTGCCGCCGATCCTCCGACCGCCAATGGTAGCCCACGTAGCTCCGGGTTGTCTCGCTGCTCGACCGATGCATAAAATGCGTCCATGTCCACATGGATGATTTTGCGCACGGGTTGCACGCGACCCATGCCGTCAGTTTCCAGACGGTAATCCGGCATTTGGTGAACAGGCATTTGACTGCCCTGGTCGTGCTCTATGCTGGTGATCAAAGCAACAGACCTTCCTTGTCCGGCTTTGGTTTGGCCTGCGGCGGCACGATCACCAGCATGTTGCCCGGTAGCGGACGCTGTAGGAGACGAGCTTCATCCCACGGTGCTGTCAGCCAGGTCTCGACTTCTTCAGGCGTGGTCAGGATGGAGGGCATGGCCTTTTGATGAATCGGCGAGACGATCTCGTTGGGGGAGGTCGTCAGAAATCCGAAGAGTTCGTATTCCTGTTCGCCATCCCTGACCTTCCGCACGCCTTTCCAGGGCGTCCAGAAGCCCGCGAAAAACATCAGCGGCCGATCTTCATTGCCGGCAAACCAAGCGTTCGGGACACGCCCGCCCTCCATCTTGCTGGCTGGGTCAGGCTCGGCAAAAGACGTGAACGGCACGACGCAGCGGCTGGTAGGCCCAAGCCAGCGGCGCCAATGTGGCGAACTTACATTGCGGATATTGGTGACGCCCGGGTCGTAGTTTTTCACATTGGCGGGCGGCGACGGCATGCCCCAGGTCGCCCGGGCAATCTCTCGGCTCCCGTCCTCGGCAACGCGGACAATCGGTGCCTGATAGCCCGGGTAAACGTCGAAGCTCGCTTCGTTCCAGCCGGCGCGATCCCTAAAAGCCTTCGTGAACTGGAGAACCGCGTCACGGGTGGTGGTCACATTGTAGAGATTGCACATCGATCCTCTCCTATTTCCACATGGCTCGCATACGGGCGCCGACATCGATACGGATCTGCTGAGCACTTCGCTCGGACGTGGCTGCCGAGACCTTCGGCCAAGTCGTCGTCTCGAAGAATTGCAGCAGCGTGGCAGGAATGAACCGCGTCCTCGCCGCATAAACATGCCGATCCCCTTGAGCGTTCTGCCCGTGGGTAAAAAACCGCTGCGGCGTGACCAGCGCCAGGTGATCCCTGGCGCGGGTCATGGCGACATAAAGCAGCCGGCGCTCTTCCTCGAGTTCCTGGCTGGTCCCGGTTCCCAGATCAGACGGTATACAGCCGTCAACGACATTGAGCATGAAGACCGCGCGCCATTCCTGGCCTTTTGCCGAATGAATGGTCGACAGGATCAGATAGTCCTCGTCGAGCAGCGGCACGCCGGCCTGATCGCTGGTCGCATCTGGCGGATCAAGCGTTAATTCGGTGAGGAAGCGCTCGCGCGATGGATAGCTGCTGGCGATCTGCTCGAGCTGTAAGAGATCGGCCTTGCGGGTGTCTGCATCTTCATGGATGCGATCGAGATGCGGCTCGTACCAGAGGCGTGCCTGCCCGATATCCGATGGCCAGCCATTTTCATTCTTTCGCAAGCCCCCAAGCAGTTGAACGAACGATGTCCAGTCTTCGCCGGACTTGGGCGGAGGTGGGATCTCGGCAAGGGCGAGCAGTGGCTCCGGGTCAGCCGCGATCGTCTCAAGAATGTTGCCGGCCGTCTTTGGCCCGATCCCCGGCAGCATCTGCAGCAGCCGGAAGCCGGCAACGCGGTCGCGCGGGTTCTGCGCGAACCGCAGAACCGCCAGCATGTCTTTGACATGGGCGCTATCGAGAAACTTCAGGCCGCCGAACTTGACGAAGGGGATGTTGCGGCGGGTGAGTTCGACCTCAAGCGGACCGCTATGACTGGATGTGCGAAACAGCACAGCCTGGTTCTTCAGCGTCATGCCGGTCTCGCGGTTGGCGAGCACCTGGTCGACGATGAAATTCGCCTGCTCGGTCTCGTCCTTGACGGTGACCAGTTTCGGTCGCTCCAGCGATTGCCGATCGGTCCACAGGTTCTTGGTAAAACGCTCGCGCGCCAGATCGATGACGCCATTTGCTGCGGCGAGGATCGGCTGTGTCGAACGATAATTCCGATCCAGCGTGATGATATCGGCAGCCGGACTGAAGGATGATGGGAAATCGAGGATGTTGCGAACCGTCGCCGCGCGGAACGAATAGATCGACTGCGCATCGTCGCCGACCACCGTCAACCCACGTCCACCGGGCTTGAGCGCCATCAGCACCGAGGCCTGCAACTTATTGGTATCCTGATACTCATCGACCATCACATGGTCGAACCGATTGCCGATATCGTCGGCAAGATCGGGATCGCTGACCATCTGGGCCCAATAGAGTAGCAGATCGTCGTAATCGAGCACGTTCTGGGCCTGTTTGGCCTCGACATAGGCGGCAAACAATTGCTTCAGCTGTTCTTCCCAGCTCGCCACCCATGGATAGTGCTGGCGCAGGATCTCGTTCAATGGCGCCTGCGAATTCACCGCACGCGAATAGATCGACAGGCACGTGCCCTTGGTGGGAAAACGGTTTTCGGTCTTGGAAAAACCCAGCTCGTGACGGGCAAGGTTCATCAGGTCGGCACTGTCCTCCCGATCGTGGATGGTGAAATCCACATTGAGCCCGATCTGCTCGGCATAGATCCGCAGCAATCGGGCGCCTATCCCGTGAAACGTACCGGCCCAGGCCAGCGCATCGGTCAAAGTCCCGGAATTGGCGCCCAGCACCTGCTTGCAGATCCGCTCGACACGGCGCGCCATTTCTGACGCGGCCCGGCGGGAAAACGTCATCAGCAGCATGCGCCGCGGATCGGCCCCGTTGACGATCAGGTGGGCCACGCGATGGGCAAGCGTATTGGTCTTGCCGGATCCGGCGCCAGCGATGATCAGAAGCGGTCCTGCCACCTGTCCGTCCGCCCGCCTGACGCCGTGTTCCACAGCCTGCCGTTGCTGCTCGTTCAGTTTTTCCAGATAGGCAACCGTCATGCCGTCATCCCCGATAAGTGCCTGTCTGTTCATGCTGTTTTGGTTTGGGATGCCCGTCGCTTGCTCATCGCGTACCGCTATCCGCGCCTTAGCCACCGCCAGAATCAGCATTGACTCATTTGGAGGATAAGAACAAATAATGAACATATCAGCCGCGATCGCCGCTGAAAAGCCCTGAACAGCATCGACGAGGGCACTGTCATGTTAACCGGGCGTCGATCAAAATGTGGGATCTGGTGGCATGACCAAATTTGCCCGTGATCCGCTCTATCGCCGCCATCGATTTCCAGCAGATGTGATTGCCCACGCTGTGTGGCTCTACTTCCGGTTTCCGCTCAGTCTGCGCATGGTTGAGGATGTGCTGGCAGCCGGTGGAATCATCGTCTCTCACCAGACTGTTAGGCTGTGGGCGGAGAAGTTTGGCCGGCATTTTGCCAATGATATCCGCAGGCGCTCGGCCGGCAGGCTCGGTGACAAATGGCACCTTGATGAGGTTGTGATCACGATCGCCGGCAAGAAACATTGGCTCTGGCGTGCCGTCGATCAGGAGGGTTTCGTCCTTGACGTCCTGGTCCAGAGCCGGCTCAATGCCGAAGCTGCCAAGCGTTTGATGCGAAAGCTGCTGAAAGGACAAGGCCGTTCGCCGCGTGTGATGATCACCGACAAACTTCGATCCTATAACGCAGCGAAGCGGGAGATCATGCCCAGCGTCGAGCATCGCTCGCATAAAGGCTTGAACAATCGGGCTGAAAACTCCCATCAGCCGACCCGAAGGCGAGAAAGGATCATGAAGCGCTTCAAGTCACCGAGGCACCTTCAACGTTTTGTTTCCATCCACGATCCGATTGCCAACCTCTTTCACATCCCCCGAAATGACGTCCCATCCAACGATCATCGCGAGCTGCGAACAATCGCCATGGACACTTGGTATCAGATCGCACGCCTTCGCCCCGCTTAAACCAAAGCGCAAATCCTAGATCTTGCCTTGGCAGCGTTAAGTTTAGTGCCGGCTGCGTGACTGGAAGCGGCGAGCACCAGCTTTGGCCGCAGCCCTTTAACTTTACGATGCCGGAAAAACCTTGTTGCGGACGGTGCCCATGTGCGCGAAACTCAGGGCAACCGGAACGGAGCGATCATGTCGCAGTACTTCAATCAGATGCGCGGAGATAACGACGCGAAACGCTTGTTGGAGGAGCGACTTGCTCGCGAGGAAATGGGCAATGCCGCGTATGACAAGATGATCTCGAACCATGATGATCGCACGTTCAAGATCGTTGGCGCCGTGCTCATGGTCGTTTTCGGAGTCGCGGTGTTCGTCGTGACCGGGCTTGAATACTGAAAGATGACACAATGTCCGCAGATTGGGTGAATCTGATTGTCTTGCGCTGATCCTTACGATTTTCGCGGGCGCCATGGCGTTGATGGTGTAGACGCCCCAGGACGGATATGTTCTCGATGAGTGTCCGTCGTCGAATGATTTGAGACTTTTTGGGGATCTCGCCAGCTCGGCGATAATCATCGCTTACATATACCGCATTTATCCAAATGCGGCACCTGCCACACAATTCCTCGTGCTCTCCGTATGGGCTGAGTTTCGCGTTCATCTGTCGATCACCTTTTCAGCAGGCTTTCCACCACCTCGGGACCGAGAACCTTTTCTAGGGCTTTCACTCCGTTCTTGGGCAGTCTCGATAGGCCGCTGACGATGCCCTCTTTCCACGCATCTCCACGCTCCCATGCTTCCTCCCACGCTTCGGCCAGTTCGTCGCCGTGGCGCGTCTCCATGAGGGCTTCGAAGAGCAAGGCGGCCTGCGACAGGTCTTTGTCTGCTTTCACGCGTCCTAGCGTGTCCGTCAGCCTACGCGAAGACACGATCAGCTTGTGGACGGCATACCTCTCGGGAGCGGGGACAAGGACGTTCACGCCCTCGCGGAAGAGAAGCACCGTCCGGATTGGCTCGTAGATGAGATAGTCCAAGAACCGGAGGTTTTCCGCCGACGCGCCGCCGAGGGCGGGCATGGGCGATGGTTTGCCAGTGTATTCGTCCGATCCACGGTTTCCAGTCAGGAACTCCACCCGGTAGCCTTTGGCGTTCTGGAAGGCCACCACCTTGGCTTTGTCGGCCTGGTGCGGAACCGCTCGGAAGTCGGGATCGACCGACTGGAGGATTTCTAGGATCGGCGGCAGGCTGTCTTGGACCCCAGCCGAGATCGCGAAGTCCTGCGCGAAATCCGCGTCGCCCGTCTGCATGGCTGCCGAGGGGAGGCGGACACCGAGCATCCCCGCATAGGTGCTGAATGCCACCGACCCAATCAGGACGGCCCGCAGCCGGAACAATCCGGCGTCGGCTAGAGCTTTAGTGACATCGCCCGCGAATGGATCAGGACCGGGGAGGCCTGCGCGGCGCAGCGTGCTAACCATGCGCCTCCGCTCCCGGATGTTGTCCTTGATCTCCTTGTGGGCCTTCACCCGCTCCGTGATCGCTATGTCGCTCGCGGGACCGACGTAGCTTCGCTTGTCCTTGCCCTCGGGGGTAGGGAGATCAAAATACCAGTAATCGCGATCTTTGACGGTCACGCTCACGAACCATCCCTCCAAGGGGAAGTCCGCCACAAATTGAGCATCGAGCGTCCGTTGCGCCAGCTCCGCGAACATCGTCCGATAGCTGATGTCGATCCCTTTCATCATTGGCGTTTCCTTCTCGAGTGCGGCGGCCCTCTCGGCGGCAAGTTCGGCCATCGCCTGGTCGAAGCGCCGTTTCCTTCTGCTGATGAAGTCATTTTCGCTCATCTCGCACCGCTGTTATAAGTCTCGGCCAAGACCTTATAACCATGTTCGCTTTTGTCAACGTTATAAGTCTTTGCCAAAACCTTATAACGGGTTGGCTGCCACCCCCCCCCGGAAGCCCGGGGTAAAAGTGCAGATCGTGTTCTGTTTCAGTTCGATGGCTGCCCTGCCTGCTCGTCGGCCTGCTCACACGCTCGCGCTGGCGTCGTAACGTTAACCCCGCGGCGATTAGCCTATGCGATTTTGCGGCATGACCCAAACCGTTCGAAACCGTCTCTATCGCCGCCACCGGTTGTCGTTTGGCATTTAACTGTAAGAATGCGCCCGTTCAGACTGGTGATGGCACCTAATTTGAGATTCGTCGGTGTGATTTTCCGTGCAAAACGCCTTTCGGTTCGGCGATAACCACCTGTAATATAGGTTATTTTCTCATGGAAGCGTGGCTGTAAGCAGCCATCTTTCCCTGGCGGTGAATCTCACATTAAGTGCCAAAAAGCGAAGCCAGAATCTCAAATTAAATGCCAAGTCTCAATTTAAGTGCCGCGCTATCTTATTGAAACTGTTAGGACTGGAATCTCACGATTAAATGCAAAACGACACCACTCAAAGTGCGTTTGATCTGCACCGCGGTGGAACGTATGCCGCCCGTTGGAAGGCGGTGCTGAATGATTGCATCGTCGAAGCCGGGGACTGCACCAGAGCGTTGGAGCTCGATCCGTTCGACAATCAACCCAGAGGGATCGCCGAGTGTTCCGGTTTCGCTGAGCAATGCGGCGAGCATACAAGCGATGGCATTTGCCTCAAATGTGGTGCCCGCGCCACTGGTTCCAATTACGGAAAGCGCCATTGCGCGACCTCTAATCTTCCCTGTCTTGGTCGAGTGCGGTTTTGCATCATATTGCGAGAATTGGTGAGACGGGCAAGTAGAGCTCCATTGCATTGATGGCCGGTTCACGGCGTCGAGCGCAGTCAGCGTTGCATCTAGATTTCGGAAGCATTCTTCTCTTCGAACGAAAGCTCGGAGACGAAGAGCCTGCCGATGCTGAGCCTTGCCATGTAACGCTCCTTCTCGAGGAAGGTGCGGTCGGCCTGGTCCGCAATTCCGATATTGGCTCGCGCGCTCGTTCCCTCTTTCATGTCTTCCCCCGTCAGGTCACGCAGGAAACGATCGTTTATGCCGTTTCTGATCCTGATCGACCGGATCGATCGACCGTCGACCAGAATGGGTACCGGGAGGTCGACCTTCATCATACGTCCCCTGTACCGTTCCTTGTGCGCGCCAAACCGTTCAAAAGACGTCCTCTGCTTAAGCTCGTCGTTCGAGTGGCGCACCTTTTCTGCCACGAATTCGCTCCGTTCCGCCTCGCGCTTGCCCTTCAACGGTTGCGATTTTGGGCTGGGTCCCGATGGCGCGGACATCATTGCCGAGGTTGCCTGGAACCCAGCAAGACGCAGGGCTCTCGCGCCAATGGCGCGCTCTATTGCGTCATCGGCAAGGGCCAGATCGTCCTCTCTAACAACGAAGTCGTCCGACCCGGGCGGATCGATAATGCGCAGGTTTGATCTTGCGCCACTGCCTTCGACCGCAATCGACAATCCGCAAGCCAATCGCTGCCCGGTGTGGCCGGCAGGAAACTGAATCGTATTCTTCTGCGAGACCGCTCCCGTGAGAGGATTAAGGCCTCCCAATTGTCGATTGCGATACTCGATGCCGCTCTGCGTGCCCTTGCATTCGATCACGTGCCACACCCCGGACGCATCGCGCGCAACGAAGTCCGGTGTCTTCCGTGGACCCCGCTTTGCCGTCTTTAGGGTCGCAGCTCCGGCACTGGCGGCGAGCCTGTCGACAAAGTATCGGCCATCAGCGATCGGTCCTAAGGTGAGCTTCTCGATCAGCCACGCCATGGGAATGCCCATACCGAAGTCATCGCTGAGGATTGTCTTCTGGTGCGCGTCAAGATCGAAAAAAGGCCTCGTCAGTTGGAGGTCGGGCGTATCGGCGATGGCATGAAGATATCGCACCCAAGCCCAGAACTCGCTTAGAGACACGCCGGAGACATGTGACGGTGTCGTGAGGTAGCCAATCGTTAGCAGAACCGATGCCATATTGAAGTCACAACTGCTTGTGCCGGCTACGAAAGACGCGGGAAACGCGGGCTGTCTGGGTGGCCTTGGCCAGGTCGACCTGTCGACCTGCACGGATAGATTACGGAGCATGATAGACCTGATGGAGTGAGCGTCGCGATCCCGGATCGTTTCGCCGGCTTTCTGGCGCGGGACGGGCAACGACACCTGGAGTGACAATTTAAGATCGACCGGGCTATGCCCGAAGGGTAGCGTGCGCTACCCGCACGAGCCTTACTGTGCCTGGACTATTTGCTCCTTAACGCCCCACGATTTGATGTCGGGAATCTGGACATAAAACAGCCCGGGGCAACGGTCGTCGCTTACTAGAGGGCATTCGACACTGATCCGCGACACTGCGATATCCTTACACTCAAAACGTGGCGTGTGGTCGGCAGTTTCCGAATACTTGCCACTTTGCGATTCATTGAACATGAGTTGAGCCGCAGGTCGTTCGACCACTTCAATCTCGCCATCTTCCTGGGTTTCTTCCACCTTATGCCAGAAGGCGATCTGGATGGGCACCGAAGTTGTGATGCCGGATTGGAGAAGGTCCAGTCTCGCATGCACCATGCAGGCAGGAACGCAATCATTCCCGCCGTTGCCGCAATCGGTTTTGTCAAGCGTCTCCATGCGCACGGACAGGGCATATGTTGTCGTTGCATCCGCGCTGGCGACCGGCTGAGCACATGCCATGAAGAACGCCGCGGCAGTCGCAGCAGATATGATGCTGTATATCGTCATTCTTTCCCCTCCAGACCCATCTCGAAGGCGATATGACCACAGTCACTGCTGGTTGAGAATACTAAATATTACGACAATCTGAGTTTGTTGGGAAAGTCGTGCTGCGCGTTCCTTCGTGACCGTGATAGTGGAATTTCCGACTCGTCAAAATCAATTAAGGGTAGTAGTTGTGGCGTAGTCAAGCAGACAAGGGGCGCAAGATGGATTTGGCCGATATCGCAAGCGTTTTGGATCCAAAGCTCACCAGTGAGATCGTTGAGACGATCCACGACGAGGCAGGGAATCAGTACGCCTTGGTACTGCAATCCGGGGAGTATGAAAGCGCTTTATCGCTGGTTGGCCTTGTAGACGGGGAACCTATGCTTCTGACCGGGGATGTCTGGGATGTCGCCGGCACAGACAACGACCTCCAGCAATTGCTTGCGAAATTCGCTCAGTTCGATCTTCCCTCGGTGGAGGAGTATGACGATCCGGCTGTAATGGCCGCTGGTCCGACGATTTCGCAAGAAGCGCTGAACATCCTCGTGCACGAAACGGCGATTTGGGGTGTCGATAACCCCGAAATGAACTCGCGTGAGTTATCACCGCCGGAAACACGCGGCGGTAAGCTTGGCTGCGCTTGGGCAGTGAACCGGATCGTCAAGAGGGCCTGTGGCCAGCCGGTTGGGGGAGGGCTTCAAACGGCGTTCATGATCTTGTCCCTTCGCCAGCAGGACAGGGAAGTGCCTGTAGGTGAGATACCGGGGCCAGGCGTTATCGTGATTTCCCCAACCTCCGGCGGCCAAATTGGGCATGTCGGAATCCTGGGGGAAAACGATAAAATTTACTCGAACTCCACGAAATTTGGAATGTGGAAGCAGAGCCATACAGTTGATGCTTGGGTTGCTTACTATGGCAAGGAAAAAGGCTTGCCGGTTTTCTATTTCGAACTCAATCCACGCCGCTATTCGAAGCCGGCCCTGATGTAGCTCGGTTTGACATCTCCGTGGTTCGACCTCGCCTCGCTTATCAAGGCAATTGCGCGCTGACCTATATGCCGTCAAAACTCTTTTCCAGAGAGCGCTCTATGCGTGGTTTATCGCGGATGGTGACATGCACCTGAAGAATCTGGCGCTCCTCAAAACAGCCGAGGAGGGTGCCGATCATTTTGCGTCGGTGAGATTTGCTCCCGCCTACGACGCCGTGACAACGCGTGTTTTTCCTCGCCTGGAGCATGATCGGATGGCGCTTAAACTGAACGGCCGGGACGACAATCTGTCGCCCGAGGATTTCGAGATTCTTGCCCGAACGATCGAGCTGCCAGCACGCTGGGCGGCACAATGCATGTCGACGATGGCACGCAGCATTTCAGATGCCGTCGGGACCCTGGTCTTGCCCGAAGGGTATAGGCTTGCTGGAGACCGCATTCTTGATCGGTTGCGTGATATCGTAAACGGGCGTCTCGGGCCGTTCATCTAATGGCTAAGCTGCAAACGTGCTTTCGCCGGAATAGACGAAGTCCTGGTGGATGCCTGGTCATCCGAAAGACATTGGAGCTTATGGAGCCGCCGACGAGACGGTGTTGTGAGCAAAGCACCATTCTACATGAGAATAGTAAGCCCACGGTGAAGGC
>UCJH01000004.1 GCA_900472785.1 Hyphomicrobiales bacterium | reverse complement strand
GCTGTCTATATGGGGCGCACGGTGGCTGCGTCGGTTGCCGGACGCTTGATGGAGGCGGGCTTGCCTGCCGAAACCACGGTCGCGGTGATCGAGAATGCCAGCCGCGCCGACCGCCGCCTGCTGCACGGAACGCTTCGTGATCTGCCTGATCTCGAGCATCGCGACGAATTGAATGGCCCGGTGATGGTGATCATCGGCGATGCAGTGGCGGGCGCTAATTTCGAGCATTCCCAGCCGCTGGTTGCGCAGGCGGGCAGGGCGGCCAACGCCCTTGTCACGGTGCAACGCGAAAAACAGACGACGAATTGAGGAACTGACATGGTCGATAAAGTGCTGACAGCCAACCGCCTTTCCGACGGCATCTCCGTCTGGCTGGATGCCGCCGGCAATTGGGTGGAATCGCTCCAGGACGCGTTTGTCGCGCGTCATGCCGAGGCGGTTGCCGCCTTGGAATCGACCGGAAAAACCGCGTTTTCCGACAACAAGGTGGTTGACGTCAACGTCATCGACATCGAAGAAGTAGACGGCGTGCTGCGTCCGCTGCGCCTTCGCGAGCGCGTTCGCGCCGAAGGCCCGACGATCGAATACGCCCCCGGATATAAAGGCCTTGCCGGCCCCGTACATGCTGCCTGAGGAATTGAAGACCGATGTATCGTTACGATGAATTCGACCATGCCTTTGTCCATGACCGCGTCGAGCAGTTCCGCGATCAGGTGACGCGTCGCCTCGCCGGCGAACTTGCCGAGGATGCGTTCAAGCCGCTCAGGCTGATGAACGGCGTCTACCTGCAGCTGCATGCCTACATGCTGCGCGTCGCCATCCCCTACGGCACGCTGAACTCAAAGCAGATGCGCATGCTTGCCCATATCGCCCGCAAGTACGATCGCGGCTATGGCCATTTCACCACGCGCCAGAACATCCAGTACAACTGGCCGAAGCTTTCCGATACGCCTGATATTCTCGCCGATCTCGCCTCTGTGGAAATGCACGCCATCCAGACGTCCGGCAACTGCATCCGCAATGTTACGGCCGACCATTTTGCCGGCGCCGCCGCCGATGAGGTGGCCGACCCACGGCCCTATGCGGAAATCCTGCGCCAGTGGTCGTCGGTTCACCCGGAGTTTTCCTTCCTGCCGCGCAAGTTCAAGATCGCCGTGACCGGCGCAGAGCGCGACCGCGCCGCGATCCAGGTGCATGATATCGGCCTGCACCTGAAGAAGAACGAGCAAGGCGAGATCGGCTTTGCCGTCTATGTCGGCGGCGGGCAGGGGCGTACCCCGATGATCGCCAAGAAGATCCGCGACTTCCTGCCGGAAGAGGACCTGCTTTCCTACACGACCGCGATCATGCGCGTGTACAATCTCCATGGCCGCCGCGACAACAAGTACAAGGCCCGCATCAAGATCCTCGTCCACGAAACCGGCGCCGAGGAACTGGCACGCCAGGTGGATGTCGAGTTTGCCGAACTGAAGAACACTGAGCTGAAGCTGCCCGACGCCGATATCCAGGCGATCACGTCCTATTTCGCGCTGCCGCCGCTTGCCGAGCGTCCGGAAGGCTGGGCAAACCTCGCCCGCTGGAAGAAGGCGGACGAGAGTTTCGCCCGCTGGGTCGACCAGAACGTCCAGCCGCACACCCATCCCGACTACGGCATGGTGACGATCTCGCTGAAGCCGATCGGCGGCATTCCGGGCGATGCCAGCGATGCGCAGATGGATCTCGTTGCCGATATCGCCGAGGAATACGCCTTCGACGAAATCCGCGTCAGCCACGAGCAGAACCTGATCCTGCCGCATGTGGCGCTGGCCGATCTCGAAGCCGTCTATCGCGGCCTGGTCTCATCGGGCCTTGCAACTGCCAATGCCGGCCTGATCACGGATATCATTGCCTGTCCCGGGCTGGACTATTGCGCACTCGCCAATGCCCGTTCGATCCCGCTTGCGCAGGAAATCTCGACCCGTTTCGGCGATCCGGCCCGACAGGCGGAGATCGGTGAGCTTAAGATCAAGATTTCCGGCTGCATCAATGCCTGCGGTCATCACCATGTCGGTCATATTGGCCTGCTCGGTGTCGAGAAGAAGGGCGCTGAGCTCTATCAGATTACGCTTGGCGGCTCCGGCGACGAGAACACCTCGATCGGCGAGATCATCGGTCGCGGGTTCGAGCCTGAAAAGGTCACTGACGCGATCGAAACGATCGTCGATGTCTATCTCGGCCTGCGCAACGATGCGTCGGAAACCTTTCTCGAAGCCTATCGCCGCGTGGGGCCGCAGCCGTTCAAGGATGCCCTCTACGGCACCGCGGCAGCAGCGGCAGCGGCATAAGGGAAATAGACATGACGAAGATTTGGAGAGAAACCGGTTTTGTCGAGAACGATCCATGGATCGTCGAAACCGACGACGTCAAGGCCATCGGCGACCAGAAGCCGCTTCTGGATATCGACGCGCTGATTGCGCGGGCCGATGAAAGCAACGATGTCGGTCTCGGCGTCGTGATCAGGCCCGCTGATGATGTGAGACGCCTGGAGCCTTATCTGTACCGCCTTGAGATCGTCGCGGTCGCTTTTCCCGCGTTCAACGACGGCCGCGCTTTCAGCCATGCCTCGCTGTTGCGCCAGCGGCTCGGGTTTGCCAACGAAATCCGGGCTGTCGGCGATGTTCTGATCGACCAGGTGCCGCTGATGCTTCGCTGCGGCATCGACAGCTTCGCCGTAACGAACGCGACGGCGATCAAGCGTCTGTCGGAAGGTCGGCTGCCGGGTATTACCAATCACTACCAGCCGACGGCCAGAGCATCGACAGATGCGAAATCCTACAGCTGGCGGCGGGTTTCCTAAACACCGCTTTTTGGCAAAACTGGCCGCGACAGTCTGAAGCAAGGCATTTCGTGCAAAGAGGCGTATAATTGGAACGGATTTGCTTTCCTTTGCTGCGCCAGTGCTCTATCCGGCTGAAGATGATACCGTTACTCACCATTACAGGACTAAGACGACGATGAATGCTCCTGCCAAGGTCGAAGAATTTGTTCCCGCAGCCGTTCCGGCCGGCGTGTTTGCCGAGACGGTGACGAAGGTGACGCATTATACGGACCGGCTGTTCAGCTTCCGCATGACGCGTCCGACGGAATTCCGTTTCCGCTCGGGCGAATTCGCGATGATCGGCCTGATGGTCGACGGCAAGCCGATCTACCGCGCCTATTCGATCGCAAGCCCGGCCTGGGACGAAGAGCTAGAGTTCTTTTCGATCAAGGTGCAGGAAGGCCCGCTGACGTCGCATCTGCAGTCCATCCAGCCCGGCGATCAGGTTCTGATGCGCAAGAAGCCGACAGGCACGCTGGTGCTCGACGCGCTGACGCCCGGCAAGCGTCTCTATATGTTTTCGACCGGCACCGGCATCGCACCGTTTGCAAGCCTTATCCGCGATCCGGAAACCTTCGAAAAATTCGACGAGGTTATCCTCACCCACACGACGCGCGACGTGGCCGAGCTGAAATACGGCTTCGACCTGATTGAGGAAATCCGCAATCACGAATTCCTGGCTGAACTCGTTGGCGACAAGCTGCGCCATTACGCGACGGTGACCCGCGAGGACTATCCGTTCAAAGGCCGTATTACCAACCTGATGCGCGACGGCAAGTTCTTCGCCGATCTCGGCCTGCCGGCCTTCGATCCGGCAATCGACCGTGGCATGATCTGCGGCTCGACCGAGATGCTGAAGGAAACCAAGGAAATTCTCGAAGCGGCCGGCCTGACCGAAGGCGCCAACAACAAGCCGGGCGAATTCGTCATCGAACGCGCCTTCGTCGGCTAATCACAGGGACGCTTGAATGGGGAAGGGCGGTTTGCATCGGCAGGCCGCCTTTTTCATGGACGCTGTTTTGTAAGCGTACTGGACGCTTAGTGGGCGGCGAGATATCCCATCAGCTTCGCCATGGCCGCGGATGCGGCTTCAGCATCCGCCTGATGGATGGCCCGGATGACCTTGACGTGCAGATCCACGGACCGGTCCATGTGTTCGGTCGATGCGGCCTTGAACCAGAGGCGGCGAGCATGGGTCTGCAGCGGTGCGAGTGCCGCGGTCAAAAAAGCGTTGGGACAGGCGGTCTCCATGATCTCGTCGAACGCCTTGTCCGCCGAGAGGAAGCCCTCCATGTCGGCATTGATGGAGCAGGCCGTCATCCGTTGCGCGCATTCGATCATCTCCGCGCGCTCCTCCAGGCTTGCATGGTCGGCGACAAGTGCTGCGGCCAAAGGCTCGAGCCGGCTGCGCGTCTCCATGACCTGCCGATGGTCATCCGGTTTGATCTCCGAAATCTGCAGGCCGACACGGGCGCGCACCTCGATCAGGCCTTGCCATTCCAGCTTCTGGATGGCTTCGCGTACAGGAGTGCGTCCATGGCCCGCAAGATCGATCAACTGCTTTTCGGTGACAAGCGACCCCGGCTTCAGCTTCAGCGTGACGATCAGGCTTTCCAGCGCCAGATAGGCGAGATGGGCCTGCGATGCTGATTTCATCATGCGATTTCGTTCCTTCTGATATATCAGATATTTGCACAGTCAAACGCGAAAGGCAAGGATGCTGATATATCAGCGCAATCGGGGTGCTCTTTTAACGTGGCATGTTTCCGGCAGTACCGACCGAATTTACCCGTGAAGGCGATTTCGACAACGCGGAGATGATGCGCTGTTTCGCGCTTTGGCTCGGTCGATGTCAATCGCGTGATCGTTCGTGGTTCTCGGCGAGGCACGTCGCTCGATCCGGACGAGGCGATCGAAATCCTGATGCTCGCAAAGTCGGTAGCCGGCAACAGACCGACGCCGATGACCGTCTGCAAGTTCCAAGCGCCAAGGAAAAGTGGCAGCGAAAGGCAGGCGCTGAAAGAATCTCTTTATCCTGCCGGTCGTGGTCTACAACAACCCGGTCGCCTATGGCGTTAACGGGGCGCTCGGCGTGCCAGACGAACTGGTAAAAAACTGCGTGTCGTGATCAGGAATTGACTGATGATGTCCGCTGCATCACCGATGCCGGACGCGCATCGCCAGCGTTTCGACCGCTTCACCGACCTCGACAACCTGGCTGGAAAGCTTGGCGATGGGCGCTGATGAATATGGTTGTTTCCGAAAGAGACCATCGCGATCTGGAAACTAGTCCAGACGTGCCAAGCGCAGCGCGTCACGGCGATGATCGAAAAACGCCTGACGCCCGCCCGGCGCTTCGGGTTCTTTAATAACAAGGACCGGATCCTCTGATCCGGTCCTTGTCGTCCATGCGTCCAGTCTCGTCAAAGAATGAAATGTCCCGACGACATTGTCACCGCGTCATCGAGATGGATCAGAAAGTCGGCAACCGAATCGCCGTTCACATCGCCGTAAATAAATGTGTCCGAAGCGGTTTTTTCGAAGCGCACCTGTGCGGATGCTCCGGTGAAGGTTCCGACAAAGGTGAAGGCCTGATTCCCGGCGATGTTGATGTTGGCGTCGATACTCGAAAGATCGATCTTGTCACCCTGAGCGGCGTTGAAATCGAAGATCGTGTCTGCCGTCGCCAGTGTCTTGCCGGTATCTGACGTACTCCTGTAAAAAAATTTGTCAGAACCTGTGCCACCATAGAGTTGATCGGCGCCAAGGCCGCCATTTAACCAGTCGTTACCATCACGGCCATTCAACAGATCTGCTCCTGTCATGCCGGCTAGGGAATTGGCGCCAGTCGTTCCATGCAGTTCATCGGCATGGTTGGAGCCAATAAGATTCTCGATGGACGAATACCTGTCACCCTGAGCTTCGTTTGTATTTCTCGCGGGGCCGAGAAGATCCACGATAACACCGGCCGTTGCTCTACTATAAGTCAAAGTATCGGTACCTGCGCCACCCGCCATGATATCCGCGCCGGCTCCACCGCACAAAATATCATTGCCATCACCGCCGGAAAGCGCATTGTTGCCGCTGTTGCCAAAAAGCTGGTCGTTGAACTTTGAACCTGTCAGGTTTTCGATCAAAGAGTAAATGTCGCCTAGCGCGTCATTGGTGTTCAAGGAAGGCGTTGTCAGATTTGCAATGACGCCGACGGTTGCGCTTTCATAGGACACCGTATCCGTACCGGTAGAGCCGAAAAGCTTGTCTGCGCCTACGCCACCGACCAGGATGTCATTACCCGCGCCGCCGTTGAGTTCATCGTTGCCTTGGAAACCAAACAACTTGTCGTTGCCGTTGTGGCCGAAAATCTTGTTTGCCACCTGATTGCCGCAAAGCAAATCATTGGCCGATCCGCCGGCAACATTTTCAATCAGCGACCGTGTGTCGCCATTGAACAGCAAGGCGTTGAAGATGTTGCCGCGCGCAAAGCCGTCGTTCGGTCCGCCGCCGAGATTGGCGAGCTGGTCCGCGCTGAACATCGAGAACTGTCCGGGTCGCAGATCGACCCTCAGCGCGGTCGTATAGGCGGTCAGGTCGAACGTATCGTTGCCGCCGCCGTCCCAGATCGTTGCAAAGATCCGGTTGGCGCCGGGTTGGATCGCGACCGTGCCGTTAATCACCGTATTGCCGCTGCCAGGCGTCCACTTGTACATGGTGTTGCCGTTATTGGTCGTAAAATCGGCACCATACATGTGCTGCAAGGCAGCGATGTCGGCCATCATGAATGTCTGCGGCGCGCCGAATGCTTCGTATTTGTAGAAATCGCCCGCATCGCCAACGAAGGTTCTGTAGGTCATGACGGAATATTCCAGCGAATCCTTGTCGGTCGGCAGCGCTCCGAAGGTGTCGGTTTCGTGGCCGTGTTTCAGGCCGAGCGCATGTCCGAGCTCATGGATCAGCGTGTGCCAGGCGTAGTTGCCGGCGACGGGGGAGCGATAGTCGGACGCGGTGCCGAACCACGTGTCGCCGCCGCGCTCGTTGGTCGTGGGATAATAGGCATACGCCGTAGGCGGCGTGTCCGACTGCGCGAATCGAAGCGTTGCCGTCGAATCGCTGCCTTGCGAAAAGCTCACATTGGTGAAGCCTTCGACGGAAAAACCGTCATTGGCTGCGTTCCCGGTTCCCTGTTCCAGAATGAAGCGGGCGGCAGTCTCCTGCGCTGCCGAGATGGCGGCGAAATTGTTGTCCTTTTCACCCGAGTAGCTATAGCTGCTGCTCGTGGTCGGAAAAGCATAGGTGATCGATGTGCCGCCCCAAGCAAAGGTCGAGATGACCCCGTCAACGAGCTGGTTTCCGGTCTCCGATATCGTCTTTGTCGTCTTGTTGGTGCCGGTCATGCCTGCAACTCCGCGGTTTTAAGGGTGAAATACTGGATGATTGAGTATGATTCGCAAAAACCTGTTTAACAAGGACGTTTAAGGTCTATAAATCAAATATTCGATCCTGTTTATTTTTGGGGTGGAAAGGCAAATGATGAAAAATGGGGTTTGGCTTGGTATAATACTTGCTCTGTCGGCTGCTGGTGCAGCGGAGGAGGCCTACGCGGCGGATGGCAAGAGCCCGCCTGGAACCGGAGGAATAATGCTGCCGCCCCCTGATACCGAAGCCGCCGTACGCTCCGAGCTTGATCGGGCAAAAGCCAAGAAGACACGCGAAGCCTTGGAGCGGTTTATCCGCCGTCACCCCGGGCATCCATTGGTTGAGGACGCTAAAAAAGCCCTGAACGATATGACGCCGGATTGAAGCAGCCGCGCTGTCTTGCAATTGCGGCGGATTGCCCGCCAATCTGCGACACTTGCCCTGAATTTTTGACGTCTTGTCATTTATATTTCCTTGAAAAGTCCCTCCCGTACTTGACCGTTGCGCGGTTGCCGTTAGTCTTCGTGTGTCGTTTTGACGAATGACTGCCGACCGGTGTTGGTTGCATTCTTGGAAGCAAACGGCTTTTGCGACGCTGACCCTTTGATATTCTGTTTAAATATTGTTGTACATTTTTGTCAGGTTTTTCCTGAGTACAAAGTTTCGCCGAGGCGAATAAAGCGGTTCCGCAAGCCGTAAGAGCTACAATAGCAGTTGACGAACCTTTTGGGCCTTGCCAGTCTTGATCCTTGGGAACTGTCGACTTTCGGTGATATTTGTGGGGGGCGCAAATTGACTGCGGGTGCATACATCGTCTGGACATTGATTGGTTTTGCGGGGTTGCTTGCCATCCCTGCCGTCAGTCACACCAATGCGGGAACGACGTTTTCGCTCGTCGCATCGTCGATGGCCTTTGTGGGCATGGCGATCGCGCAGTTTCTGGCGACGCGGCCACCCTTCGTCGAGCGGCTGTTCGGCGGGCTGGACCGCATCTACCAGGTGCACCGCAAGATCGGCATTGCCGTTCTGGTGCTGATCCTGGTGCATTATTTCATCACCCCGGATTTCAAGGGCCTTTCGCTGACCAGCGGTCTCAACCAGATTGCAGCGCTTCTGGGAGAATATGCGTTCTACGGTTTCGTCATCCTGCTGGTGCTGAGTATCGTCAAGATCATCCCGCGAACGAAGATCGAAATCCCTTATCACCTCTGGCGCATCACGCACCGGTTCATCGGCATCCTCTTCGTCATGGTCGCGTTCCACCAAATGTTCATCAAGCGGCCCTATGACGGCACGGCGCTTTTGGCGAGCTATCTCAACATATTTGCCGTTATCGGCATCGGCAGTTATGTCTATACCCAACTGCTGCCATGGCTGCGCACGCGCAGCTATGAGGTTTTCGACGTCAACCGGCACGAAGGCGCGACCATCATATCGGCGCGGCCCACCGGACGACCGCTGAAGGCAAAACCCGGCCAGTTCGGATTTTTCCGCGTCAACAAGTCCGGCCTGCGCGAGCCTCATCCGTTCACGATTGCCGGTATCGACGAGGACGGTGTCGTCCGTTTCGCGATCAAGGCGCTGGGCGACTACACCAAGGCGCTGCGCGAGGGGATTGCCGTCGGCGATTCCGTGACGCTCGAGGGCGGCTACGGGCATTTCAACCATCGGCGCGGCGGGAAGAAGCAGATCTGGCTTGCCGGCGGCATCGGCATCACGCCATTCCTGGCCATGGCCAGCCGCCTCAAGGGCGACGAAGGCCAGGATATTCACCTTGTCTACTGCGTGCGCGACCGGAGCGAGGCGATCGGGCTCGAAACCTTCGAGACGCAGGCCGGCAAATTGCAGAATTTCAGTTTCGTATTGCATGATTCCGCCAAGGACGGCCGGCTCGATGCCGAAAAGATCGTGGCGGCCAGCGCATTTGATCCCGGTGAAGCAGACCTTTGGTTCTGTGGTCCACCACCTTTGAGAGCAGCCATTGAAAAGGGACTGAAAGCACTCGGCAAGACACCGCGGCGTGTCGAGTTCGAGCAATTCCAGTTCCGATAATTCGCATAGACGTTTTGATCATTTCAGAAAGCAAGGAGAACAAGCCATGAGCATGTTCGGGAAACTGCCTGAAAGCCTGTCCAACGCCCGGTCCCGCCTGATGCGACCGGCGTGGATATTCGCACTCGTCGCTTTTGCGATGGTCCAATGTCCGTCAACGGCTTCGGCTCTGGATGCCTTTGCCGATGACGCTTTTTCGACCTACAAGGCGAATGTCGACAACGGCAAATATCTTTTCGGCGCTGCAGGCTGCGGTGCGTGCCATGGGTCAGGTTCCGACACGACGCTTCTGTCCGGCGGGATGGCGATGGATACGGCGATCGGTAAGTTCTTCGCCCCGAATATCTCGCCCCATTCCAACGGGATCGGCGGCTGGAGCAATTCCCGCTTTCTCAATGCGGTCATGGTTGGATTGGACGCCGAGGGCAACAACCTCTATCCGGTCATGCCATACACATCCTACGGCGGCATGAAGCCGGAGGATGTACTCGATATCAAGGCCTATATAGAAAGCCTGCCCCAGGCGGACGCCGTCTCCAAAGAGCACGAGATCGCTTTCCCATTCTCGCGGCAGACGACGATCACCCTGTGGAAGCGCAGCCATTTCAATGTCTCGGCCTATCAGCCGCGTGAAGAAACGCAGATGGAACGCGGCCGATATCTGGTTGAAAATGTCGGTGGTTGCGGCGATTGCCACACGCCGCGCACGACCACCTATGGTCTTGACGTGGAACGGGCCTATGAGGGTGAAAAGGGTCTGACCGGTGCGGTTGCTCCGGACATCACCAAGGCAAAGATGGGCGGCCTCGCGTCGCCGGACGTCTTTACCGTCGGCCTTATGGAAGAAGGCAAGAAGCTGTCGGGCGCACCGCTCAACGATCCGGTCATGCGTGAAATCGCCCATGGCCTCGGCGCCTTGTCGGAAGACGACCGCACCGCGATGTACGCCTTCCTGTCCGATCGCGAGGTCAAGGCGCCGGAACCGGTGCAGCAGTCGAGTACACCGGTCTGCAAGGAAAGCTCGCCGGCATCCGCGCTCTCCGGCGACAATGCAGCGCTTGCCGGTGCCGCCGACGCCTTCATCGGCAAATACTGCCGCAATTGCCATGGGCCGGGAGAGGGTTCGCAGGGCAGTTATCCAGCGGGTGACCTGGCTTCGATCGCGGCTGATGCGACCTTCGTAACGCCTGGCGATGCCTCCAAGTCGCGCCTGTTCACCTCGGTCACCAGCGGCCGCATGCCGCTGGGCAAGCGTCCGACAGCCGAGGAGGTCAAGAGCCTCGAGGACTGGATCAACTCTCTGACCCAGAGCGATCTTCCGGAAACGGCGGCTGAGAAGCCGGAACGCGTTCGTCCGATGCTCTCCTACGACGATTTCGTCGAGGCGGCGCTGAAAGACATCTCGAATGTCAACGAACTCGACCGTCCCTACATGCGCTACTTCTCCTATCGCAACCAGTATAACGGGATGATGGGTTGCGAGGACGACAAGACTTTCATGAAGCGCATGGCGGTGCTTGCCGGCGGCTTCAAGAAACTCCTGAATTCGCTGTCCTATGGACCGGAACTGGTTCTGCCGGAGGAAGTGGAAGATACCAACGGGCTTCTGGTTCGCGTCGATTTGCGTGATCTGGAATGGTCGGATCAGGACTACAACTTCCTGATCAGCCAGTACTTCTACGGTGTCGATCCTGGCAGCGATGCGTCGCTGCGCGCGCTGAGCAAGGAAACCAACACGGTTCTCCCGATCATGCGTATCGACTGGTTCATGAGCTTCGGCGCACGGCCGAACATCTATAACTACCTCATGAAACTGCCCACCCAGATCCGCGACCTGGAGCATCGCTTCCAGATCGACGTGGACGAGAATATCCGCCGCCGCAAGGTGATCCGTGCCGGCTTTGCCGACGGGTCGTCGGGCGTGTCGGACCACAACCGCATGCTGGAACGTCATGACATGCCTTTCGGCGGCTATTACTGGAAGTCCTATGACTTCGGTGGTGACGTCGGCAAGCAGGTTCTGAAGCGCTTCCCGCATGGTCCGAAGGAACTGGAGCCGCTTGACGAACACCTGACGTCCTTCCTGCACGACGGTGGCGAAATGATCTTCTCGCTCCCCAACGGCCTGCAGGGCTACTACCTGTCGACCGCGGAAGGCAAACAGCTGGATATCGGGCCAACCGCCATCGTATCGTTCCGCGAGCGGCCGATCGGCAAGGGCGTCGAGATCATCAATGCCCGATCCTGCTTCGATTGCCATGCCAACGGCATCCTGTCGAAGCGCGACCAGTTGCGCGAACACATCCAGACATCGACCTTGTTCAGCAAGGATCAGCAGGATGTGCTGCTTGACATGTATGTGCCGCAGGAAGAACTCGACGAAGCCTACAACAAGGACCGTGAACGCTTCGTCGCAGCGCTCGAAAAGCTCGGCATCACCGAGCCGACACCGGACGGAGGCCAGCAAAGCATCGTCGCACCCGGCAATGCGGAACTGTTCACCTACTTCGCCGACAAGTATGAGGACGAACTCGACTTTGATGCCGTCGCCGCTGAGTTCGACATGACTCCGGACGAGTTCTCCGAGTCCATCCGGCGTGTCACCGATGTCGATGCGCTCCGCCTCGGCATCGACTGGGTCACGACGTTGGAAGCCGGCGGCACGATTCCGCGCGTCGAAATTGAACAGCAGTATCCGCTGTTGCTCTATCCGCTGATGCAGTTGGAGCCGCTTGACGTCAGCAATGTGTATCAGCCTACGGGTGCGGCAACGCAGCAGGTGGACATTCAGGGTGAGCAGGGCCAAGGCAAGGTCGATAACAAGGCCGATCCGGCGGCGGACGCCAAGGCGGATCCTGCCTACCAGGCAGCTGCCGACGCCAAGCCGGCCGACAAGATCGACTACAAGGCCGGTTATGTCGCGCCTGCCAAGAACGAGGAAGCCTATGTGAAGCCGGCAAGTCTTGCCGAAGCTGCACCGGCCTATCGTCAGGAGCAGCCGAAGGACTACAAAAAGCTGGAGCTGGCACTCTACGTCAAATCGACCACCGCCAAGGTGGGAGACTATCTGACGTTCGAGTTGAGTTCGAACGAGGCCTGCGAGTTGCAGGTGCTCTATGTCGAGGAAACCGGCAATGTCGAGGTTATTCCGGATGCGATGATCGGCAGTACGACGTTGCAGGCTGGTGAAAAACGCCTGATCCCGCAACCGGGCTCCGGCAATCTCACCTTCGACACGCCGGCGCCTGCCGAAACGATGATCGCCTATTGCCGCGCCGGCGGGCTCGGCGATGCCAGGCTGTCGGCCGAAAAGGCCCGCGAACTGGTCAAGGCATCGAACCAGCCGGCGACGCGTGGACTGGCGATCAACCTCGCCAAGAAGGCAGAAGGCGACAAGGGTGCGAGCGGCGTCCAGATGGTGACCTTCGAGATCAAGTGACAACCGTAAGGAAAGGCCGGCCGGCAACGGCCGGCCTTTCCTTGTCAACTTACAGGAACCTGGGAAAGGACAAGGCCGTGGCTTTGAGAACAGTCGTTTTTGCATCCATGTTTGCGGCGTTTTCCGCTTTTCCGGCTGCCGCCGCCTGCACGGCGCTCACCGATGTCGTCAACAAGATGAACGCCGGCGACGAGGCCGGATCACGGGCGATTGCCGCGGGAGATGCTGCAAACGGCTGCTCGCCGGATGAGAAGGCAATCGTCGATCGCGTCGCAGCGCTCACCTCGTTCAATCGCATCGTCGCAGCAGTCGGACAGGGCAGGAAACTTGTCGAATTCGACGACGAGCTGGAGACTTTGCAAAAGACGGTCGCTGCCCCGTGGCAGGTGCTCGATGCACTCGGCGACGTCAATCGCGAAAAGAAGAACTACGAATCCGCGGCTCAGTATTATCAGCTCGCCCTGGAAGATGCGTCCAACGAAACGCTGACACCGGACTGGATGGCGCCGGATGCAGACTATATTCGGCGGCTCGATCATCTGGCCGGGGAAATGCGTCTTGTTGCCGCCAAGCCGATCAAGCTGACGATGCGTGGACCCTGCAAGGTCAGTTATCGCGGGGTTTCGCTGAAGAAGAAATCCACGCCGGTGCGGTATGTCTTCGGTACGGCGGATTTCACGCCGGAGGGCCTGCAATCCGCCAAGGACGTTGCTGAATGTCTGAAATCGGTTAATCCGTCGTCGATCACCCTGATCGGGCATACCGACCCCGTCGGTTCGCCCGAGGACAATCGCTCATTGTCGCTGCAGCGTGCCGATGCGCTCGCCAATTATCTCGTGACCGCGGGCTACAAGGGCAAGTGGAAGAGCGTTGGCCGCGGCGAGGACGAACCCTTCAAGCCGGACGATGCCAGCGCCTATGACGAGGCGACGCTCAACCAGCTCAACCGTCGTGTCGAAATCGACGTGGAGAAGTGATCGATGTTTCGCCGCATCCTCATGGCTGCCACGCTGTGCGCGTTGCCCCTGCAGGGTGCGGCGGCGGAAACCTATGCACTGGTCGTCGGGGCGGATAAATATCCCTATGAAAGCAATCTCGACGGCGCTGTAAAGGACGCGGAAGACGTGGCCACCGCGCTTGGCAAGGCCGGCATCACCCATGTCTCCAAATTCATCAATGAGACCGTGACCAAGGATGCGATCCGGGCGGCATGGAGCGATTTCGTCAACCAGGCCGTCAAGGATGACACGATCATCTTCACCTATGCGGGGCATGGATCGCAGATGCCCGAACTGGTCGCAGGCGACGAAGGCGACGGGCTCGACGAATTTCTTCAACTGCCGGGATTCGACCGCAGCCGTACCGCGGAAACCGATCACGAAATCATCGTCGATAACGAGATGAATGCCTGGTTCGCGGAGGCGGAAGCCAAGGGGATCCGGGTGCTGTTCGTCTCCGACAGCTGCCATTCCGGCGGCATGAGCCGGTCGTTCTCCGGCAAGACGCGTCTGGCGCCGGCGGTGACTGTGAAACTGCCCGCGCCGTCGCAGGAGGCGATATCCGGCGCAAAGGTGCGGGAAAGCGATCTTCTGGACGTGACTGTCCTTGCCGCTTCGCTCGAAAGCCAGCCGACACCGGAAGTCATCATCGGCGGCGAGCCGCGCGGTGCGCTGAGCTGGAGTTTTGCGCGCGCGCTTGAAGGGGCGGGCGATCGCGATGGCGACGGCAAGATTTCGCGCCTCGAACTTGAGGACTATGTATTTTCCAATGTGAAGAACCAGTCGGAAGCGTTGCAGGTTCCAAACTTCACACCCCAGATACCGCGCTCGGAGAGCGAGGTCGTGGTTTCGCTGACCCGCAGCGTGTCGCAGCCGGAAACGGACATGGCGAACGCCATCGAGGATGCCGGTTCCGCTGACGATGCCGAGCAGGGGACCGCGCTGCAGGATGCAGGGCAGGCGGGCGATACCGCCGCTGAGCAACAGGACGATACGTCATCGGATGGGTCCGGGGACGCGATTGCGGATGCCGGGAGCGATACCGATACATCCGCCGCTGGCGGCCAGGAGCTGCAAGATGCCGCGCCGGACGAAGGTTCGGCGAGCGAGGGTGCCGACGATACAAGCGCTGAAACAGAAGAATCCACCAACCTTGATACCGATGCAGGCTCAAAGACCAACAGTGCGCCGGAAAAGGTGCTGAAATCGGCCCGTGATCTCGGCTGGACGGACAAGCTCGCGCTCTCCGTTTCCGGCTCGACCGCCGAGATCGCCAATATTGGCGGCACCGGCGTGCCGTATCGCTGGGATGCAGCCAGCGGTAACTTTTATACGCCGAACGGCGATGTCGCCGGCCAGAACATCACTGACACAATGGTTCAGGGCGTGGTCGATAAGTTCGTCCTCCTGGATTTCCTGAAGGCGCTGGCCAGCCAGAATCCCGGAACCGTCTCGCTGACGCCGGTCAAGGATCTGTATCTCGGTGGCGACAGGCTGACGTTCGAGGCGCCGGCCTCCGGCTATACCAGTCGTGTCGTCTTCAATCTGGCCAATACCGGCGAAGTCCAGCTCATCGATGTGCAATCCGCCGGAAGCGATGAGGAATTCAAGCTGCCGAACCTCGAGGTTGTCGAGCCTTTCGGTGCCGACCATCTTGTCGTGATCGCGACGAACGAGCCGGTGGACGCGATCGCTGCGGTGCTCGCAAGTCCGGGCATCAATGCCGCCGCTATGCTGAAGGTTCTCGAAGCCCGAATCGATGAAACCGATAGCAGCATTGCCATTCAGCCCCTCTACACACAGGACAAGCCGTGATGAATACGCTCAGCATCGTTTGGCGACGTTTCCTGCCGGCATGCCTCCTCTTGGCGGCAGGCGCATCTCCGCTGCATGCGGCCGACAGGGCACTGCTCGTCGGCATCGGCAACTATGAAAGTCTGCCGCCGGAAATGTTCCTGCACGGGCCGAAGAACGATGTCGTGGCGATGCAGGCGCTTCTGACCAAGACGCTGGATTTCAAACCCGACAGTATCCGCGTTCTCAAGGATGCCGAGGCAAGCCGAGATGCCATCCTGTCCTCGATCGAGGACTGGCTGATCAAGGATACCAAGGACGGCGATCGCATCTATCTGTATTTTTCCGGCCACGGCCTGCAGGTCAAGGACCTGAACAAGGACGAGGAAGACGGAATGGATGAGGCGCTTGCGACCTACAATATCAAGGCCGTCGATACCGATTGGACCAATGTCATTCTGGATGACGACATTGAACCGCTTCTTGAAAAGATGAAGGGCAGGGCGGTGACGCTGATGATCGACGCCTGTCATTCCGGCACGATCTCGCGCTCGCTGTCGCTCGACGTGGCGGCCGGTATCGAAGGGGCTCGTTTTCTGCCCCGACCTTTTGCCAAGCCCGTCAAAAAGGCTTTGACGCGCGGCCTGCGGATAGACACCGGCGTCGTCGACAAGCCCGCCGTCGTCAAGGAGAGCGGCGTGACGACATGGAGTGCGGCCGCTCCCTATCAGGTGGCCTGGGATGACGTGCGGCTGCCGGAGGACAAGCGGCACGGCGTATTCACCTCCGCCTATATATCCGGCTACACGCCCGCGGCAGCGGATGGCAACACCAACGGCCTCGTCAGCAATGCCGAGCTGTTCGAATATGTGAAGACGCAATCGCAGGACTACTGCAAGTCGCAGAAGAATTGCGAGAACCTCGATCCGCAGCTTGAAACGGTCAACGCCAAGCTGGGCGCTAGCGTGGCGAAGCCCGAGCCCGCGGCCGACTACGTGGCCGCAGCACCGGAGAAAAAGAAGGACGAGGTCAAGTACGAAGAGAAGCCGAAATATGAGGAGGTCAAGGTCGATGCCGCAGCGTCAGCACCTGTTTATGTCGATGCCAACCCGGTTTCCGCCGTCGGCGACATCGTCGGCAAGGCGGACAATGGCGACGTGACGATATCGCTCGACCATGGTCCAAAGATGAAAAAGGGCGACGTCTTCAAGATTTCGGTGACCAGCAAGCATGACGGCAATCTCATCCTGCTCGACGTCAATAAGGAAGGCGTTGCCACGCAGTTCTTCCCCAACGAGTTCGCGCAGAAGATCACGCCGCTCAAAGCCGGTTCGACCCTGACCATGCCGGATGACTATTACGGCTTCGATTTCGAAGCGGACGGCAGTGGCGAGAGCATCATGGTGGCTATCGTCGTCAGCGACGCCATCGATCTGAAGGCCGTTGCGCCATATTCGCGCGGTCTGAAAGTCGAGCTGAACGCGCGCGAAACCTTGAGCGACATCGTTGCGCGCCTGCAGAAGACCTGGACCGGCGACCTCGAAAACCGCGGCATCAAATGGTCGATGGCGACCATGAAATACACCATCGAATAAAGAGCCGCCCGCCGCGCGACGGTTGGGACAGTCTGAATGAAAAAAGGTCCGCCTCGATGTGAGGCGGACCTTTTGCTTTGAGGCCGACAGACCGGTCAGCGATCAGTGAAGGATCTGACTGAGGAAGAGCTTGGTGCGCTCATGCTGCGGATTGTCGAAGAAGGCGGCCGGTTCGTTCTGCTCGACGATCTGGCCTTGATCCATGAAGATCACGCGGTTGGCGACCTGGCGTGCAAAGCCCATTTCATGGGTGACGCAGAGCATCGTCATGCCTTCTTCGGCAAGGCCGACCATTGTATCGAGCACTTCCTTGATCATTTCCGGATCGAGCGCCGAGGTCGGTTCATCGAACAGCATGACGCGCGGGTTCATGCACAGCGAACGGGCGATCGCCACGCGCTGCTGCTGGCCGCCGGACAGCTGGCCCGGATATTTGTGCGCCTGCTCGGGGATCTTGACGCGCTTGAGGAAGTGCATGGCGACTTCTTCCGCCTGTTTCTTCGGCATCTTGCGGACCCAGATCGGCGCCAGCGTGCAGTTTTCGAGGATCGTCAGGTGCGGGAAGAGATTGAAGTGCTGGAAGACCATGCCAACCTCGCGGCGCACTTCGTCGATCTTCTTCAGGTCGTTGGTCAGTTCGATGCCATCGACGAAGATATTGCCCTTCTGGTGTTCTTCCAGGCGGTTGATGCAGCGGATCATCGTCGATTTTCCGGAACCGGAAGGTCCGGCGATGACGATTCGCTCGCCGCGCATGACCTTCAGGTTGATATCGCGAAGCACGTGAAAGTCGCCGTACCATTTGTTCATGCCGATGATCTCGACCGCCACATCCGTGGCGGATACCGTCATCTTCGACGCATTGGCTTCATTTGCCATGTTTTTCCCCTCATTCTCTATCGTTTGTGGCCCTTGTCGAGCATACGTTCCATGAAACCTGAATAGCGCGACATCCCGAAGCAGAAAAGCCAGAAGATGAAGCCAGCGAAGACCAGCCCGGTCATCGGCGTCACGGCGGAGGCCCAGTTGGCATCCGAGAAGTTCAGTCGGACGATGCCGAGCAGATCGAACATGCCGATGATCGACACCAGTGACGTGTCCTTGAACAGACCGATGAAGGTGTTGACGATACCCGGAATGACCAGCTTCAGCGCCTGCGGAAGAACGATCAGGTTCATCTTCTGCCAGAAGCTCAAGCCAAGCGAATCGGCACCCTCATATTGCCCTTTCGGAATCGCCTGCAATCCGCCGCGCACCACTTCCGCCATATAGGCCGAGGCAAACATCGAAACGCCGATCAGGGCGCGCAGGAATTTGTCGAAAGTTACGCCCTGAGGCAGGAACAGCGGCAGCATCACGCTGGCCATGAAAAGCACGGTGATCAACGGGATGCCGCGGACGATTTCGATGAACATCGTGCACAGCATCTTGATGACCGGCATTTTCGACCGCCGCCCGAGCGCCAGTACGATGCCGAGGGGCAACGACACTGCGATGCCCACGAAAGACAGGATCAGGGTGACCATCAGGCCGCCCCAGAGGGCCGTTTCGACGAACGGCAGACCGAACAACCCGCCCGGCAGCAGAATGAACGAGAAGACCGGCAGCACTCCGAACAACAGGATGGCGTTGATGCCCTTGTGCGGAAGTTTCGGCATCAGCATCGGCACGAGAAGAATGACGAACAGGACACCGACGACCATCGGCCTCCAGCGTTCATCGACCGGATAGCGCCCGAACAGGAACTGCTCGAACTTCGATCCGACGAAGGCCCAGCAGGCGCCGCTCCAGCCGTCCGGCTGAACGCCGCCCTGTGCAACGGTCGCACAAACGCTGCGGTCCGTTCCGAACCAGGCCGCCTTGATGAACAGCCAGTCCACGGCCGGCGGGACGAACCAGGCGAGCAGAAAGAGAGCAAGGATGGTCAGCACCGCGTCTTTCGGCGTGGCGACGAGATTTTGGCGGATCCAGCTTATGGCGCCCCGCGCGCTCAGAGGCGCGGGTTCCTGAGGAAGCATTTCTTGTCTTACGAAATTGGTCTGGGATAGGCTCATGATCTTATCTCTCCACCAATGCCATCTTGGCGTTGAACCAGTTCATGAAGACGGATGTCAGCAGACTGAGCGACAGATAGACGATAATCCAGATCGTGACGATCTCGATTGATTGCCCTGTCTGGTTCAAAATGGTCCCGCCCAGTGCCACCAGGTCGGCATAACCAACGGCGATGGCAAGTGAAGAGTTTTTCGTCAGATTGAGATACTGGCTGGTCAGCGGCGGTATGATGATCCGCATCGCCTGCGGTACCACCACGAGCCGTGTCGTCAGGCTCGGACGGATGCCAAGCGCATGCGCGGCTTCCGTTTGTCCCTTCGAGACACCGCGAATACCCGCGCGAACGATTTCGGCGATGAAGGCTGCTGTGTAGAAGGACAGGGCCAAAAACAGGGACATAAATTCGGGCCCAATAACCGAACCGCCGGTGAGATTGAACTTTCCGGCAATCGGATAATCGAATGTCAGCGGCGCGCCTGTCAGCAGAAATACCAGCAGAGGCAGGCCGATCACGAGGCCGGCAATCGAACGCAGCAGGGGAAAGGTCTGTCCGGTCGCCATTTGCCTCTTGTTCGACCAGCGTGCCAGAAGAACGGACGCGACGATGGCGACGATCAGCGCAAGGAATGTCAGGAAAGCCCACTCGCCGAAGACCGGACTCGGGAAGGCCAGGCCGCGGTTGCTGAGATATGTGGTGAAGGGCAGCGAGATCGCGTCGCGCGCCTGCGGCAGCACGGCAAGAACGCCGCTGTACCAGAAGAAGATGACCAGCAGCGGGGGAATATTGCGGAACAACTCGACATAGGCGAGCGACAACCGGGAAATCAGCCAGTTATGCGACATGCGACCGATGCCGACGATAAAACCGATGATCGTCGCGGTGATGATACCGGTAATCGCCACCAGCATCGTGTTCGTGAAGCCGACGATCAAGGCGCGGCCGTAGGTTGAATCGCTTGTGAATGCGATGAGTTTCTGACCGGGATCGAAACCCGCCCGGCCATTCAGGAAGCCGAAGCCGGAGGCGATATTGGCGCGGCGAAGGTTTTCCACGGTGTTGTCGATCACCCAGTAGATCACCAGGGCAAGCACGATGAGTGTGACGGCCTGATAGAATATCCCCCGGACCTTGGGGTCATAGATAAGCGAACCGGACGATTGGTGGTTTTTGCCGGACGGAGTCGTGGCGTCAACGGTCATTCATAGCCTCTTTTCCCCTGATCACCCTGTTTTCGGGTGCTTTTTATCGTTGGGAAGGGAAAGCGGCAGCGCCGCTTTCCCTCTTGTCTAGTCGGTTATCAACGAACCGGGGGTGCGTACTGGATGCCACCCTTGCTCCACAGAGCATTCAGGCCACGTTCGATCTTGAGCGGGCTGCCTGCACCGATGTTGCGATCGAAGATTTCGCCGTAATTGCCGACGGCCTTGATGATGTTTACGGCCCACTCGTTGGTGAGGCCGAGATCGGTACCGATCTTGGAGTCAGCCTCGACACCGAGGAAGCGCTGGATGTCCGGATTCGGCGACTTCTTCATCTCTTCGACATTCGCAGTCGTAATCCCGAAATCTTCGGCATTGATGAGCGCGTAATGAACCCAGCTGACGATGTCGAACCACTGGTCGTCACCCTGGCGAACGGCCGGTCCAAGCGGTTCCTTCGAGATGATTTCCGGCAGGATGATGTGATCGTCCGGAGCC
This sequence comes from Hyphomicrobiales bacterium, assembly GCA_900472785.1. Classification (GTDB taxonomy): domain Bacteria; phylum Pseudomonadota; class Alphaproteobacteria; order Rhizobiales; family Rhizobiaceae; genus Pararhizobium. The sequence goes on along the minus strand of UCJH01000004.1, from coordinate 162,457 downwards.
GCAAGCGTCAGACGCAGCGAATACAGGCCCGATTGGTCGGTCGTGTAGACGTCGCAACGGCCGGCGTCATAGGCGGCGTTGACTTCTTCCAGCTTTTCGAAAACCACCGGATTGTACTGGAGGTTGTTGGCCTTGAAGTAGTCGGCGAGGTTGAGTTCCGTCGTCGTTCCGGTCTGTACGCAGACCGCAGCGCCCGACAGCTCAAGTGCGGACTTTACGTTCAGTGCCTTGCGGACCATGAAGCCCTGGCCGTCGTAATAGTTGACGACGCGGAAGTTGAAGCCGAGCGCGGTATCGCGATTGATCGTCCAGGTCGTGTTGCGCGCCAGCACGTCGACTTCGCCGGACTGAAGCGCCGGAAAACGTTCCTTGGCAGAGGTCGGCGTGTACTTCACCTTGGTCGCATCGCCGAAAATAGCGGCTGCGATCGCCTTGCAGTAATCGACGTCGAAGCCGCTCCAGTTGCCGGATGCGTCAGGGGACGAGAAGCCCGACAGGCCTGTGTTGACGCCGCATTGAACGAAGCCCTTCGCCTTGACGTCGTCAAGTGTCGTCGCCGATGCGCCATGAGTGCCAATCCCCATGACGGCAGCACCAATGAGAGCTGCCAGAATTTTTTTTGCCATTTTGAAGAACCTTTTTCTGTTGTCTTTCGTTCTTGTCCCGCACCCTGCATGCCCAAAAGGGCGAAAGGTCGCGGCCCCCGCCACCCTCCTGGCGCGAGTGTCGTCTATCTCATGCTCAAAATCCCGTAGGGTCAAGACACGTTGCCGATTTTCTCAATCTTCCCATGGAAATCGTGATTTTGGCTGTCCCTTTAGGCAGTTTCTGTGCGGCAGTGCAGATTTTTGATCAAAAAACCGTCAACACGCGTGTTTTGCAGATGTTCGATTGCCGGCTTTTGAATAGGTCTTGACCCATTGGACACACAGGACGACAAGATCAGACAGATTATCGAAAAGCGGATTCCCATGACAGACAAGAAGAGCATTCTGGCCGGAGCCGGGGTCAATACCCGTCTCAGCCATATCGGCAACAATCCCGGCGACTACCATGGTTTCGTCAATCCGCCCGTCGTCCATGCCTCCACGGTTCTTTTCCCCGACGCGAAAACCATGGAGATTCGTGCCCAGAAATACACCTACGGTACGCGCGGAACCCCGACGACGGATGCGCTCTGCGAAGCGATCGACGCATTGGAGGGGTCTGCTGGAACCATCCTCGTCCCGTCCGGCCTCGCCGCGGTCACCGTCCCGTTTCTTGCCTTCCTGTCGGCCGGCGACCATGCGCTGATCGTTGATTCGGTCTATTTCCCGACCCGCCATTTCTGCAACACGCTGCTCCAGCGGCTTGGTGTTACCGTCGAATATTACGATCCCATGATCGGAGCGGGGATCGAGGCGCTGATCCGGACGAACACCAGGCTGGTCCATACGGAAGCGCCGGGCTCCAATACGTTCGAAATGCAGGATATCGGCGCGATTTCCGCAGTTGCCCATCGACATGGCTGTGTCGTGACGATGGACAACACCTGGGCGACGCCGCTGTATTTCAAGCCGCTCGATCACGGCGTCGACATCTCTATCCATGCCGCCACCAAATACCCCTCGGGACATTCGGATATCCTCATGGGCACGGTTTCGGCCAATGCCAGGCATTGGGAGCAATTGAAGGAAGCCAATGTTACGCTCGGCATCTGCGGGTCGCCTGATGACAGCTACCAGATTCTGCGCGGCCTGCGCACCATGGGCATCCGGCTTGACCGGCACCAGGAGAGCACGCTGAATATCGCGCGCTGGCTGGAGGACCGCGAAGACGTCGCCCGGGTCCTGCATCCGGCCCTGCCGAGCTTTCCGGGCCACGATCTCTGGAAACGCGATTTCTGCGGCTCAAGCGGCATCTTCTCCTTCGTGCTCAAGGTCGAGAGCCAGGATCGGTTCAAGGCCAAGGCACATGCCTTCCTCGATGCTCTTTCGCTGTTTGGCCTCGGCTATTCCTGGGGAGGGTACGAGAGCCTGGCCGTTCATGTGGGCCTGTCCGACCGGGTGATCTGCAAAGCGCCGACGGAAGGGCCGGTACTGCGGCTGCAAATCGGCCTCGAAGACGTCGCGGATCTGCGCAAGGACATCGAAGCGGGCTTAAGCGCCGCCGCCGCCGCCGTCTGATCGCCATTCAGTCGCGGGGCACATAGCCGTAAAGCCAATCGAAATCGGCGGCCAGATCCTCTGGCCGCTTTTGCGAGAGGACGAAGTCGCGCGCGACCCTGACAGGCCCGCTTGCGTGATAGGCGAAGCGGTTGAACGAGCCGCGCGCCCGCACCTTTTTGATCCGGATTTTTCGTTGCGCGACAAAGCGTTCCAATGCTTCGGCCCGCGGCTGGCCCTTGTCCAGACATGCGGCGAGCTCCCAGGCATCCTCGATCGCCATGGCTGCTCCCTGCGCCGCAAACGGCATCATCGCATGCGCGGCATCACCGATCAGTATCGTGTGAGGCCCGTCCTGCCATGCGCCCTCGCTCACCTCATACAGCGGCCAGCATGTCGGCGCCTCGTGCCCCTTGAACAACGGCTGGAGTTCGGCATGCCAGCGGGAGAACGCCGAATTCAGGTCTCTCGCGGCACCAGCCGACAACACTTCGTCCCATGAGGCTGTTGCCGACTTTCCCTGAACGATCGCAACGACGTTGAAAGTCTGCGTTTCCCTGAGGGGATAAACGACGAGATGCGCTTTGGGGCCGAGAAAGGCCATGACCTTGCTCGCATCGAAGACCGCAGGCGCCTGCCGCGAGCCGGTGGTGAACCGGAAAGCGATGTTGCCTGAAAAACGCGCTGCGCGGGAGCCCGGAATTTGGGTCCGCACGGAAGACCAAACCCCGTCCGCGCCGATGATCAGCCCGGGAGCACGCCCGGTGACGGCCGCGATAGCAGCGGGCAGGGCACTTTCCAATCGCATGCCGAGATGCAGGCGGCAGAGCGGCTGCTGCTCGACGGCTGCGATCAGGATGCGCTGCAGGCTGGCGCGATGCAGGACACCATAGGGAGCACCCCAGCGTTTGCGGGCAAACACCCCGGACGGTACCTGCGCCAAAGGTTTCAGCGTCCGGCCATCCATCAGGCAAATCGAATCCGGTTCGGTCCACATGGCTTCAAGCGCCGGCAAGAGGCCCAGTCGCGCCAGGATCAGGTTTGCGTTCGGGGAAAGCTGCAGTCCCGCGCCGATCGCGCTCAGCTGGCCGGCCTGCTCGATGATATCGACGGACATGCCACGCAGCGCCAGACAGAGCCCAGCCGTCAGCCCTGCGATGCCGGCACCGACGATCGCGATCGGTTCGCCCTTGCTGTGCATGGGGTTTCTTTCGCCGCCTGGCGGTTCAGGCCGCCTTGGCGTGAAACACGCAGCCGTCCGGAAGGGTCTGTTCGGCTTTCAGGCTGCTGTTGTAGCGATAGAGCGTCGAGCAGTAGGAGCAGACTTTCTCGTTGTCGTCGCCCATATCGAGATAGATATGCGGATGATCGTAAGGGACTGACGCGCCCGTGCACATGAATTCCTTGACGCCGATCTCGATTACACGGTGACCGCCGTCGTTCTGGAAATGAGGAATACCGTGCCCGGCCATGTCGTGCTCCACTGAAGTCTGCTGAAGGTCTATCAAGTCCGGCCGCACCATAGGGGGCTTTGATCGAAAAGTGTAGCTGCAAAGATGCCGCGCCTTTCGGTTTTGAATTGGTTTTACCGCGCTGGGGCTTTTTTCTCGATGCAGAAAATCCTAGTTTGCCGGCGCAACAGGACAAAGCCATGACCCTCGATCCGCCGCTCTTTTCCCATTTTCGCCACGACGGCCTCGACATCGCCTATTTCGACGAGGGCGACCCGTCGGGCGATCCGATCCTGCTGATCCACGGTTTTGCCTCGAGCGCCAATGTCAACTGGGTGTTTCCCGGCTGGTTGAAGACGCTCGGCGATGCCGGCTACCGGGTCATCGCGTTCGACAATCGAGGCCATGGCGCGAGCAGCAAGCCGCATGACCCGGCGCTCTATCATGCGCGGCTGATGGCGGACGATGCGGCCGCCTTGCTGGGACATCTCGGGATCGCTGAGGCCCATGTCATGGGATATTCCATGGGCGCCCGCATCTCTGCATTTCTGGCGCTCAATCACCCCGACCGCGTCCGCTCGCTTGTCCTTGGCGGCCTGGGCATCGGAATGGTCAACGGCGTCGGTGACTGGGATCCGATCGCCGAGGCACTGCAGGCGCCGTCGCTCGATGTCGTGACACATCCGCGCGGACGGATGTTCCGCGCCTTTGCCGAGCAGACGAAAAGCGACCGCATCGCCCTTGCCGCCTGTATTTCCACCTCCCGCGACCTGTTGACGCCCGACGACATGGCCAGGATCGTCGTTCCGACGCTCATCGGTGTCGGCACGACCGACGATATTGCCGGCTCGCCGCAGGAACTTGCTGCCTTGATGCCGCATGCCACGGCTCTCGACATACCCGGCCGCGATCACATGCTGGCCGTCGGAGACCGGGTGTTCAAGAAGGCGGCCCTTGAATTTCTGGCGGCAGTCGGGCAAGCGTAGGCGGGCCGATGCTGGAGCCGGACGGACTGCCATTACGGCGGTCAATCGTTTAAGCCCATTTATGTCAGCAGGGTTTTACCCTATATTCGCGCGACGCGATGACACGCGCGACGGAATATGAAGGAGAGCGACGATGGTCGCCACGATCGAACTGCGCCAGAACGAGAGCGTGAAGGCTATGGACCCGATTTGGGACAGCCTGCAGCAGGAAGCGCGCGCCGCCTCCGAACACGAACCGTTGCTGGCCGCCTTCCTTTATTCGACCATCATCAATCAGCATTCTCTTGAAGAGGCGGTGATCCACCGTATCTGCGAGCGTCTCGATCATCCCGACCTGCAGGCAAATCTCCTGCGGCAGACTTTTGCCGAAATGCTGGCCGACTGGCCGGAATGGGGGACGATCCTGCGCGTCGACATCCAGGCCGTGTACGACCGCGACCCGGCCTGCACGCGGTTCATGGAGGCCATCCTCTATTTCAAGGGCTTCCACGCCATCCAGACGCATCGGCTGGCCCACTGGCTGCTGGAGAACGGCCGCCGCGATCTGGCGCTTTATCTGCAGAGCCTGTCGTCCTCGGTTTTCCAGACGGACATCAATCCGGCGGCACGGATCGGCAAGGGCATCTTCCTCGACCACGCCACCGGGCTCGTCGTTGGCGAAACCGCGGTGATCGGCGACAACGTATCGATCCTGCATGGCGTGACGCTGGGCGGGACAGGAAAGGAAGGCAGCGATCGCCATCCGAAGATCGGCAACGGCGTCCTGATCGGCGCCGGCGCGAAANNGCCGGCGTGCCGGCGCGCGTCGTGGGCGAAGCCGGTTGCTCGGAGCCGTCGCGCTCCATGGACCAGTTGCTGGCGACCTTCGAAATCTGATCGGCTTTGGATGCATGAAGGCAGTCGCAAGGGGTTTACACCTCTTGAGGCTCCATGCGAGAAGCGGCGCAAATCAAACGACACTGGAGAAATGACTTGAAGCCCGAAGAAATCAGAAAGCTGGAAGCCTATTTCAAACGCACCTTCAACCAGGGAATGGTTATCAAGGCGCGCGCGAAGAAGGACGAATCCGCAGAGGTCTATCTCGGCGACGAATTTCTTGGCGTCGTCTTCCGCGACGAAGAGGACGGCGAACTGTCCTATAGCTTCTCGATGGCGATCCTCGACATCGACCTGTAAGCGGTTAAGCGAAATTCGTGGAATTTGACCCGTCCTGCGCAATCAGGGCGGGTTTTTCGTTAAAAATCATACTTTTTTGCAGCGTTTTCGCTTAAATTTTCAAAATTTTGCGAGTTTTCATCAAGCCTTTGCAATCGCAGGATTTTATTGCGCTGCACGCTTATATTGACTTTTTTGTGCGATGCACCTAAAGTGTTTTCACTGTAGACCGGCCACAAGGAGCAACCGGATGTTCAATTTCGAAGACGCGAACAAGAAGAGCAAGGAAAACCTGGACACGATGATCAAGAGCTATTCTGCTCTGACCAAGGCGTTTCAGGCGATCGCTACAGAGGCTGCCGATTATTCCAAGAAGTCTTTCGAAGACAGCATCGCCCATGTCGAAAAGCTGACGAGCGTGAAGAGCGTTGAAGCAGCGTTCGAACTTCAGACCGGCTATATCAAGTCCGCCTACGAGGGCTATGTTTCCGAAGCCACGAAGATCGGCGAAATGTATGCCGACCTCGCCAAGGACGCCTACAAGCCCTATGAGGCGCCGGTCGCCAAGACCACCGCTGCCGTCAAGGCCGCCGCTGCGGCGTAAGCTGCGCGATAGCGAAATTTGCTAGATCGAAACCGGCTGCGGCGCCCGCAGCCGGTTTTTTGTTGTTTGCAGGATGGGGCAAGCGGGGATACCCTAGGGAAAGTCGCTCAATCTTGCGTCGACGAATGCAAATGTGATTGCAGTGCAGAAGAACAGTCTTAAAATCTGAAAAAGAACCACTAGATTATGTGTCACGCACATGTCGCATCCTTCTCCCAGGGTTTGCGGCTGTCCAAGGGAATGAAGAAGAATGATCGCCATGCCGGTCCGGATGCAAAAGGGCAGCGAGGGAGACGGAGACAATGCCAACCGTGGCACCTCCGTCATAACCCGGACAAAAGCCAAGACGAAGAAGCCGAACCTGTATCGTGTCCTGCTTCTGAATGACGACTACACGCCGATGGAATTCGTGATCCATATTCTGGAGCGTTTCTTCCAGAAGGATCGCGAAGCGGCCACGCACATCATGCTCCATGTTCACAATCACGGCGTGGGTGAATGCGGTGTTTTCACCTACGAGGTGGCCGAAACCAAAGTGACGCAGGTGATGGATTTCGCCCGCGAACATCAGCACCCGCTGCAATGCGTCATGGAAAAGAAATGAGGAACTGAACGTGCCAACATTTTCAACAAGCCTTGAAAAGGCGTTGCATCAGGCTCTGACTCTGGCCAATGAGCGCCACCACGAATATGCGACGCTTGAGCACCTGCTGTTGGCATTGATCGACGATGGGGATGCAGCCGCCGTGATGGGGGCCTGCAACGTCAATCTCGATAGCCTGCGCAAGACCGTGTCGGATTATGTCGACAACGAGCTCGGCAATCTGGTCACGGGATATGACGAGGATTCCAAGCCGACGGCGGGCTTCCAGCGCGTCATCCAGCGCGCCGTCATCCATGTCCAGTCGTCCGGGCGCGAGGAAGTGACAGGGGCCAACGTGCTCGTCGCGATCTTTGCCGAGCGCGAAAGCCATGCAGCCTATTTCCTGCAGGAACAGGAGATGACGCGTTACGATGCCGTCAATTTTATCTCGCACGGTATCGGCAAGCGCCCAGGCGCTTCCGAATCGCGCCCGTTGCGTGGCGCCGACGAGCCGGAATCCGAGCAGAAGGCCCCGCGCGAACAGGATGAGCAGGGCGCAAAGAAGCAGCAGGACGCGCTGACGGCCTATTGCGTCAATCTCAACGAGAAGGCCAAGGTCGGCAAGATCGATCCGCTGATCGGCCGCCATTCCGAAGTCAACCGGACGATCCAGATCCTGTGCCGCCGGTCCAAGAACAATCCGCTTTACGTGGGGGATCCGGGCGTCGGCAAGACCGCGATCGCCGAGGGCCTTGCCAAGCGCATCGTCGAGAAGAAGGTGCCGGAAGCGCTTCAGGACGCGACGATCTTCTCGCTGGATATGGGCACGCTGCTCGCCGGCACCCGGTACCGCGGCGATTTCGAGGAGCGGTTGAAGCAAGTGGTCAAGGAGCTCGAGGAGTATCCGGGCGCCGTGCTGTTCATCGACGAAATCCACACCGTCATCGGTGCGGGTGCGACGTCCGGTGGCGCGATGGACGCATCCAACCTGCTGAAGCCGGCGCTGTCCTCGGGTACGATCCGCTGCATCGGCTCGACGACCTACAAGGAGTACCGCCAGTTCTTCGAGAAGGACCGCGCACTGGTGCGCCGCTTCCAGAAGATCGACGTCAGCGAGCCGAGCATCCCGGATGCTATCGAGATCATGAAGGGCTTGAAGCCGTATTTCGAGGACTATCACAAGCTGAAATACTCGAACGAGGCGATCAAGTCGGCCGTCGAGCTGTCGGCCCGCTACATCAACGACCGCAAGCTGCCGGACAAGGCGATCGACGTGATCGACGAGACCGGTGCGGCGCAGATGCTGCTGCCGATCAACAAGCGCCGCAAGCTGATCACCGAGAAGGAGATCGAGGCGACGATCGCGACCATGGCCCGCATTCCGCCGAAGACCGTCTCCAAGGATGACGAGACCGTTCTCGCCAATCTGGAGAAGGAACTGCGCTCCGTCGTCTACGGACAGGATCTGGCGATCGAGGCTCTGGCGTCGGCGATCAAGCTCGCCCGTGCCGGTCTGCGTGAACCCAACAAGCCGATCGGCTCCTATGTCTTCTCCGGCCCGACCGGCGTTGGCAAGACGGAAGTCGCCAAGCAGCTGGCCGCGTCGCTCGGCGTGGAACTCATCCGCTTCGACATGTCGGAATACATGGAGCGGCACACGGTTTCGCGCCTGCTCGGCGCGCCTCCCGGCTATGTCGGTTTCGACCAGGGCGGCCTGTTGACCGACGGGATCGACCAGCATCCGCATTCCGTCCTGCTGCTCGACGAAATCGAGAAGGCGCATCCCGACCTGTTCAACATCCTGTTGCAGGTCATGGACCATGGCTCGCTGACCGATCACAACGGCAAGAAGATAGACTTCCGTAACGTCATCCTGATCATGACGACGAATGCGGGCGCGTCGGAAATGGCCAAGGCCGCGTTCGGCTTCGGTTCCGCCAAGCGCGAAGGCGACGATGTCGAGGCGCTTAACCGCCTGTTCACGCCGGAATTCCGCAACCGTCTGGATGCGGTCATCCCCTTTGCGTCGCTGCCGACACAGGTCATCCACCAGGTCGTGCAGAAGTTCGTCATGCAGCTTGAGACGCAGCTTGCCGAACGTAACGTAACCTTCGATCTGCAGCAGGATGCGATCGCCTGGCTGGCCGAAAAGGGCTATGACGAAAAAATGGGTGCCCGGCCGTTGGCGCGTGTCATTCAGGAAAGCATCAAGAAGCCTCTGGCGGATGAAATCCTGTTCGGCAAGCTCAAGAAGGGCGGCGTCGTCAAGGTCACCGTCGGCACAAAGGCGGATGGCAGCAAGGGGCTTGTGCTCGATTCGGTTCCGGAAACGGCCCGCATCAAGCCGAAGGCGGAAGTCGTCAATCCGGTGCGCAAGGCGGCCAAGACCGCAAGAACCCGCGAAGTCGAGACCGTCGGTGCCGAGCCGGACACGAAGGCCAAGCCGAAGAAGGCAGCCAAGGCCTCGACAGGCAGCGAGCCGGAGGCGAGCGCACCTGCAGGCGAGGCGAGCGAAGGGCCGCGCAAGGGACGCACCGTACCTAAGGTTCCGCGCAAGAAGTAAGCCGAATGTCGAAAATCAATCAGTGCCGGGCGTCCTCGTCCGGCACTGATTTTTTGTGGTGCGGGGCATCTTTGGAATTCTAATGGACATCAGCGAGAACGAAGGAACACGTAAGGACTGGTTCCTGACCGGCATGCGCGGCATCTTCAGCCTGCCGGCGATCATTCTCATGCTGTCCTTTGTCGGTTTCTGCGCTTTCACCGCCCAGGCCGGTGTGCCGGTAGAGCAGGTCGTGTTCATGGTTGGTGTCGTCTGGGCGTTGCCGGCCAAGGTCATTCTGGTCGGCTCGATCATGGGCGGCGCCAATCTCTTGACCGCCTTCATCGCCGTAACGCTGTCCTCGATCCGGCTGATGCCGATGGTGGCGGCGCTGATCCCTGAAATCCGCACTGCCCGGACACCCACCTGGCTGCTGCTGTTTCTCTCGCATTTCGTGGCCATCACCGCCTGGGTCTTCGCCATGGAGCGCGTCCAGAGCGTCCCACGCCAGCACCGCATCGCCTTCTTCGCCGGTTTCGGTATCACGCTGGTTCTGACCAACATGGCACTCGTGGCGATCGTCTACCGGTTCGTGGCGGATTTTCCGCCGATCATCGCCGGCTGCCTGTTCTTCCTGACGCCGGTCTATTTTCTCGCTTCGATCTGGAGTTCCGCGCGCCATCCGGTGATTTACGTGGCGCTGATCATCGGTCTTGCGGCCGGGCCTCTGTTCTACTGGCTGGCACCGGAATTCGATATCTTGCTGGCGGGCGTTGGCGGCGGCACGCTCGCCTGGGCGCTTGAACGCAACTGGCGGCTGAAGCGGAGTGCACGCTTATGAGTTGGGATGACGGCTGGTGGGCCTATGCCTTCATTGCCATCGCCGGCTGGCTGGCGACGGACCTGTGGCGCTGGCTCGGCGTTCTCGCCGGCAACCGGTTGCGCGAGGATTCCGAGGCGCTGAACTGGGTGAGAGCGGTCGCCACGGCGCTGGTGGCCGCGGTGGTCGCCAAGCTGATCCTCTATCCGACGGGCATTCTCGAACAGTCGCCGCTGTGGCTGCGCCTGGGCGCGATCGCAGTCGGGACTGCCGCGTTTTTCGGCAGCCGCCAGCGGCCGGCCGTTGGCATCGGCACATCTATTGCAGTTGTGGCCGCAGGGCTTTTCTGGCTCGGCTTCTGACCGGCCGCGTCAGTCCTTCAATGCCGCCTTGATCTTCGCCGCATTGGCAGCCAGCACCGCGCCGTCTTCCATTTTTCCTGAATGCGGCCGCAATCCGGCGCCTTCCTTGCGCGGAATCACATGAAAATGCAGATGAAACACCGATTGCCCGGCCGGCGCCTCGTTGAACTGCATGATGGTGATCCCATCGGCGTCGAATGCGTCCTTGGCCGCGACCGCCACCTTCTGCACGACGGCGATCAACCCGGCAAGCGTCGCCGGATCCGCATCCAGAATATTGCGCGACGCAATTTTTGGAATGACCAGAATATGGCCTTCCGCCTGTGGCATGACGTCCATGAAGGCAAGCGTCGCTTCGTCTTCATAGACCTTGTGCGCCGGAATCTCGCCGCGCAGGATTTTGGCAAAGATGTTGCTGCTGTCGTAGCTTGAACCGTTCATCGCATCTGTCTCCCTGATATCATCTTATTTTAGTCGTCGCGATCCGGATCCTGGCGTTCGCCTTTGCGGAAGGGGCTGTGGTCGGCGAGGATGCCGCCGATCTGCTCAACCTCCTGGCGCTCGCGCCTGAGATAGTCGGCGACGGCCCGCGACAGCCCCGGATGAGCGATGTAGTGCGCCGAATGGGTGGTGACCGGCAGATAGCCGCGGGCAAGCTTGTGTTCGCCCTGCGCGCCGGCCTCGACGCGGGCCAGTCCCCTGGAGATCGCGAAGTCGATCGCCTGATGATAGCAGACCTCGAAATGCAGGAACGGGTGATCCTCGATCGCACCCCAGTGACGGCCGTAGAGCGCATCGCCGCCGATGAAGTTGATGGCGCCCGCGATGTAGCGGCCGTCGCGCTTCGCCATGACCAGCAAGACGTCTTCGGCCATGCGCTCGCCGATTAGCGAGTAGAATTTTCGCGTCAGATAGGGGCGGCCCCACTTGCGGCTGCCGGTATCCATGTAGAAGGCAAAAAACTGGTCCCAGACGGCTTCCGTCAAATCCTTGCCGGTCAGCCAGTCGATGGTGATGCCGTTTTCGAGCGCAGCGCGGCGCTCCTTTTTCAGCGCCTTGCGCTTGCGCGATGCCAATGTATCCAGGAAATCGTCGTGCGATCCGTAGCCGGCATTGGTGAAATGAAATTGCTGGTCGGTGCGGTGCAGGAAACCGGCATTTTCGAGCGGTGGAATCTCTTCGGGCGTCAGGAAGGTGACATGCGCCGAGGAGATCGCGTGACGGCGGGCAAGTTCCTTGAGCCCCGCGGCAAGGCCCGCCTGCACCTTAGAGCAATCGCTCCCCGCCGCATGCAACAGGCGAGGGCCCGTCGCCGGTGTGAACGGCACGGAGCATTGCAGCTTCGGGTAATAGCGACCGCCGGCCCGCTCGAAGGCATCGGCCCAGGAATGGTCGAAGACGTATTCGCCCTGGCTATGGTTCTTCATGTAGCAGAGAAGCGCGCCGTCGAGTTTGCCCTGCTCGTCCTCCAGCAACAGATGCTGGCCCAGCCAGCCCGTTTCCGCCGTGGCCGAGCCGGATTCTTCCAGCGACGACAGATAGGCATGCGAGACGAACGGATTGTAGATGACGCTTGATTGATCTTTCGAGGCCCCGGACAGCCTGTTCCAGCTGTCCGGGGCAATGTCGGTGAAGGACGTTTCGATGCGAATCCTGACCTCGCCAGCCATGCGTTACGCGATCGCCCTTTCTCTCGGGTCGAAGCCTTCGAACGTCATCTGGTCGGCATGCGCGAAGGTATGCTCGACTGCGGCCTGGTCGCGCACCGTCCAGGTTATGACCGGCAGTCCCTGAGCGCGTTCCTTGGTGATGAAGGAATTCGGCAAATGCCCGTAGAAATAGGAAATGAAATCAAGCCCGAGCTGCATCGCTTCTTCGTGAACCTGAAATGTGTCGGGATTGGCGCCTTCCGCCGTCAGGCCGATCGGGAAAGGCGGATCGAGCGCCTTCAGGTCCTTGAGCAGCCAGTGGTCGAAGCTCATCAGGGCGACGGGCCCGGAATAGTCTTCCAGCGCTTCCAGGACCGCGTCGGCAAAACCTTCGTCATCGCCCTTGCGTCCCTTCAGTTCCAGGATGATCGGCACCCGGCCCTTGACCAGCCGAAGCAGGGCGCCAAGCGTCGGCACCTTGTCGGACGTGCCACCGATGGAGAAGAGGCCCAGCTCGCCGGCCGTCTTGGCACGGACATCGCCCTTTACGCCGCACAGCCGCTGCATGTCGCCGTCGTGAAAGACGACCGGGACGCTGTCGGCCGTGTACTGCAGGTCGCATTCGATGGCGAAGCCGGCATCGGCGGCGCGGGAAAAGGCCGAGAGTGTATTTTCCCAAACGGTCTTGTTCATGTCGTGGTAGCCGCGATGGGCGACCGGCTGTGCTGTCAGCCAGGACAGATCTTTCATGGGAATACGATCCTGATCAGGCGATTTCGATGATGGCGTCGATCTCGACGGCGGCATTGAATGGCAGGGAGGCCGTACCGACCGCGGCGCGGGCATGAATGCCTGCATCACCGAGAATTTTCACCAAGAGGTTCGATGCGCCGTTGATGACGAGATGCTGTTCGCCGAATTCGGGCATGGAAGCAACGAAACCGTTGATCTTGACGATCCGGCCGATGCGGCCGAGGTCACCGCCAAGCGCGGACTTGGCCTGGGCGAGAATGTTGATTGCGCATAGCTCCGCGGCACGCTGGCCGGTTGCGACATCGACTTCCTTGCCGAGATGACCGGTCACGCCGACCTTGCCGTTCTCCATGGGTAGCTGACCGGAGATATAGAGATGCGAGCCACTGATCACGAAGGGAACATAGTTGGCGACCGGTATAGCGGCCTGCGGAATGGTGATTCCCAAATCTTTGATGCGTGCTTCGATCTCTGCGGACATGGACGACTCCGGTGATTGTTGTTTTTTGTTTACAAATGCTGCATGCAAGGCAAGATTCATGAAATGATAATTTAACCCTTCATGATGGGATATGCCTCGCTTTTGCCAAATGCGTTCTTATAGCATCGCTGGCGAGTCCAACAGGAGGAAACGGATGTTTCGTTCAGACTTTGTCTCTGCCATCATGGCGGCGACGTGTTTCTCGGTCGTGACGGCCGGCGGCATCGGTGCCGCATCGGCGAGCATCCTGGTTCCGCACCGGGCCGTCTATGATCTTGAACTGAAGGATGCTTCCGAGCGCTCCGGCATAGCCGGCATGTACGGCCGCATGGTCTATGAATTCAACGGTTCCGCCTGCGAGGGATATACCGTGAGTTTCCGTTTCGTGACGCAGGTCGATACCGGCGACGAAGTGAAGCTGACCGATCAGCAGACGACCACTTACGAAGACTTGAAGAACGGCAATTTCCGGTTCCTGACGCGCTCCTTCACGGACGAGAAACTCGACAAGGAAGTTCGCGGCTCGGCCCATGAGGCGGCCAAGGGCGTGACGGTGGACCTGACTGCCCCGGACACGCGCCAGGTGGATTTGGCCAAAAGTCTTTTTCCGACGGAGCACATGCTTGAGGTCATCGACCACGCGAAAAAGGGTGAAACCCTTTTCGAGTCGCGCATCTTCGACGGCTCGGATGCGGGCGACAAGACGCTGATTACCACGACCATGGTTGGCAAGGAGCAACAGCCGAAGCCGGACGACACGGACGCCGGAAAGGCGGGGGCCATGGCGGCCAAGGCCTATTGGCCGGTGACCATCTCCTACTTTAATGACGATGCGACCGGCGACGCCCTGCCGATCTACCGCATGCAGTTCAAGCTTTACGACAACGGCATCACCCGCGACCTGACCATGGACTACGGCGATTTCGTCCTCAGCGGCAAATTGGCGGACCTCGAAATGTTCAAGACCGAGGACTGCAAGTAACCGAACTACAAGTAGAGGCGCGCCGGATTTCGGGCATTCGCACTTGATTTATCGGGCGACAGCTTGTATGGGCAGCCCATTCCACACGTAAGGTTTGGGGCCGTCCGGGAGAAATCCGGTCAGTTCCACCCGGTGGCGCTTTCGAAGAAAGTGCTGTTTGCCTTGCGGAGGTTCAACCGGAAAAGGAGAAAAAGGCATGGCATTGCCTGATTTTAGCATGCGTCAGCTTCTGGAAGCTGGCGTTCACTTCGGTCACCAGACTCACCGCTGGAACCCGAAAATGAAGCCGTACATCTTCGGCGATCGTTCCAACGTTCACATTATCGACCTCGCACAGACCGTGCCGATGCTGTCGCGCGCGTTGCAGATGGTCAGCGACACGGTTGCCAAGGGCGGTCGCGTTCTGTTCGTCGGCACCAAGCGCCAGGCGTCCGAAATCATTGCTGACGCTGCCAAGCGTTCGGCTCAGTACTACGTCAATGCCCGCTGGCTCGGCGGCATGATGACCAACTGGAAGACGATTTCGAACTCGATCCAGCGCCTGCGCAAGCTCGACGAAATCCTGAATTCGGAAGCTTCCGGCTTCACCAAGAAGGAACGCCTGAACCTCGAGCGCGAGCGTGAAAAGCTCAACCGCGCACTCGGCGGTATCCGCGACATGGGCGGCGTTCCGGACCTGATGTTCATCATCGACACCAACAAGGAATCGATTGCCATTGACGAAGCCAAGCGTCTCGGCATCCCGGTCGTCGCGATCATCGACTCGAACTGCGACCCGGACCAGATCGACTTCCCGATCCCCGGCAACGACGACGCTTCGCGCGCCATTTCGCTCTATTGCGATCTGATCTCGCGTGCGGCGCTTGACGGCATCGCCCGTCAGCAGGGCGCTTCCGGCCGCGATCTCGGCGCTTCCGCCGAACTGCCGGTCGAACCGGCGCTCGAAGAAGCAGCCGAAGCCTGATCAGGCCAGCCGGCGGACCACGTCCGCCGGTGTCTACCCAAAAATCAGGATGAGGCCGTTTGCGACTGAGGAAGTGAACGGCCTTGTTCTTTTGCACCTGGCTTTGCCGAAAACATCCGGCGGTTTCCAGTCTGCATCCATCGTGCTGATCACTTCATCACGATGTCACATTCAGGGGTCATGCCCTGCCACATCCTCCTGGTCGCGCGCCGGATTTCTGGCAGCACACCAGCCGAACAAACGAAGAGGCAAAAAAGATGAGCACTATTACTGCAGCAATGGTGAAGGAACTGCGCGAAAAGACCGGCGCAGGCATGATGGATTGCAAGAAGGCACTCGGCGAAACCAATGGCGACATGGAAGCCGCGATCGACTGGCTGCGCGCCAAGGGCATTGCCAAGGCCGACAAGAAGTCGGGCCGGGCTGCGGCCGAAGGCCTCGTCGGCATCGCTTCGAGCGGCACCAAGGCCGTTGTCATCGAGCTGAATTCCGAAACCGACTTCGTCGCCCGTAACGATGCCTTCCAGGACCTCGTCCGTGGCGTCGCCAAGGTTGCCGTCGAAACCGATGGCGCCGTCGAAACGATCAGCGCCGCCAACTATCCGGCAACCGGCAAGTCGGTCGGCGAAAGCATCACCGATGCGATCGCGACGATCGGCGAGAACATGGCGCTGCGCCGTTCGGCCCTGCTGTCGGTCGAAGACGGTGTCGTTGCCACCTATATTCACAATGCTGTCGCTGACGGCCTTGGCAAGCTCGGCGTTCTCGTTGCCCTGAAATCGACGGGTGACAAGGACGCGCTCAACGCGATCGGCCGCCAGGTTGCCATGCACATTGCTGCGACCAACCCGCTGGCCATCCGCTCGAGCGAAGTCGATGCGACGGTCGCCGAGCGCGAGCGCAACATCTTCATCGAGCAGTCGCGCGCGTCCGGCAAGCCGGACAACATCATCGAAAAGATGGTTGATGGCCGCATGCGCAAGTTCTTCGAGGAAGTCGCTCTTCTCTCGCAGGCTTTCGTCATGAACCCCGACCTGACCGTCGAAGCCGCCATCAAGGAAGCCGAAAAGACGGTCGGCGCGCCGATCGAAGTGACCGGCATGGCTCGTCTTCTCCTTGGCGAAGGCGTCGAGAAGGAAGAAAGCGATTTCGCTGCCGAAGTGGCCGCTGTCGCCAAGGGCTGATTTCTTCATCCTGATTGGGAAAACAAAAGGGCATCGCGTGACAACGCGGTGCCCTTCGTGTATCCGGCTTCATCATTGGTCTCCGTCACCCGTGGATTGCCATGCGGACCGGCGTGAGCCCAATCAATCGGATCCGTTTTTTCGCATGCCGTGCGCATGTACCCTTCTTGTTCAGGAGTGACGATGTCGGCCAAACCTCTCTACAAACGCGTGTTGCTGAAGGCCTCGGGCGAAGCGCTGATGGGCAGTCAGGGGTTCGGGATCGATGTCGCGGTGGCAGATCGGATCGCGTCCGACATCGCTGAGGCCCGTGCCATGGGCGTTGAAGTGGGCGTGGTTGTCGGTGGCGGCAACATCTTTCGCGGCGTGGCCGTTGCCTCCAAGGGCGGCGACCGGGTCACCGGCGATCACATGGGCATGCTGGCGACCGTGATCAACGCCTTGGCGCTTGCGACGTCGCTGCGCAAGCAGGACATCGATACAGTGGTCCTGTCCGCCATCGCCATGCCGGAAATATGTGAAAGCTTTTCGCAGCGCGCGACGCTCTACCACCTGTCGCTCGGCCGCGTCGTGATCTTTGCCGGCGGCACCGGCAATCCCTTCTTTACGACCGATTCGGCAGCGGCCCTGCGCGCCGCGGAAATGGGCGCCGAAGCGATCTTCAAGGGAACCCAGGTCGACGGCATCTATTCGGCCGATCCGAAGAAGGATCCGACCGCAACCCGTTTCGAGCGCCTGACACACAGCGAAGTGCTGAACAAGGGACTTGCGGTCATGGACGTCGCTGCGGTGGCGCTGGCGCGTGAAAACAGCATTCCGATCATCGTCTTCTCGATCCATGAGAAGGGCGGCTTTTCGGAAATCTTGACTGGCGGCGGTCGTGCGACCATCGTCACTGACAATTGACAGCCTGACGGACGGTCGCGACAAGACCGCCCGCTTCGAGAAAAAAACGGGAGTTTGATCCATGAATGAAGGTATTGACCTGAATGATCTGAAGCGCCGCATGGATGGCGCCATCAATGCGTTCAAGAGCGATATCGCATCCCTGCGCACAGGCCGGGCTTCGGCCAATGTGCTCGACCCGGTGATGGTGGAAGCCTATGGTTCGCGCGTGCCGCTGAACCAGGTTGCCAATATCACGGTTCCGGAATCGCGCATGCTCGGTGTTTCCATCTGGGATAAGTCGATGGTCAATGCCGTCGACCGGGCCATCCGCGAATCCAATCTCGGCCTCAACCCCATCGTCGATGGCCAGAACCTGCGCATTCCGTTGCCGGAGCTCAACGAAGAGCGCCGCAAGTCGCTGGTCAAGGTTGCCCATGACTACAGCGAAAAGGCCAAGATCGCCGTCCGCAACGTCCGCCGCGACGGCATGGATGGCCTGAAGAAAGCGGAGAAGGATGGCGATATCGGCCAGGATGTCAGCCGCAGCCAGTCCGAAAAAGTTCAGAAAATCACCGATGAGATGATTTCGGACATCGACCGCTTGCTCGCCGATAAGGAAAAGGAAATCATGCAGGTCTAGTCTGCGTATCGAATCTCTGTTTTTCGGGTCACCGATGTCAAAACTTACTGCAGGAGACGTTCCCGAGCACGTTGCCATCATCATGGATGGCAACGGTCGTTGGGCCAATTCTCGAGGCCTTCCCCGGACGATGGGTCATCGCAAGGGCGTCGAGGCCGTGCGCGAGGCCGTCCGAACCGCAGGCGACATCGGCATTCGATACCTGACGCTGTTTGCGTTCTCCTCGGAAAACTGGAGCCGTCCGGAAGCGGAGGTCTCCGACCTGATGGGCCTGCTGAAGGCGTTCATCCGGCGTGATCTGGCCGATCTTCACAGCCAGAACGTCCGC
Source organism: Hyphomicrobiales bacterium (assembly GCA_900472785.1). Taxonomy (GTDB): domain Bacteria; phylum Pseudomonadota; class Alphaproteobacteria; order Rhizobiales; family Rhizobiaceae; genus Pararhizobium. The sequence continues at coordinate 143,941 of UCJH01000004.1, read as the reverse complement.
ATTCGGGTGATCGGCGACAAGACGAACTTGCGGGGCGACATCCTGCCGCTTCTTCTCGAGGCGGAAGAGACGACCCTTGGCAATACCGGCATTACGCTGGTCATCGCCTTCAACTACGGATCGCGCGATGAAATGACCCGGGCCATGCGGTCTGTGGCGATCGACGTCGCGCAAGGACGCCTGACGCCGGAACAGATCACGTCGGAGACAATATCGAGCCGGATGGATACGGCCGGTATTCCCGATCCGGATCTCATCCTGCGGACCAGCGGCGAGGAACGTCTATCCAACTTCCTCCTGTGGCAGGCGGCCTATTCGGAGTTGATCTTCGTTCCGGAACTCTGGCCGGATTTTACCCGTGAGGTGTTTCTGGCAGCCTTGGAGAAATATGCGGGCAGGGAGCGCCGGTTCGGCGGCCTGTCGCAGCATCAGACGCTTGCGGTCGGTTCCTGATGCCGAAAGAACTGCAACTGCGTATTCTGTCCGGCATCGTCATGGCCGTCGTTGTGCTTGTTGCGACATGGGCCGGCGGATTGGCTTTCCAGATATTGTCCGTCGCCATCGCCCTGCTTGTCTATTACGAGTGGTCGACGATGACACGCCTTGCCGAGAGCGACTTTCAGGCAAACGCCTTCGGATGGCTTTCGCAGCTTGTCGTCGGCGGGCTCATTCTCTTCGGAAATGTCGGTCTGACCATTCCTGTTCTTGCAGGATTCACCATTGCTTCGGTGATTTGGGTTCTTTTTCGCAAGGGAACGTTCTGGCAGCCTGGCGGCATCGTATATGCCGGTCTGACCGGCATTTCGCTGTCCGCCATCCGCGGCGACGATTCCGTCGGACTGGTTGCTATGCTGTTCGTCTTTGCGGTGGTCTGGGCGACCGACATCCTGGCTTACTTTACGGGCCGCGCGATCGGCGGGCCTAAGCTCTCGCCGCGGATATCTCCCGGCAAGACTTGGTCGGGTGCCATTGGCGGCGCCGTTTCCGGTGTGGTCGCCGGCGTCGCACTCGTGTCCAGCCAGTTTTCGCTGGATGATTTGCGTCTGCCTGTTCTCGCGCTCGTTCTGTCCATCGCCAGCCAGAGCGGCGACCTCTTCGAATCCTACATAAAGCGGAGATTCGGGGTAAAAGATTCCAGCAAGCTCATTCCTGGCCATGGTGGCGTCATGGATCGGGTTGACGGCCTTGTTTTTGCCTGTTTTGCAGCACTTCTGCTTGCTCTGATGCAGGTGGTGTTCGCCGGTGCGCAGACCGCATCGACAGGGGCGATCCTGCTGGGGCTTTAAAGCGCCCTGCCGACGATATGAACGGGGTATTCGAATGACTTTCCTGGCCGATACGATGCAGTTCGTTCTGGGCTATATCGTGCCATTTCTCCTGGTGCTGACGCTGCTCGTCTTCGTGCACGAAATGGGGCACTATCTCGTCGGCCGTTGGTCGGGTATCCGGATTCTCGCTTTTGCCGTCGGTTTCGGGCCCGAACTCGTCGGCTATACCGATCGACACGGGACGCGCTGGAAACTCTGCGCAATCCCGCTCGGCGGCTACGTGAAATTCTACGGCGACGAGGATGCGGCCAGCATTCCGGATTACGCCCGTCTAGAAACGTTTTCGGCTGAGGAGCGCGATCGTACGTTTCTGGGCGCCAAGCTCTGGAAGAGAGCGGCGACCGTTGCCGCCGGACCGATCGCCAATTTCATCCTGGCCATTGCGATCTTTGCAATACTGTTTTCGATTTATGGCAAGTCCGTCGCCGATCCCATCGTCGCCGAGGTCAAGGCCGGTAGCGCCGCGCAGGAGGCTGGCGTGCTGCCCGGTGATCTGCTTGTTGCCATCGACGGCAATTCCGTAACGACGTTCGACGATGTGCGCCGCTATGTCAGCGTACGCCCTGAAACGCCGATCACCATAGAGGTGAAGCGCAAGAGTGAAATCCTCGAACTGCCGATGGTGCCGCAGCGAACGGTGATTACCGATCAATTCGGAAACAAGATGGAGCTCGGGATCATCGGCATCGTCACCAATCAGGAGACCGGCAACTTCCGGCTTCAGACCTTTGGGCCGCTGGAAGCCATTGGACAGGGGGCCGTCGAAAGCTGGCACATCGTCACCGGGACGTTCAATTACCTCGCCAATCTCGTCACCGGCCGGATGAAGGCCGATCAGCTGGGAGGGCCGATCCGCGTTGCCCAGGCCTCGGGGCAGATGGCCACGCTCGGCGTCGCCGCCGTTCTGCAACTGGCCGCCGTGCTGTCGGTTTCCATTGGACTTCTCAATCTAATGCCGGTTCCGGTACTTGATGGCGGCCATCTGATGTTTTATGCGGTTGAAGCCGTTCGGGGAAAGCCGGTGGGGCCGGGGGCTCAGGACATCGCTTTCCGCATCGGTTTTGCAATGGTTCTGATGCTGATGGTCTTTGCCACCTGGAACGACATCAGCATGCTGATCGGGTAGGTTACGCGCTGCGACGCCGGGGTGCGGGGTCGCGTGGGGAAAACGGCAGTCTCATTGGTTATCAATGGGTTGTGTCGAAAGGAATTGTTTACGATAAATCAATTCTGTAGTGGCCGTTAGGACACGGTTTGAATTGAAGTAAACAGAAATTAACGAGCGACCTTGCTTGTATGGGAAAAGCAGTTAAAACGGCAAACGTGGCCGGAGTCGGTACGAGTTCGCTGCGAGACGTTGGGAAAAAGGTAAGATTTATGAAAGCTGGTTCAAAATTTTTGAACGCGGTATCGGCGGTTGCGCTGTCTGCTGGAATTGTCGCAACGGGTACAGGCATCGTAACGCTTGCTAGTGCATCTGTCGCAGAGGCTGCTGTGATCAGCCGCGTCGAAGTTCGCGGCGCGACGCGCGTCAGCGCTGAAACGGTTCGCGCCAACATCACGATCACGCCCGGCAAGAGCTTCAGCAATGCCGATATCGACTCTTCAGTGAAGCGTCTTTATGCGACCGGTTATTTCTCCGACGTCAGCATCAATGTTTCCGGCGGCACTCTCGTCGTATCCGTCAACGAAAATCAGCTGATCAACCAGGTCGTCTTCAACGGCAACCGCAAGATCAAGGACGACAAGCTTCAGGAAGCCGTTCGCACGCAGCCGCTCGGTCCCTACAGCGAAGCGACAGTCGAATACGACATACAGGCGATCAAGCAGGCCTATGCCGCGATCGGCCGTGAAGACGTGACCGTGACGACCCAGGTCGTTCCGATTGCTGAAGGTCGCGTCAACCTCGCTTTCGTCATCAACGAAGGCAGCCGCACCAAGATCAGCCAGATCAATTTCGTCGGCAACAACGCCTATGGCGACGGCCGCCTGCAGTCCGTCATCGCGACCAAGGAATCGGGCCTGTTCTCGTTCCTCAGCCGCAAGGATGTCTACAACGAGGACAAGCTGCGCGCCGACGAAGAGTTGCTGCGCCAGTTCTACTACAATCACGGCTATGCCGATTTCCGCGTCGTGTCTTCGGATGCGGCCCTGGATGAATCGACCAACGAATACACCGTGACGATCACCGTGGAAGAGGGCGAGCGCTACGACTTCGGTCCAGTCAATGTCGAATCGACCGTTGAAGGCGTGAATGCCGAAGAGCTCAAGGGTCTGGTTCAAACCAGTGAAGGTTCGGTCTACAAGGCCAAGGACGTACAGGAATCGATTTCCGAAATTTCCAAGCGTGTCGCTGCGGAAGGCTATCCCTTCGCCCGTGTCACGCCGCGCGGCAACCGCAATTTTGACAACCGCACGATCGCCGTCGATTATCTGGTCGATCAGGGTGAGCGCGCCTATGTCGAGCGCATCGAAATCCGCGGCAACACCCGCACGCGCGATTACGTCATTCGCCGCGAATTCGACCTCAGCGAAGGCGATGCCTTCAACCAGGAAATGATTGCGCGCGCCAAGCGCCGTCTCGACGCTCTGGGTTATTTTGCGTCCGTCAATATCACCACGGCGCCGGGAACAGCGGCCGACCGCGTGGTCATCGTCGTCGATGTGCAGGACCAGTCAACCGGCTCCTTCGGCATCGGTGCGGGCTATGCAGCCGGCAGCGGTGGCGGCTTCCTTCTGGAAGCGTCGATTGAGGAAAAGAACTTTCTGGGTCGTGGCCAGTATATCCGTCTTGCTGCGGGTCGGGGCGAGGAAAGCCGTACCTATAACGTATCGTTCACCGAGCCCTATTTCCTCGGTTACCGCCTTGCTGCCGGTTTCGACGTATTCAAAAACGAGAATGATTTCGACGACGACAACTACGCCTATGACGAACAGGGGTTCAGCCTGCGCGTCACGGCGCCGATCACCGAGCGGATTTCGACGACCTTCCGCTACAACTATGCGGAATACGACTATAGCAGTGCGAACGTAGCTGCGCTTTCGAGCCCTTATAGGCGTATTGTGAATGGTTCGCCGTGGACCCGTTCGTCTGTCTCGCAGACCATCAACTACAATTCTTTGGACGAAGCGGCGATGCCGCATGAGGGCATCATCGCCTCCATCACCCAGGAATTTGCCGGTCTCGGTGGCACGTCCGACTTCTACAAGCTGAGCGGCAAAGCGAAGGCCTACTATACGCTGAGCGACGACGCGGATATCATCGCATCTATCGGCGGTACGGCTGGTCATGTCGTCAAGACATCCGGAGCGATGGAGGTCTTCGACCAGTTCCAAATGGGTGGTGGCGATCTGCGTGGTTTCGAGCGCAACGGTATCGGCCCGCGCGCGGCAAACGGCGACTCGATCGGCGGCACGACCTACTTCACGGCCTCTGCCGAGGCGACGTTCCCGCTTCCGGGCGTTCCGCGTGACAGCGGCTTCCGTGGAGCGTTCTTCGTTGACGCCGGCACGCTGTACGGCAATGAAGTCAACGTGACGGCTGCAGACGGCGTGCGCGGTACGGATGCTTCCCTGCGTGCATCTGTCGGTCTCGGCCTGATCTGGGCGTCGCCGTTTGGTCCGTTGCGCGTCGATTATTCGTTCCCGATTGCCAAGGAAGACTACGATCGGGTTCAGAACCTGAAGTTCGGTATCTCGTCGTCGTTCTGATCGTCGCAGTCCAGAACTGCCTGCCAAACTGTTCTGGAGTCTTGGCCATGGAACATAACTGGTTCTTCCCACCCCATGATGGGATCCGCCTGGATGAATTGGCGGGTCAGATTGGCGCGACGCTGGAAGATCAAACCAAGGCCGACCGGCTCGTCCGGTCGGTTTCTCCGGTCTACAGGGCGGGGGAAAACGACATCTGCTATATGTTGTCCCGCAAGAACCGCGGTGAGCTGGAAACCTGCCAGGCCGCCGCCATCGTCTGTGACAAGGCGATCGCTTCCATTGTCCCTTCCCATATCCCGGTGCTTCTGACGCCGCATGCGCATACGGCTTTTGCGGTAGCGGGTTCGATTCTGCATCCGCAGGCGATGCGGCCCGTGCAGAACCTTTCCGAGCCAGGCGGCATATCTCCGGCCGCCTTTGTGGATTCTTCAGCCCAACTCGAGAATGATGTGCAGGTCGAGGCGACAGCCGTTGTCGGAGCCGGCGCTCATATCGGAGCCGGCACACGGATTGCAGCAGGCGCGGTCATCGGCCCTGGCGTGCGGATCGGCCGGGATTGCACGATTTCCGCCGGCGCCAGCGTGCTCTGCGCCCTGATCGGAAATGACGTGATCATTCATCCCGGTGCCCGGATCGGACAGGACGGTTTCGGCAATGCGCCCGGACCAAAGGGCGGCATGATCAAGATCGTGCAGATCGGTCGCGTCATCCTGCAGGACAGGGTCGAAATCGGCGCCAACACGACCATAGACCGTGGCGCCATGGACGATACCGTGGTCGGCGAAGGCACCAAAATCGACAATATGGTTCAGCTCGGACACAATGTCCGTGTCGGCCGGCATTGCGGTATCGCGGCACAAGTGGGTATCGCCGGCAGCACGCGGATCGGCGACGGCGTTCTGATCGGCGGCGCTGCGGCCATCAACGGGCATATCACGATTGGCGACAGAGCCCAGATTGCCGCGATGAGCGGTGTCGCGTCCGATGTCCCGGCCGGCGAACGTTATGGCGGCATACCGGCGCGACCGATGCGGGATTTTCTGCGCGATATGGCGGAAATTGCAGCGCGCGCGCACAACAGACAGAAAAAAACGGGAGGCAATGATGAGTGAAGCAGCGACCGCCATTCTCGGTACGGCCGATATCAGGGAAATCTTGAAACTGCTTCCGCATCGCTACCCGTTTCTTCTGGTCGACAAGATCATCGAGATCGATGGCGACAATTCCGCGATCGGCATCAAGAACGTAACGGCGAACGAACCGCATTTCACGGGACATTTTCCCGAGCAGCCGATCATGCCGGGTGTTCTGCTGATCGAAGGCATGGCCCAGACCGCCGGTGCGATCTGTGCCCGCAAGACCGGTGACGGCAGCAATCTGGTCTACTTCATGACCATCGACAATGCCCGCTTTCGAAAGCCGGTGGTCCCTGGCGACCGCGTCGAGTATCATGTCACCAAGCAGAAGCAGCGCGGCAATATCTGGAAATTTCACTGTGATGCAAAAGTTGACGGGCAACTTGTCGCGGAAGCTGATATCGGCGCGATGATTATAGCCAAGGAAGATGCCTGAACATGATTTCTGCCAGTGCAAAGATCCACCCGCTGTCCGTGATCGAGGACGGAGCGGTGATTGGAGAAAACGTCACGATCGGACCGTTCTGCCATGTCGGTCCGAAAGTCACGCTGCACGATGATGTCGAACTTCTGAGCCATGTCGTCGTGCTCGGCCGCACGACCGTCGGCAAGGGCAGCCGTATTTTCCCCTCCGCCGTCATTGGCGGTGATTCCCAGAGCGTTCACCACAGCGCCGTCGACACGACGCTGGTGATCGGCGAGAAGTGCACGATCCGCGAAGGCGTGACGATGAACACCGGCACGGTCGAACACGGCGGAACGACTGTCGTCGGCGACAACTGCCTGTTCCTTGCCTATGCCCATGTCGCGCATGACTGCCATCTCGGCAACAATATCATCCTGTCGAACAACGTCATGCTGGCAGGCCATGTGACGGTCGGGGACCGCGCCATCCTTGGTGGCGGTTCGGCGGTGCATCAGTTTACCCGCATTGGTCGCCAGGCCTTCGTCGGCGGTCTGTCCGCCGTGTCCTACGACGTCATTCCCTATGGCATGCTCAACGGCAATCCGGGCCTTCTCGGCGGGTTGAACGTCGTCGGCATGAGCCGTTCGGGCATTGAAAAGTCGATGATCCACGCCGTACGGCGCGCCTACAAGCAGATTTTCGAAGGTTCGGAATCCATCCGCGCCAACGCAGCCGCAATCCGCGAAGATTATGCGGACTGCCCGCCGGCCATCGAAATCCTCGATTTCATTGCCGCTGAAAGCGACCGGGCTCTGTCATCTCCGACGCGGGGCAGCAAGGGCTGAGGTTGATGATCCCGAACCGCCGGCCCGACATCAAAGACCGGCTGGCGATCATCGCCGGCAGTGGTCTTCTTCCCTTGCATGTCGCCGAGGCGGCCCGCACCCACGGCGAAGATCCTTTCATTATTGCGCTTACCAATGAATCCGACCGCGACTGGTCCGATTTTGAAAATACGACATTGGGCATCGGCAACTTCAAAGCGATCAGCGCCGTGTTCCGCAATGCGGGCATCGGCCGTGTCGTCCTGTCGGGCGGAGTTCGCCGCCGTCCGGACTGGCGTGACATCAAGCCGACTTTGAAAAGTCTTGCGAAAGTACCGAGCGTGCTGCGCACGCTTCTGTCGGGCGGCGACGATGCCGTGCTGAAAATGGCGATCGAACTCATCGAAACGAACGGCGCGCGCGTGATCGGCGTGCAAGAGATCGTCCCGGAGCTTCTGGCGACTGTCGGACCGCTCGGCGATCGCGAGCCTGGGGCCGAGGATCAGGCGGATATCGAGATTGCCGAAGCGGCAGCGATCGCGCTGGGTCATCTCGATGTAGGGCAGGGCGCCGTTGCGGTGGGTGGCCGTGTCGTGGCGCTGGAGGGGCCTGAGGGAACGGATGCCATGCTGGAGCGCGTGGCAAGGCTTAAGGCTGATGGACGTATTTCGTCGCGCCGCCGCGGCGTGCTGGTCAAGCTCTGCAAGCCACAGCAGGATGTGCGTGCCGACCTGCCGTCCATTGGACCGTCAACCATTGCCCGTGCGGCTGCAGCCGGTCTGGCGGGTGTCGCGGTTGAGGCGGGACGTGCGCTTGTGCTGGAGCGCGCAGATCTGATCGCCGCCGCCGACAAGGCCGGTATTTTCGTGATCGGCGTCGATCGGGCAAGCCTGAGAGGGCGTCTATGACCAGGCCCGCGCTGAAGCTTGCGGTCATCGCCGGCGAAGTCTCCGGCGATCTTCTGGGTGGCGATCTGGTCGCCGCCTTGCGCGAGCGGCTCGACCGGCCGCTGGAACTTGTTGGTGTCGGCGGCGAGGCGCTGGAGGCGCAGGGTCTGCAGTCTCTGTTCGATTATTCCGAACTATCCATCATGGGCATTTCTCAGGTGCTGGTGCGCCTGCCAAACCTCATCCGCCGCATTCGACAGACGACCGCTGCAATCATCGCGGCCAAACCCGATGTACTGGTGATCATCGACAGCCCGGATTTCACCCATCGTGTTGCCAAGGCCGTGCGCAAGGCCCTGCCGGGTCTGCCCGTGGTGAATTATGTGTGCCCCAGCGTCTGGGCCTGGAAGCCAGAGCGGGCGCCGCGCATGCGCGACTATGTCGATCACGTGCTGGCCGTTCTGCCGTTCGAGCCAAAGGCCATGGTCGCCCTTGGCGGGCCGGAGACGAGCTATGTCGGCCACCGATTGGCAAGCGACCCCGCATTGCTGGCCGCGCGCGATAAGATTATAACGCGGCGTGCATCGGGCGGGGGCGACAATGCAACCTGTCTCATCCTCCCGGGATCGCGTTCCACTGAGATCAAGCGGCTCTTGCCGCTCTTCGGCGAAACGATGAAGCTTCTGGCCGATCGAAACCCGGGCATGCGCTTCCTGCTTCCGACGGTCCCGCGGCAGGAGCAACTCGTCCGCTCCCTGGTGGCGGACTGGGAATTGAAGCCGGTCATCACCACTGGCGCGGAGGAAAAGTGGAAGGCGTTTTCTCAAGCCGATGCTGCCATCGCTGCCTCCGGTACCGTAATCCTCGAACTGGCGCTTGCGGGCATTCCCGCCATCTCGGCCTACAAGGTGGATTGGCTTGTCAAGCTGATGGCGCACCGCATTACCATCTGGACTGCAGCCTTGCCCAACCTGATCGCCGACTATCCGGTCGTGCCGGAGTATGTGGAAGTCGTGCGGCCCGGCAATTTGGCGCGATGGGTGGAGCGGCTGATCTCGGACACCAGCCAGCGTCGCGCGATGATCGAGGGGTACGATCTCGTCTGGGACCGGATGAAAACGGCAGAGCCGCCCGGAAAAAAAGCAGCCGCTATCATTCTTCAACTGCTGGACACAAAAAAACCCGGTCGAAACTGACCGGGTTTTTTGTTGGCTTTATGCGCTTCAGCGCTTCGAAACGGGGCGGTAGTCGCGCTGTGGTTCGCCGACATAGAGCTGGCGCGGGCGGCCGATGCGCTGTTCCGGATCCTCGATCATCTCGTTCCACTGGGCGATCCAGCCGACTGTGCGGGCGAGAGCAAAGAGCACGGTGAACATCGTCGTGGGGAAGCCCAGCGCCTTCAGTGTGATGCCGGAATAGAAGTCGATGTTCGGATAGAGCTTCTTCTCGATGAAGTAGCTGTCCGTCAGCGCGATGCGCTCGAGTTCCATGGCGACTTCAAGCAGCGGGTCATCGCGGTGTCCGAGTTCGGCCAGAACCTCGTGCGTCGTCTTCTGCATGATCTTGGCGCGCGGATCGTAGTTCTTGTAGACGCGGTGACCGAAGCCCATGAGGCGGAAGGGATCGTTCTTGTCCTTGGCGCGGGCGACGAATTCCGGGATGCGGTCCACGGTTCCGATTTCGGCGAGCATGTTGAGCGCCGCTTCGTTGGCGCCGCCATGGGCCGGACCCCAGAGGCAGGCGATGCCGGCTGCGATACAGGCGAAGGGGTTCGCACCCGACGAGCCGGCAAGGCGAACGGTCGAAGTCGATGCGTTCTGCTCGTGATCGGCATGCAGGATGAAGATGCGGTCCATGGCGCGGGCCAGGACCGGGTTGACCACATAGTCCTCGCAGGGAACGGCAAAGCACATGCGCAGGAAGTTCGACGCATAGTCGAGGTCGTTCTTCGGATACACGAAGGGCTGGCCGATATGGTACTTATAGGCCATGGCGGCGAGCGTCGGCATCTTGGCGATCATGCGCAGCGAGGCGACCATTCGCTGGTGCGGATCGGTGATGTCCGTCGAGTCGTGATAGAAGGCCGAGAGAGCGCCGACGCAGCCGCACATGACAGCCATCGGATGGGCGTCGCGGCGGAAGCCGGTGAAGAAGCGGGACATCTGCTCGTGCACCATCGTGTGATGGGTGACGCGATAGTCGAAGTCGATCTTCTGCGCCTTTGTCGGCAGTTCGCCATACAGCAGCAGATAGCAGATTTCGAGGAAGTCGCCATGCTCGGCCAGCTGTTCGATCGGATAGCCGCGGTGCAGCAGGATGCCTTCGTCGCCGTCGATATAGGTGATCTTCGACTCGCAGGATGCCGTCGAGGTAAAACCGGGGTCGTAGGTAAACTGGCCGGTCTGCTTGTAGAGCGTGCCGATATCCACCACATCCGGACCGATCGACCCGGATCGCACCGGTAACTCGACCGATTTGTTATCGACTGTTACGACTGCGCTTTTTCCTGTCATGGGTGATCCTCCGTTTGCAGCAAAATGGCACACAAAAGTGCCACAGTTATTAACGTTGCTCATTTGCTATATGATTTAGCAACACCTGCCAAGTTGAACCAAAGGCAAATTGTGCGATGCAAAAATATGCATATGGCGGCGCAATAATTGCATGTTCATTGCGCATGTCCAATGGTCTAAAACATCATGGTCAGGCCGGATCTATCTATTAACAGGCAGTGCTGACCTATTTTTAGGCAATCTTCTCAAAGGTTGCATTTGAAGCGTTATGGTTGCACTCTGCCGGGGATGAGAGATATCCGGAGCGCGCGGCATGGGGGAGCGGCAGACGGCGATAGACGTCAAGCGCGGCGACCTTCCGGACGCCGTGACGGACAATCCGCATATCCACGGAAATGTCTCCGATAACAATTCGCAATCGGCTGCAATTGCTGACTTCCGTCCACGTTTTGCAAATCTGCCAAGCCGCAGCAAGTTGGCGTGGCGCCGTGTTGCGAGGCTGGATATCCGCAAAGCGATGGCGGAGGAGCAGGCCTATGGCCATTCGTTTTTGTTCGTTCCGGTTTTTCTTGGCAGTGGCGCCCTTGTCTGGTTTTCCCTGGCGAAACAGCCCGGACTGATCAAACTTGCACTGCTGCTCTGCATTCTTGGCATGGCTGCCATCCTCTTGCGCCATGCATCCGCCGTCTGGCGTCTCTCCACGCGTTGGGCTGCGTGCTTCGCCGCAGGCATGCTGCTGGCCGCCGTCGAAACACAGCGGCTGGATACGGTCGTGCTGGACACACCAGTCACGACGCTGGTGCGGGGAACGGTCGTTGGCCGGGAATCGACTGATCGTGGCCATTGGCGCTATATCGTCGCTGTCGAGCAGACGTCGGATCCCACGCTGAAGCGAGCACCGGAAAAAGTCAGTATCCTGTCGCGCAGTCGTGAAACGCCTATTGCGATCGGCGGCGCTCTCGAAGGCAAGGCGCGCCTGTCTCCTCCCTCCGGGCCAGCCTTGCCGGGTCTGAACGATTTTGCTTTCGACAGTTATTTCAAGGGGATCGGAGCCGTCGGTTATTTTTACGGTGCGCCGCATGCCGTAACGGCAACAGGGAAGGATGCCGAAAGCATGCTTTCGGCTTGGCGGTTGCAGGCGTCGGAAGAAATCGCACGGTGGCGAGAGGCAATCGGCGTGCGGATCCGCACGACGATCGGCGGCGATGCCGGCGCCATTGCCGCAGCGCTGGTGACCGCCGAAGAGCGGGCCATCAGCCGCGACACGATCGACGTTTTGCGGCAGGCGGGACTTGCCCATGTTCTGGCGATTTCCGGCTTGAACATGGTTCTGGCCGCCGGCACGTTCCTGATCGGTGCGCGTACGCTGCTCAGTCTTGTTCCGGGACTGGCTCACCGGGTGGCGATCAAGAAAATTGCCGCCGCCGGCGCTCTTGTCATGGTCTTTGCCTATATCCTGATTTCCGGCGGTGCGGTCTCCGCCGTCCGCTCTTGGATCATGATCTCGATCATGCTCGTCGCCGTATTTTTCGACCGGCCGTCGATCAGTCTTCGCAATGTCGCGCTGTCGGCGATCGTCATTCTCGTCGTCACCCCCTCGGCAATCACCAGCCCCGGGTTTCAGATGTCCTTCGCAGCGACGCTGGCGCTGGTTGCCGGTTATGCGCGCTGGCGTGACCGGGAGCTGACCGAAAAGACGGCCGGCTTTCCCGGTACATCCGGCTTGCGCGTCGTCTCCGGTTTCTTTGGCGGCCTGTTTCTCAGTTCGCTGATTGGCGGATTGTCGACGCTGGTCTATTCGGCCGGCCATTTTCATCGGCTGGCAGCCTACGGATTGGCGGGCAATATTCTGGCAATGCCGGTGATCGGCATATTGGTCATGCCTTTTGCGCTGATCGCGATGATGCTGATGCCATTCGGTCTCGATTATTATCCGCTTGTGATCATGGGGCAGGGCATTGAATGGATGATTGCCATGGCCCGCGTCGTCGCGGGCTGGGGCGGAGATGTCACGACGGGACGACTGCCGGAGAGCGCTTTCCTGCTCGTTGCTGCGGGCGGTGTTTTTCTGTGTCTTTTCCGCACGTGGATTGCCGCCGGCGGTTTTCTGCTCATTGCTGCGGGGGCAGCGGCAATTTTTCTGCAAACCACTTCAAACCCCGCAATCGTCATATCGGAAGACGGCCGGCTCGTGGCAGCGATCACCGGCAAGGCGGCATCTTCGAACCGCGCCAAGCCGCCCGATTTCATCTTTGCCCAGTGGCAGCGTGCGCTCCGCCTTGGAGATCACCGGAAACCTTTGGAACGCGCCGACCTTGTTCAAGAGAATAAACAACAAGGCGATCTTGCGGCAACGCAAGTGGCCGAGCCCGGTATCCGGCGTCGCATGAAGCCGCCTATCGACATCGCTATTGCCCGTGCATCCATGGAGCGCGCACTGACAGAAACGCCAGCGGGACAGTTCGGCTGCGCGCCAAAACAATGGTGTGCGATCACAACGGAGCAGCGATGGCGCATCGTCGCTGTCGACGATGCCCGTTTTGTCGGAGCGGCCTGCGATACTGCGGATCTTGTCATCACGCCTGCCATGCTGCGGTTTCAGGCCTGCCGAAACGGTACGATGCTGATCAGCGGCCGAAGCCTTCGCCGCAGCGGTGCATTGGAAATTTATGCCGTTTCGGGCGCGGCGGATGAGGGTAGCCTGACCGGGAGGACGCCGATGCGCGTTGTCGAGGCCATCGGCGGGTCGGCGCGCGCCTGGGAGCTGCATAGATTGTATGATTGGCGTAGCGGCAAATTCGAAGCCGTTGCGCCTTCCGAATGATACCGCCGCCTTATCGCAGTTGGGTCGCCGGCAACACTTGCGACGAAATTGCACGGCGCGATCATTTCTTGATAAAAATACTCCACATATGCTTGTCTTTCGGCCATACTGTGTCGTAAAGACCGGAGGGATGGGCCGGATGACAAGGGCGGGTCGCATTAGACCGGTCCGGGATCGGTCTATAGACCGTGCGTTTATGGTCCGGATGCATGCGCGTCTCCCAAGGCGGATGTGGCCGGATGGATCGAGAGGATATGACATGCCGAACCGGGTAATGTGGAAATGGGCCCTGCTGGCGGTGCTGCTGCTGGTATCGTCAAGCGCCGCCACTTTGCGGCCGGCACTTGCGCAGGAAACGCCTGCGGCTGACACCGGCAAGCCTGTCGTCAGCGAATCTGTGCCCCAAGACGCTACGACTGAGGGTCCGGCGACCCAGAACTTGGTTGCGCAGGACCCCACAGCCGCTCAAGCGGATACCTCGGCGGGCGACGAGGCGAATGCTGCAAACCCGACGCTGCCGCATGATCTTTCTCCACTCGGCATGTTCCTGGCCGCGGACATCGTGGTCAAAGGGGTGATGATGGGCCTCGCGCTGGCGTCGGTCGCGACCTGGGCGATTCTCGTTGCAAAAAGCCTTGAGATTGCCGGCGCCAAGCACCGGGTCAAGCGGGCTGTCCGACAGCTGACGGCGGCGACAGTCCTGCGGGATGTCCGCGACGATCTCGGCTCCCGCAATGGACCGGCCGGCCTGATGGTTGCCGCTGCCGGCGAAGAGCTCTCTAAGTCGGAAGCAACCCTGGATATCGTGCCGACACAAGGCGTCAAGGACCGTGTCGCGTCAAGGTTGGCCCGAATAGAGGCTGGCGCCGGAAAGAAGATTGCCGGCGGCACCGGAATTTTGGCGACGATCGGTTCGATCTCGCCTTTCGTCGGCCTGTTCGGGACTGTCTGGGGGATCATGAACTCCTTCATCGGTATCAGCCAAGCGCAGACAACCAATCTGGCGATCGTTGCGCCTGGAATCGCCGAAGCGCTTCTGGCAACCGCGATCGGTCTCGTTGCCGCCATCCCGGCCGTCGTGATCTACAACTATTTCGCCCGCTCGATCAGCGGTTATCGCCTGCTGCTCGCCGATGCTTCCGCCGCCGTCGAACGGCTGGTCAGCCGTGACCTCGATTTCCGGGCTGCCCGCAAGCTGGCAAGCCGCAGGCCCGATATTCAGCCACATCAGGCGGACGCCGCCATCGCCCGCATCGGATAAGATCATGGCAAGCAAACTGAGCGACGGCGCGAGTGGCGATCTCGAGGAGAACAGCGAAATCAACGTGACGCCGTTCATCGACGTCATGCTGGTGCTGTTGATTATCTTCATGGTTGCGGCGCCGCTTGCGACGGTGGACATGAAGGTCGACCTGCCGCAATCGGCCGCCCAGCCGGTCAAGCGCGACGACAAGCCGGTCTTCGTCACCCTGAAGGCGGATCTGACACTGGCGTTGGGCAACGAGGAAACTGCGCGGGACAATTTTGTCGCTACGCTCGGAAGGGTGACCGAGGGTAACAAGGAAACCCGCATCCTGCTGCGTGCCGACAAGGCCGTCGACTACGGGGAACTGATGACGGTCATGAACCTCATCCAGCGTGCCGGTTACGGCAAGATTGCGCTGGTGGGCTTGGAAGCCGCACCTGCAGGTTAACCGCTTCGGCCTGCAGGCTCTCGATTTCAATCGACCGGCGAACCGGCATGGGTGGCTGTTGTTCTGCGCATTCCAGACAATGCCGTCGGACTTTCTCCAGCCTTGCTTTTTTGAGGGAACTGCATTCCATAGCTTGAAACGGTGCGAGCGCGGATTTAAGAGCTTAGGCAGCCGGCGCGCAGGTGCGTAACGGTTCTCTATTCCAAGGTGCGGGCACCAGGTCGCGCATTCCGGCAGTCGATCCGGATCATGAGGGCAGCAGATGGATTTCGAAGCAGCACGCATCAAGATGGTGGATAACCAGATCCGGCCGACGGATGTTACATCTCATACGGTTCTTTCGGCCTTTCTGTCCGTGCCGCGCGAGGATTTCGTTCCGGAGCGGATGAAACTGCTCGCTTATATCGACAGCGATATCGAGGTGGCAGCACCTTCTTCGCAGACCCCCGGCGGGCGTTATCTGATGGAGCCGTCGCCGCTTGCCAAGCTGCTGCAGCTTGCAACGATTTCGAAAAGCGACACGGTGCTCGAGATCGGCTGTTCCACCGGCTATGCGTCTGCCGTTCTTTCCCTTCTGGCGGCAAGCGTCGTTGCGCTTGAAAGCGACGAAGCACTGGCTGCAACAGCCAAGGAGACGCTGGCGCGCTACGACAACGTGACCGTCGTGACGGGAGAACTTGAAAAGGGATGTGCCGAGCGGGGACCTTTCGACGTGATCTTCATCCACGGCTCTGTCGAAACGCTGCCGCCGGCCTTGTTCAACCAGTTGAACGATGGCGGCCGGTTGGTCGTGGTCCACGGTTTTGGCAATGCCTCGCGCGCCAAACTGTTCATCCACGAAAATGGCAAGACCTCGGAACGGCTGGCGTTCAACACTGCGGTCAAGCCGCTCCCCGGTTTCAAGCAAATCCGCGACTTCGTTTTTTGATCTGCGCCCCGGTTCTCCCGCGCGGCCGGCCCACAGGCATGTTGCGGAATAGCAACGGGAGACCCGATAGTAGGAGCGACAGCGAGCGCTGCGCCGCGCGCATGGTTGTGACCGAATCAAATCCACGCTTCAAAGGGTCACTGTGCGGTCCTGCTCCTCTGAAGGGCTGCCTTTTCGAAACGCAGCCCGATGGGCGCGGCCTTTCGGATTCGGGGAGAAATCCGGATTGTCCGACAGTCGCCCGGTTCATCTGATGCAGACGGATCGCTTACGGAGTAGGATCGTGTTGAATATCGGCAATATCGCCAGGATGGCGTTGCTTTCCGTCGGACTGTCCGCGCTTGCAGGCCCTGTTTTGGCGGAAACGATTTTCGGGGCCATGTCCAAGGCCTATGAGAACAATCCGGACCTCAATGCCGTTCGTGCCGGGTTGAGGGCGACGGACGAGGGCGTTGCGATCGCCAAGTCCGGTTATCGGCCACAGATCTCGGCCAGCGCTACCGCCACGCGGATCCGCCTTGGCACAGAAAGACTGTCTCCGTTTTTTCCGGCTACGCCGCTTATCCAGCAGGATTTTCACAGCGGAACGGCGAGCATCACCATCACGCAACAGATTTTCGACGGTTTCCAGACCCTCAACAATGTCAGGGCGGCCGAATCCAACGTTTTTTCCAGTCGCGAAACCCTGAAGGCCAACGAGATCAGCATTCTTCTGGCCGCTGCGCAGTCCTATGCCACCATCGCGCGCGACCAGCAGATCGTCGCCATTCGCAAGCAGAACCTGGCCTTTCTCAAAGAGCAGCTCAACGCGGCAAAGTCTCGCCTCGAGGTTGGGGAGGGGACGCGGACGGATGTGAGTCTTGCCGAAGCGCAACTGGCCAATGCGCAGGCGCTGCTGGTCAGTGCCGTGTCGCAGCTGAAGCAGGGAGAATCGGTTTACGTGCAGATCGTCGGCGAAGCACCCAAGGGGATCAAGCAGCCGTCTCCGGCCACCAAGGCCCTGCCGCATTCGCTCGACGAGGCGGTGGCTGCAGGCCTGCGTGACCATCCGTCGATCGCTGCCGCGCAATACAGCGTCGATGCCGCCGGCTATCAGGTGAAATCCGCAGAGGGTTCGATGCTGCCGGGCGTTGTCCTGCAAGGCGCGGTATCGCGCAACACCACCGACCGGCCCAACACCAGCGACACCACGAACGGTTCCATCTCCGCAAGGCTGGAAGTGCCTATTTATCAGGGCGGCGCGGAATACGGCCAGATCCGTCAGGCCAAGGAAAGGCTGGGACAGCGGCGTATCCTCGTCGATTCCGCTCGTGTCGACGTGCAGCAGACCGTCGTTGCGGCCCATGCGCAACTCGAAGCCGCTCATGCGACGATCGCCGCCACGAAATTGCAGATCAGCGCTGCGAACATGGCGCTCGCCGGCGTCATCGAAGAGCGGAAGGTTGGGCAGCGGACGACGCTTGATGTTCTGGATGCCCAGCAATCGGTTCTCAGCGCCAAGGAAGCACTGGTGTCTGCACAACGCGATGCCGTGGTCGCAAGCTACGCGCTGCTCGCTTCGATCGGTCGCCTGACGGTCAAGAGCCAAGGGCTTGAGGTGACGGAGTATCGCGCCGAGGAGCATTATGAGGCGGTGAAGGACAAATGGTTCGGCCTCAGGACCGTGGACGGGCGCTGATGCCTCGATCCTATGCTGTTCAAGGTGCCAAGTCGTTTCGCGCGCGGTCCGGGGATCAATAGCGAAGCCTGATACGTGACGACAGCAACAAATCTGTGCATGATTCTGTGATGGTGATTCGCAGCGTTTTGTTCGGCTGCGAACTCGCATACAGTCTCGCCGAATGACTGCGCGGCCATGAATGTCGCGCGCGACGGCAGAAACGGGGATAGGAATGGCACAGTCCAATGTAGCGCGTGAACCGTCGATGGACGAAATCCTGGCATCCATCCGCAAGATCATCGAAAGCAACGAGCCCGGAATACCGGGATTTGCCGCCAATGACAGCGGTCGTGGCAATGATGGCGGCTTTGGCGCAAACGCTGCCTACGAGACCGAATCTGCGGAAGAAATTCACCTGACGATCGACGATGATGTGCTGGTGGCGGAGTTCGACGCGGAGCTTGGCCAGCGTTCCTTCGAGCAGCCTGTTCGCGACATGCCGGTGGAAACACCGAAGGCGTCGGCACCGGCGCAGACGCCGCCCTTGTCGCTTGCCGACGTGGCAGCCCGTGTGCGCGCCGCCTCCGAGCGCAACACTTATATGGCGCGTGAACCGCAGGCTGCAAGCGTTGCCGCCGAGCAGCCGTCCGACAGCCCGCTGGTGACCTCGCGCATGTCGCCTGCAGCTTCGGTCAAGGCTGCCGCCGTGCCGGCAGAGCCTGTCGCGGCCGGCAAGGCATCCGAAACAGTGGCTGACGTGTCTGCGACGGCAAAACAGGACGCACCGGTCGATAGCGAGATGACATCGCAGCCGGCCGCCGAACGGGCTGATGCGCATGCGGCCTCTGTCGCCACGTTTGCCGAGAAGGAGATTGCGACCATTCTCTCGCCTGAGGTGGGCCAGCAGGTTGCGAAGTCCTTCGACAATCTGGCCTTTGCACTCGACAGCAGCGCCCGCCGCTCCTTCGACGAGATTGCCGAGGATATGCTGCGGCCGATGCTGCAGGAATGGCTGGACGACAACCTCCCGACACTGGTTGAGAGGCTGGTGCGCGAGGAAATCGAGCGCGTGGCCCGCGGTCCGCGCCGTTAGACAAATCTGAGATCCGAAAAAAGCCGCCAGCGACACACTGGCGGCTTTTTTGTGGTCGATGTTGACTTGCGCGTGGCGTTCCGGTTTACAAACCCCCGACATCAATCAGCAAGTCTGGCTTCAAAATGCTTGAAAAAACCTATGATTCCGCCGCTATCGAGCCCCGCATCGCCAAGCAGTGGGATGATCAGGATGCGTTTCGCGCAGGTGCAGGATCGAAGCCCGGCGCGGACAGCTTCTGCATCGTCATTCCGCCGCCAAATGTGACCGGTTCGCTGCATATGGGCCATGCGCTGAACAACACGCTGCAGGACGTCATGGTCCGGTTCGAGCGCATGCGCGGCAAGGACGTGCTGTGGCAGCCGGGCATGGACCATGCCGGTATCGCCACCCAGATGGTGGTCGAGCGCAAGCTGATGGAAGTCCAGCAGCATCGCCGATCCATGGGCCGTGAAGCCTTCATCGACAAGGTCTGGGAATGGAAAGCCGAATCGGGCGGCCTGATCTTCAACCAGTTGAAGCGCCTCGGCGCCTCCTGCGACTGGTCACGCGAGCGCTTTACGATGGACGAGGGGCTTTCCAAGGCCGTGCTCGAAGTTTTCGTGTCGCTCTACAAGGAAGGTCTGATCTACCGCGACAAGCGGCTGGTCAACTGGGATCCGAAGCTGCTGACGGCGATTTCGGACATTGAGGTCGAGCAGATCGAGGTTGCCGGAAATCTCTGGCATCTTCGATATCCGCTGGAACCGGGCGTTACCTACGAGCATCCCGTAGCCTTCGATGAAGACGGCAAGGCAACCGCGTTCGAAACGCGCGATTATCTGGTCGTCGCCACCACGCGCCCGGAAACGATGCTGGGCGACACCGGCGTCGCGGTTCATCCGGATGACAGCCGCTATCGTTCGATCGTCGGCAAGCACGTCATCCTGCCGATCGTCGGCCGCCGCATTCCGATCGTTGCCGACGAATATCCCGATCCGACGGCTGGCACCGGCGCGGTCAAGATGACGCCGGCTCACGACTTCAACGACTTCGACGTCGGCAAGCGCAGGGCCCTTCGGGTCATCAGCATTCTGACCGCGGAAGCGGCCGTGACGCTGACGGAAAACGAGGATTTTCTCGAAGGCCTTGCGCCAACCGAGATGCAGCAGTCTCTTTGGGCTCAACTCGAGGGCATGGACCGTTTCGAAGCCCGCAAGCTCGTCGTCAAGGTTTTCGAAGAGGGCGGCCTTCTGGACAAGGTCGAGCCACACAAGCACACCGTGCCGCATGGCGATCGCGGCGGCGTGCCGATCGAGCCGCGCCTGACGGAGCAGTGGTATGTCGATGCCGCGACGCTCGCCAAGCCGGCGATTGCGTCCGTCAAGGAAGGTCGCACCAATTTCGTTCCTAAGAACTGGGAAAAGACCTATTTCGATTGGATGGAGAACATCCAGCCCTGGTGCGTCTCCCGCCAGCTTTGGTGGGGTCACCAAATCCCGGCCTGGTACGGTCCGGACGGTCAGGTCTTTGTCGAGAAGACAGAGGAAGAAGCCCTGCATGCTGCCATCCAGCATTACCTTTCGCATGAAGGACCGATGAAGGCCTATGTCGAGGATCTGCTGGAGAACTTCCGTCCGGGCGAAATCCTCACGCGTGACGAAGACGTGCTCGATACCTGGTTTTCGTCTGCGCTCTGGCCGTTCTCGACGCTCGGCTGGCCGGACAGGACACCGGAGCTCGACCGCTATTATCAGACCGACGTTCTCGTCACCGGTTTCGACATCATCTTCTTCTGGGTCGCCCGGATGATGATGATGGGCCTTCACTTCATGAAGGACGGTACCGGTACGCCGATCGAGCCATTCCATACGGTCTACGTGCATGCGCTGGTTCGCGACAAGAACGGCCAGAAGATGTCGAAGTCGAAGGGCAACGTCATCGATCCGCTCGATCTGATCGACGAGTACGGCGCCGATGCCTTGCGCTTCACGCTGGCGATCATGGCAGCGCAGGGCCGCGACGTGAAACTCGACCCGGCGCGGATCGCCGGCTATCGCAATTTCGGCACCAAGCTCTGGAATGCCACGCGGTTCGCTGGAATGAACGAGGTCAAGGCTGATCCCGCCTTCCTGCCGGAAGCCTGCGTCGTGACGATCAACCGCTGGATCCTGACGGAACTGTCGCGAACCATCCGCGACGTCACGGAATCGATCGAGGGCTACCGCTTCAACGAAGCTGCCGGCAGCCTCTACCGGTTTGTCTGGAATCAGTTCTGCGATTGGTATCTCGAACTGCTGAAGCCGGTCTTTGGTGGCGAGGACGAGACCGCTAAGGCTGAATCGCAGGCCTGCGTCGCCTATGTTCTCGATGAAACCTACAAGCTGCTGCACCCCTTCATGCCGTTCATGACGGAGGAACTCTGGGCGCAGACGGCCGGCGAGGGCAATGCCCGCGACGGGCTGATCTGCCATGCGGAATGGCCGGCGGCATCCTTTGCCGATGACCTGGCCGCCAATGAAATCAACTGGCTGATCGACCTGGTTTCCGGCATCCGTTCGGTGCGTTCGGAAATGAACGTTCCGCCAGGCGCGATGGCGCCGCTGGTTGTCGTCGGTGCAAACGTACTGACCCGGGAGCGCATTGAACGCCACAACTCCGCCATCCGGCGGCTGGCGCGCATCGAGACCATTGCGCTTGGCGACGTCGCGCCCAAGGGCAGCGCGCAGGTCATCGTCGGCGAGGCGACCGCGTGCCTGCCACTCGGCAGCCTGATCGATCTCGATGCGGAGAAGTCCCGTCTTGAAAAATCGGTTGGCAAGATCGACGCGGAACGTGCCCGCATTTTGGGAAAACTGGCAAATGAGAAGTTCGTTGCCAATGCCAAAGCGGACGTGGTTGAAGCCGAACGTGAACGTCTGGCCGAGCTCGACGTGCAGAAGGCGTCAGTCGATGTCGCCTTGGCGCGGCTCGCCGACGCCGGCTGACAAAGCCAATCCCCCAGCATCTCGATCCGCGGCACCAGTGCCGCGGATTTTCTGTTCAGATACCCCGTCAGAAGCGATTTTCCGGAAAGTGATTCTTGCTTCCAAAGCGGTTTTGCCTCGAAATTATGGCTTCAGGGCAATGATTTCGCCAAATCAAAGCGTTAGTTCGTGCTTACTCGCCGGCATGCGAGATTATTTTCAAAAAGACGTGTTGTTGTGCAACGGTGACACAGTTTGCATTCTGTGGAATTATATTCCTATTTTTCTGTTTTCAGTCGTTTATTGCGAAAAAAAATCCTATTTTTTCTCAATTATGTCCTTTCTGTGAATTTCTTACGTAAATTTTGAGGCGCATGACGGGCCGCATCCCCAAATCTAGGTATTTGCCAATCCCGTCTTTCATACGGATACTTCCAGTTACGTACGGCCGGGGGTTTTTCGGCTGACTGTCTGTGTTCAGGGGAGGAACGGATGGCCCATAACAAAATTACGGCAGCGCTCACTGCGACTGTGGCTGCAACGCTCTTGGCATCGTCGGCACATGCGGGCGGTCTGGAGCGCGGCGGATACAATATCGACCTGTTGTTCGATCCATCGACTTATGCGGCTGAATCCGCGGTAACTTACGTTAACCCGCAACGCGAGCTGAACAATGTCAGGGATACGATCCCTCTCGATCCAGCGGCTGGTGGTGACGGCAATCTGTCGGGTCGTCCGAGCAGTGGAATTGAAGATACCGAAGGGTATTGGGTGCCACGTATTGGCATAAAGGCTGGTTTTGGCGACGCTATCGACTGTATGGCTGACTATTCGCAGCCTTGGGGCGCGCACAGCAATCCGGGTATCAACTGGGCGGGCGCCAACGACAATATCGAGACGAAGATCGAGAGCGACAACTACGCCGCGACCTGCTCGTACAAGTTCGATGTTGGTCAGGGACAACTGCGTATTATCGGCGGCGGCTTCTATCAGGAAGTTGAAGGTTTCAAGGACCGCATGGTGCTTGGCAATCTGCCAGCCTTTCTGGGAACGGGCGTCGGTCGCCTTGAACTTGAGGGTGACGGCTTCGGCTGGCGCACGGGTCTCGCCTATGAAATTCCGGAATATGCACTGCGCGTCAGTCTCGTCTATAACAGCGCTGTCGATCTCGGAGACGTGACAGGCACACTCGACCTCCGTCAGGTACCGAACCTGGTTGCGCCAGGCGATCCGCGCTTCAACCCGCTGCTGGGCAGAGTTACCGATGTTTTTGGCACGGCGGAAATGCCGGACTCACTGGAGCTGAAGTTCCAGTCCGGCATCGCGCCTGACTGGCTTGCTTTCGGTTCGGTGAAATGGACGGACTGGAGCCAACTTCAGAGCCTTCCGTTCTGCCCCACCTCGACGAAGGGTGTGGTTGCCTGCACGACGAGCGGCGCGACGGAAGCCACGTCGCTCGATCTGTTGTACCGCGACGGCTGGACGGTATCCGGCGGTGTCGGTCACAAATTCAATGACAAGTGGAGCGGTGCGGCAAGCGTTACTTGGGATCGCGGCACCAGCGATGGCCTCGGCACGCAGACCGACACATGGACGCTGGGTCTCGGTGCATCCTTCGCCGCGACCGAAAACATCGAGTTCCGCCTTGCCGGCGCCGTCGGCATTCTTACCAGCGGTTCTTCCGGTGTGGTCGTAAAAGATGGTCGTGCTTTCGGCAGACGCGCTTCTTATGACTTCGACAACGATCTGGTGACCGCGATTTCGACCTCGGTCAAGATCAAGTTCTGATTGTTGCTCTTGTCCAATCGAAAACCCGGCCTTTGTGCCGGGTTTTTTTACGCCTAGTCTCCGTGCCCGGTTTCTCAATAAAGTATGAATGCCAACTTGGCCTTTTCATCGCTTGTTCTGCAAATTGTGACGATTCAGCAACACATTTCTTTCTATAGTTTGCTATGACCGGAGCAAGGCGGATTATGTCCATTTCCCGCCACAAACAGAGAGCACCTGATGACCGCAGGCAAACGTGCAACCCAGTTCAGAGCATGCGGCGTTTGGGGTGAAATGACTGATCGCGGTTTCGAAAAACTCCTCGCTATACATGGCGTTACAGCATTCGCGGATGGCTCTGAAAGGCTGTCCAGCGATGATGGATCGTATTCCCGGCGGGCATGGTTGATGCAAGGCCGCAGTCTTGCCGGAAAGTCCCCCTACGGTCGATGCCCTCGTGAGAGTGCTGTGTCTGTCGGTTTTTCGAACGCTGGCATGCACGGCGAAGGTTTGAGGGCAAGACCCACCAAGCCTACTAGAAGAATTGGGCCGACCAGAAGAATTGGAATGACCGGTGACCATGTCGTCGTCCGGGCGATCGAGCGGAATGGAAGAAACAGACTGCCATGCTGATAGGTGGATATAGGTCGCTCAAGGTTGCCGTGCTCGGCGTTTCGCTGGTGCTATGCACGGGCATTGCCAATGTGGCGACGGCATTTGATCCGAATGCCGGGGTCAACAAGGAGTCCGGTCCGTTCGCGCTCTTCAAGTTCGGGTTTTCCGCCTACAAGAAAGGTCGCAAGGAAGAGGCTGTCGAAGCCTATCGCTATGCAGCCGAAAAAGGCCATACCGGTTCCCGCTGGGCGCTGGCAAACATGTATGCCTATGGCGACGGCGTTGCCGAAGACGACATGGAAGCGTTCAAGATTTACAGCGAGATTGCCCAGCAGGGCGTAGAGCCGGGCTCGGAAGATACCGGCTATTTCGTCAATGCTTTGATCTCGCTTGCCAATTACTATCGCCGCGGTATTCCCAACAGCCCGGTCCGCACCGACCTCAGCCAGGCACGCCAGCTTTATTTCCAGGCGGCATCGACATTCGGCGTTGCCGAGGCGCAGTTCCAGCTGGCGCGTATGCTGCTCTCCGGCGATGGCGGCAGCGTCAATGTCCAGCAGGCCAAGAAATGGCTCAACCGCGCCCGCAAGAACGGCCATGCCGGTGCCATGGGCGTTTTTGGCGACGTCATCTTCCAGGAAGGCCAGACGGCGAGGGGCCTCGCCTACATGACGGCAGCGCTCGACCAGTGTACGCCGAAGGACCGGCCGTGGTTGCAGTCGATGCAGGAACAGGCGTTCTCACTGGCCAGCGAGGACGATCGTCGCGTGGCGATTGCCATGTCACGCAAGATCCATCTTGATGGTGATGCCGACTAATCCTGCGATCGGTGCGCCGCCTCAGACGGCGAACGCGAATTCGGCCGCCACGGGAACGTGGTCGGATGGCTTCTCCCAGCCGCGCACATGTTTTTCGATCCCCGTAGACACCAGCCGGTCCGCGGCTTCCGGCGATAGCATCAGGTGATCGATGCGGATTCCGAAATTCTTCGGCCAGCACCCGGCCTGATAATCCCAGAACGTATAGTTTTGCCCGTCGGAGGTTGTGCGGATCGCATCCGTGAAACCGAGATTCTGCAGTCGGCGGAAAGCCTGTCGCGTCTGCGGCAGATAGAGCGCATCGTTCTGCCAGACCTTGACGTCCCAGCAGTCGTGCGGCTGCGGGATGACGTTGTAGTCGCCGGCAAGGATCAGCGGCTCCTCCAGCGCAAGCCTGCCCTCGGCAAAGGCATGAAGCCGTTCCATCCAGGACAGCTTGTAGGGATATTTCTCCGTATCGACCGGGTTGCCGTTCGGCAGGTAGATCGAGCAGACCCGCAGTACGCCGCCATTGACGGAAAACACGGCTTCCATGAACCGCGACTGCTCGTCGGCGTCGTCGCCGGGCAGGCCGCGATTGATCTCGTCCGGGCGGATTTTCGACAGAATCGCGACGCCGTTGAAGCCCTTCTGGCCATGCGTCTCCACATGGTAGCCCAGCGCCTCGATATCGGTGCGCAGAAAGCCTTCGTCGACCGACTTGATTTCCTGAAGGCAGACGATGTCCGGGTTCGATTCCTTCAGCCAGGAAAGCAGGGTGTCGATGCGGGCCTTGACGCCGTTGATATTCCACGTGGCAATCTTCATCTGACGTCCCTTTTCCGAGCGGCATAAGCCTTTCACCCTCCGCTCTAACACCAGCATGTCCCTTTGACAATTTCCGCCAAGCTGCAAGCGAAGACCGTCCCCGGAACTTATCGGTGAGATGCTCGATACGGCGGTTCCGCGGTTTGATTCCCATCAGCATCGCCCTATAGTCATGCCATGATCGAGATCTTCATGGGCTATTGGCCGCATATTCTGGCGGTTCTTTCGGTTTTGCTCGGCGTTCCCGCGGCCATTCATGCGACGATGACGAAGGATGACGTTCGTTCGGCCATCGGCTGGGTCGGCATCATCGTGCTGTCGCCGGTTGTCGGCGCGTTGATCTACGGCGTCGCCGGCATCAATCGAATCCGGCGCTCGTCGATCGGAATGCAGCGCTCGCTTTTGCGCGAACGCGGTCCGGATCAGTTCGGCCGGTTCGATGTTTCGGGCGCCATGGTCTCCGATCGCTTCGGACAACGCTTTGCATCGATGAAGATGCTCGGCGATCGTGTCTGTCGCCACAGGATGAGCGCCGGCAACAGCATCTTTATGCTGGAGGGGGGCGATGCCGCCTATGCCGCCATGTTGAAAACGATCGCCGAGGCCAAACGCAGCATCCTGCTGGAAACCTATATTTTTGACCGTGATGTAATCGGGTTGCGTTTCGCCGATGCGCTGATCGCAGCGGTCAAGCGTGGCGTCGAGGTCCGCGTGCTGATCGATGCCGTCGGCGCCCGCTACTCCGTGCCGAGCATTGTCGGCTATCTCAAGCAAGCCGGCGTTCCCGTGCGGGTTTTCAACGGCAATATCATCATGGGCTTGCGATTGCCCTATGCGAACCTGCGCACCCATCGCAAGATCCTCGTCGTCGATGGTGCCATCGCTTTCACCGGCGGTATGAACATCCGCGCCGGTTTCACCTTGGAAAATGCCGGTGCTGCCCAGTCGCTTGATACGCATTTCAAGCTCTCCGGCCCGGTGGTCGCCGATCTGCTGCAGGTCGCTTCGGAAGACTGGCAGTTCGTTTCCCGCGAAATGCTGGACGGGCAGGCATGGCAGGTGGTCACGCCGAGCGAATGCCGCAAGGCATCGGTGCTCATGCGCGTTGTTCCGACGGGTCCAGACCGCACCAACGAGGCCAATCACAAGATGCTGGTGGGCGCCTTTTCGATCGCCCGGAAGTCGATCCGCATCATGTCGCCCTATTTTTTGCCGGATCGCGAACTGATCAGCGCGCTGGTGACGGCTGCGATGCGCGGCGTCCAGGTCGATATCATCGTACCCTCGGTCAACAACCTTCTCCTCGTCGATCGGGCGATGACGGCGCAGTTCGACCAATTGCTGAAGGGAAATTGCCGTATCTGGCGCTCGGTCGGCGCCTTCAACCATTCCAAGCTTCTGACGGTGGACGAGCGCTGGAGTTATGTCGGGTCATCCAATCTCGATCCGCGCTCGCTGCGCTTGAATTTCGAAATCGATGTTGAGATCGTGGACACTGCCTTTGCCGATGGGCTCGACGCCAGGATCGATGCGATCCTTGCAACGGCGCAGGCGGTCACGCTCACGGATCTGCGCGCGCAGCCGTTCCTCAAGCGTTTGATCAATAAGATTTTCTGGCTCGGTTCGCCCTATCTCTAGGCAAACAGCCGAAGTTCCGTATTCAGACCGAAAAACTGGTTCCGCAGCCGCAGCTGGCAACGGCATTCGGATTCTTGATCTGGAACGACTGGCCGAGAAGATTATCGACGAAGTCGATTTCCGAGCCGCCCATATAGACGAGCGAAAGGCTGTCGATCAGCACTTTCGCATCGCCCTTCTCAAGGATGAGGTCGTCGTCCTGCTGGCCATCGACGAGATCGAACTTGTAGGAAAAGCCAGAACAGCCGCCGCCTTCGACGGAGACGCGCATGGCGTTCTTTTCAACATCGGTCTTGAGGATAGCGGCAATCCGCTTGGCCGCCGAATCGGAGAGGGTTACTGTTTCTGCTGTCATTTGGACCTCCTGCCGGGGTCAAGATCCGGAGAGATTGAGGATAATATCGCTGCGTTCTGCGCTTAAACTGGCATTTGCGACGAAAAATACCAGAAAACCCGCATTTGCATCGCAAGAAAAATGCAGACAGTCGCCGCTTTCCTGCAAATCGCACTATAGGTATGAAGGCTTTAAAGGTCCGTCAATGGGATGCAAGGTGGGAAATGACTTTGGACAGACATGCGCTAGGTTTCGGCTCTGGTGATCGCGCGATTTTCGCTTCCGATCCCTGGAAAAGTCGTGGGCGGCTCTATCCGGAGACCTCGAGCGCAACGCGATCGGATTTTCAGCGAGACCGCGACCGCATCGTCCACACCACCGCTTTCCGTCGGCTCAAGCATAAGACCCAGGTTTTCATCGCCGCCGACGGCGATCATTATCGCACGCGGCTGACGCATACGATCGAGGTGGCGCAGATCGCGCGGGCTTTGGCCCGGGCGTTGAAGCTCGATGAGGATCTCGCCGAGGGTGTCGCGCTCGTCCATGATTTCGGCCACACGCCCTTCGGCCATACCGGCGAGGATGCGCTGCACGACATGCTCAAGCCCTATGGCGGCTTCGATCACAACGCCCAGTCGCTGCGGATCGTGACCAAGCTCGAACGGCGCTATGCCGAATTTGACGGGCTCAATCTCACCTGGGAAAGTCTGGAAGGCCTCGTCAAGCACAACGGGCCGCTGATGGACGTAGCCGGGCAGGGCACGCATGGCCCGGTGCCCCAGCCTATCCTCGACTATTGCGCGCTTCACGATCTGGAGATTGCAAGCTTTGCCAGCCTGGAGGCGCAAGTTGCCGCGATCGCCGACGATATTGCCTATAACACCCACGACATCGATGATGGTCTGCGCTCCGGCTACCTGACCTTCGACATGCTGGAGGACATCCCGTTTCTGGCCGGACTCATGCGCGAGGTCCGCGATCGTTACCCCAATCTCGAAAGCAGCCGATTTACGCACGAGATCATGCGCCGGCAGATCACGGCCATGGTCGAGGATGTCATTACCGTCGCCCAGACGCGGCTTAAGGATGTTCGTCCCGAAAGCGTTGTCGATGTTCGCAAGGCCGGGCAGGTGATCGCGACATTTTCCGACCAGATGTTCGTGACCGATCGGGATATCAAGGCCATGCTGATGAAGCGGATCTACCGCCATCCCGAAGTCATGCGCGTGAGGGAAAACGCAGCCTCGATCGTCGTCGACCTCTACAAGGCTTTCATGGCCAATCCCCTGCAGATGCAGAACCACTACTGGATCGACCAGATTGCCGGCATGGCGGAAGCGGCAAAGGCGCGACACGTCGGCGATTATCTTGCCGGAATGACCGATACCTACGCGATCGCAACCCATAGGCGATTGTTTGACCATACTCCGGAATTGCGCTAGTCACCCGCCGAACGCGCATCCGATGCGCAATCTGAATTTTGGACAATTGACGCGGATTTCCGGTTGTGGCCGGAAAAGAGCGGATGGATGACATGAATCTTTTCACCGATTTCGATTCAAGAATTAAGAATATTTTGGAAACGATTGAGATCGTTCGGGAAAATCGCTCCAGTATCGATTTCGATCGTGTCAGCGTAGAGCCGCCGCGCGATCCGAGCCATGGCGATGTCGCGACCAATGCGGCCATGGTTCTGGCCAAGCCGCTGGGAACAAACCCGCGGGCGCTTGCCGAGCAGATTGTTGCAAAACTGAAGGACGACCCGGAAGTCGCCGATGTTTCCGTGGCTGGACCGGGCTTCATCAACGTCCGGCTGTCCGTGGCCTATTGGCAAAAGCTGCTGGCTGTGATGATCGCCTCCGGAACGGACTATGGTCGAAGCCAGGCCGGCATCGGGCGGAAGGTCAACGTCGAGTATGTCTCGGCCAATCCGACGGGGCCGATGCATGTCGGCCACTGCCGTGGCGCTGTCGTCGGCGATACTTTGGCCAATCTGCTGGCGTTCGCCGGCTATGAGGTGTCCAAGGAGTATTACATCAACGATGCCGGTTCCCAGATCGACGTTCTGGCGCGGTCGGCTTTCCTGCGGTATCGCGAGGCGCTGGGCGAAAAGATCGGTGAGATTCCGGCCGGCCTCTATCCCGGCGACTATCTCGTTCCGGTGGGAGAGGCGCTGGTCGCCGAATACGGCTCGAGCTTGCGGCTGATGCCGGAGGACAACTGGCTGCCGATCGTCAAGGATCGGGCCATTGATGCGATGATGGCGATGATCCGCGAGGATCTGGCGGCACTCAATGTCGTCCACGAGGTATTTTATTCGGAGCGCACTCTGCATGCTAATGGTGCTGCGCCGATCCGCAACGCGATCAACGACCTGACGTTCAAGGGGCATGTCTACAAGGGTGCGCTGCCGCCGCCGAAGGGCCAGGTTCCGGAAGACTGGGAAGACCGGGAGCAGACCCTGTTTCGTTCGACCGAGGTCGGCGATGACATCGACCGGCCGCTGATCAAGTCGGACGGTACCTATACTTACTTTGCCGCCGACGTTGCCTATTTCAAGGACAAGTACGACCGCGGCTTCAACGAGATGATCTATGTGCTGGGCGCCGATCACGGCGGTTATGTCAAGCGGCTGGAAGCTGTCGCCCGTGCCGTTTCGGGAGGCACATCGAAACTGACCGTGCTTTTGTGCCAGTTGGTCAAGCTCTATCGCGACGGCGAGCCTGTGAAGATGTCGAAGCGCTCCGGTGATTTCGTGACGCTGCGGGAGGTCGTCGAAGAAGTCGGTCGCGATTCCGTCCGGTTCATGATGATCTACCGGAAGAATTCCGAACCGCTGGACTTCGATTTCGCCAAGGTCACCGAGCAGTCGAAGGACAATCCGGTGTTCTACGTACAGTATGCCCATGCGCGCTGCATGTCGATCTTCCGGCAGGCGAAGGAGGCATTTCCCGACTTCGACGCCGAATCGATCGACTTCGCCGCTTCTGTCGCGGGGCATATCGAAGACCCGAATGAACTGCAGCTTGTTGCCAAGCTTGCAGAATATCCCCGCGTGATCGAGGCGGCCGCACTGTCGCAGGAGCCGCATCGGATCGCCTTTTACCTGTATGATCTGGCGAGTGCCTTCCATGGACACTGGAATAAAGGTAAAGATTCACCACAATTACGGTTTGTTAACGATAAAAACAGAGAATTGACCATTGCCAGGCTTGGGCTGGTGCGTGCTGTCGCCTCCGTTTTAAGATCGGGCCTGTCTATTACAGGTACCGACGCACCGGAGGAAATGCGATAGTATTGTCACCATTTCCCCACAATGCACTGGCAGGAACTGGCTAGTATTTGTGAGTGGAGCGCATGGCAGACAAACAATTCGCACGAAGCGGGACCGGAGATTTCGACCTCTTGGCGGATGACGATCCGTTGAGCGAGCTCGCCCGCATTGTCGGCTATGACAATCGTCCGGCTGTCCAGCAGTTGCAGGAGATCGAAAAGCAGCAGCTCCTGGTGCGTCGGGATCCGGTCTTCAATCTCGAAGACGAGCTGTCGCGCGAATTCGATCTCTATGACGCGCCTGCCGCAGTTGGCGTCGAGCCGGCCGATGTCGCGGACGTTCTGCCGGTCGAACCGGCGGATGAGCCCGTTTTCGAGGCCGCTCCCGTGGAAGAGCATGCTGCTCCCGAGGCGGACGACCAGAATCTCGTCGAGCTCGTTCAAGAAGCGCCGGTTGTTTCCGAAGAGGACGAGCCTCTCGCTGACGTTATCGAGCCTTTGTCTTCCCTCGATGAACATATAGCCGAAGAAGCCCATTCCGCTGAAAACGACTATTCGGTCTATGCCGATGCCCGTCATGAAAGCCACGAACCGTCATTCGATATCGTCACGCGTAACGAACCGGTTTTCGAAGCCGAGCCAGCCGAAATCAATTGGCCGCCGGAACCTGTGCTTGAAATTCCCCAGCAGGACGAGAGCGAGTTCGTTATCGCAGATCTTGAGCGGGAGCTTGAGCTGTCGATCGGATACGATGAAGCTCCGGCCGAGATTGCGGATGCTCCAGCATCGGAACAACCGGTAGCAAATTCTGTCTTTGAAGACCTGCCTGCCACGCAGAGTGCGCCCGCCGTCGAACAGGTGGTTGTCCAGGATGATGTTCCAGTCGCTGCAGAGCCCTATGAGCATCCTGTTGGCGTTGAGGCGTATACCGCGCCGGCGGAACCAGCCTTTGCCGTAGAGCCTTGGGACATTCCGGAGCCCGCCGCAGATACCGCGATTGAAACGCCGGCGGTGGCGTATGATCCGAATGGCATTGATGCCTTGTTGGCTGATATCGAGCGTTTTCCCGTTCCCGAGAAGGCTGGGCTTAAAGCGACGCCTGTCTCGGTGAGCCAGCCGGAACCGATTCGCAAGAACAACTATCCGTTCACGCCGACGTTCAGCCGAGCCACGCCGATTGCCTCCTCGACCGGCTCGTCGGTACAGAAAGCCTTTGCCACCCCATTGGTGGTCGCGCCGGCCGCTGCGGTGTCATTGCCGCAGGAAGACAGCCGGACCGTTCCGGAGATTTCCGAGCCCGCTGCCGCGGCAGCTTTGCAGCCGTCGACCCAGGCTGAGGCAGAACCGGATTTCGATCTGGACAATTTCGAACTCGACCTGTCCGACATCGATCTCGAACTCGATCCCGCGGAATTCAAGATCGANNCCCGTCGTGACGAAGGCGCCTGTCGTTCAGGAGCCGGTGACGCAGGCGGCTCCTCCAGTCGTCGAAACCGAAGCCGCGTTCGACGAACAGGACGATGGCGCCGATTTCGTACTTCCGTTTGATCCGTCGATGATTTCGGAAACGGAAGAAAACGTGACGGTCATCGCCGATCTCAACGTTCCGCATCTGCCGACGGTTGAAAAGGAAAAGCCGGTTGCCTATCAACCGGACTACGATCTGGATATCGACGCAGAAATCGCGCAGCTTTTCGGCAATGGCGGCCGCAAGGCCGCAGAGCCGGCTGAGCAGGCCGATGACGGTCGCGGTTTTGCTGCGTCCGCCCACACGATCCCTGTCACCCATGCGTCCGTGCAGCCGAACGGGGTTCGTGCGAACGAGGAGTTCGACGAGTTCGAAAAGGCGATGGAAGAGGACTTCCGCCGTTCGATCAGCCAGCGTCAGGACAACGACCCGGTCAACGATCGCCTTGCGGTTGGCGGCGATTACGGCTCCGTCGATTTTGACGAGGACAGGCGCTCGGGCGGAAGACGCCTTGGCATGATCGCAGCTGCCGTCGGCGGTCTGCTTATTCTGGGCGGTGCGGGCGTGTATGCCTGGATCGGCAGCGGCGGAGCAGGTCTTGTCAGCGCCGATCCGAAGATCATTCTGGCGGACAAGTCGCCGGTCAAGATGGTGCCTGTCGAAAAGGGCGGGAAAACCGTGCCCAATCAGGACAAGGCCGTTTACGATCGTGTTGCCGGAGCGCCGGCCGAGGCCGTCCAGCAGGGTACGCTCGTCTCTTCTACCGAAGAACCGGTTGACGTGGTCCAGCGGACTTTGACGCCGGAAAGCCTGCCGCTTGAAAGTGCCGAAGATTTCGACGGCGCCGATGTGACGCCGATAGAGGATGAAAGCGCACGGCTTCTGCCCGACGGCGAACAGCCGGACGCGAAGGCATCCGCCGAAGACCGCGCAACGGCGGTTTCGCCGCGCAAGGTGCGCACCATGATCGTCAAGCCGGACGGCACGCTGGTCGCCCGCGAAGAGCCGGCCCCGGAAGCTGTCGAGGAGGTTGCGTCGACCGAAACGCCGGCGACGGCCAATGGTACGGACCCGCAGGTCAAGACAGTCAAGACCACCGCCGTGACCCCGCAGGCCGAGGCTGAAATCGCAGCTTCGGCCCAGACCAAAACGGCTGCTCTCGCTCAATCGGAAACGACGCCCGCTGATCTGGCGGATTTGCGTGCGCAGGAACAGCCGGCGGCCGAGCAAAGCGCTCTTGCTGAAGCAGCGAGCGCCAACGTTGACGAGACCGCGCCGGTCCGCACGGTCAAAACGACAACCGTTGGCGAGCAGGCACCGGTACCGCAGACGCGTCCCGTCGAGCAGCCGGTCAATGTCGTCGGAACTGTGACGGATCAAGGCAATGTCAAGCCGGCTCCCGTTGAAACCAAGACTGTTGCGGCTGCGGAAACGACGCCTGTGCAGACGGCGAGCGTGCCGGCTGGCAGCTACGTCATCCAGATCGCCTCCCTGCCGTCGGAAGCGGAAGCACAGCAGTCCTACACCAAGCTCTCCGGCAAATTTGCCTCGGTCATCGGTGGCCGTGGTTCGGATATCCGCAAGGCCGAAATCGCCGGCAAGGGCACATATTACCGTGTCCGCATTCCGGCCGGCTCGCGCGAGGATGCCAACGCGCTCTGCTCGCGCTACAAGAGCGCCGGTGGTAGCTGCCTCGTAACCAAATAGTCGCTCGATAGAGGACTTGAAAAAGGCGCGGCTTCGGCTCGCGCCTTTTTCTTTGCGCAATAGCTGTGAATGAGGCGAAAAAGCCCATTACAAGCCATTCGCGTTCAACGCCGCAGCCACTATGATTCGTTCATGAGCGAATCAAAAGCATTCATTTCCGGCTGCAAGGGCCTCGTCATCACCGATGAAGAAAAGGCTTTCTTTGCCGGCGAGCGTCCTTGGGGCTTTATCCTGTTCGGCCGCAATATCGGCGATGCGGCGCAGATCAGCGACCTCGTGGCCTCGTTGCGCGACAGCATCGGCGATCCCGACGCGCCTGTGCTGATCGACCAGGAAGGCGGACGCGTGCAGCGCATCCGCCCGCCCATCGTCGCCAGCTATCCGAATGGCGCGGCGATCGGCGAACTCTACCGTCGCGATCCGGAAAAGGGCTTGCGCGCCGCCTGGCTGATGTCGCGACTGCATGCCTTCGATCTCATGCGTTTCGGCATAACGGTCGATTGCCTTCCGGTGCTCGACGTTCCGGTCGAGGGAAGCCACGACGTCATCGGCAACCGTGCCTATGGCTACGATCCGAAAGCCGTTGCGGCGATCGGCAAGGCGGCTGCTGAGGGCCTGAAGGCCGGTGGCATGCTGCCGATCATGAAGCACATGCCGGGACATGGCCGCGCTTTTGCCGATTCGCATCACAATCTGCCTGTCGTAGATGTCTCTCTGGATGCCTTGACGGCGAGTGATTTCCTGCCCTTCGTTGCGATGAAGGACGAGGCGATGGCCATGTCCGCCCATGTGGTCTATTCGGCGATCGATCCGTCCAATCCCGCGACGACATCCGAAAAAGTTGTGCGCGAGATCATTCGCGGCCACATCGGTTTCGATGGCCTGCTGATGTCCGACGATGTGTCGATGAACGCACTGGCAGGCGACATCGAGACGCGGGCACGTGGTATCATCGATGCCGGGCTTGATATGGTCCTGCATTGTCATGGTATCATGGAGGAGATGCTGGCGGTGGCGCGTGTCGCGCCGGTTTTGTCCGGCGATCGCCTGCGCCGTGCGACTGCCGCGCGCGCTGCGTTCAATTCGCCGGATGCCTCGGACGAGGCCGCCCTGCGTGAAGAGTTCGGCGGGATGCTCGCCATTTCCTGAGTGGCGATTGTAAAGAGTGGGGCAGGCTTTCGTGAACAGTGCAAAGGAAACGCCGAAGAAACCATCTGCCCGTGCTCCGATGGACGTGCTCTGGCAGGATGAAAGCGGCGAGCGCGCGCTGCATGAGGAAGCCCTCGTCATCGACATCGCCGGCTTCGAAGGTCCCCTTGACCTGCTGTTGCATCTGGCCCGCACGCAGAAGGTCGATCTTTCGCGCATTTCGGTTCTGGCGCTTGCCGAGCAATATATTGCGTTCATCGAACGGGCACGCAGCATCCGCATCGAGCTTGCCGCCGACTATCTGGTGATGGCGGCCTGGCTTGCCTTTCTCAAGTCGCGCCTGCTCATCCCGCAGCAAGCCAAGGACGAGGGGCCGTCCGGCGAGGAAATGGCGTCGTCGCTGGCCTTCCGCCTGAAGCGACTGGAAGCCATGCGGGAAGCCGCAACCCGGCTGATTAATCGCAACCGGCTCGGTCGTGATGTGTTCGCACGCGGCGCACCGGAGCACATTCCGGTCGAAAGACATTCGGGCTACGAAGCCTCATTGTACGATCTTTTGTCCGCCTATGCCTCGCTTCGTCAGAGACAGGCCGTCATGCAGGTGACGATCGAGAAGCGCACGGTCTGGTCTCTGGCCGATGCGCGCCTGATCCTGGCCCGCATGCTGGGCGACATGGTCGACTGGACGGCGCTCGATCACTTCCTGCTGCGTTACATGACAAGCCCCAGGGAGCGGGCAACGGCCATCGCCAGCTCCTTTGCCGCTTCGCTTGAAATGGTCCGGGAAGGCCGTTTGGAGATTCGGCAGGACGGTGCCTTCGCGCCCATCTATGTGCGCCAGGGTCCCAATCCGATGAGCGCCGAGAAACTTGCGGAACTGGAGGCGGCGCGTGGCTGATCCGCAGCATCACCTTCCGGGGATCGCCGATAATACTGAGCCACAGAGAGAAGCGGATGCGCGGCTGGAGCTTGAGGCGGAGCGCATTGTGGAGGCACTGGTCTTTGCGTCGGCGCAGCCGGTCTCCGAAGCCTATATGGCGCAGCGCCTGCCAAAAGGTACCGATGTCAATCGCATCATGCAGAGGCTGAAAGGGTTCTATGCCGGGCGAGGCGTCAATCTGCTCCAGGTCGATGACCACTGGGCCTTCCGCACCGCGGCCGATCTCTCCTTCGTCGTACAGACGGATGAAAACGAGATCAAGAAACTATCGCGGGCAGCGCTCGAGGTTCTGGCGATCATCGCCTATCACCAGCCGGTTACCCGCGCTGAAATCGAGGATATTCGCGGCGTCCAGACGTCGCGTGGCACGCTCGACGTTCTTATGGAGGCCGGCTGGGTGCGATTTCGCGGACGCCGCCGGACGCCGGGGCGACCGGTCACCATCGGCACGACACGGGATTTTCTCGATCATTTCGGGCTGGAGGAAATTCGCGATCTTCCCGGCATGGAGGAGTTGAAGGGCGCCGGACTACTCGCCGGCCGTGTTCCCTCGAATTTCCAGATTCCCATTCCGCTCGGCGACGATGCGCTTGAGGACGACGAGGATCCGATCACGCAACTGGATCTCGAGGAACTGGGCCTCTTGACACCAAGGGGCGAAGAGGCCGAATAGAAATCCTGAGCGCCACCGTCGTCTTTGATCGGTGCGCCTTTCAACGAGTGACGGTGTTCAAGGATAGCCGCTGGCATGACTTCTGATCTGCAAGGTTCCCCGGTGACCAAGGCACGGCGGACCGCAGGCGTGACATTCGCGGCGCGCCTTGTCTTCGAGGACATTCATCACTCCTATCACCAGAAAGAGACCATCAAGGGCATCACGCTGACGGCGGAGGCGGGCGAAGTGCTTTGTCTTCTTGGGCCGTCCGGCTCCGGCAAGACGACGCTATTGCGGATCGCGGCCGGGATCGAGGCGCAGAAATCAGGTCGCCTGATGTTGAATGATCGGGAAATCTCCGGTCCTTCCGTCTTCGTGCCGCCGGAGCGGCGCGGCGTCGGGCTGATGTTCCAGGATTTCGCCCTGTTCCCGCATATGACCATCCGGGATAATGTGCGCTTCGGATTGACGGCCTTGCCGAAAAACCAGGCGTTGGCGGAGGCCGATCTCGCTCTCGAACGGGTCGGTCTGTCGCATTACGCCGAGCAGTATCCGCATGTGCTTTCCGGTGGCGAACAGCAACGCGTGGCTCTGGCCAGGGCGCTTGCGCCGCGTCCGGCCGTCCTGTTGATGGACGAGCCGTTTTCCGGCCTTGATTCCCGATTAAAGGATACGATCCGTGCCGATACGCTGACCATCCTGCGCGAAAGCCGCGCGACGGCGATCGTCGTCACGCATGACGCGGAGGAGGCGATGCGGATGGCCGACAGGATCGCGCTTCTGAAGGATGGGCGTCTGGTTCAGGTCGGAACCGCGGACGCGCTTTATCGCACCCCTCGCAATCTCTTCGCCGCCGGATTCTTTTCTGAGATCAACGAGTTTGACGCGGTTGCACGGGGTGGGCGCGTCGAAACGCCGCTCGGCACCGTATCCTCGGGGAAATATGCGGATGGTCGGCCATTGTCGGCCGTTGTGCGTCTTTCGCAGATGAAAGTTACCGAAACCGGCGGCGATCTGCCGGCGCGCATCGTCGCGCGGCGCTTTTTGGGCGTGGTCGAACTGTTGAGCCTTGCGGTTCCGGGCAGCGATCAGCCGGTGCGTGCCCGCATCCGTGCCGATCTCCTGCCGCAAGGATTGCGTGATGTGACGCTTTCCGTTAACGAGCGGGATATATTGCTGTTTGAAAAAGATGAATGAACATCTTACATCGGGGTAACA
Source organism: Hyphomicrobiales bacterium (assembly GCA_900472785.1). Classification (GTDB taxonomy): domain Bacteria; phylum Pseudomonadota; class Alphaproteobacteria; order Rhizobiales; family Rhizobiaceae; genus Pararhizobium. The sequence goes on along the minus strand of UCJH01000004.1, from coordinate 105,600 downwards.
GGCTTCAAGGAGTTAGGACATGGGTTCCTTTAGTATCTGGCATTGGCTGATCGTTCTGGCCGTCGTTCTGCTGTTGTTCGGCCGTGGCAAGATTCCGGAACTGATGGGCGACGTTGCCAAGGGCATCAAGAATTTCAAGAAGGGCATGACCGACGACGAAGCGGCGGCGGCCGACAAGGGCGTCGATGGCAAGACGGTCGAACACAAGTCCGACGAAGTCCGCTGATGATATGTGGTGGCATGAGCCGGGTCTATTCAAGCCGGCCATGCCGCTCTTCGATTTTTTGGGGCTTTGAGCATGCTTGATATCGGCTGGACCGAGTTGGTCGTCATAGCCATCGTTCTGATCGTGGTCGTGGGTCCGAAGGATCTTCCGCCCATGCTCCGCGCCTTCGGGAAGATGATGACGAAATTCAGGAGCGTGGCTTCGGATTTCCGCCAGCAGTTTGACGAAGCGCTCAAGGAGGCAGACCTCGACGACGTGCGCAAGACCCTCAGTGAAGCCCAGAAACTCAATCCCGCACACAGCCTGCGCGAGGCGATGAATCCGCTTCGGCAGATGGGCAACGATATCAAGGCCGATCTGCAGAAGGCGACGGCGACGCCGGCAAAGCCTGCGTCGGCTGCGGTGGAACCGCTCCCGGACATCCAGACCGAGATCGCTACGCCCGCTCCGGCTCTCGATACCGCTGCCGCCCCGGCGGCGCTTTCGTCGAAGCGTGCCGCTGCTGAAAAGACAGCGGAAAAGCCGAAGCGCGCCGGGAAAACAAAGGCGGCATCATCGGATATGATTGAAGCCGTTCCCGCCGCAAAGACGCCGAAGGCATCGAAGGCTGCTTCCAAAAATACCGGAACCCTGGATGCCGCAGTTGAAAAGCCGAAGGTGCGCAAGACAACGGCCAAGACGAAGAACAAGGGTGATGCATGAGCGGCGAAATCGAAGACAAGCCGCAGCCGCTGATGGAGCACCTGATCGAGCTTCGCGCCCGTCTGATGTGGGCCGTCGGAGCGTTTTTCGTGGCGTTCGTCATCTGTTTCTATTTTGCCAAGGGGATTTTCAATATCCTTGTGCAGCCGTTCAAATGGGCGGTGGAATGGGCCGGACTGACGCATAAATCCGTGGAGTTGATCTATACGGCGCCGCAGGAATTTTTCTTCACTCAGGTCAAGGTCGCGATGTTCAGTGCGCTGGTCATTGCCTTTCCGGTGATCGCCTCGCAGGTCTACAAGTTCGTGGCGCCCGGTCTCTACAAGAACGAGCGCGCTGCGTTCCTGCCGTTCCTGATCGCCTCGCCACTGCTTTTCATCATGGGCGGATGCCTCGTCTATTTCTTCTTTACGCCGATGGTCATGTGGTTTTTCCTTGCCATGCAGCAGGACGGCGGCGAGGGGCAGGTATCGATCCAACTCCTGCCGAAGGTTTCGGAATATCTGAGCCTGATCATGTCGCTGATCTTCGCCTTCGGGCTGGTTTTCCAGTTGCCTGTGATCACCACGCTTCTGGCGCGCGTCGGCTTCGTTACCTCCGACGGCCTCAGGGAAAAGCGGAAATACGCAATCGTGATTGCTTTCGTCGCGGCCGCGATCTTGACGCCGCCGGATCCGGTTTCCCAGATCGGCCTTGCCCTGCCAGCCATCCTTCTCTACGAGATTTCCATCTACACGGCCCGACTCATCGAGCGTCAGCGATCCCGCGATACGCTGGCACGTGAAGCGGCCGACGCCAAAGAAGATGCCGGCTGATTTCCCGTTATTGCTTCGACCGGCGGTGCTCTGAAAACAAAAGCTGGAACGAACATGCTTGATATCCGATGGATCCGCGACAATGCCGAGGCACTGGATGCCGCTCTTGCAAAGCGTGGCACTGATCCTCTGTCCGCCACCCTGATCGCCCTTGACGAGCGTCGTCGCGGGCTTGTCCAGTCGCTGCAGGATATGCAGTCGCGCCGAAATGCCGCCTCGAAGGAGATCGGGGCGGCCATGGCCGCCAAGAACGGCACGCTGGCCGACAGCCTCAAGGCGGAAGTGGCGGAATTGAAGAATTCCATGACGTCTGTCGAGGACGACAGCCGCAAGGCGGATGCGGAGCTTGCCGACGCGTTGTCGCGCATCCCGAACATCCCGCTGGAGGATGTGCCTGTTGGTCGCGACGAAGGCGGAAATGTCGTCAAGCTCGTGCATGGCCAGAAGCCCGGCTGGAACCACGCGCCCAAGGAGCATTTCGAAATTGGCGAGGCGCTCGGCTGGCTCGATTTCGAAGGTGCCGCGAAAATTGCCGGCTCACGCTTTACCGTCGTCAAGGGGCAACTGGCCCGCATGGAACGCGCGCTCGGACAGTTCATGCTCGATCTTCACACGACCGAACATGGCTACATTGAAGTCCAGCCGCCGCTGATGGTGCGTGACGATGCAATGTATGGCACCGGCCAGTTGCCGAAATTTGCCGAGGACCTGTTCCGCACGACGGACGATCGCTGGCTGATCCCGACGGCTGAAGTGCCGCTGACCAACATGGTGCGCGAGCAGATTCTCGACGCGGAAAAGCTGCCGCTGAGGTTTACGGCGCTGACGCCCTGTTTTCGCTCTGAAGCGGGTTCCGCCGGCCGCGACACACGCGGTATGCTGCGCCAGCACCAGTTCAACAAGGTCGAACTCGTCTCGATCACCGATGCGGAAAGCTCAATCGATGAACATGAGCGCATGACGGCCTGCGCCGAGGAAGTTCTGAAGCGCCTTGGCCTGCATTACCGCGTGATGACGCTGTGCACAGGCGATATGGGGTTTGGCGCGCGCAAGACCTACGATCTGGAAGTCTGGCTGCCGGGGCAGGACAGTTTCCGCGAGATTTCCTCGTGCTCGGTCTGCGGCGATTTCCAGGGGCGCCGGATGAACGCCCGGTACCGCGTCAGGGACGACAAGGCTCTGAAATTCGTTCACACGCTGAACGGTTCCGGCACAGCCGTCGGCCGGGCGCTGATCGCGGTGATCGAGAACTATCTGAACGAGGACGGCTCGATCACTGTTCCGGACGTGCTGCTGCCGTACATGGGTGGATTGACGAAAATCGAGAAGGCCGGCTGAAGCCTGCTGGCCGGCAGGGGTTGAGATGCGGATTCTACTGACGAATGACGATGGCATCCATGCCGAAGGGCTCGGCGTTCTGGAACGGATCGCGCGCACCCTTTCAGACGACGTTTGGGTCGTAGCTCCAGAAACCGATCAAAGCGGCCTTGCCCATTCGCTGACGCTGTCGGAACCGCTGCGCCTGCGTCAGATTTCCGAAAAGCATTTTGCCCTGCGCGGGACGCCGACGGATTGCGTGATCATGGCTGTGCGCAAGGTGCTGGACGTTAAGCCCGACCTCATCCTGTCGGGCGTCAATGTCGGCGCCAACATGGCCGACGACGTCACCTATTCCGGCACGATCGCCGGCGCCATCGAGGGGACCCTGCAAGGCATCCGCTCTTTTTCACTCAGCCAGGCATACGGCCACGCATCGGGCAACCCGGTGCCTTGGGATGTCGTGGAAACACATGCGCCGCAGCTCCTGAAAAAGCTGATAACGCTCGATCTTCCGGATGGAACCTTTCTCAATCTGAATTTTCCGAATTGCGCGGCGGATGCCGTGGCCGGCACGGAAGTCACCGCGCAGGGCAAGCTCGATTTCGGTCTGACGATCGACGAGCGCTCCGATGGTCGTGGCAACCCTTACTTCTGGCTGCGCTTCGGTGAGCGGTTCGGCGATTTTCGCGCGGGCACCGATATCCACGCCATTCGCGAGCGCAAGATTTCTGTGACGCCGCTAAAGCTCGACCTGACGGACTATGCCGTCCAGGACCGGGTGGCGCGCGCACTTCTCGACGGAGATGCCGATTGAACGCGCGTCTGATCGAACAGGAAGGTTTTGCGGCACTCGTGCTGCGTCTGCGTGCCGAGGGCATTGCCGGCAAGGAATTGCTGAACGCCGTAGAGCAGACGCCCCGCACGCTGTTTGCGCCGCCGCCCTATGAAAGCGAGGCCTATTCGCAGCGTCTCATTCCGCTCGACTGCGGCGCTTTCATGGAAGGTTTCGACTTCGCCGTCCGGCTCCTGCATTGCCTCAACGTCAAGCCCGGGCAACGCATTCTTGAGATCGGCACCGGCAGCGGATTTACCGCTGCCGTGATGGGGCGCATCGCCGAGCGGGTGATGACCATCGACCGCTACAAGACGCTCGTTACCACTGCGCAGAAGAACCTCGAGAAATCAGGCATCCGCAATGTCATCGTGCGCCAGGCGGATGGAAGCGTCGGATTGGCGGGCGAGGGGACTTTCGACCGGATCCTGGTGACGACGGCGTTCAACAGCCTGCCGCGTATTTTTTCCGATCACCTCGTTTCCGGCGGCATCCTCATCGTGCCGATCATGATGAGCGAGACGGAATGCCGTATCGTGCGGTTAACACGCACGGGAAGCCGGTTCGACCGCGAAGACCTTTTCACCGCGCCCTATCTGCCGGTCGTCCCGCAAGTGGCGTCATTTCTGTAGAGCCGATTGTCAAACCGCCCCCATCAACAACGTCCAGCTTAGCCTTCTTTAGACCCGCTTTGTCTGGCTGCCGGTGTTGACTGAAATCGGGCCGTCCCCACACATCTGTAAGATTGGTGCTGGACCCGGAATTTTCTCATTCCTGTTTGATCCCGATGATTCTGCCGCGGCTTTTTTGCTGCGATGCAGCATCCCGTTCTCATGAATTTTAATGCAACTGCCGATTTATCGCTGCGAAATCAAATCGTTAATTTTTGGTTAACGATGGTCAGCCTCGCGCAAGTTTCGAGGCATAAGCGGGGTATGAGCAATAAGTCATACATAGAGCTGACCCTTGATTTGAAATCCGTTTGTCAGCTCGAAAACCAAGCCACGTGACGGCGGAGACGGCAAATGCAGATCGCAAGCAGACTGACTGGAGCAGCCACCGGCGACAGCTTGAGCAATCTTGCCGGCCGTGCGGTGGTGCAAGGATCGACCGGCAATCGTGAAGGCGGTAGCACTCCGGCGGCCCATGTCGGCGGTTACGATCCGGCGATGCGCGTATCGCTCTCGGCGGAAGCGCTGCTGTTTCTCAGCAAGACACGACGGGTGCAGGAAAAGCAACCGTCCCTGACCCAGGACGAATGGGGCAATAAGCTTTCGCCGCAACTGGCCACTCGCGAATACCAGGCTTTCGGGAAATATAGCGAAACCGGTGACCACAAGGCGTACTATCGCGCCTTTATCGAATATTACGATACGTTGCGGCCGGAGGACCAGAACAGCCTGCGCTATTTCGGAACCCGCGACGTCGCGCTTGCCGGCCTGCGGTCGCAGGAATATAGCGACGAAACCGGCACCGACAGCGAAGTGCCTTTCCAGACGCTGGTGAGCGTTCTGCTGGATGAAAACAAGGCCGATACGGAAACGCCCCAAGCTGAAGTTGCGGTCTTCGGCGTGTCCGGCGATATGTTCGGCTGGGACACCGGAAACATCAGCTATGAGGATGTATCCCAGGTGCGCGCGGAGATTTCGGAGATCGAGAAGTTTTACCAGGAAAGCTTCTAAAGTTTTTCTGTCCGCCTGCAGTCAATCCGCATGCAGCGTTGCATCTTCAGCCATGAAGCATTGCTGCGGCAATCATGGTTATCAATTTCTCAAAAAGCATGACCTGCACCCTCGGTTTTAACCCGGCGGTAACTCTAATGCGTTTTAATCAGCCTACAGTGAGTTGCGTTCCAAGTAGGTTTAGCGTCATGCGTCTTAGAGTATCGCCGAGTGTAGGAAAATCAGCTGTCCGTCTCTTCGTGGCGGTTCTGCTGGCCAGCGCTGCAACGGGTTGCAGTTCTGATGCGACGCGCTTTGGAGGCCTTTTCTCCAAGTCCGATAGCATAACGACCAATTCCATCCCATCCAACAGCATCCCGATTCCCGCCGGAGACGTTCAGGGCAGCCAGATGGCGGTTGTTCCATCCGTTGACGGCTCGCAGGATCAGGCGCTGAACCAGCCGTTCCCGGATGCGCAGGGCAATGCGACATACGACAATGTGAACACAGCCTCGACGCCGGTTTCAAGAGCCCGTGCTGCGGCGACGCCGATGAACGTGCAGCGCGTTGCGCTGGCGACGCCAACGGCAAGAGCTGAAGAAAAGCCGCTGGAGCAGGCTTTCCCGGTTGCTCGCGAAACCACCAAGGCCGCGCAGAAAACGACGCCGGATCCCGTCACGACCGGCAGCAACAAGGGTGGCTGGTCGACGGCCAACGCACCGGCCGTGCTGATGCGCCAAGGTGACACCGTCGCGACGCTTTCGAAGCGCTTCGGTGTGCCGGAGAAGGAAATCCTCAAGGCCAACGGCATGAAATCTTCGGCGGATGCCGAGCCCGGCCAGCGGATTCTGATCCCGACCTTCGGCGTTGCCGGCAGTGCTGCCAAGGCGGCTGCCACCGAAACGGCTGCGCTCGACGTCGACAAGAAGAAAAAGACGCCCGGCCAGTCCGACGACCGCGACGTGGCGATCCTGCCCGGACAGTCGCAGTCCCGCGAAAAGGGCAACAACAAGACGGACATGGCGGCCGGCAAGCTCGGTACGCCGGGCGAGGGCGGCGGCAAGGACGGCACCTACACGGTCAAGGCCGGCGATTCGCTCAACCGGATCGCCAAGGCAAACAAGGTTCCGGTCGAGGAATTGAAGCGGGCCAACGGCCTGACGACCGCCGCCATCCGCATCGGCCAGCAGCTGAAGATCCCGGGCGCATCGAGCTCGACACCGGACCAAGTCGTAACCGCATCGGTTCCGACCAAGAAAGTTCAGGGCAAGGCTGACAAGACAGCTGAAAACCAGCCTGCGGAGTACAAGCCGCCGGTTGCCAAGGAAACCGTGACGGAAGTCGCCTCAAAAGGCGATGTCACGGAAGAATCACCCAAGGCAACGGGCATCAGCAAGTATCGCTGGCCGGTCCGCGGTGCGGTCATTGCCGGCTACGGCGCCAATGTCGACGGCAATCGCAATGACGGCATCAACATCTCGGTCCCGGAAGGCACGCCGATCAAGGCGGCCGAGAACGGCGTGGTCATCTATTCCGGCAGCAGCCTGAAGGAACTGGGCAATGCCGTCCTCGTCCGCCATGACGATGGTACAGTCACCGTATATGGCAATGCTTCGGAACTGAAGGTCCAGCGCGGCCAGAAGATCCAGCGCGGCCAGACCGTTGCCGCATCCGGCATGAGCGGCACGGCATCGCAGCCCCAGGTGCACTTCGAAGTGCGCAAGAACGCCACGGCCGTCAACCCGGCAACGTTCCTCGAATAGCCGATCGTACCTGCTTCGGACAACAGAAATGGAAGCCCCGGTCATGCCGGGGCTTTTGGCGTTTAAATAGTATCGATTTGCTTCTGCTTGCGTCCGGCCAGATCCTGGATGAACTGCCAGGCAACGCGGCCCGAGCGCGCCCCGCGTGTGGTCGCCCATTCCAGCGCATCGGCGTGCAGTCTGGCCCTATCGGTTTCCAGATCGAAATGGGCGGCATAACTGTCGATCATCGAGAGATAGTCCGACTGGCTGCATTTGTAGAATCCGAGCCACAGGCCGAAGCGATCGGACAGCGATACTTTTTCCTCGACGGCTTCCGACGGATTGATGGCTGTCGACTGCTCGTTCTCCATCATGTCGCGCGGCAGGAGGTGCCGGCGATTAGAGGTGGCGTACAGCAGTACATTGGCCGGCCGGCCCTCGATGCCGCCGTCGAGCACGGCCTTCAGCGACTTGTAGGACGTATCGTCATGATCGAAGGAGAGATCGTCGCAAAAGACGATGACGGGTACGGGTGCGGATTTCAGGATTTCCATCAGGAGCGGCAGCGTGGCAATGTCCTCGCGATGGACCTCGACCAGTTTCACCGTAACGCCGCTGTCCTTGGCGACGCGGGCATGCACCGCCTTGACCAGCGAAGATTTGCCCATGCCGCGCGCGCCCCAGAGCAGCACGTTGTTGGCCGGAAAGCCTTTTGCAAAGCGCAGGGTGTTGTCGAAAAGAATGTCACGCACATGATCGACGCTGCGGATCAGGTCGAGATCGACCCGGTTGGGACGCGCGACCGGCTGAAGGTGCTGGCGGGCGGGCGACCAGACGAAGCATTCGGCGGCGCTCCAGTCGTTGACCGCCGGGGCAGGGCCGGCGATCCGCTCGATGGCGGCGGACAGCTTCTGCATTTCCGCAATGAGGATGTCGATCTTGGTTTCCTGCATGGGGCTGGTCCTCGGCGAATGGCCGGCACTCTTTCCGGTCGATTTCCCCTGTGCGGTAGCATGGCCGTTCCGGCGGGAAAAGGCCGGCAACGGGGCAGAAAAGACTTCTACGCCAGAAGATTTGGTGTATGAGGCAGAAGAACGAGCCGGAAGGGTGTTGTTGCATTCGCATCAGGCATTCTTATATTCCGGCGATCCGAAACGCGGGCGCTCGCCCGCAGTCAAATGCTTTCAAGGAGTGATTCATGTTCATTACCGAGGCCTTCGCGCAAACGGCTCCCGTCGCCGGTGGCGGCCCTGCAGACATTCTCATGTCGATCCTGCCGTTCCTGCTGATCTTCGTCGTAATGTATTTCCTGATCATCCGCCCGCAGCGCGCCTCGATGAAGCGCCGGGAAGAGCTTCTGAAGAATATTCGTCGCGGCGATCAGGTCGTCACCGGCGGCGGCATCGTCGGCAAGGTCACCAAGGTGGTCGACGACACCGAACTCGAAGTCGAGATTGCAGAAGGCGTCAAGATCCGCGCCCTGCGCAGCGGCGTATCGGAAGTCCGCGTCAAGGGCGAGCCGGTCAAGGAATAACGCAAGCGTCGTTCGCTCGGATACCTCTTGAAGCATTCCCTCTTCGCGAGAAATTGTGCGGCAATTCAAAGTGCTATAGCGTCGTTCTTGCGTCCTGACGGGCGCGCGGCGCTATAGCTGGTCGGCACTCTGCTGATCGGCATTGTCCGGTCGACTTTGAATGAGAAAACGCCGAGAGCTTCATGTCCCATCTGTCCCGTTCGAAAACCATCATCGTCTGGCTCGTTGTCCTGGTCAGCCTGATCGTCGCGCTGCCGAACGTGATTTCCGAACGGTATCTGGCAGGCTTGCCGGCGTGGGTTCCAAAGAAGCAGGTCAGTCTCGGGCTCGACCTGCAGGGCGGTTCCCAGCTGATGCTCAAGGCGGAGCGGCAGGATGTCGCTCAGGCGCGCCTTTCGGCTCTGGTCGACGATGTCGGCAACCGGCTGAAAACAGCGGGCATCGCCTATTCGGGACTTTCCGGAACCGGGACAATGGCGGAAGTCCGAATCCGCGACGACAATGCGGTCGCTGCGGCGACGCAGGCGCTGGCGCCCCTGACGGCGCCGTTGAGCGCCGACAACAAGACTGTCGAGACGACGCTCGATACCGCCGGTGGCGCATTGCTGCGATTGACTCTGACGGATGCCGGGCTGGCCTATCGCATGTCTCAATCGGTTGGCGAGACAATCACGATCCTTCGGCGTCGCCTGGAAGAGATCGGTATTGCCCGGGCGGTGCTTCGTCGGCAGGGCGCCGATCGAACCGTCGTCCAGATTCCCGGTCTTCAGGATCCACAACGCCTCAAGGATATCCTCAGCCAGGCCGGCGAGCTTTCCTTCCGCACGATCGATATGTCGATGAGCGTGCAGGACGCCGTCAATGGAACGCCGCCGGCTTCTTCCGAAATCGTTTACTCCGCCGACGACCCGCCGATCGGCTATCTGGTGCGCAAGCAGCCTATCATCTCCAGCCGTGATATCACCGGTGCCAAGGCTGCGCTTGGCCAGTCGAACGACCCCGTCGTCGATATTACGCTCGACCCGGACGGTGCGGAGCGTCTCGCCCAGGTGACGGCGCAGAACAAGGGCACCACGCTCGCCATTCTGCTCGACGGCCAGGTGATCTCGACGCCGTTGATCCGCACGGCCATCACTGGGGGGGCGGTGCAGATCGCCGGAAATTTCAGTGCCGAGGGTGCCAATGATCTGGCCCTGCTGCTTCATTCCGGCGCGCTTCCGATCCCTTTGACCGTCGTCGAGGAGCGGACGATCGGTACGGGTCTTGGTAGCGATTCGATCAGCGCGGTCATGACCGCAGGCGGTATCGGCGCGCTGCTGGTGTTGTTGTTCATGTTCGGTTTTTACGGCTTCTTCGGTCTCGTCGCCAATCTCGCGGTCATTCTCAATGTCGTGATGATCGTTGCGGTGCTGTCCGCGACCGGGCTGACGCTGACCCTGCCGGGTGTCGCCGGCATCATCCTGACCATCGGCATGGCGGTCGATTCCAACGTTCTGATCTACGAGCGTATTCGTGACGAGGTCCGCAACGGAAGGCCCCTGTCGGATGCGATCCAGTTCGGTTTTTCCCGTGCCTTCGCCGCGATCGTCGACGCCAACATCACGACACTTATCGCCGCGCTGATTCTGCTCTATCTCGGCACGGGCAGCGTGCGCGGCTTCGCCGTGACGCTCGCCGTCGGGATCGTGACGACGCTGTTCACCGCCTTCACCCTGACCCGGGTCATGCTGTCGGAATGGGTCAGCCGGCGTAAATCGGTTCATCTGCCGGATGGCATCCGCACTGGTGTGTTCGATGGTCTGGATTTCCGGTTTATGGCGATCCGAAACTACGTGTTTTCCGGCCTCGCGGCACTGTCCGTTGTTTCCACGATGCTTTTCGCCGCCCTCGGCATGAACCTTGGAATCGATTTTGCCGGAGGGTCTGTCCTTGAACTTTCGGCACGGGCAGGCGAGGCGGACATCCCGGATATTACGGAGCGCCTCAACGGCCTCAATCTCGGCGCCGTCGAAGTCAAAAGCGTCGGCGGGCCGCAGGGTGTGTTCATCCGCGTGCCGTCGCGCGATGGCGGCGAGAATGCCGAACAGAGTTCGGTGATCCTCATTCGTGGGGAACTCGAAGATTCTTATGAGTTCCGACGTGTCGAGGTCGTCGGCCCTTCGGTATCGGGAGAATTGACCAGAGCCGCGACGCTGGGCGTGCTCGCCTCGCTGCTGGCCATCCTTGTTTATATCTGGGTCCGTTTCGAATGGCAGTTCGCGCTTGGCGCCATCGTCGCGACGCTGCATGACGTTCTGTTGACTGTTGGCCTTTTTGTGGTGACCGGAATGGAATTCAACCTCACCAGCATTGCAGCGCTTTTGACCATCGTCGGCTACTCCCTGAACGACACGGTGGTTGTCTATGACCGCATCCGTGAAAACCTGAGGCGATATCCGCGTATGCCGTTGCCAATCCTGATCGATGCGGCAATCAACCAGACGCTGTCGCGCACGATCCTCACCGGGGCAACCACCATGCTCGCGCTGCTCGCGCTCTGCCTGTTCGGCGGAGAACTCATCCGCTCCTTCAGCATTGCTATGCTGTTCGGCGTCGCCGTCGGCACCTTCTCGTCGATTTATGTCGCCGGGCCGTTGCTTATCCTTTTCAAGCTGCGCCCTGGAGCGCCCAACGGCGGCCAGCCCGGCCCAGCCGTCGCTCGCGGAGGCGCCTGAGATGCCGAAGGGGATCGAATTCCGGGACGCGCATTTTCCCGGCCGTGCACCCGTCGATGCCTATGGGAATGGCGGGTTCCGTTTTGCCGACATGTCGCATCGTGGCTCGGTGTTGATGTTGCCCTCGGGCATCTATGGCTGGGAGATCAAGGAAGGCGAGGCGCTCGATCCCGACTTGTTCCGGCGGGTGATTGAGGATGCAGCCGACATCGAAGTTCTGCTGGTCGGAACCGGCAAGGATATCCGGCCCTTGCCCGCGGCGCTCAAGTCGCTGCTCAAGGCCCACAACATTTCATCGGACCCGATGAGTACGGGGGCTGCCGTGCGTACTTTCAACATCATGCTGGCCGAATCGCGCGCCGTTGCCGCTGCCCTGATTGCCGTATAGATGCCCGATCCTTTTCAAGACGATTCCCAGAACCTGAAGACAACGAGCGCGCTTGTTGCCGGCCACAGCCTGGCTGTTTTGCGCGACACCGACCGCGATCGTTATCTCGCCTGCCTGCTGGCGCCGGCCGGAAAACAGTCGGCGCTGGCCGCACTCTATGCCTTTCATGCGGAGATCGCCCGTATTCGTGACCTCGTTCGCGAACCTTTGCCCGGCGAAATCCGTCTGCAGTGGTGGCGTGATGTGCTCGAAAGCGGCGCCGGCGAGGGGCATCCTTTGGCGCAGGAACTGATCGCCACGGTCGCCGCCTATAAGCTGCCTGTCGCTGTCCTACTCGACATGATCGATGCCCGCGTCTTCGATCTGTATGACGACCCGATGGAGAACCGTTCTTCGCTGGAGGGCTATGCCGGCGAAACCGCATCGGCGCTGATCCAGCTGTCCTGCCTTGTGCTGGATGCTGGAACGGCACAGCAGTCTGCGGAAGCGGCCGGCCATGCCGGCGTTGCGCAGACGATCGCCGGACTTTTGCTGCGCTTGCCGTTGCACCGCTCGCGCGGGCAGGTTTACGTTCCTGCCGATCTTCTGGCAGCCACCGGCCTGGATCGCGACGGTTTTCTATCAGGCAACGATCCTGCGGCGCTTGAGCGTGCCGTCCGTGCTTTTTGCGGACTTGGTCGCGAACATCTGTCAAAGGCCCGGGCCAAGGCTGCATCAATATCGGTTTCGAATCGGCCGGCCTTCGTCACGCTGGCGCTTTCCGAGCCGATTTTCGATCGAGCGGAAAAGGCGGGCGCGAATATCTTTTTGCGGTCTTTGACACCGGCGCAATGGCGTCGCCAGTGGTGGATGTGGCGCGCGGCACGCAGCGGCCGATGGTAAATCTGATGGTAGATGTTTCAAGCCTTTATCAACTGTGAAATTGATTTCCGGCGGCAAACTGGCGCAAGTTTCGCGCTCTATGGTCCCGCCGTGTTATATTAGGAATAAGCTTGAAAGGACCGCCCATGATTTGGCCGATCGTCATCATGTGCATGCTGCTCGCAGGTATTTTCTACATGCGGATGACGGCCCGTGCTGCCAAGGAGGAAAATGCGCCGGATGCGGGCCTTGCGATCCTCGATTTCGGCCGTGCCTTCCCGGATGAAGCCATCCGGGCTATCCACGCAACGGCCGATGGAAAAACCTTTTTCGTGCGTCTTCATGATGGCAAGGCCGGGTTCATGCAGTCGCATGGGACACATTATGTCTGCCATTTGATCGAAGCCGGCAATGTGCGGGTTCGCAACGCGCCGAGCGGACGCGGGCTCACCGTCCATTTCACCGATTTCGACTATCTCGACGCCACCTACGAATTTCGCACGCCGCAGCAGGCGGCAGAAGTCTCGCTCTGGCTGCTTGGAAGTTTCCAGCCCCAGTCGGAATTCACCGCCGTGCCGGCGGTGTGAACAAGCGCCGTCGCAATCGTCAGGCGGATGCCGCCAGCCAGGCGGCACAATCTTCCAAGGCGCGCGCCGCAACCAACTGTTTCTTCACGATTGTCTTGTCCTTGCCGCGGAAACGCTTGACGCCGTCCGGCTTGACGATGGCGCCGGGCTCAAGCAGGGGGAAGAGTCCAAAATTGATGTTCATCGGCTGGAACGAACGCTTGCCCGGCTCGTCGTCGGAAACGATGTGGCCGCCGGTGATGTGGTTGAGCAGGGCGCCGAAGGCCGTCGTTGCCGGTGGAAGGCTGAGGGCTTCGCCTCTGCGTTCGGCAGCGGCGAAGCGGCCGGCGAGAAGGCCGATGCTGGCACTTTCGACATAACCTTCGCAGCCGGTGATCTGGCCGGCAAAGCGCAGGCCCGGACGGGATTTCAGGGTCAAGGACGGATCGAGCAGCGTCGGGGAATTAATGTAAGTGTTGCGGTGCAGGCCGCCGAGGCGGGCAAATTCGGCATTCTGCAGGCCGGGGATCATGCGAAATACTTCGGCCTGCGCGCCATATTTCAGCTTCGTCTGGAAACCGACCATGTTGTACAGCGTGCCGAGTGCGTTGTCCTGGCGCAATTGCACCACGGCATAGGCCTTGACGATCGGGTTGTGCGCGTTGGTCAGTCCCATCGGCTTCATCGGGCCGTGACGCAGGGTTTCGCGTCCGCGTTCGGCCATGATCTCGATCGGCAGGCAGCCATCGAAATAGGGCGTGCCTTCCCATTCCTTGAAACCGGTCTTGTCGCCGCCGATCAGCGCATCGACGAAGGCATTGTATTGGTCTTCATCCATAGGGCAGTTGATATAGTCCTTGCCCGTGCCGCCTGGGCCGACCTTGTCGTAGCGCGATTGAAACCAGCAAATATCCATGTCGATGCTGTCGGTGTGCACGATCGGTGCGATGGCGTCGAAGAAGGCGAGCGCATCGGCACCGGTCTCGGCGCAGATGGCGTCGGCCAGTTCCGGCGCCGTCAGCGGGCCGGTGGCGATGATCGCCTGATCCCATTCTGCGGGCGGTAGGCCTGCGACTTCCTCGCGTATGACGGTGATCAGCGGATTTTCGGCGATCGCCTTGGTGACGGCCTGCGAGAATCCGTCCCGATCCACTGCAAGCGCCCCGCCGGCCGGTACCTGGTTGCGATCGGCTGCCGCCATGATCAGAGAGCCGGCCAGGCGCATCTCGGCGTGCAGGACGCCGACCGCATTGCTGGTGGCATCATCGGAGCGGAAGGAGTTGGAGCAGACCAGTTCCGCGAGGTCGTCGGTCTTGTGCGCATCCGTGCCGCGCACGCCGCGCATTTCATGGAGGATCACCGGAATGCCGGCCTTGGCGATCTGCCATGCGGCTTCCGAACCGGCGAGGCCGCCGCCGACGATATGGATGGGGGAGTAGGTCGATGTCTGTGTCATGTGGCGCTTCTTAGAACAAGCCCGGCTCAAATGGAACCGTTTCCGCTCGATGGCGTGTTTGCCTGATCTTGAGACCCGGAATCAAAAACGGCACCGCCAGGGTGCCGTTTTGAGGATGCTTGCATATGGTCCGATTAACGGAACGAACGCGAAGCAATGTTGCGGATGTCGAAGCGGGTGATGCCGATGTCCGAGAGGGCGTGGTTGGACAGGTTGCCGAGCTCGGCAACGGTGCGGCGATAGTTGATCCAGCTTTTTGCGATGCGAATCGGGTTCATGGTCTTATTCCTTGGAAGCAATTGAGCGTGACAATGATTTGTCTGCTGCGTGGCGTCTATCTACGCCTTCCAGGAGGAAAGTTGGAGTGCAAAGAAAATGCATCTGCTATGCATTTGTGCAGTGCGTTGCTCTTTCTGTGAGCAAAATTGGCGTCTGCTCTAAAACAGATCATGGACGGGGATGGTTCAGGTGCCGTCCTGCGTTATCGCAAATTACTGTTTTATATTCCTTTTCCCGTGCCCGCTTAAGATGGCACAGGTCGCTCATGCAGGTCGTGTTACCCGCTCAAGCAAGTGGAAATACGGGGCTGTTTTCGAGAAGAGCAGGCCGGGCGATTTCAGACACAAAAAAACGCCCGCCGGAATATCCGGAGGGCGTTTGATGCAAGCGCTACCAGCGTCGGCCGGGGCCGGCGGCTGCGCGATCGTCTTACTTAACGGCCTTGCGGGCAACGTGGGAGATATCGCCACGACCGATGCCGAGGTCGTTCAGTTCGCGGTCGCTCATGCGGCCGAGTTCATTGCAGGTCTGGCGATACTTGCGCCAGTTATTGAAAGAGCGAGCGAG
Organism: Hyphomicrobiales bacterium; assembly: GCA_900472785.1. GTDB lineage: Bacteria > Pseudomonadota > Alphaproteobacteria > Rhizobiales > Rhizobiaceae > Pararhizobium. The sequence goes on along the minus strand of UCJH01000004.1, from coordinate 89,934 downwards.
GTTCATGATCCTGATCCTTTCGAGGTCATTCTGCCAGCACTTGTCTTGGCTGGCCTTCATCTGATGGTTGAACTATACGCCGCCGTACCGAAAAATACAGAGACAATGCTGCATCGCACCCATGCAGCAATTGCAAGCCTCGGCGTTCAGCCATTCATTCTTTTTTGACGATCTCGTATTCTCAGGGCTTGAGGCGCACTGGCGAACGCTTTGCTTGGTGCAAAAAACAACGCCCGCTGGGGGAGGAGATCCAGCGGGCGTTGTTTATCCTGACCGGCAACCGGGAGGAGGAGTGTTGCCAGTCCCATCGGGCGCGCTTGGGAGGAGAAGTGCGCTGGCCCGAAGACTGATCCCAAGATAGGAGTTGGTTGCTGTCTTTGGTAGCCCGCTTGCGGAATAGCACCATTGCATTTGCTGCATGGCTGGCACACGAAAAAACGAAAAGTGACGAAAATATAGGCAAAAATTATCGATTGGCGTGTCCTGGATCAAATCACCAGCGATGACTGCTGAACGAATAACGCCCGCTGGGGGAGGAGGTCCAGCGGGCGTCATTTGAAACGATCGGCAACCGGGAGGAGGAGTGTTGCCAATCAGATCGAAACGACGCTGGGAGGAGGAGTGCGTCGCTCCGAATTCCATCGCGGACATCGTGTCCGGGCCTTTGCCTGTCATTTCCAGGTGCGGCTGGCCTGTGCCGCTTGTGGGAGGGCTCGTTCGAAACCCGTCCCTGAATTCCAGACTGAATATAGGATCAGGCTATCGGTATCTGCAGTACCTTTTCATCATGGAAGGCTTGCACCGGTCGCATGACCGTATCCGTCGTTATGCTCTGTTCGCTTGCATTGAGAATCGCATGAAGCCCTTTACGAATGGTTAACGACAACGGGACCTGCGCAGCACGCGCGGCGAAAATGGTCGCCCATTGTATTTTATGTCCGGATTCGCTTAGGTCTGTTGCGAACGGGGGAGACGGAAATGTATCGCGGACGGATCGAACGGGATTTTGCGCTCTGGGTGTCGAAAGGCCTGTTGTCTGCGCCGTCAGCGGAGGCGATGCTGGCGGAATACGACGCGCGGGAGAGCAGCTTCAGTGTCGGTCGCGTTTTGCTGACCCTGGCCGCTGTCCTTCTGTCTGCCGCTGTTCTTCTGCTGGTGGCTGCCAACTGGGAGACGATTCCGCGTATTGCGCGTGTCGCCGGCATCGGTGCGCTGATCTGGATTTTCTACCTGTCGGCGGCGCTTTGCCTCAGCCGGGCGCTGAATGGCATCGGCGCGGCACTGTTGGTTATGGGCACCCTCACATTTGGCGGCGCCATCGCCCTTGTCGGGCAGATGTATCATTTGTCGGGCGATACGGTGGATGCAATGCTCGTCTGGCTCGCGGGCGCCTGCGTTGCCACCATTGTCTTTCGCTCGGGCGCCTTGGCTGTGGTTTCCGGCTTCCTGTCCTGGGCGGTGTTCGGTGTGCTGGTCATGGAAAATAAATCGACCTTCGAGGGCAATGGCGTCATCTATCTGGTGCCGCTGCTCTGCATTATCGTGATCGCGCTGGTTCGCTACACCGGCGCCAGCCGCGCGCGGCATCTGGCTTACCTTCTGATGCTGGGCTGGCTGGGCTGGCTTTACCTGGAGATTTCAGAGCCTTTGCTTGCGGCAGTGTTCTTCGTTGTTGGATTTGCATGTTTTCTTGCAGCAAGCCTGCCGGTCTCGCCGCTTCATAGATTGGCGCGCGAGGCGGGTGCGGCGCCTTCCTTCTATTCCTTCCTGCTGACGATCATCGGATTGGCTGCCTTGCATGTCGAGCTTGATGGCGTTGGCCCGAATGTCGCGGTCAGCGCCGTGACGCTGGCCGTATCGCTTGCGGGCATCGGCATTGCCGGGAGGATGAACGGCGCCGTCCGCTATCTGGGTTATGCCGTTTTTGCCGGTGAAACGCTCTATCTCGCCTCGGAAACACTCGGCTCGATCCTCGGTACCTCCGGCTTCTTCCTGATCTCCGGCATCGTCGTCGCCCTGATCGCCTGGATTGTCATCCGCCTGGAAAAACGCTTGTCCGCCAAGCCGGCCGTAGAGGGAGTTTGAGATGATGCTGACATCCCGCAAGCCGCTGATCCGTCCGCTTTTTGCCGCCATTCTCGTCGCCTTGCTGCAGACCGCGGTGCTTGGCTACATGATCGAAAGTCGTGCCTCCATTCTGCGCAACGGCACGGATGTGGTCCTGAAAACCATTCCCGTCGATCCGCGTGACCTTCTGCGCGGGGACTATGTGATCCTTGCCTATGACATATCGACCATTGCTCCCGACAAGGTAATCGGCGGCTTTCCGAAGGAGGCGACGGATGCGCGGATGTCTGTTCGGCTGGAGAAACAGCCGGATGGTTTCTGGACGGTGTCAGAAGCCTCTTTTTCACCTTTGCCGGCAAAGGCAGGGTCGGTCGTCGCGCGGACACAGCCCATTTTCTATTATCCGACACCGGACGCTCCCCAGTTGGCCGTCAGGGTCGACTATGGCATCGAACGCTACTATGTGCCGGAAGGCGAGGGGCTCGTGCTGGAAGAAGCGCGCAATGCCAGCGCCTTGTCCGTTACTGCAAGCGTTGACGACACTGGGCGCATGCAGATCCGCCTGATCGCCGTGGACGGAAAGCCGCTCTACGAAGAGCCTCTCTATTGAAGCATTCCTCTTGCGTGATCGAACGCCGGTGCACAGCAGCGTGCGCTGCACCCTCATTTTTCCTTTGATCCGTTGAAAACGGGTGATATAGAGACGCCGCGCTCGGGAACGCCCTTGACCCTGTGCGTGGCCGTTCGCAGGCGTTTTTGTGCCGCGACCAGCTACGGATGTGTAGAGATCAGGCGGTTCGGTGTTCTGAACGCGGGTATGGTGAAATTGGTAGACACGCCAGATTTAGGTTCACCTGTGTTTTCCCTACGATAACGACGACAATGATCTCAGGGGCTTAGCGGTTCCTGGGCTTTTTGCATTGACAATTATCTACGTTAACGTAGAAGTTCTGCTATCAGAGTGACAACAGAAAGTGAGGATAATATGGAACAGTTTGCTGTGTTTGCCTTCAAGTTTGCCCTGTGGGCCGTAGCGGCTCTCTCGGTGCTCGGGATGACCGTGGTCCCCCTGAGCCTCTTCGCGGACATGCTGTGGAAGCAGCACAAAGCTAAGAAATCCCGACGTTAACGAAGGGATTTTGACGTGGTTCAAGCCTTTGTTTTAACTAGGGAAAAGTCAAGAAGCCTCCGTTAACGTAGACAATTACCCCTTCATACAGCACATATCAAACTTCTGGACCACCGATGAGGCCCGAATGACTGACCTATACCAGACTGAAATCGCCCTTGAGGAAGAAGCTCGGGGCCTGACCATCCAACGTTTCCATAAAGATCACTTAAAGGGAACCTTAGAGGAAACCTTTAGTGAAACCTTCCTTGGTTCTCATCTCATTGGAAACTATCTCATTCCTTACACTCAGGGTATTTCTGAGTGGCTGATAGCTTCCAACTCAGGCAAGGCAGGAAGGCGTAGTCGAGCTGCTGTCCTGATCGAGAAAGTCGATCCGGCGCTCCTCGCCTTCCTGATGCTCAAGGCAATCATCAACAAGGTGGGTGTCTATCACGAGGGTAAGCCTTGTTCCTTCACCGGCCTGACGATCTACGGCGGTGGTCTCATCCACGACGAGCTGCGCCTTCGCGAGTTCGACGCTGAGCACACCAAGCTGTCCCGCCGCATCCACGCGGACTTCAACAGCCGTGAGCTGCCCCGCGTGAAACGCGAGGAGTACATGCAGAAGACCTTCGCCAAGCATGACCTGGAATGGAGCATCTGGTCCAAGACCGAGATGGCCCAGGTAGGCACGGCGCTGCTCGATGTCTTCCGAGCGGTGACCGGCGATGTCGAGATCGTTACGGAGGGCAGGGGCAAGGCGAAGCGAGACATCGTCCAGCCGTCCCTCGGGCTCCTCCAGGCAATCGAGCTAGCCTCGGACCACTGTGAGGCGATGTTCACCACGTATTTTCCTACGGTGATCCCTCCGAAACCTTGGTCCCTGGATACGCTGGAGACTGGCGGCTACCACAGCCACCACGTCACACCGTATCCGCTCGTTAAGGCGTCCAAGCGCGTCTATCGGTCGATCCTCAAGGGTCGCGTCGAGGGCGGCTCGGTTGACCGGGTCCTTCGGTCTATCAACGGCCTCCAGGAAACCAAGTGGTCCGTGAACCTCCCAGTGCTCGATGCTATCGAGGCGGTCTACGCCCGGAACATTCCGTGCGGTAAGCTCCCCCGAGCAGACCGAAAGGTGCCCGATCCGGCCCCGTTGTCCCTTGAAGGGCTCGACGCGGATCACCCCGACGTAAAGGCGTACCGCGTGTATTGCTTCGGCATCCACGAGAACAACCGCCGCATCATCGGCAAGCGTGTCATGGCTCAACGGGCCTTCCACCTTGCCAGGAAGTTTTCGCAGTACGATGCGATCTACTTCCCTCACGATCTCGACAGCCGGGGCAGGGCCTATCCGAAACCGTCCGGCCTCAATCCCCAAGGACCAGATTATGTCAAAGGCATCCTTCACTTTGCAGAAGGCAAGACTCTCGGCCCACTTGGCCTCTATTGGCTGGGTGTGCACGGCGCTAACTGTTTTGGGAAAGACAAGTTACCTCTGGACGAACGCGCGGACTGGGCAAGAGACAATACACAGCTCGCCCAATCTGTGGCCCGGAACCCACTCCAAGACCTCTCGTGGACACGATGTGATAACCCTGTCCAGTTCCTCGCGTGGTGCTTCGAATGGGCGGAAGCCCACTCCCTCAAAGACCCGTCCACGTACCGGTCGAGGCTCCATGTAGACCTCGATGCGACATGCTCGGGCCTCCAGCACTTCTCGGCCATGCTCCGGGACAAGGTTGGCGGCTACCATGTCAACATGGTCCCGAACGATGTCCGCCAGGATGTCTATGGGGCCGTAGCAGCCGAGGCGCTGGCCCTCATCCACGAGGACACCGACCCTGAGAAGGAAGCCCTGGCGAAAGCCTGGAGAACCTTCGGGATGACCCGCAGCACCACCAAGCGATCGGTCATGGTGAAACCCTACGCTGGCACCCGCATGTCCTGCACCGGCTACGTGTCTGAAGCCGTGGAGGATGCCCTCAAGGATGGCGTTTCCCTTCCTGTACCGAGGGAGATGATGTGGGAGTTCAAGATGTATGGGGCCGACAAGGTCTGGAAGGCTATCCCAAAGGTAGTCGTCGCAGCCGATGGTGCCATGCAATGGCTTATGGCCGTGTCCCGCCTCGTCGGCCGGTCGCAGCCGACAGAACGACGCATCGAATGGAATACCCCTCTGGGGCTCCCGGTGCACCAGTATAAGTTCGACACCCGCACTCGCCAGATCGAGACCTTCTTCGACGGTAGAAGGCTCCAGCCGCGCATCACCGAAGACCTCGACACCCTCGATCCCCGACAGATGGCAACCTCGGTTGCCCCGTCGTTCGTCCATTCGCTCGATGCCTGCCACCTCCAGGCAACCATCAGTGCCGCTATGGATGAGGGCCTGGAAGCATTCGCCGCTGTCCACGACAGCTTCGGGGTCCACGCTTGCGATGTCGAGCAGTTCACCAGGATCATCCGTGAAGCCTTCGTCCAGATGTACGAGGAGCACGATGTCTTGGCCGAGTTCCTTGAGACTGCCATGCCGCTGATCGCCGCCGACCTCCGTGAGGAGATACCGGCGTTGCCAGCAAGGGGTTCCCTGGACCTCCGGGGTATCCTCGAAAACCAGTTCTTCTTTTCCTGAAAATCCCTACGATAACGGAGACAAAACATGAGCACTTTTCGAATTGGTGATAAGGTTCGCCGCCTCTATATGGACGGCGCACGGGGTTCCTTGAGACGGGGGGAAACCTATATTGTTTCCCGCGTGAACCCAACCGGAACGCACATCAGTCTTGTGGGCATCATCGGTGCCTTCGCCGCCAAGAACTTCGATAAAATCCGAGACACAACGCCTGAGAAAGCCCTTCCGCTGACCCACGTCCTGCGTATGGATCGCGAGATCGCCAAGGCCGGTGGAGCGCCGGGTATCCTTGAAGAATACCTCGACCGTCCCCTGAGCGACTTCGTCCAGAACGTCATGGTTCCGAACAAGTTGAACCTCAAGTTCGGCTAATTGCCTCCGTTATCGGAGACATTACCCCTTCATACAGCACATACCAAGTTTCCCTCCAGATCGAAAGCGATAGCGCAATGATCATCAAGTTCCTCAAGACCTTCTTCTCCATCCACTTCACCGCGACCACCTCTCAGGCCCTCGACGGCGTCAGCAAGTCCCTCGCTAAGTTGCGCAAGGCATCCGCCAACCATGACCGCCGCCACGCCGCCGCTGAGCGACTGATCGACCAGTTCACTTTGGTCTCGGCCGAAGAAGCCCAGCAGCGCGACCGTGCCCTCCGTGTGGCCGAGCGGTTCGAAGACCTGATCGCCTAAGCGCGGTCTTCCTATCCCGCAATTTTTTCAATTACCTCCGATAACGAAGAGAATATCATACATGACACCTACGTCCCAGATGCGCACGATCCGTTCCAACACTCGCTACGTCGAGGCTTCGGTGCACTACAACCGCCGCAAGTTCGACAAGAAGTACGAAATCGTCGCCCGTCTCTATGACGACGCCCTGGAGGACCTCGGGGTCACCATCGGCGGCGAAGTCGTCCTGGATGTCCGTGAGGACCGCCATGACGCCCTGGAGTCCGTCCGCTTCTTCCGTAACCAAGGCTGATCCCATGAGAGCACGACGCTGCACCAACTGCGGTGGCCGGTTCTACATGAACCCAGAGGCACCATTGGATACCTGCCAGGATTGCTCGGGGGATCACGATCCCTCGACCCAGGCCAAGCAGGACGCCGAGAACATCGCCCGAGTGAACGACGCTCGGGTGTTCGGACGACGCAAGCAGACGGTGGACCTCAACACCCTCCGTCAGGCCCAGGCTGAAGCCAACGTGGCCCAACAGGAAGCCGCCACGGCTCCAAAGGGGCGAAATGCAAAGAGTTAACATCCCGTTCTACCTAACACGCCCTGAAAGCTCGGCGCGTTTCGTAGACAGCTTTGACGACCTGCTCGATCTAATCGGCAGTCAGTCGGTGGGCGATGCGTCCCACCAGACATTCTCCGACGCGCTCCGGGACGACTGGAGCGACGAGGACCTTCGCCTTGAAGTGTTCGGTGATGATTTCACCGAGGAGACCCTCAAGGACACACTCGATCTCTGCGAAGCGGTCGAGGCTATGAACAAAGGCTACATTCTCTAAATATGGCAAATCTCGTAATGACATCCGCTCGGGGTGTCGCAGTTTATCCGGCACTGAACCGCCCGGACACCAAATTCGATGAACTCGGTCAGTACAAGGCCGACGTAAAGCTCTCCGCAGACGACGCGGCTCCGCTCATCGCGAAAATCCAGGCAGTCGCCAAGGAACACATGGGCAAAGCAATGCCCAAGGCCAAGAACTCGTGCTTCGAAGCGGTTCTGAATGACGAAGGCGAGGAGACCGGTGAGGTCCTCTTCAAAATTCGCGTCAAGAACAAGCTCCGCAAGTCCGATGGAAAGCTGTGGGACCGCCGACCGCTGATCATCGACGCCAAGAAGAATGACCTCCCGGTGGCCGTGGCCATCTGGGGCGGCACGACGATGCGAGTGCAGTTCGAGGTTTACCCGTGGAACACCGGGGCCAAGAAGGGCATCTCGCTTCAGCCGATCATGGTCCAGGTCATCGACCTCGTGACCGGTGGTGGCCGTGGTGACGCGAACGCCTTCGATGAAGAAGACGGCTACGAGGCCGAAGAGGAAACTCAGGCCAACAAGGGCGGCTTCGACAACGAAGACGACGACAATGCAACCCCTGACACGGGCAATGACGACTACTAATCGTTATCGCTCAGGTCTGGAAAGACAAGTGGCCCGTCAGCTAGAGCTGGCGGGTCGCCCCTTCGGGTTCGAAGAAGACAAGATCGACTACGTCAAACCCGCTAAACGGTCCAAGTACAACCCCGACTTCCACGTCATCAAAAAGCGTGATGGGTCGAAAATGTACCTAGAGAGCAAGGGCAGGTTCCTCACCGAGGACCGCGCCAAGCATCTCCTCATCCGAGATCAACATCCCGAGTTGGACATCCGCTTCGTGTTTCAGAACGCGAACGCAAGGATCAGCAAGACCTCGTCCACCACGTATGCCCGTTGGTGTACCGACAAGGGCTTCAAGTTTTCCGACAAGGGCCAAATCCCAAAAGATTGGCTGAATGAATGAAATACCTAATCGATGACCTTCGAGGTCTCCCGCTACGCCAGCGGTTTCGCGCAGTTCGCATCATGCGATCCTACAATGGATCGTGGAGTCGTGTTTACGCGAACTGGCCGATTGTTGGACGTATCTCCCGAGTTGCCGAAGCCTTGGGTGTCCGCATCGGATGAGTGAAGCGATCCTGACGCACCAACCGTGCGACGATTGCGGTTCCTCCGACGCCCTCTCCATCTACCCCGAGCACACCTACTGCTACTCCTGCGAAACGAGGACCAAGACCGATGGTGACCCTTCAGATCATCCACCCCGCTCTGGTTCTAAGCCAGAGGGCTCTGCAAGCCTATACCGGTGTTCCTACAGCGCCCTCGCGAAGCGGAACATCACCGAGGAAACCGCACGGTTCTGGTCCTACGGACGAACTGAGGTGCGGGGTACGACCGGCATCCATTGCGCCAACTACCTCGATGAAAACCGGCAGGTAGTAGCGCAAAAGCTCCGGTTTCCCGACAAGACCTTCCCCTGGACAAACCGAGCGGCCTTCAAGGGTCTCTACGGCCAGTGGCTGTGGCGTGACGGCGGGAAACAGGTGGTTATCACCGAGGGTGAAATCGACGCGCTGTCGGTCTCCCAGGTGCAGCAGAACAAGTGGCCCGTGGTGTCCCTGGTGGACGGCGGCGGCAAGAATGCCGTCAAGCCGATCAAGGAAGCCTACGAGTGGCTCCAGAAGTTCGAGAAGATCATCCTGTTCTTCGACAACGACGAGAAGGGCAGGGCAACTGTCGAGATCGTCAAGCGGATGCTGCCGCTCGGCAAGGTGTACGTCGCGTTTGCCCCAGAGGGCTTCAAGGACGCGAACGACCTCCTGATGGCAGGGAAGGGCAAGCAGATCATCGATACCATCTGGGGAGCCAAGCAATGGCGTCCCGAGGGAATCGTGAGTGGTCAGTCGGTTATCTCCCGGCTCACCGACCGTTCTGTCGTCCAAGCCTATCCGTACCCCGACTTCATGGAAATGCTCAACTACAAGTCCGGTGGAGGCATCCGCCTGGGTGAACTTGATGTTTGGACCTCCGGGACCGGCATGGGCAAGACCACGGTCATCAAGGCGCTCCAGCACCACTACCTGCACACGAGCACGTTCAATCAGGCCCTCATTCACCTTGAGGAGCCCCTGGAGGACACCGGGGACGACCTGATCGCCTACCACGTTGGTCAGCGGTTCCAGATCGATAACCCCGAGTTCAAAGACACCCCTGAGTACCTCAGAGCCGCCGAGGAGTTGTTCCTGGCGACGGACGAGGAGGGGAACCCCCGGCTGCAACTCTTCGATGCCTTCGGGTCCCTTGAAGATGGCACACTCTATGACACCATTCGCTACCTCGCGAAGGCGTGTGGGGTGAAGGTCTTCTGGCTCGACCACCTCTCGATCCTTGTCTCCGACATGGACCAGGACGGCGACGAGCGCAAGCGGATCGACAGCATCATGCACAACCTCAAGTCCCTCACGATTGAGCTTGGCATCTATATCGGCCTCATCTCACACCTCAGGAAACCCCCAGGCAATGGCAAATCGTTCGAGCAGGGCGCTGTCCCGTCTCTCGATGACCTTCGCGGTTCTGGCGGCATTAAGCAGCTCTCCAATGGGGTCTACGCCCTATCCCGAGACCAGCAAGCCACCGACCCAGAGGTTCGCAATACTTCCACGGTTACCGTTCTCAAGTGCCGTAAGACCGGCCGAACTGGAACCGCTGACTTCCTAACATTCTCGGACGCCACAGGGCGCATCGAGAAGGGGAAGGACCCGGCCCTTGTGGACGGGAAGAGTGATTTTAACGACGAAAGCAACGGAGAATACTGATGACGACAAAAGTAAGTATCGAAGACTTCTGGACCGCCAAGTGCCTAGCGGGAATGCTTCCCGGAGCTTTCGTGTCTGGCTCTGCCATCCTCGACCTGTCGAAAGCAAACGATGTAGATATCGTTGTTGCTGCTTCCAACTGGGACGTTAGCAGCCCCCTCGTGACCCAGTTCGGTCTTTTGCGATATACCCCTGAGGACCTCCAGGAATACTCTCAGGACGTTAAAGACAGTGAGATTGTTCACCTGTACCGGGGCAACCACAACATCAACCTCATCATCGTAAGTGACCTCTACTACCCGGCCTATAAGGCGGGGGAGCTAGAATACCTTCGGAACCCGCACTTGTACCGAGACAGCAAGTCTGCCCGAGAGGTCCTCCACAAGGACATGAAGGCGGTGATCCGGTCGATGCTTGACGGTTCTTGGCAGGAAGACCGCAGACCGCCCAATGTGTGGCGCACGATCCACGGTCTTCCTATTCACGCGGGGTTTTCCGCATGAAGATTGCAGAGCTACGAGACCTCTGGCGGAACGACTATCTTGTGAGCGTCGAGCGCGAAGTTGACGACAGTTGGCGACACGGTTCCGACATCTACGAAGTCTTCCGAGACGAAGACGGCCGGTTCTGGTCCGTCCAATACCGCAAGTCCGGCGACGGTGAGTACAATTCCCTACGTGAGGCTGATTGCGATGACCCGATTGAGGTCTTCCCGCACAAAGTGATCGTTGAAACCATTGAGTACAAACTCACCCCCGCCGAATGACGACGCGGTCTTTCACCGCGCCGAACGGTTGACCCTAGAGGCAACCGCCGAACCCCGACTGATCCCCCACTACGTTGAAGCAATGAAACAAGCCCGAGCCCTAGAAGGCGCTGCGGGATGGAAAGGACGTACCAAGATGACTCAAGTTGAGAAAATCCTGAACCACATCAAGAAGAACGGCTCGATCACGCAGCGCGAGGCATACCTCGACTATGCGATCCAGAGTTTCCACCGCCGTCTGTCTGACATCCGCGAGATGGGCATCAAGCTCCTCCCGGTGACCAAGGTTCACCCGACTACCGGCCAGGAATACACTCGCTATTACATCGCTGGCGACAAGGCCAACGGCAAGACCCGCAAGGTGGCCGCATGAAGACCTACCTCGCGCTCGTCGCTGCCGTTCTCGGCCTGACCGCCTGTGTCACCTACCAGCCGCCAGGGGAACACCTCTGGCTGGCTATCCGATAACCTGAAGGAAACCCCATGTGGCCATTCAAACGCAAACCCAAGACGCCCTCGCCATTGCCGGTTCCATCGGGACGGTCTTCGTCCTCGTATTCTGGCTATGCACCTTCGTCACCATCCCGGAATTACGACGACAGCTACCGGCGACAGTCCGACGACTCCTACCTCCTACCACTGGCCGTAGCAGCCGTGGTGGTCGCCTCCCAGGAACCGTCGTGTTCACCGGGCTCGTCATATTCCTCGTCGGACTACTCGTCGTCCAGCTCGTGCGACTATTCCTCCAGTTCCAGTGATTACTCCTCCAGCTCTGGTTCGTATGACTTCTGATCATACCAATGAGAACATTCCAAGTGATCTAAAGGTCCTCCGAAAGGGGGACCTTCTCATTTTTAAGATGCGCACCGCGACAGTCTCTTTCGACTTCCATCGCCGTGAGGAAATCATCGCAGCGATCCGCGCACTTACCTAAGCATACCGGGGCAACCCATTGAAAACTTTGATATTTGACATCGAGACCGATGGGTTCCTCGACACGATGACCCGTGTCCACTCGCTGGTTTTGAAGTACGACGACGGGGCTGTGATCTCGTGTCACGATCAGCCTGATACCGCCTACAGCATTGCGACCGGCCTCCGCGCCCTCATGGCCGCTGACCGGATCGTCGGCCACAACATCATCAAGTTCGACCTTCCGGCCATCCAGAAGATTTTCCCTTGGTTCACCTACGATCCCACCAAGGTCTTCGACACCCTCGTCGCCTCCCGTCTCATCTGGACCGCGATTGTCGATACCGACATGGCGAAAATTCGTGCCGGGAAGACAACCCTCCCACCGAAGCTGGCCGGTCGCCACGGCCTGGAAGCCTGGGGCCATCGCCTCGGGAATTGGAAGGGCGACTATGCGAAGCTCATGGAGGAGCGTGGTCTCGATCCCTGGGCCGAGTGGTCCCAGGAGATGCAGGACTATTGTGAGCAGGACGTTGAAGTAAACGCTCAGCTCTACAAGCTGATTCAGGGCAAGAACTATTCCGAGCAAGCCCTTGAACTAGAACGTGAAATCGCGTTCATCATGGCCGAGATGGAACGCACCGGCTTCGGCTTCGATGTCGATGCAGCCGAGCGTCTCTATGTGGAACTCGCAGGGAAACGCGAGGAACTCTCGCAGGAACTGCGCAATCTGTTCCAGCCTTGGTTCACCAAGGACGGCCCTGTCAAGGAACCCAAGAAACCCCATAGGACCCTCGGGTACTGGGGCCACAAGGATGCTGATGGCGTCTGGACTGGCTACCCGTTCCAGAAGATCAAGCTCACGATCTTCAACCCGAACAGCCGAGATCACATAGCCGACCGTCTCATGACGGAGCGCGGCTGGAAGCCTACCGAGATGACACCCGGTGGCAAACCGAAAGTGGACGAAGATGTCCTCGGTGATCTCAAGTACCCCGAAGCGAAGGCCCTGACCGACTACATGACGCTCCAAAAGCGCATCGGACAGTTGGCCGAGGGGGACAATGCCTGGCTCAAGATGGTCAAGGCGAACGGGCGCATCCACGGGTCGATCAACCCCAACGGCGCGGTCACCGGCAGGGCAACCCACAGTAACCCCAACGTTGGACAGGTTCCCTCGGTAGGTGCGCTGTACGGCTCTGAGTGCCGCGCTCTGTTCGGCGCGAAGATGAAGAACCGGGTGCAACTCGGGTGCGACGTGTCGGGCCTGGAGCTGCGAATGCTCGGGCACTTCATGGCTCGTCACGACGGCGGTGCCTATGCCGACGAAGTCATCAACGGTGACGTACACTCGACCAACGCCGCCGCGCTCTACAGCCTCGATGCTGAGGAGTTCAAGGCGGGGATGAAGTGCGAGGACCCTGTCCAGTCCATCATCAATCAGGTGAAGGACGCTTACGATTGGATGCGCAAGCTCCCCAAGGATAAGCAGGAAAAGAGCCTTGTCCGCGAGTTCTACAAGTCGCTGCGAGAGACCGCCAAGACCTTCATCTACGCCTTCCTATACGGCGCTGGTGACGGGAAGATTGGCTCGATCATCGGGCAGGGGCGTAAGGCCGGTGGGATGCTCAAGAAGAAGTTCTTCAAGCGCTTCCCAGCCCTGAAGAAACTGATCGACGGCGTCCAGGCCACAGCGGAAGCCAAGGGTTTCCTCAAGGGTCTCGATGGCCGGTTCCTGCACGTTCGGTCGCCGCACTCGGCATTGAACACCCTGTTGCAGTCGGCCGGTGCCATCGTCTGTAAGCAATGGATCATCGAGTTCGAAAGACTCCTGATCGCGAACAACCTGAAGCACCTCGTCAGCATCGTTGCCTGGGTGCATGACGAACTCCAGATGGAGGTCGATCTGTCTCTTGTTACCTACGATAACGCAGGTAAAGCCACATCCATCGTTGGCGATCTGTGCATCCAAGCCATTGAAAAGGCTGGGGAAGTTCTCGGCATTCGTGTGCCGCTCACTGGTGAATACAAAATCGGACTGAACTGGAAGGACTGCCACTAATGGCTAAGACAACCCTCATGAAAGAACGCCAAGTCGCCCCTGGTTACCTCGGGTTATCCCGTGGTGACCACACGATCAACGCGATCATCTACGGCGCGGACCACGCCTTCTACTTCTACCCGGTGACCGCCGAGCAAGCCAACCTCATCGAGGACTGGGCGCTGGACGGCGACGAGGACCATCTCCGGGATGCCCTCCCGGATGCCACCGAGTACGACCTCGATATGTTCTATGCTGGAAAGGAAATCGTAGAATGATCCCCTGGATTTATCTTCTGCCAACTATGCCCACCGCCTACCGCTCCAACCTGAAGACCCTCCGGGAAAACCCTGAGATGGCCCCGCTGTTACACCGTTGGGCCGGGCTACGTCTGCTTTCCTACGTTCTCGTAACGCCGCTCCTCCTTGCTCTGTCCCCCGTCATCCTCATGGTTTTCCTTGCCGCAGCCGCGACATCGTTTACCGACTGGGTCGCCAACGTTATCCCCCGGCCTTTGTCACCACTCTACCGGAAGGTGGACAGTCTCCACTGGGAGATCAACAAGGCGTTGCAACGGAAGCGAGTTCGCGGTTGAAGACACTTCTCATTGATGGCGACATGCTCGTCCATCGGTCCACCGTGGCCGTTGAAAAAGACACCCGGTTCCTTGACCGCTACCACATCCTGTTCTCGGACGCCGAGAGCGCCTGGAATGTCCTCATGGAAACCCTGGGGGAACTCCAGAACTCGGCCGACACGACCGATGTCCTGGTGACCTTCTCGGACCCCGACGAGAACTTCCGAAAGGGTCTCGTCGGCGGCGACTACAAATCCCACCGGGCCGGATCGCGCAAACCTCTGGCCTACTGGGAGACCCGTAAGCGTGTCGAGGAAAACTTCCCGACCGTTGAGTATCCGACCCTTGAGGCCGATGATGTCATGGGCATCCTCATGACCCGTCACCCAGGCGAGTACATCCTGTGGTCCCTCGACAAGGACCTGAAGCAAATCCCTGGGTTTCACCTTGTCGATGACGAGGTGATCAAGCGTCCGCTCTCTGCATGTGACGAGTTCTTCTACCTCCAGGTCCTCGCTGGCGATGTCACCGATGGTTACTCGGGGTGCCCCGGCGTGGGCGTTGCGGGTGCCGAGAGGACTCTGAGGGACGGGAACAAGCTGGTCTCATTCCCGCACGAACTCAAGAGCGGCAAGCGCAAGGGCGAGGTCGAGACGCGGTGGGCAGAAGTCCCCGCAGATACCCCCTGGGAGACCGTCGTGTCTCTCTACGAGAAAGCCGGTCTGGGCGAGAAGGAAGCGCTCCTGAATGCCCGGATGGCACGAATACTTCGTGATGAAGACTACGTGAATGGAGAAATCGTCCTTTGGACCCCCAACGCATAAACTCGGACGGTGGTGCCACCGACTATTACAAGCTCCCGGTCGGCGCGACCGAGCTGAGACACCTGATCCGGGCCAAGAACATGAACTTCGCTGTCGGCAACATCTTCAAGGCGGCTTATCGCTTGGGAGAGAAGGAAGGCAATGATCTGGAGTACGACCTCAACAAGATCATCTTCTTTGCAATGGATGAGCTGGAACGGCTCAAACTGCTGAAGCAACTTTGAACAAATCACTTAGGGGTCTCTTCGGAGGCCCCTATCTGTATTGTCAAGTATAAAATAATTACCCCTTCATACAGAGAGACACGAAAAGAAATGACGAAAGTTTTTTCAGACGATCAAAGTTACCCTCAGGTAACTCAAGCACTAATAGATCATCTTATGGCAAAGTATCCTTTAAAGGGATTTATGAGTATTAAGACAGAAGGTGATCTAAGAACATACCAGGGTGCTCAAGAAGTTATCACTTACTTGGGTACACTTCTCCAGCGATAGGTTTCCCCATGTGCTTCGGCGGCGGTGATACCAAGGTTGACCCTCCGGCACCCCCGGCAGAAACCTTGTCCCAGGTGGCCCCTGAAAAGAAAACAGCCGCAAAACAAAACAACACCCTCGCCATCGGTACGAAGAAGTATCGCAACGAAAGCGGCCTGGGTGCATCTGGCATGATCTCTGGTTCCCCCTCGGGACTGGCTCTGTCCAAATAACGAGTTCCCCCTGAATGTCCGAAGAAACCGTGAGCGACCTCACGGCTCAAGTGGACGCTGACGCTGCGATGTACTCCCGACTGGAGACAGAGCGCGAAGACTTTCTGTATCGAGCGCGTGAAAACGCCAAGCTCACCATTCCATCCCTGATGCCACCCGAGGGTCACACCTCGGCCGCGCAGCTTTACAAGCCGTGGCAATCTATCGGTTCTCATGGGGTTAACACCCTGACCTCCAAGCTCCTGATGACACTCCTGCCAGCGAACGCTCCGATGTTCCGCTACTCGACAAGCGACCAAGCTATCGAGGAACTGGCCCAGGACAAGACTGTCCGAGCCGATGTCGAGAAGAAGCTCAACGAGATTGAGCGTTCCGTCCAGGATGAAATCGAAGGTCTCAGTATCCGAGCCGCCCTCGTGGAAGCCCTAAAGCACCTTGTGGTGTGCGGGAATGTCCTCCTATACCTGCCGAAAGCCGGCAATCTGCGAATTTACCGCCTGGACCGCTACGTCGTCCAGCGCGACTACGAAGGCAACCTGCTTCGTGTCCTCATCAAAGAGACCGTCGCCAAGGAAACCCTTCCGACCAACATTCAGCTCATGCTCCAGACCCCGAGTGACCTTCCGTCCGACAGTGACCGACAGGTAAACGAGAAGGAATACGACGTTTACACCGTCTTCCTCCGTCAGGGTGATCGGATCATCAGCTACCAGTCGATCAAGGGCATGAAGCTGCCCGGTTCCCAGGGTTCCTGGAAGATCGACAAGTCGCCCATCATGGCCCTCCGGTGGACCTACCTCCACGACGAGGACTACGGTCGCGCCTACATTGACGAGTACGTCGGGGACCTTACGGGTGCCGAAGCTCTGTCCAAGGCGCTCCGCGAGGCCGCTGCGGCTTCCTCCAAGATCAATCCCATGGTGAACCCTACCGGTCTCACTCGGGCTGCTGACATCGCCAACGCGGAAAACCTTGAGGTCATCTCGGGTCGCGCCGACGATGTCACGATGCTTCAGTTTGACAAGCAAGCTGACATGCAGGTGACCCAGGCTGTCCTCCAGGACCTCATCACCCGCCTGTCTCATGCTTTCATGATGAACAAGTCCATCCAGAGAAACGGAGAGCGCGTTACAGCCGAAGAAGTACGCACGATGATCTCCGACATCGATGATGTACTCGGCGGCATCTACTCGCTCCTGGCTCAGGAACTCCAGCTCCCATTGGTGGTCCGTATCATCGACCGGATGGAACGCGAGAAGAAGATACCGAAGCTGTCGGCCCTCAAGGGTCCCGATGGAAAACCAGTCACTCGACCGAAGATCGTGACGGGTATCGAGGCTCTAGGACGTGGTCACGACTACAACAAGTACATGACCCTCGTGAAGGAAGTGCTGGCACCCATCGGTGACCTCGCATGGCAGGAAGTCAATCTGTCCGACTTCATCAAACGAGCCGCAGTCTCCCTATCGATCGACACAGACGGCCTCCTCAGGACACCCGAGGACAAAGCTGCTGCCCAGGCCCAGGCCCAGGGTGCCCAGCAAGGCCAGATGAACCAGCAGATGCTCATGGACATGGTGAAGGGCGCAACCCCACAGGTCGCCAAGGTGGCCTCTGAGGGCATCGCTAACCAACTCCAAGGAACACCACAGTAATGGCATCATTTAGCAAGGCATTCGCCTCGGCACGAAAGGCAGGAAAGAAAACCTTCTCGTGGCAGGGCAAGAGCTACAACACAAAACTGGCATCCACGCCGAAGAACGTCCCGGTCCCCGGCAAGAAACCCTCCCAAGTCAAGGCAACCGCCTCGGCCGACAAGGCTAAGCCGGTATCCGGCGTCAAGGCGGGTCCCGTCCCGATGAAGGACGTAGGGATCGCGAAGAAGGGCTCGGCCATCTCCAAGGCCAAGGCCCGAATGGACAATGCTCCTGTTGCCAAGACCACGCTGTCCGGCCGTGCCCTCCAGGGCCAGCAGATCATGGCGGGTGCCCAGGCACGAGCCGAAAAGGCATCGAAGGAAGCGTCCAAGCAGGGTCCGACCCCGGAAGGCGTCTGGTACGCCCGTAAGGGTTCCCCGATGTCCATCGCCGCCGCCCGACGCGCCAACAAGCCCGTCAAGAAATAACTACCCCGCCGCCCAGACCCGTGATGATTGATCGGGATCATGCTGGGCGGCGCTCCCTTTTCTCAACTCCCCCAATAGAGAGCACCTTTTATGTCAACATCGCAATCCGCAACCATTATCGCCTCCGAGGCCGCTGGCCCGTCCCTTGAAGAACAGTACGAAGCCCTGAAGGCCGAAGGTCTGGTCTCAGACGACGCACCCGGCGCAACCACCGAGGCAACCCCAGTTGCTCAAGGGGGAGCAGACGGTAACCAGGAGGCGGCAGAAGATCGCCCCTCCTGGCTCCCGGCAAAGTTCAAGACGGTCGAAGAGTACGTCACCTACAACGAGGGCCTTGAGGCCAAGCTAGCGAAACCGGATGATGCCGCCGAGGAACCCCAGGGTGCCCAGGCGACCCCCGAGGAACGCGCAGCCGCTGAGGAAGCCACCAAGAAGGCTGGCCTCGATCTCGGCACTGTCTCCCAGGAATGGGCGGCGAACGGGGGCCTCACGGAAGACACCTATACCAAGCTCGATGCCGCAGGTTACCCGCGCGAGATGGTGGACATCTACATCGAGGGTCTCACGAACCGCACCAACGCCACGGCCAATCAGGCTTACGAGCTGGTCGGCGGTCAGGAGTCCTACGGCGAAATGATCGACTGGGCCATCGAGAACCTCTCGGCCGAAGATCAGGCCGCTTTCGATGATGCCGTCAACTCCAATAACCCGCGCAAGGCGCTCCTGGCCATCAAGGGCCTGAAGTCCGACTGGGAAGCCGCATTGATGGCTGAGATGGAAGACGGTTCGCAGGAACCCGAATCCCCAGTGTCCCCCAAGGGTGCCACTGCGACCAACGCCTATGCCTCCCTGGACGACTACATGGAGGACCTCAATGACCCCCGGTACGACACCAACGAGACGTTCCGCGCCTCGGTGATGGCGAAGCTGTCCCGCTCCAAGATTATGTAAGGACCTCGATGGCGAGAGACTACGACAAAGAATACGCGGCCTCTCGCCGCCCAGACCGCCGCGCCGACAATGTGATGCGCAAACGTGCCCGTCGCAAGATGATCAAAAAGCATGGCGCGGCTGCGGTAAAGGGCAAAGAGGTCGATCACAAGAACATGAACCCGCAGAACAACTCGTTCTCGAACCTGACGATCATGAGCCGCACGGCCAATCGCAAGAAACAACCCAAGAGAAAATAATGCGCTCCGTAAATCTCCTAGTCTGGCATTGCACTGCAACGCCGGAAGGCAAAGACTATTCCGTGGCTGATGTCCGCGCATGGCATAAAGCCCGTGGGTTCTCCGACATTGGTTACCACTACCTCGTGCACCTCGACGGTCGCGTTGAGGCCGGTCGTCCGCTGGCTCAGGTCGGCGCTCACGTCCAAGGCTACAACACTGGCTCCATCGGTTGCTCCTATGTGGGCGGCGTCGATGCGGACAATGTGAACAAGGCCGAGGACACCCGTACCGACAAGCAGAAGTCCGCGATGCTGGCGCTCACCCGCAAGCTCGTCAAGGATTTCCCCGGTATCACCCGGATCGCTGGTCACAACGAGTTCGCCGCTAAGGCTTGCCCGTCCTTTGATGTCCGAAAGGACCCCCTGGGGAACATCTCCGGGTTCAAGGCGGGTCGAAAGCAATGACCCAGAAGACCTCGAAACGGAAGACCTCCAAGGTGCTCCTCGGGGTCAACACGGCCCTCGCTTGGGGTGCCATCTTCTATGCCATTGCCCTCCAGCAAGCCGCTGTCGTGGTCGCGTCTCTCGTGGGCGTCATCGCGCTCAACTACGGCGTCTATGTCGGCATCGGCCACATGGACTACCGGGCGCATCTTCGCGGCCTCATTTCCGCAGTAAACCCGAAAGGTCCCGACGATGGTCCTATTTCTTAGCCGCTACTGGGCGCACCTCGCGGTGATCCTCGCGGCCTTCGCGATTGTTTTCCTCATCTATTCCAAGGGCGCTGCGGACACCAAGGCTCGTCTTGAGCTGGCTGCTGTCCAAGAGCGGCTCGACCTTTCTGAGCACCTGCGCAAGTCTGCCCAGGCTGCATACACCGCCGACGCTCAGAAGGCGAAGGACGCCCAGGATCGCCTCTCGGTCCTCACAGATCAAATCGATGAATTGAGCGAGTATGCCTCGAACCTTGAAGACGCTAACCGCGAGTGCCTTGCTCCTGCTGACACTGAGCGGCTGCGTAACCTCTGGAAATAAAGCTCCGGGTTACCCGGTGTTACCCGCAGACCTCAAGGTTTGCTTCAATACCCAGGTCCCAGCCCCGAAGGCCGGGTCCCTGTCGAAGGCCCAGGTCATTCAGTTGATCTCGGCCCTCAAGAAGTCCGAAGCGGAAAAGACCGAATGTGGTCGCCGCCTCATCGGCTTCTACGAAAGCCTGTCTCACCCGAACTAGGGTGGGCGAGGGTGTGTAGCTCAAAGGTAGAGCAGCGGTCTCCAAAACCGAAGACGTTGGTTCAATACCAGCCTCATCCGCCAATCTCGACGTATCAGATCAGGGAAGATCACGACACTATAGCCGCTCCTCTTTAGGAGGGCGATCTCCCTTTTGATTTTAGCAAAGCGAATACTCCCAAGTAACCTCAGGCCCCCTCGGGGATAACCTCCAGATGAAACCGAGTTTTCCGAAGCGAAATCACACCGCGCCGCTTTGCCGCGCACTCTGATTACTTCCGAGAACTTAATGCCCCAGTCCACTACCACGACCGCTGGTATTCCAGCCGGTCCGTCGCATAGCGACAACCTCTACCTGAAGGTCTTCTCTGGCGAAACCATGAAGGTCTTCAACAAGCGGACGGTCCTCAAGGGTCGCCACCGTGAACGCACGATCACCTCGGGCAAGTCCGCCCAGTTCGCTGCAATCGGCAAGGCCGCTGCTGAATACCACACGCCGGGTAACTTTATCCTTGGTCAGGACATCAACCACGGCGAAAAGGTCATCACCATCGATGACATGCTGATCTCCTCGACCTTCGTGTCCAACTACGAAGAGGCGATGAACCACTACGAGACCCGTAGCGAGTACGCATTCCAGATGGGTGACAGCCTTGCCCAGGCTTACGACCAGCACCTCTTCGCCATCGCCACCAAGGCCGCAGTCAATGCGACGACCGGTGCGGTTGCCGAAATGGGTCCGGCGACGGAAGACAAGATCGGCGCTACGCCGTCCATCTCGAACATCGTAGACGCGCTCTACAATGCCGCTGCCTACTTCGATGCCACGAACATCCCGGATACCGAGCGCACCGCGTTCGTAACGCCGTCCATCTACTGGGACCTCGTCCAGGACGGCTCGTTCCTTGACCGCGACTTCGGCAACGAAGGCAACGGCTCCAAGTCGAAGGGCGGCATCTACCGCGCTGCTGGTATCGAGATTGTTCCGTCGAACAACCTCGCACTAAACTTCGGTACGGCGACCCTCGGTGGCAAGCGTTCCGGCGCTGACATCGCGGACTATACGGTCGATGGCACGAAGTCGCTTGTCCTCATCATGCAGAAGCAGGCCCTCGGCACTGTCAAGCTGATGAACCTCGCGACCGAAAAGGAATATCAGGTCGGCCGTCAGGGCACCCTGATGGTCTCGCGCATGGCCTGTGGCCACGGCGTCCTCCGTCCTGAGTGCATCCGCCTGATCTCCGCGAAGGCCCCGTAATCACTCCATAGGGAGGTCCTTAATTGGGCCTCCCTTTTTTTCCTTTGGGAGCCTTTCATGGCCGTTCTTCCTTATACCGAACTTGAGGCGGTCAACCTGATCCTCAGGAACATGGGCGAGGCCCCTGTTAACTCCCTGATCAACCCTCCGCTTGATGTCGCCGTTGCCATTGCCACCCTGAAGGAAATCTCTTTCGAGGTGCAGAAGCGGGGCTGGTACTTCAACACCGAAATTCTCCGGCTATCCCCGGATGTCTCCGGGTTCATCACCCTGCCGATGAACACCCTCCACGTCGAGACCACGGGTCCCTCAAGGGGAACCCGAGTGGTGAACCGTGGCGGAAAACTCTATCGCATCGAGCCGTACAACAACGGCGATGTCTTCACCGCCGCCGTCGCGATCAAGATCGTGTTCGGCTTGGACTTCAACGACCTTCCGGCCGCTGCTCGATCCTACGTCGCTATCCGCGCCGCCCGAGTGGCCCAGGTGCGCTCCGTTGGGGACGCCATGAGTGCCCAGGACGACAGCCAGGACGAAGTCCGCGCAATGGCCGAACTCCACGCTGAGCAGCTCTCTGCCGAGAAGCTCTCGCTCAAGAACTCCATTTCCGTTTCCGGGTCACTCTATGGAGCTTACAATCCCCAGGTTCTCCAATGACAGCCGTATCCGGCGCAATCGCCAACCTAATTGGCGGCGTCAGTCAACAGCCCCGCGAAATTCGCTCCCCGAACTCTGCCGACAAGCTCCTCAATACCACCTGTGATGTCGCCTCGGGTCTCACCACGAGACCTGCCGGTGTCTATCTGGCAACGGTAGGCGTGGCCCCGGCCGTAAACAGCACCATCGCCGGGCACACCATCCAGAAGCCCTCGGGGAACTACCAGATCAGCATCTATGACGGTGCGGTGAAGGTGATGAACCTCAAGACCAAGGCTCTCCAGACGGTGACCCTTGAGGGGACCGCCGCCGCCTACATCGCTGGCGCAGACGCGGAGAAGAACCTCAAGTTCCTCACGGTTGGCGACACCACCTTCGTCTACAACAAATCCAAGACCGTGACGGCCACCACGACGGCCGAGACCGGCTTGACCGGCATCACTGATGGCGGCGTGACCCGACGCAACCCTAACCGCTACGGGACCTTCTGGGTCCGCCAGAGGGCAGGGTATGAGGCAAACTATGCCCTCTACCTAAACGCCGTCCGCAAGGCCATCGTCACGACCGGCGACGGGACACCGACTGAGATCGCTGAGGCCATCCGGGTCGCCGCTGATGCGGTAGGTGTCACCATCGAGAAGATCACTGAGACGGTCCTGTCCGTCACCCTGGCCGACGAGAGCAGCTACATCACCAGCCACGACGATCTCGCCAACACGGCGATCTTCGCGTTCAACGACAGTGTCACCGAGTTCACCAAGTTGCCCAACGCTGACAAGGAGGGCCGGATGGTCCTCGTCACTCAGTCGGAAGACGGAGCAGAGGATGACTACTGGGTCTGGTATAAGAGCGGCAAGTGGCGCGAGACCTATGGTTGGGGCGCCTACGAGAAGCCGAACGCCAGCACCATGCCGCACGTCCTCGTGGACAACCGGAATGGCACCTGGACCCTGAAGCCACACGTCTGGCCGGGTCGGGAAGTGGGGGACAAGGACAGCAACGCATCGCCAACCTTCATCGGTCGGACGGTCAACCGCATGTTCCTGTACCGTGGCCGCATGGTTATCCTGAGTGACGAAAACTTCGTCGCCTCCCAGGTGGGCAACTACGAGAACTTCTACCGCTCGACGTGTCTCCAGTTGATGGATGACGACAGGATCGACATCTCCTCTCCAAACAGCCGGGGAGCCTTGCTCCATACCGGCGAGGAGTTCGACGGGAAGCTGCTGCTGTCCAGCAATTTCGACCAGTTCGTGGTCGATAGCTCGGCCGACGACATCCTTTCCCCGAACACGGTCTCGATCAAGAAGGTCAATTCCTACAATATGGCCTCAACGGTTCGGCCGGTTCCCATTGGTCCGAACTTCGTCTTCGTGGACGATTTCCAGAACCGCGGATTTGCCCTCCTCAGGGAATATCAGGTGGAGCGCGTGTTCGGCCGACAGGTCGCCCTGTCGATAACCGACCAAGTCCCCGAGTACATCCCGACCGGCGTCTATCAGATGGCCGCTTCGGCCTCGGACGATGTCATTGCGGTGCTCTCCAAGGGCAACCGGAAGGCACTCTGGCTCTACAACTACTATTTCAACAGCGAGGGCAAAGTCCTCTCGTCGTGGCAACAGTGGGAGCTACCGTTTTCGATCTACGGGGCCGAGTTCATGGACGATCTCCTGGTCCTGACAACGGTCTACAACGGCGTGACGTGTCTCGCCACGTTCCAGTTCAACGCTGGCCTGGACAACGTCCTCGACGCCAGTAGCATCCTCCTCGATCTCGGGGGAGATGAAAGCTCGATCCTCAAGAGCTTCGACGGAACGAAGACGATCTTGACGCTGCCCTACAAGTTGGCCCCTGCGGACCTCGACAAGTTCCTCGTGGTCCTGTCCCCGCTCAACATGGGGTCCCTGCCGAAGGGTAGGGTGATCAAGCCGACTTCGGTCTCAGACTATCAGGTCTATTTCGAGGGTGTGGACTTCTCAATCGACAAGTTCGTGTTTGGTTTGAAGTACCGGTTCTACTGGAAACTTAATCCGATCTACATCCGCGACAAGAACCTTGTGGCCATCCAGGACGGACGCCTCCAGCTCCGTAACATCTCGCTTCTCTTCAGCAACTCAGGACCCTTTGAGGTCCGGGTGACCCCCGAGGGCCGAGACACCTACACGGACAAATACTCCGGTGTCACCATCGGGTCCGGGCCAGACATCCTCGGGTTCATCTCCCAGAACAACGGTGAGTTCCGCACAGCCGCCTATGGGGAGGCCGACCGCGTAGCCATCGAAGTCGAGGCTTACACGCCCTGGCGCGTCCGCTTCTCCTCCCTTGAGTGGGACGGAGCGTATCGCGCCCGGAAACAAAGGACTACCTAATGCAATATGTGATCCGGGAGGTCCGGGAGGGTGACCTCCCGTATCTCGCCGCAAACCTGCGCTCCGCAGACACCAAGGAACTCATCGCCACCTATGGGAACACCCAGTTCCTAGAGGGTCTCCAGCGGTCGGTCGCGCTCTCTGACGAGACCCGGCTCTGCGAGGGCGATGGGTTCCCCATGGTGCTCTGGGGCATCATCCAGTTTTCCCCCAAGGTTGCAGCCATCTGGTGCTGCGCCACCCCCAATGTGGTCAAGTTTCGCCGTCCGTTCGTCCAAGAAAGCCGCGCTGTCCTCCAGCGGTGGTTTGATGAACGCCCGACGTTGCAGTCCATGATCAACTTTTCCCACGCCGAGAACGTCCTCCACCACAAGTGGCTCCGCTCGTGTGGCGCGACTGTGTTCCCGAGTGTCCCCAACGGACCCCTCGGTGAGCCTTTCAGTCCCTTCGTAATCAGGAGACCGCCACTGTGTGCGACCTCGGTTTAGTTATCGGCCTAGCTTCCGGCGCTGCCTCCGCAGTCGGTGAGGCGCAAGCCGCCAAGAAGAACACCAAAATCATTCAGCAGCAGAAGACCCTTGAGTACGCCCAGCAAGAGCGGGAGCGACTCGTGGAGACCGATGCTGCAAACAAGGAAGGCTTCCAGGCCCAGCTTGAGGCAGATCGCAACGTCGCGTTCGTCAAAGCTAAGGGCGAGGGGATGGGCGGCGCTACAGCCGGTGAGCAGGTAGCCGAGCAGCAGCGCCAAGGCGCTCTGTCGATTGCCAATGCCAAGGACCGCACCCAGGCCGCGAACGCCAACTACGCGATGGCCGGGAAGAACACCCAGATCGGTGCTCAGAACCGCATCAACACCATCCAGCCGAACCCCTTCACGATGTTCGCCAACTCGGCCACGGCCGGTCTCAGTAACTACGGAGCCTTCAAGTAATGCCAGCAATTCAGCAATCGTCGGTCCCGGTTTACAAAGAGACCTCGAACATCCCGAACCCGAACACAGCCTACTTCCAGCATGACGCCAGGGACACCCCAGGTGCAGCCCTCGGGAGGCTCCTCGGGGTCTCCGTCGATGCTCTGCAAAAGCAGAAGCAGGCTGACGACAAGGGTCCCTCCCAGATGGAGCAGGAGCAACTAGGCGCTTTGGCCTCCCTCGGGGCCGAGAAGGACCGCCTGAAGCTGGCCGGTGGTCAATCGATGTTCGGCATCCTGAAAGACCCGGACTCCTCCATGGACTCCTATGAGGTCAACAGGGGCCGTCGAGACGCCGACCTATACGCCGGAAAGCTCCGGGATGAATATGCGGCCTCCGGTCTCGCAGACAATGACGACCCCAAGGCATTCGCCGCGTTCGTCCAGGCCCGTCAACAGGAACTCTTTGAAACAACCCTGAAGGACGCTGATCCCTCCTACTATCATGGCTTCCTCACGACCGTCGCTCCGTCCTTCACGGACATGGCGAAGGCTCACGCCGGGAACCTCGATACCTTCATCACCGCCAAGAACAAACTGGCGATGGAGACGCGCATCGAGGCCAAGGTCGGGATCGATATGTCCACCGCCAAGGAAACCTCGGCGTTCGGCCAGTTCATGAATGAGATCATCGGCGTCGAGAGTGGCGGCAACTACAACGCCTTCCATAGCAACGGCAACAACAGCCGCGTCCGCTTCACCGACATGACCGTCCAGGAAGTTCTGGATTGGCAGAAGAATGGTGAGTGGCGGCGCATGGGGGCTGGAAGCTCCGCTGTCGGCAAGTACCAGTTCATCGAGGGAACCCTTCGTGACGTGGTCCGCGCCTCAGGCATCGATCCGAACACCAAGTTCACCCCGGCCGTCCAGGATAAGCTCATCATGCACCGGTTGTTCACCACCCGGAAGATGAAGGATTACCTTGAGGGCAAGATTTCCGACGAGGAGATGGTGGACAAGCATCTGGCGGCTGAGTTTGCCGGTCTCAAGAAGACCGATGGGCGCGGCGTCTACGATGGCGATGGCCTTAACAAGGCGTCCCTGTCGGCTCGACGCACGATTGCCGCCCTCCAGCAGTTCAAGGCCGCATACATGCGCGATCCGGCCTCTGTCGTGAAGAAGTCCGAAGACGGCAAGCTGATCATCGGCGGACCCGGAACATCCGAAGTGGGCGCTGAGATCGAGAACTCCGAGAAGGAATTCGGTCTGCCCCAGCCGGTGGTCCGAAAGGCCGCTGTCGGTGCCATCATCAAGCAACTTGAGGCTGACCCGAATGCCGCCGAGCGTGACGACCTGGAGGACATCATGTCCAACGCCAAGCTGTCCATGCCTGAGCGCCAGGAAGTCATCCGTGTCCGTGATCGCCTTCGTAGCGAGAATGAGACCAAGGCCCTGATCGCTGAGCGGGAACGCACAGACCAGATCACTTCAGCAGCCGACAAGTTCGTGCGGACCAATGACCAGGAGGCCCTCCAGGAAATCCGTAAGGCCGACCCGGAAATCTACCAGAAGCTCATCTCTCTCGATGCAAACCCGGTAGCTCCTGCCGACTTCTTTGCGTCTACCGTCTCGTTCATGAACTCCATCGACTTTGACGACGCTGAGACGCCGGTCATGTCCATGAGGGCATACGCCGAAGGTCAGATCAGCAAGGCGACCTATACCAAGGTCATGACCCAGTACAACACGATCCAGAGCGCCAAGGATGTCCTAGACCTCCCAGGCGTCGAAGAGTTCGTCTCGACCCTCCAGGAAACCCTTCCGGTTGGCGTCCGCAAACAGTTCAAGCAGAGCCTCGCGACCATCGCCCAGGACCTCCGCGAACAGAACGGCGGCGCTCGGCCGTCCGTGACTGCCATCATGGAAGAAGCCCAGAAAATCCACGGGCTCCTCGCCACGGGCACCCAGGCGGCATCCGCCGAACTCATGAAGAAATACGAATAAGGAAACTCAATGTCATCTTGGGAACCGCAGAAGGATGGGACGTACCTCCCGTCCGCTGAACTCATGGAGCGTGTCCGCTCCAACCCGCAGCAGTATCCTAATGCGGCCTCCGACTTCGCCAAGATCACCGGCAAGACGGAACAAGAAGTACAAGACATCATCGACAATCCGGGCTCCTCGGGGTTCTTCGGGACCATCGCGGGGACCGCTGTCGATGTCGGGCAGGGTGCCCTTAACGCCACGGCGATCCTCGGGGAAAACCTCCTCCCCGAGAGTGTCATCGGGGAAGGCGGACAGGACCTCCGGGACTTCTCCCAGGGTCTCGATCCGAAGTTCGAAAGCGAGAAGGGCCTTGGCGAAACTCTTGCCGAAGGTGTCGGTCAGGCTGCTCCGGTAGTCGCTGCCACCATCGGTACGGGCGGCTGGGCCGGTGTCGTAGCGGGTGCGGGGGTCGCAACCCTCACGTTTGCCGACGACCAGAACCTTGCCAACGTCATGGAAGAGATCGCCCCAGGGGTAACCCCGGATATCCTGGTGGTAAACCCCGAGGACGATGAGTTCACCGCGACCTCCAAGGCGCTGGTCACTAACATCATCACCGACGCTGCTTTCATGGGTGCCTTCGGTCTCGCCGCCAAGGCTATCAAGGCCCTTAGCCGTGGTGCTCCGGTGGAAGAGATCGCCAGTATCGCCAAGGAAGCCGAAGCGTTCCGTGTGGACAATGTCCTGCCGACCGCTGAGGCCGAAAAGATCACCAAGGGTGCCGCTCGAAAGCGTGTGGCCCAGCTTGCCCAGCTCCGGGAAACCGGCGCGAACCCCGTGATCACCGACGATATTGACCCGGCACTCCGCAAGGTCTTCAACGACAACGTCTTCAACTCATTCAAGCGCCTGGGTGAACGGGCCGGACAGGTGGCCGAAGGGCTCGACCAGTTCCGTACCGCCCGGAAAGCCGACCTCGTCAACTACTCCGACACAATCCACAAGGCTCTGGCCCAAGGGGATCACTCGGCGGTCCTCGCCAATCTCCGCAAGGGTGTGGCGGCGAACAACGCCGTGGAAGCTGCCTACATCAACCCGTTCCAGAACGCGGTCCTGAAGGAAACCATGAAGCATCTCAGCGATAGCTTCGATGAGACCATTCAGTTGATCCGCTCGGACCCGTCCATCAAGACGAAGGCCGCTTGGAAGCAGACCATGGCGGACTACAGTGACACCATCGGT
Organism: Hyphomicrobiales bacterium; assembly: GCA_900472785.1. Classification (GTDB taxonomy): domain Bacteria; phylum Pseudomonadota; class Alphaproteobacteria; order Rhizobiales; family Rhizobiaceae; genus Pararhizobium. The sequence continues at coordinate 60,992 of UCJH01000004.1, read as the reverse complement.
GAAATCGGTGAGCTTTACCGGCTCTACGGTTCCTCGGCGTCCTACCAGCTCCTCGACCGCAAGGGCCTCCTGCCCAACGGTGGCTTCGAAGAAGTCCTCCAGGCCGAGAAGTGGGCTAAGGATGCCTACAAGGACCTCGGGTTCGACCTCTTCTCCGACAAGGTGGAGTTCGTCACGGCCAATGCCCTGAAATGGGATGAGCTGGGGATCGACATCACCAAGGTCATGCCTGAGCTGGACGATATGTTCACCAAGTTCGACCTGGAGCGCCAGGGCGTCCTCGCCAACCTCCGACAGAATGCCACCGCCAAGCTCACCCCCGAGCAACGCACAGCCGCCACGGCGTCCTTTGTCCGCATGGTCAAGGACATCCAGTCGGCGGCACTCCTCGGTCAGCTCTCCACGACCGGCCTGGAAGTGGTGTCCAACACCGTCAACAACATGCTCCTGCCTTTCCTGGAGCACGGCCTCGCCAAGGGCAACTTTGCACGGGCCGGTGCGGAATACGCCGGGTACGCCTCGGCCTTCAAGACCGCCGCCAGCATCGCCAAGAAGTCCTTTGTCAAAGGCAAGGGCGTCCTGGACGACTTCGACATCACAGAGGGCGCTCATTCGTCCATCCTGGACTACGAGAACCTCGCGGGGAAACCCATGAGGCTCCTGATGGTCCGCCTGTTCAAGTTCGCCACGGACCTCTCCATGGCTTCCTCTGAGTTCTGGAAGTCAACCCGAGCCTTCGGGCTGGCCTACGCCGATGGCCTGGAACTCGCGCTCAAGTCGGGCAAGGGCAGGGTGGAGGCTAAGCAGATCGCCAAGCAGTTCGCCCAGGACCAGTTCGATGAGGCGGGTCGCCTGACCAACGTCATGTACCGCAACGATGTCTCCAGGACCTCGTGGCAACAGGCGCTCGACACGCGATACGCCACGGGCAAACTGGCCCAGGCCATCGACAACGTGCGTAACCGCGACGACTTCCCAGGTCTCATCGCCCGATCCGCCGTGCCGTTCTTCAGGACGCTCGTCAATATCGGATCTGATGCCATGCAGTACATCGTCCCGCCTGGGATGCCAGCCGCACTACGCGCCATGTCCCGCACCAAGCAGGGCTCGTGGCTCCAGAGGCTCCCCAAGACCCTCAAGGCACTCGATGACTTCACGGGGACCAACGGTTCCGCCGCCCAGGCCCGAGCGATCGGTCGCCATCGTATGGGCATGGCGCTGACCGCCTCGACACTGGGAGCTGTGGCTCTCAACGACAACATCGAGATCACCGGTTCGTCCGGCCTGAAGCGCTGGGACGCCAAGAAGAGGGCGTTCGAGGAATATCCGCCGAACTCCATCATCATCAATGGCGTCTCGACCGACCTTAATCGTCTCCTGCCGTTCTCAGCCCCGCTTATGCTGGCTGGGATGCTGCGAGACATGGAGCTGGATCACCAGTTGCAGATGCAGGACGGCAACTACAACGCCGACAACTCGGTCTACGATGACCTCCTGAATTACGTCCCGGCACTGGTCTACACTAGTTTGACGTTGTTCCAGGATAGCGCAGCGGCGCAAGGCGTGTTCGATCTAGCCACGGCGGTCGATGAAGCCATGACCGAAGGCGATGCCGGTGCTCTTGTCCGCTACGGGCAGAAGTACGCGATGCAGTACACCCCCGGTCCCCTCAAGATGGTCGCCAAGAACACCAATCTTGAACAGTACGAAGGCTACGACTTCTACTCCAACTTCCTCGCCTCCGCTGGCCTCCCGGTCGGCTACAAGCGCCTGGATTTCCTCGGGGAACCTGTGGTCCACGGCTTCGGCCGAGGCATCGATCCGTTGAACATGAAGGCCCTCGACGTGGACTCCCCAGTCCGCAAAGAGTTCGTCTTCTTGAACAAGACCGAGGGCCTGGCTCTCCTGCCACCCAAGCCGGACGCTGTCTTCGACAAGCCGTTCTGGAAGGCGATGGGTATCGATGTCGGCGGGGCTTTCTCGTCGGCGCAGATGCCCTCCCTGGTAACCCTTGAGACAACCTCGGGGAAGAACGGGTGGGACGCCTATCGCGAGTACCTCTATGAGGGCCGCACGTCCGAGGACAAACTGGTCTCGACGGCATCCCAGGGTGACCGATACGACATCGGCAAGGTCCTCATCAAGAAGGGCGAGAACTTCAAGGACGCTGTCACGCGCCTCGTGGAAACCCCGTCTTACGATGGTCTCACGCCCGACGCTCGGGTGAAGGTCTGGAACGCTGTCTTCGGACACTTCAAGAAACAGACGAAAGACCAGCTCAAGGACGAACTCGTGGTGAACCCAGGGGTCTTCAAGGAAAGCCGCTACGGCTCTCCTATCCCGCTGGCATCCACTCTTTCCACCACCGAGAAGGCCGCTGAGGCTCTTGGCGTTGGCATTCAGCAAACCAAGGGTTCCCCTCTGGATGCTGCATTTGCGATCAAAAAGTAACTTCCAAACATGGCTACAAGCATTGTGTACCCCGGCCAAACCGGGGTCCAGACTGCCTATCCGCTGCCCTTTGAGTACCTCTCCAGGTCCCATGTAAAGGCGACAGTCGATGGCATTGAAGTGGCGTTCACCTTCTCCTCGACCTTCATGATCTCGATCTCCCCGGCTCCGGTCGGGGACCTTCGGATTTACCGAGAGACCCCCAAGGATGAACCCGTAAACACCTATACGGACGGCTCCGTCCTCCTCTCGGTCGATCTCAACGCCTCCTTCATCCAGTCCGTCTTCATCGCCCAGGAGGTCAGCGACCAGCTCCCAGTCAAGACCCTCTCAGGCAACTGGAACATGGCGAACCTGAGGGTAACCCAGGTTGCCGATCCGGTTGACCTGAATGACGCGGCTAACCGTGAGTTCGTTGAGGCAACTGCCTACGCGGCGGCGACGGCGGCTAACACGCCTGGAAATGCGGACACGATCACGGTCACGACCCGCACGGCCCTGAAGGCGCTCAACACCGGCACCAAGATCACCACCGACCTCCGCGACGGTGAGCGCCTGGGTGTCTTCAAGTGGACCACGGGTGACTTCTCTGCCCAGGTGGCGGCTGACACCCAGGAGGCGATCTACATCAAGTCGGACGCCGTTGCAGCGTCCTCGGGTGCTTGGGTCCGCCAGTTCCACGGCGGGGTTTACCCTGAGTGGTTCGGTGCATCGTCGCTGAATGCAGACAACAAGACGGCCCTCCAGGCAGCTTTCAACCTTGCGGCCCTCATCGGGAAGCCGCTGAAGATCGTCGGCAAGACCTATTACGCCAGTGGTCCTTTGCTCATCCGCAATAAGCTGACTGTCAAGGGATCGAACGGCGGGACCCTGGCGGCTAAGGTCGGGGGTTACTCGGGTTCCACTGGGGCCTTCGTCACCAACGTCTCCCCGATCCAGAGCGAACGCGCTGTCTCAGACTTCTGGTTTGATGGTCTCACGATTGACCTGTCTCTCATCACCTACGGCGGCAACACCACGAACTCCGAGAACTGCTTCGGTCTCGCTCGTGGAGCCGCAAGGGGCCGCATCACCAACTGCACCTTCAAAGGCGCTACGGCCAACTTCGGTATTTCCTCGGGTGGCTATGGCGGCAAGGGTGTGGGCCTTGACGGCGGTGTCCGCGACATCTTCATGCGTGGTAACCGGTTCGAACGGAACTATCTCGGCATCTGGGTACGCGGAAACGAGGGTTCGTTTTCGAACGGCCTGGACGGCACTGAGCAAACCACTCGCATCAGCATCACAGACAGCCACTTTGAAGACTGCCAAGTCGCAATTGGACTCCAGGCGCGTGACCCGAATGAGGACCCCGACCGCGAAGCGGCGGACTTCATGGTTCGCATCCAGGGCGTCACCTATCACAACTGCGGTTTCTGCCCCTCCTTCCCGTCGTCGTCCTCGGCACGGTACAAGTCCGGCGTCATCATGCTTGGCGAGGCCCAGAACGTCCTCATCACGGATGTACAGGGCTACAACGATGCCGACTACATCGCCCAGAAGGGTGGATGGCCAACGACGGGCACGGGTATCGGGCAGGGGCTCAGTGGTAACATTGGTGCTGTCATCTACGGCTGGGGTTCCAGTGTCACCATTCGCAACGTCCAGCATAACGGCGACGTGGATCACCTCTGGATTGCCGGTCGTGCGTTTGCACTAGGCGATGATGGTAGCCCGACGCAGCGTATCGCGAACAGCCGGTTCTTCATGGACAACATTCGCCATATCGGATCGTGCACCTCGATTGTTCGCCAGGATGCTTACTCCCCGGTTCTGTCCTCCACAGCTCTTGCAGCCCGTCTGACGAATATCGTCCCGGACGTGCTCACAAGCGGTATCGTGGACGCAAGCTGCTCGGCTCTCGTCTACCTTCATCTGGAAGTGTTCAACACGAACAACAACAGTGTGAAGGGTTCGGCGGCGTTCCTCTACAGTACAGTCGGGAACAACTTCTCCCAGGCGTCCACCGACACCTGGATCGAGAGCCTCCGGGTAGCGAAAATCTCCAGCTTCAAGGTACTGACGTTCGCCGCCAACGGCCAGCAGTCGCTCCAGGTTCCTGATGGTGATGGTATCCTCGCGATCTCCTGTGGGGCCTCCCTGGCTCAGTTCATGGTGGCCTACCGCCTCGGCGTGGGTGCTGCGAACCAGTTCGCCTTCTACGGTGCAGCATCGGTGTCCAACGTGGCCCTCGCCACCGGGGGAACCCCTGGGTCCACCGCTAGCACACTGACGCTGACTATGAGCGACACCGGTCTCCTGACCTTGGACAACCAGCGGGGAGCCATTGGCGATCTGCGCATAACGAAGGTGGTCTAACGATCACCTCGGCCCTTCCGGTTAACCCTGGAGGGGCCTCTTCTTCTCCCTAAGAAATCCCATGGACAACTCAATACTCAACGAACTCCAGCGCTCCCTCGGGCGCATCGAGGGCAAGCAAGACGCGCTGCTCATCAACCAGGAGCGGCTTCGCGAAGACTATGACACCCTCAAGACCGAGGTCACGAACCTTCGCTTCAAGCTCCACTGGTACTCAGGTGCCCTGGCGACTGCCGGGACCGCCGCAATGCTGTTCAAGGACCGCCTTCTCAGTCTAATCGCAGGTTAACCCATGAGCGCTGCCTCAATCGCAACGATGGCCGCTCTGCACGGCATTGTGGCCGAGGAGCTGATGAACCGCATCAAGGACGGCTCGGCAACTGCCGCTGACATCTCGAATGCCATCAAGTTCCTCAAGGACAACGGCGTCGAAGCCCGAGCAGACAAGAACGCTGCCGTGGCCTCACTCGCCTCTCAATTTCCCGTCTTCCACGACGAGGACCAGCAGTACCGAAAGTCCAACTAAATGAAAACGATCTTGGCCCTCCTGGGCTTCAAGCTGATCGCGGGTGGCCTGCCGTCCGGCTGGATTTTCCTCAAGGACAGCGACGGCACGATCCTCCGGGACAGTGACGGCGAATTTATGATGGAAAGAATTTAACGATGCCCAGACCAATCGGTCTTCGAAAGCACCGGGCCGATCCCGGCCGCATCGCAACACGCATCCTCTTCGGCGAAATGGTCTCGCACGACGCGACCACCGTCAAGAACTTCCGTGACAAGATGGAACTCCAGGCTGACTTCGATGCTGTCCGCCTGATCTATGGGGTTTCCCAGAACGCTGGTCTCAATGCGGCCAACCTCTCGATCACCGGCGCGAACGTCTACCCTGTCTCCAATACAGGGACTTCCCCCGCGTTTGGCGCTATTGCTACGGTCACTTTCAATGGGGCGACCACTGGCGCGGTCAACGCCCCCTCGGCGGCCAGCCGCGTGGCGCTGCTGATTTCGGACTGGATACAGCTTTCGTCTATCGCTCGAAACGACGGCGGTACGAAACCTCTCCTGGTCGTCCGCACTAATCTCGCAGCCGCAAACCCGCTGATCCTCAGGGGCAACTCTTCGAACAACACGTCCGCCTGGGAAGCCTCCACGGACGGGCGTTACTTCAACACGCGCCGGTCGGACACCTGGGGGACTGGTTCCTCCGAGAGTGCCTGGGCGGCTGGAGTAGCGGGGTCGATCTCACCCCTGATCGGTGTCCAGTATCTGGCCCGAGGCCGCGTCATCACGATCATGGCCAATGGTGACAGCACCATGCAGGGCCTGGGAGACACCCGCCTCGGCGCTGGTATGCCGGTAGCTGTCGCCAATCTCCTCGCGGCTGAGTCCGGTATTCCGGTTGAGGTGGCAAACATTGGTTGGCAGGGCACGTCGATGGCCCAGATCGCGAACCGCGCAGTTGACTACTGCTCTGCGAGACCCGCTCGGGTTACCGACCAGCCGATCAAGCCGACATTCGTCTATCAGTCGCAAGGCTCTTGGAATGGTGTCCCGACCGCTGGCGCCAACACGGAGCTTCTGGCTTCGGACGTTGAGCTTAACCGGCGTGGCTACGCCCTTGCTCTCACAGCATGGGACAGCCTGGATATCCCGGTGGTGACCACCGACTGGTACTGCTTCAACAGTGCGATCAAGGATGTCACGTCGGACTACCGGCGCGAAGCCTACAATGCGGAAGTCGAAGCATACGGCATCAACTACGCCCCGGCATTCGCTTCGGTTTACGGTGTTATCGACGGGGACGGCCAGCGTCAGTACGCGCTCGGAATGACCACGGACCAAGCCCACCCGAATGCCCCTGGATACGTTGTGATTGGCGCTGCCGCGCTGCCCTCGGCCAGAGCCATCGTCGGCCTCTGATCTCCTGCCACTGGCCCTGCCAGTCCTCCCTAATAGAAAGAGAGCACCATGCTCCTTGCAACCGCCACGCCGAAGCGCATCAAGCGCGGCTACTACTTCGTCCAGTACGACATCCCCACGGGTGCCCTCGCGGTGTCCATCAGCACGGAGGGCCTCACGGCTACTCCGCTGACTGAGCTGACCAAGTCGGCCTCTGGGTACACCTTCCTGGCTCTCCCCGAGTGCACCCTGACGGCCACCCTGACGGGCACCGCTAAGGTCTCCGTGAGCCCGGTCGCCCTGGACGACTAACATACGACCACCCGAGGGGGGCTCTTGTTCCCTCGGGCCCTCTTCTCCCCCGAGCAACCCTTTGACCTACAAGGAAGCCCTGAAGTCCTCCACCGCTGGTGTCGAGGCCGATCCGCTACGTGCGGATTTCCGCAAGTTCATGTGGCTCGTCTGGAAGTACATCAACCTCCCAGACCCGACAGCCGCCCAGTATGACATCGCCCGGTTCCTCCAGACCGGCCCCAACAAGATTTGCATCGAGGCTTTCCGAGGGATCGGGAAGTCCTTCGTGACCTCAGCCTTCGTGCTCTGGTGTCTTTACTGCAACCCGCAACTCAAGATCATGGTGGTCTCGGCCTCCAAGAACCGTGCCGACAACTTCGTCACGTTCACGATGCAGTTGATCAATCTGATCCCCGAGCTTCACCACCTGAAGCCCCGTCCGGCACAGCGATCTTCCCGCGTCGAGTTCGACGTAGGACCCGCAGAGCCCGACCAGACACCCTCGGTGTTCGCCAAGGGTATCGACAGCCAGCTCACTGGTGGCCGTGCTGACATCATCGTCTCTGACGACGTGGAGGTGTGGAACAACTCCCAGACGGTCGCAGCTCGTGACCAGTTGATCGAGAAGACCAAAGAATACTCGGCTATCCTGAAGCCGCTGGACCACGCCCGGATCATCTACCTGGGAACCCCGCAGACCGAGGACAGCATCTACAACAAGCTGCCCGAGACGTTCACCAAGCGCATCTGGCCCTCCCAGGTGCCCACCCAGGAGGAACGCCCAGGCTACGGGGATGATCTTGCCCCGATGGTGGAGGCGATGTTCCTCAAGGGTCACTACGGTCACGCCGTGGACCCCGAGCGCTTCGACTTGGACGAGCTGATCGACCGACGCTCGGAGTACGGTGCCGCTGGCTACCAGTTGCAGTTCATGTTGAACACCAAGCTCTCCGACGAGGAGCGCTATCCGCTGAAGCTCAAGAACCTGATCATCATGCCGGTGCCCCCTCAGAAGGCACCCTACGATGTCCATTGGCTCCCGAACCCCGACAGGCACCTCAAGGACCTCCCGCTCTACGGGATGGCCGGGGACAAATACTTCTCCGCTGCCGGACACTCTGCCCAGTGGGAAGACTACCAGCACCGCGTCATGTCCATCGACCCCTCGGGCCGAGGCAAGGACGAGACCGGGTACGCTGTCGGCTACATGCTGGCGTCGAACATCTGGGTCCCCAAGGCAGGTGGTCTCCAGGGCGGTTACGACCCCGAGACACTCGATGAACTCGTGCGGATCGCCAAGGTCCACAAGGTCCAGACGATTGTCATCGAGAGCAACTTCGGTGACGGCATGTTCGGCAAGCTGCTCGAACCGGTTCTCCTAAGGGCAGGGGTGTACGCTGAGATCGTGGAGGTTCGTTCCAACACGATGAAAGAGATGCGCATCCTGGACATCCTGGAACCGGTCATCTCTCAGCACCGCCTGATTGTCGATCCCTCCGTAGTAGAAGAGGACCACAACACCATCCAGGTCTACGAGGGCCTCATGCGGTCGCACAAGAGCCTCTTCCACCAGATGACACACATCTGCCGGATGAAGGACGCCCTGCGTCACGACGACCGTGTGGACGCCCTAGCGATGCTCGTGGGACACTTCGTGGAGCTGATGAACCAAGACGCTCGAAAGACAGCCTCCCAGGTCCACGAGGAGGCCATGAGGGCCGAGGTTGCCAAGCTGCACCTGAGCCCCCTAAACAAGGTGTTCGGTACACATAGAGTAACTTGGGGAGGCAAGAATGGCCTCATCTAAGACAAGGAAAGTGAAGACAAGGTATATTGACTTCTCCTTCTTCTTTTGCTACCCTATCTAACTTAGAGTTAACCTAGAGACATCCTAGGTTTATTATAGGTTATTGACCAGTAGTATTATACCTAAGAGATAACCCCGAGGGACACCTGGAGTGAACTGTAAGTTCCCTTTGAGTGTCCTTCAGGGTCTCTCCCCTCAGCTTGGTTTGATGTAGCTCCCTGGGTGTCCCTCAGGGGAGCCCCAGGAGAGTCTCAGAGGTCTCCCGGCCACCACCCTAGCCGACTACTCCTCCATCGCTCTGTACGGCCTCCTGTGAGTCCTGTGGAGCACATCGGGTTTCCCTTGAGGGACACCCAGCGACCTTTTTGTAAAAAATCTCCATCCCCATACGTATATACCCCTACGCTCACGATCCCCCCGTGCCACCCCGCCAGAGCGTCCCAAAGTGCCCTATACGGCACGATCGAGCGGCACAGTCTCAGTTAACCCATTGATATCATTGAGTGTGCTGCTAGATGTAGCATCTGTAAAGGTAGCAGGGCAGGGGTAAACCATGGGGTTCTCAGGGTTCACGCTGTCAGCACCTATTCGCTTACGTGTGCCCTCCCACATTTTTCCACCTAGGGTAAACCTAGGGTGCACCTCAAGTGATCCCTCCAACGGCAACAGAGTGATCACGTTATGTTACACACGGTTACACAATCGGTAACAATCGGTGATCCATCGACCCTTGCATATATAGCACGGGCGTAATGCGCGGGTTCTCTGGGTTCCTATACCGACGACACCTCGCCTCAAGATATCTCCAAATACCCCATTGACTTCGATAACGAAGACAACTAGATTTTAGTCACGGTCATCGAAAGGCGACCGGGCAGGGCTCCTCCAGCGCACTTACAGCGCGTCGGGGTTCCTGAGTTCTTCGACATCGCTGTCTTATCCCTTGTCTTGATACCTCAAGGTATCCACCGGTTCACTGGGTCTCTAACATCCGACTTGCTACGGCTAACAGGATAGATATGCTGGAAAATGCGGCAGGAACAAACACCTTCGAATTATCTTCAAAAAGGGGATTGACTACGATAACGAAGACAACTAGATTTAAGACACAAACAGAGCGGCGGGCGGCCTAACAGTCCAAAGCGGTCCCAGGTGGAAGCCCTGAGTGTTCTTTGAAAACCGAATAGGATTGTTGGCATGTCTGCAAGGATAACGGGATAACCGTGTGCCCCTCAATCCAGCCGCTGATAGACCGTCCTGAAATGTCTATCGACCGATCGTTACCGCTCAAACAAGTACGGCGTAGCTGAAGCGGGTCAAAAACAGAGTACGGGGCAAGGGGTCCAAACCTTGTCAGCTAGTAAGCCGAGGTGCGTCGTTTGGCGACGTGCTGGGTAGTCCGAAGGCTCTGTGAGTAAACCCGGTGAATGCGCTGGAATAGCGAGTGATCATAACGAACGAATAGTGAGGAGGGGAAGAGGGGCGCGAATGCCAATAGTCTCCCTCTTGGTTGTCTATAGGGCAACAGGTCTTTGCCGCGCTGACCTGATAAGCGGTCGGAACTACAGCGTTCCGTGAGGCTAAAGCATGCCCAACGCTGGATTGTTTTAAAGGCGGCACCTCTCATGGTGTCGCTCATTAATGCAATCAACCCTGGAGATAACCCATGGATGCCCTCGCGGAAAGCCTCATCATGCTCTGCGCCACGTTCGGGATCGTCGGTCTCGGCGTCCTCGCCAGCATAGCCTTGTCCTAATACCAACGTTAACGGAGGTAACCTATACCATGACCCGTAAGGACTATGAACTGATCGCCGCCGCGTTCAAGCGACAGGTGATGATGAAACTCGACAAGGATGAGCACGACATCCTGAGTGACCTCGCGGAGGACCTTGCAGGGGAACTGCTGGCCCTCAATCCCCGGTTCGACGTGAACCGTTTCCTCAAAGCCTGTGGTTTGTCCTAATGCCTACGTTATCGCAGTTAATTCCCTTCATCGACTACAGCCAACTTGAGCGTCGGGTGATGCAGGACCTCGTCCTTTATGGCCGATCCGCAAACGTCCTCGTGCTCGATGACATCGAAGCTGCCCCACCTCGGGTCACCGTCAGTGGCCGCTGGTCCTTTCAGGACTTCTACGGCCGAGCCTTCACCGAAATCCCAACATCCAACCAAGGATCACCCGTCATGACCGAAGTAACGCCCGTCCTCGCCACGGAACCCGCAGCCGCGTCCGCAGATATCCATGTTCGTCCGCCGTTGCCCGAGGGCATCAAGTATATGTTCGATGATTGTGACCGGGTGACGGTCACGGATGTCTCGGGGGCACCCTCAGGTGCGTTCCGGTCCTATGGCACCATGGGATACCTATACCGGAACAATCCGGGCGCGGGGTTTGATACCGGCGCGGCGTATAACTTGCACAATGATGTGCGCCGGAACGTGTACCATGCGACCTCCGTGGTTCATCTGATCTTGCACCCTGTTTCCCAGGGCTATGGTGAAAGCCCTTCAGACTCGGATCACCCCGGCAACTTCTCTCTCTACACATATAGCAGCGGGAACCCCTGGAAGGACTTTGACTGGTGGAAGGACAACTTCCTCCGTTGGGTCGAGCACATGCCAGCGCCGTCCAACAAGCACCCTGGGCTCCTGATGTACTTCCAGTCCCCTGAGAAACGTGCACGGAACATCCGCACCCCTATCAAGCCGGGGAAGTACCTCACGAAGTTCTTCAGCGACGTGCTCAGCGGCGAAGAGATCAACAACATGGCGGTCAAGTGGAGCGCTATGGCGACCCCGCCGAAACTCTCGGTCACCGCTGACGCCGATGAGATCGAACAATTGTATAAGGGCAAGCACAACGGCTCGTGCATGCACTTCGGTACGGACGGCTATGAGGGCTCGGAACATCCGGCTCGTGCCTATGCCGGTCCTGACCTCGCCCAGGCGTACATCGGGGACCTTGACTGCGCCGATGCGCGGTGCCTCGTGTGGCCGGACAAGATGATCTATTACCCGAAGTTCTACGGGGACTATCGTCGGCTTGAAGGTGCCCTTGAGGCGGCTGGTTACAAACGCGCTAGCGAGGAAGCGTTCTTCGGTGCCCGTATGCAGCGCATCCCGCATGGCAATGCCTTCGTGGCTCCGTACCTCGATGTCGGCGGATACGTCTGCGATGATGGGGAATACCTTATCATTGACGATGGTGACGGCAACCGTCCTATACCGTGCCGGGAAACCGAAGGGCTCACGAAGGGACGCGGGAGAACCTGTGGTTACAGCGGATCGACCGGTCACGACGAAGACGACATGATCTACGTTGATGGCTGGGGCTACATCTGCCAGGACTCTTATGACGATTACTTCGGGTCGTGCATCATCACGGATGGGCACTTCCACCGGGATCGCATGACTGTGGCGAACGACGGCGAAGCCTACATCTCGGATGCCGTCGTCTCTCGGGAACGCTATACGGAACAATGGTATCGCTGCGCCTATACCGACGAACTCTATACGGACAACTATGAACCACGGGTGGTTATGTACGATGGCGAGGCATATAGCCGGACGGCTTTCGACCGATACGGGGCAACCTGTGAGTTCTCCGGCGAGAACTACCCGGACGACGAGACCACCGTTCTCGACAACGGCAAGGTCGTCGCTGACCATCTGATTGACGAAACTGACCACGACTACCGCGTTTTCGCTGGCCTTGATGTCTCCGATAACGAAGATGTCGCGAGTTTTGACGAGATCGAGGCGGCTTAACCGCTGCCTCTTTCACCCTTTCCAGCAGCCCACATAATCATAAGGAACCTATACCGTGGCTAAGCTGTCTCAAGACGAAAAAACCATCCTCGCCATGTTCTCCTACATGCGCCCCTCAGGGACACCTACGGAGGCCGCGTTCATCGAGCGCTTCCTGACACCCCTGGGTTTCACCCGTGATCCCTTCCAAAACCTAGTGCTTACCGTTGGCGATGACCCGCGCATCCTCTGGTCCTCGCATGTCGATACCGTGCACGGCAAGGAAGGCATCCAGACGCTGACCTATGATGGCGAAATGCTGCGCCTGTCGAAGTCCGCTAAGTTGACATCGAGTTGCCTGGGGGCCGACGATACCGCTGGCATCTGGCTCATGACGGAGATGATCAAGGCGAACGTGCCTGGGGTCTACGTGATCCACCACGCGGAGGAGAGCGGCTGTATCGGGTCCCGCGACCTCGCCAAGGGGAACCCCGAGTTCTTCGCGAACATCGATGCGGCTGTTGCCTTCGACCGCATGGGTTATGACAGCGTCATCACGCATCAGATGTACGGACGAACGGCATCGGAGCGCTTTGCGGCTAGCTTCGGCGCGGCTATCGATACTGCCCTGGGGATCAAGTCGGGGTTCAAGGCGGACGACACGGGGTCCTATACCGACACCAACGAATACGCGCATCTCGTGCCGGAATGCACCAATATCTCCGTGGGATACCATAACCAGCACACGCGCAACGAAAGCCAGCACGTCCCATTCCTGATCACCCTGCGAAACGCGATGGTCAACCTGGACCTCACCCAGATCGTCATCGCTCGTGACCCCTCCGTGGTGGAATATGCGGGATACAAGAGTTACTTTCGGGGCGGCTTTAACGGTCACCGGAACTGGGACTTTGATGACCCATGGGACGACCCGAAGAACTACACGGCATTCCCGGATCGACGTTCTTCAGGGTCGATGGAGGACCTCGTGAAGGCGTACCCCGACGTGGCCGCGAACATCCTCCAGTCCTATGGCCTGTCTCGCAACACGCTCATGGATGAGATCGCTGAAGTGTATGGGGACAATGCACTTGAAGCCGTTTGCTAGGCTCCCTCAGGTCTTCAGGGACATCATAGACCACGATGCAAGGCGACCGACCCTCCAGGGGCCGGTTGTCACCCTCGCTGGTTACCGGATGTGGAAAGCCAAGCGGCGGGAGTTGACCGCTGCTGCGAACCTATACCGGAAACCCCAGAAACCCAGTGGCCCTCCAAGGCCCTCAAAGTGACGGAGTGCATGGCATGGTACGCATACATGAAGAGTTCTGGCGCAAGGCAGATGCCGAAGCGTTCTGGCGCACTTACGTTCTCGAATTTCTACCCTCGGTCTATGGGACCGTCCTCCGTGTCTTCCGGGACCGCGTTGCAGGAATGTGGATAGTCTCGGGCCATCGATTTGTCTGAATGTCACTGGTAACGTGAATAAAGATAAATAAATCATTAATTCTAGTGATGGCGATAATCGCGGTTTGGGGCTAAAACTGCATCATCGTAACTACGGTTTGGGAAACTAGGAAAACATTCACGTCAAGTCTTGCCAATAGGAACATATTCCCCTAATGGTTAACGAACGACGGCGCGAAAGGGGAATAGCAATTGAAAATCGAGTTTTACAACAAGTCCGGCGAGAAAATCGTGGCCGTCCTCGTAGATGCGGATGACCATTGGGAAGCGTGTGAACTGGGCCACACGATGATAGAAAGCGAGGTAATCGCTGGTGCGGATGACTTCCAAGTGATCGAGGACTAATCTTTAGTTCGAAGGATGTTGACGTTATCGGAGATAAATCCTATTTTCTAAGCGACTCACGAGAAGGGGAACCTAGGATAATGGCAACTTTGGAGCGGGATAAGCTCAATACACTAATCAGCGCCCTGCGGCGGTTCAACCAATTCGATACCAAGATGCAGGTTTCGACCATGCTGACGATCTTGGAAGTCGCCGCAGCAAACATGGACAAGCGTCCTATCGCCGTCCAGGACCTGGAGCAGAAGATCGGCATGTTGTCGGGGACTGCTTCCAGGAACGCCTATTACTGGGCGGACGGCCATAAGGACATGAAAGGCGGACACGAGATGGTGGACGTCAAGATCAGCACTGTTGACCGCCGCCGCCGTGAGCTGAGCCTCACGAGCAAGGGTAAGGCATTCATCGAGAGTATCATAGGAGACACACATGGCGCGACAAAGGGGGTCGAAGTTTCAAGCTGACGTAGTGATTGACGGCGTTCGAAAGCGACCGTCCTTCGCGACCCTGGCCGAGGCAGAAGCCTACGAACGAGCAGTCGAAAAGGGTCTTCCCGAAATAGGGGCGACCACATTCAAGAAGTTCCACGAGACCCACTTCGCCTATATCTGGGGCGACAACGGTGCCCCTCAGGCAACCCAATATGGTCTCGACGCCCTCGACAAAATCATCCCAGCAAGCAAGCCCATCTCTGAGATCAACTCGGCATACATCATGACCGTGGTCTCGGAGATGAAGAAGTCCGGCGTCTCTAACGGGACGATCAACCGTCGCCTATCGGTTCTCTCCAAGCTCCTCAAACACGCGGAGAAGATGGAGATCACCCGAAGGCCACCTATGGATTTCCTCAAGGAAGCCGAGGGCAGGGACCGCGTCCTATCCCGTTCCGAGGAGGCAAAGATGTTCGAGTTCTTCGACCACATGGGTATGACCCTCTCGGGGGCCGTGGTGCGCTTCCTGCTATACACCGGGTGTCGCCTGGGCGAGGTATTCACGCTCACCAGGGACCGCGTCCATGACGGTAGGATCACCTTCCACTACACGGTGACCAAGACGAGCAAGACGCGCTTGGTGCCCCTGATAGGCCCCGCCAAAGACGCCTGGGAAACCGTGTGTAAACTGTCGGACCTGGAGAAGCCCTTCGGGTTACTCCCCAGGGACACCTTCCGTGACCACTGGAACCGCTTCAGGGACCACATGAGCCTGTTGGAGGATGGTCAGTTCGTGCCACACATGCTTCGGCATACGTGTGCCTCCCGGCTGGTCTCCAAGGGCATACCTTTGCCCCAGGTCATGATGTGGATGGGGCATCGAAACATTCAAACAACCATGCGATATTCCCATCTGGCCCCGAAAGACTTGGATGGTGCCGCGAAGGCGCTATTGGAGGATGCTTAAATGAACCTTGAAGACAGAAGACAGGTGGTTTCCGATCTGCGGCAAGCGATCCTCGCGGCTGGCTACGCCTTCGCGGAAGAGGGGAATGATGATCTATTCCTCCTCTCCGAAAAGATGGCGACCATTTTCGACAGGGCTGAGACGAAGCTCTATGAAGCATGGAAGCTGGGTTATAGCGGTATACCGCCAAAGTGATCAGGGTGCCACGCAGTTAAACGAAGCCATCAGGTTGCCCGTCTCGTGGAGCTGGGCGACCTTCCCATACTTCTTGCAGTGAACATCAGCGTCCCGAGTGGCCGATCCGATGTTGAGGTTACCGACCATCGTGTAGGTGATCCCGGCTGAATTGCCCGTGCCCGATGAGGCGCAACCGGCAAGAGTCAGTGCGAGTGCGATCAGCGCATAGCGCATGAAACTTCCTTCCAAGATTTGAGATGAAACCTACGGCTAACTTGATCGCTCTGCGATTGCAAGGCCGTGAACCTATGGAGTTGCAATTATGCAGCGCACACCGGCCATCTATGGCGCACCACCGAAAGTCCTGGGGACCATCGAGTTCGATACGAGCGAGATGATGTTCTGGCTCTACTGCTCCGTGAAACTTCCGGGGAACTACAGCTTCACCATCCCGGACAACCTCAAGAAGTTCGCGGAACTCCTCGTCCGGGTTCGGGACGACGCCATTCAGGTGCGCGACTGGAACGACAGCTACGTCTACCTGAGCGCTAAGACCCTCTATGTGTCCCCAGGGAACCCCGGCAATCGCCTCGGGTGGCACTCGGACGGCTTCCTCACCAACGATCTCAACTACATCTGGTCCGACAGGAACCCGACGTTGTTCTGTGAACCTGGGGTCAGGTTGCACTTCGCCGCAGATCATACCGAAGCATTAGAGGAGATGAATGTACTAGGGGAACTCTGGCGAGATGTGGGGAAAGCCAACACCTATCCCGAGAAGACCCTGCTACGCCTTGACCAGACCGTGCTTCACGCGGTGAACCCTGAGGTAACCCCAGGTGTCCGCACGTTCCTCAAGGTGTCCATCTCGGACAAGCCATATGCCCTCAAGGGCAACTCCATCAACCACGCGCTCAATCATCCGGCTCCCGTCGAGGACCGGCAGGTAGAGCGGAATTGCCCCAGGGGGATCGCAGCGTGACGGAGCCACTCATTAAAGGCGTACCCTCGTATTCCGTATCAATCCACATGGCAGGGGACATTCAATTGGCGAAAGCCGTCATCGGCGTCTTCTGTAAGGATGAGGGTCTTTGCGTTACGGTGACCCCGACAACCTACGTCTACACGGGCGGGTCGGAGGAAGGCTTCCGCGTCGGTCTAATTAACTACCCGAGATTTCCCAAAGAGCCCGGTGAAATCCGCGATGTGGCCGAGAGATTGGCCCAGTTTCTTAGGCCATGCCTCCAGCAGCAGTCATATTGCCTCGAAAGCCCTGAGAGGACCTTGTGGGTTTCCTGGAGACCTGAAGATGCCGTGGCGGCTTGACCCTATACCGCCCTTGTGACATACCGCGCCCCCAAGCGGGTATGGCGGAATTGGTAGACGCACCTGGTTTAGGTCCAGACGCGCAAGCGTGGGAGTTCGAGTCTCTCTACCCGCACCAATATTGTTGTGCCAAGGCTGTGCCAGAGTGTGTCGGCCTTGGCACCAGGAGTGAGCTGAAACGCCGAGAACCCTTATGTTGCTGGGGTTCCGCGTAGATTTAGGTTCTGGTGCCGCAAGGCGTGGGAGTTCAAGTCTCTCTACCCGCACCAGAATAAAGGGATGCTGAAGGCGTGAAGTCTTTGGCGTCGGTCGAGAACAGAGTGCCATTTTGCTTGCAAAACGGCCACCGAATTGCGTAAAGCCACTCCCGGCAAATGGATCGGCTCAGGTGCTTTTAGGAAAAAAGAACACCGACAGAGCCCTGTCAACGTGAAATGAAGGTTTGAACATGCAGGTTATCGAAACGCTCGCTGAAGGGCTGAAGCGCGAACTCAAGGTCGTTATCCCGGCCAAGGACATGGAAGCTCGGATGAACGAGCGTCTTGCCGAAACCAAGGACAAGGTCCGCATCAATGGTTTCCGCCCGGGCAAGGTCCCGGTCGCGCATCTGAAGAAGATGTACGGCAAGTCGATCATGGCCGAGCTCGTCAACGAACTGGTGCGTGAAAAGCCGACTGAAATCCTGACCGGTCGCGGCGAAAAGTCGGCGACCCAGCCGGAAGTCGCGATGACCGAGGACGAGGCCGAAGCCGAAAAGATCCTGAGCGCCGAAGCCGATTTCGAATTTACGCTGGCCTATGAAGTGATCCCGGCGATCACGCTCAAGGACACGAGCGGCATCAAGGTTACCCGCGAAGTCATCGAGATCGACGAATCGGAAGTCACCGAGCAGATCCTGAAGATCGCCGAAAGCGCCCGCACCTACGAGACGAAGAAGGGCAAGGCTGCCAACGGCGACCGCGTCACGATCGATTACCTCGGCAAGGTCGATGGCGAAGCCTTTGATGGCGGCAAGGATTCGGATGCTGAACTGGTTCTCGGCTCGAACCGCTTCATCCCGGGCTTCGAGGAGCAGCTCGTTGGCTTGAAGGCTGGCGATGAGAAGGTCATCACCGTTACGTTCCCGGCGGAATATCCGGCTGCAAATCTTGCCGGCAAGGAAGCCACCTTCGACATCTCCGTCAAGGACGTGGCTGCCGCTGCCGAAGTCGAGATCAACGACGAACTGGCCACGAAGCTCGGTCTTGAATCGGCTGACAAGCTGAAGGAAGTCGTCCGCGGTCAGATCGAAAGCCAGTATGGCTCGGTCACCCGCCAGAAGGTCAAGCGTCAGATTCTCGACCAGCTCGACGAACTCTATCAGTTCGATACGCCGCAGCGCCTCGTTGACGCCGAATTCGAAAACATCTGGCGCCAGATCAACACCGACCTCAGCCAGGCCGGCAAGACCTTTGCCGACGAAGACACGACCGAGGAAGACGCCCGCGCCGAATATCGCAAGCTGGCCGAGCGCCGCGTGCGCCTTGGCCTGGTTCTCTCGGAAATCGGCGAAAAGGCCGGCGTCCAGGTAACCGACGAGGAAATGCAGCGTTCGCTCTATGAGCAGCTGCGCCAGTTCCCGGGCCAGGAAAAGGAAATCATAGACTACTTCCAGAAGACGCCGGGTGCCGCCGCTTCGCTGCGCGCTCCGATCTTCGAAGAAAAGGTCGTCGATCACCTCCTGTCCGAAGTCTCGGTTACCGACAAGACGGTCACCAAGGAAGAGCTGATGAACGACGACGAGGACGATGCGTCCTCCGAGACGAAGAAGGCTCCGAAGAAGAAGGCTGCCAAGGCTGAAGCTTCCGAAGGCGAAGACGCCGCACCGAAGAAGAAGGCTGCCGCGAAGAAGAAGGCCGCTGACGACAGCGCCGAATAAGTCTTCGACATTTGAGATGAAAAAGGCCGTCCTTTGGGGCGGCCTTTTTCGTTGCCATCTATGTCAGGGTACAAAAAAGCCGCCTCGAAGGCGGCTTTTCAGGCTCTTGGTCAAGGCGCTTACTTCGGTTCGCCCATGCGGTTCGATGCATCGAGGCCGGCGATCTTGTAGGCTTCGGCCAGTGTCGGATAGTTGAAGGTATTCTCGACGAAATATTCGACGGTGCCCTTCAGGTTGAGCACGGCCTGTCCGATATGGACGAGCTCGGTGGCTCCTTCGCCGACGATGTGGACGCCGAGCAGGCGGCGGGTCTTCAGCGAGAAGATCATCTTCAACAGGCCGGAATCGAGACCCATGATGTGGCCGCGCGAGGTCTCGCGGAAGCGGGCGATGCCGCATTCATAGGGGATGCCGCGCTCCTTGACTTCCTCTTCCGTCAGGCCGCAGGTCGAAATTTCCGGGACGGCGTAGATTCCGTAAGGGAAGTATTTCGGCGGCTCTTTGGCGATCACGCCGACGGCGACGCGGGCTGCAATGCGGCCCTGTTCCATCGATGTCGAAGCAAGGCTTGGGAAGCCGACGACATCGCCGGCTGCGTAGATGTTCGGAACGGTCGTCTGGAAGGTTTCCGGGTTGACGCTGAGGCGGCCGCGGCTGTCTGCCTCGAGCCCTGCGGCTGCGAGGTTCAGCGTATCGGTCGCGCCCATCCGCCCGGCGGCAAACAGCACCATTTCGCAGTTGATGACACGGCCATTGTCGAGCGTGACGGAGCATTTGCCGTCCGGCAGCTTTTCCACCTTGTCGGCCTTCTGGCCGAGCATGAGCTTCATGTTGCGGTCGCGCAACTGGTAGGTGAAGTCCTCGACGATCTCCTTGTCGATGAAGTCGAGCATGGTGGATTTGGGGTCGATGACCGTTACGGCCGTGTCGAGCGCACTGAAGATCGTCGCATATTCGATGCCGATGACGCCGGCGCCGATCACCACCATGGAACGGGGCAGGTCGGTGATTTCCAGCAACTCGTCGCTATCGAGGATCGCCTTGTGATCGAATGGAATATAGTCGGGGCGAAATGGTTTGGTGCCGACGGCAAGCAGGATGCTTGTGGCGGTCACTTCGATTCGCTCTCCGTCATCCTTGATGATTTCCAGGCGCTGCGGATCGAGAAAACTCGCCTTGCCGCGGACATTGTGAACACGGTTTCGGGCAAACTGGTGTTCGAGAACCTCAACCTCGTGATCGAGCGTGATCAGCAGGCGCCGGCGCAGGTCGTCGGCGCTGATCTCCTGCTTTACCCGGTAGGCGCGGCCGTAAAAGCCGCGCTCGCGCCAGCCGGTCAGGTTCAGCGCGGTTTCCCGCAGCGTCTTCGACGGTATCGTGCCGGTATGAACGGAAACGCCGCCGACCCGTTTTCCCTGTTCGACGACGAGAACCTTCTTGCCAAGCTTGGCCGCCTGAATGGCGCCGCGACGCCCCGCTGGTCCGCTGCCGACAACGACGAGATCGTACTGGTTCATGAAACGCTTCCGGTGATGAGGAGAGAATCGTTGTGCACTGCGACAAATGTCACTCACATGCGTCTATAGCGTCAATCTTACAGTTTAATAAACCCTTATGAACCGCCGCTGGACTTGCGGATGTTTATTTCAGTCAAAGAGACTATAGTTCCGCAGTTAGGGTATGTCGGAACGGCGCGCATGTTGAGGACGTGCCAAACCGGATGAATTGCAGTTTGAAAAGGGAGGTCCGCGATGGCGCTGCAGGAGACCGAGAATGCTGGCGACGAGGCCGCTCCGCATGTCGTGTCGCCAGAGCAGACACCGCCCGTGAAACCCTGCAGCCGGCCCGGCGTTATCGCCGCCGCTGTTTATGAACACGGCCAGCGCATTGGCGATATCGAGATCCAGGACGCGCGCAAATGGAGGGGCCGGGAGAAGGCGGTGGTCTGGATCGGCCTGCACGAGCCGGACAACGCGTTGTTGCGCGAGGTTCAGGCGCAGTTCGGCTTGCATGATCTGGCAATCGAGGATGCGAGCCATGCGCATCAGCGTCCGAAGCTTGAAATCTACGGCGATTCGATTTTCGTCGTGGCGCGCACCGCCCATATGGCCAAGGACGAGATCGTCTTCGGCGAAACCCATCTGTTCGTCGGCCGCGGTTATGTCGTTTCCGTCCGTCACGGGCCCTCGACATCCTACAATCTCGTTCGGCAGCGGTGCGAGGCTTCACCGGCCTCGCTGGCGCATGGCGAGAACTACATCCTCTATTCCATTCTCGACTTCATCGTCGACAACTACATGCCGGTGCTGGAAGGCATCCATTCCGAGGTCGAGGAACTGGAAGAACGCCTCTTGCGCGAGCGGTTGGACAAGAAGGACATTGAGCGGCTTTACATGCTCCGCCGCAGCCTGTTGCGGCTGCGCAACGCGGTGGTGCCGCTTGTCGATGTCTGCCGGCGGCACGAGCATCTCGATCTGCCCGGCATGGATGCCTCGCTGCACGCGCTGTTCCGCGATGTGACCGACCATGTCCGCCGGGTCCAGGAGGATATCGACACGCTGCGCGAGGTGCTGGCTTTTACCTTCGAAGCAAGCCTGATGATCGGCCAGTCCGAGCAAACGGAAATTTCCCGCAAGCTCGCATCCTGGGCGGCGATCCTTGCCGTTCCAACTGCAGTTGCCGGTATCTACGGGATGAATTTCGACGACATGCCGGAGCTGAAGATGCGCTACGGATACTTCGTGGTGCTGCTGTTCATCTTCTTCGTCTGCGCTTCGCTCTATCGCATGTTCCGTCGGGCAAAGTGGCTCTGAAACATCGCGTCGTCAGATCAGCCTCAACCCCTTGAGGCTGGCGTGACCGTCCTTGCCGATGATGATGTGGTCGTGGACGGTAATGCCGAGCGGCTTGGCGGTGTCGATGATCATCTTAGTCATCTCGATATCGGCGCGGGATGGCGTCGGGTCGCCGGACGGATGGTTGTGGACGAGAATCAGCGCCGTGGCGGATAGTTCCAGCGCGCGTTTCACCACCTCGCGCGGGTAGACCGGCGTATGGTCGACGGTTCCCGTCTGCTGCACTTCGTCGGCAATCAGGGCGTTGCGCTTGTCGAGAAAGAGGATGCGGAATTGTTCGCGCGCCTCATGCGCCATCGCCGCATGGCAATATTCGATGACGGATGACCAGGAGGCGAGCACCTGCTTGCCCTTCAATTCGCTCTTCAGAGTGCGGTGTGCGACGGTCGCCACCAGCTTCAGATCGAGCGCCACGGCCTCGCCGATACCCTTGACCTCCTGCAACAGGGCCGGCGGTGCGCCGAAGACGCCGGCCAGCGTGCCGAACCGGTCGAGCAGCGCCTTGGCGATCGGCTTGGTGTCGCGGCGAGGGATCAGCCTGAACAGCAGCAGTTCCAGAATTTCGTAGTCGGCCAGCGCCGTGTCGCCATTGTCGCGATAGCGGGTGCGCAGCCGTTCGCGATGACCATGGTAGTGGGCGTCATCCGCTGGTTTTGCAGGAGCGTCGAGGTTGAGGCGTTTCGGCTGCTGTTCCGCGAAAAACCCCCTCTCGTCCGCCGGTTGCGCAATCTCGCCATCGGGAGTGGAGGGGGGCTTCGTCATGAAATCCTCAAGCAAGACCGGGGCGGTCGAGACCGCCCGGAGAGAGGGTGAAGATCTCATAGCCATCGGCCGTCACCGCGACCGTGTGCTCATATTGCGCCGACAGAGACCGGTCGCGCGTCACCGCTGTCCAGCCGTCCTGCAATACCTTCACATGCGGGCGGCCGAGATTGATCATTGGCTCGATGGTGAAGATCATGCCTTCGCGCATCTCCGGCCCTTCGTTGTCGCGACCGTAATGCAGAATATTCGGGGCATCATGAAACAACCGGCCGACCCCATGGCCGCAGAAGTCGCGGACGACCGAACAGCGCTCCGCCTCGGCATATGTCTGGATCGCCTGGCCGATCGCGCCGGTCCGCACGCCGGGCCTGACTGCCGCAATGCCGCGCATCAGGCATTCATGGGTCACCTCGAGCAGCCGTTCAGCGGCGCGTTTGATCGTGCCGACCGGATACATGCGGCTGGAATCGCCATGCCACCCGTCGATGATGTAGGTGACGTCGATATTGACGATATCGCCTTCGCGCAGCGGCTTGTCGTCCGGGATGCCGTGGCACACCACATGGTTGATCGAGGTGCAGGAGGATTTAGTATAGCCGCGATAGTTGAGCGTCGCGGGCAGGGCGCCGTGATCCATTCCGAAGTCGAAGACGAAGCGGTCGATCTCGTCCGTGGTCACGCCCGGCTTGACGCGCGGGGCAAGCTCATCAAGGCAGCGGGCCGTCAACTGGCAGGCGCGCCGCAAGCCCTCGAAGTCTTCCGTCTTGTAGAGGCGGATGACGCCGGTGTTCTTGAGAGGAGCGGCGGACGCCTCGATATAGGTCACCATTGCAGAACTTTCAGTTGTCTTTGCCAATTGTCATAGATCAGCAAAGGCGGGTTCGTCCATCGCGATCAGGCCGTCCGGGGCAATTTGCTGCGGCGAAATCCGGCATTTTATTGCAAATGCCTCGACGCCACGGGTCATCGCCCTGCGGAATGCCCTGGCATAGACGGGATCGAGATCGTCGCAGACGCGGAAGACGTCGCAATCGCTGCGCTGGATGAGGTAGAGCATGATGCCGCGATGGCCGGCGTCCACCATGTCGCCGAGTTCTTCCAGATGCTTGGCCCCGCGTGCCGTCGGGCTGTCGGGAAACTCCGCAAGACCCTGCGTGCGGCTGAAATGCACGTTCTTGACCTCGACGTAGGCGAGACCTTTTCCTGCATCGGACAACAGCATGTCGATACGCGAATTGCGGCCGTATTTCTGCTCGCGCTTCAGAGAGGCATAGGTACCCAGATCACCGACCTGTCCGAGCCTGATCGCTTCCTCGGCAATCCGGTTCGGCAAGCCTGTGTTGATACCGACAATCGTATCGCCCACACGGACGAGTTCCAACATATACCGGTGTTTGCGTGTCAGACTGTCGTGCATGGACAGCCATATGCGGGATCCGGGCGCAGTCAATCCGCGCATGGAACCGGTATTGGGACAAAAGCCGGTGATCGCGCTACCGTCGTCCAGAACGGCGTCGAACAGGAAACGCTTGTAGCGTTGCACAAGCGTGGCCGGCACCAATGGCGTCTCAAAGATCATGCGCGGGCAGCATCGTCAGGCGCGGGCGCGAACGTAGGAGCCAGGCGCCTCCTCGAGCGAATTCAGCCGGCCGCCGGTCTTGCGGGCGGGGACCCGCGCGCCGTCGAGGTTCTCGATCCACGCCTGCCAATTCGGCCACCAGGAGCCCGGCGTTTCGCTTGCGGCCTTGACCCAATCCTCGAACGTGCCTTGCGGCTTACCACCGGTCCAGAACTGATATTTGCCCTTGTCCGGCGGATTGACGACGCCGGCGATGTGGCCGGAACCGGCCATCACATAGGTGACGTCTCCGCCGAAGAACTGGCTGCCGACGAAGACGGATTTTGCGGGGGCGATATGGTCTTCCTTGGCAGCCAGATTGTAGATCGGGATGGTGACATCCTTCAGCGAAACCGTCCGTCCGGCGAGCGTCATTTTGCCTTTGGTCAGATTGTTCTCGAGGTAGCAGTTGCGCAGGTAGAAGGAATGGTTGGCAGCCGGCATTCGGGTGGAATCCGAGTTCCAGTAGAGCAGGTCGAAGGGCATGGGATCCTGCCCCTTCAGGTAGTTGTTGACGAAATAGGGCCAGATCAGGTCCGAGGCACGCAGCATGTTGAAGGCAGTGGCCATCTTCGATCCGTCGAGATAACCCGTTGCCTTCATGCCGGCTTCGATCTGCGCGATCTGGTCCTCGTCGACGAAGACTTTCAGGTCGCCCGCATGGGCAAAATCGACCTGCGTGGTGAACAGCGTTGCCGAGCGGATGCGTTTGTCGCCTTCTTGCGCATGGAGGGCAAGCGTGGCGGCCAGCAGGGTTCCGCCGACGCAATAGCCGATAGCGTTGACCTCTTCCTCGCCGGTCGCTGACTTTATCGTATCAAGCGCAAAGCCTATGCCTTCACGGGCGTAGGCTTCCCAATCCTTGTTGGCATGACGTTCATCCGGGTTGACCCAGGAAATCACGAAGACCGTCTGGCCCTGATCCACTGCCCATTTGATGAAGGACTTCTGCGGATTGAGGTCGAGCACGTAGAACTTGTTGATCCAGGGTGGACAAATCAGCAGCGGCCGCTTGAGGACGGTCTCCGTCGACGCATCGTATTGAATGATCTGGCAGACATCGCTCTGGGCGATGACCTTGCCCGGCGTAATCGCGATGTTTTCGCCGACTGCAAATTTGCTGGTGTCCGTCTGGCGCAGGCGCAGGTCGCCTTTGCCAGCGACGATGTCCTCCGCCAGCATCTGCATGCCCTTGACGAGATTGGCGCCGCTGGAGGCGACCGTTTCCCGGTAGAGCTGTGGGTTGGTCGTGACGAAATTCGCCGGCGACAGCGCGCTGGAAATCTGCCGGACGTAGAAGGCTGCCTTATGGCGGGTGTGCTCATCCAGCCCCTCGGCATCGCGGACCATCTTGTCGCCCCAGCTCGCCGTCACGAAATAGGCCTGCCTAAGGAAGTCGAAGAATGGGTTCTTCACCCAGTCCTCGTCGGAGAATCGCTTGTCGTTGCGCGGCACGTCGGCCGGGTCGGCGACGGTTTCGCCGTTCATCTTCTGCAGCGTCCGCGACCAGATCGAGAAATAGCTGCCGAGCAGATAGGTTTGTGCCTCCAGCGTGCGGCGAGGGTCCGACAGCCAGTATTCAGATACTTTCGAGAGTGTCTTGACCATATCGACGACCGGTTCCGCGACCATGTCGGTCTTTTCGCCGCTTTCGCGAGGAGCAAGCCACGCGGAGGCAGCCTTGCCGAGTTGCTCGACGGTCCGGGCAAGATTGACGGCGAAGGCTTCCGGATCCTTGACGATATAGGGTTCGACGGATTTCGGGTCGAAGCTGCCAAAGCCATCGGCCGTTTTGCCGGTCTGGCCGTCGGCCTTTCTGTCTTCTGCCACCCGGTTTCCTCCACAGTATCTTGTTTGTTTTGTCTTTTTACATTCTGCCTTAAAATGATTACAAGTGCCAGCGCATGTTGGTTTGGGTCTGGTATCCGGCGGTTGCGGCATGCGATGGAATTCAGGGGATCAGCAGGGATGGCGATGAACAGGACGGGGAAATCAGCGGTGATCCGGATCATGACGGCTTCGGGACTGGCAGGCCTTTCGCTGATGGCCGGCGGCTGCAGTTCTACATCCTCCGATCAGCAGCCTTCCGTCTATGCGGCGACGATGACGCGTCCCGTCAACAGAGATGTCTATCCGGTGATCGAAGGACAGTTGCCGGCGGCAACGGCGCAGATGAGCAATGACGAGGCGGCCGGTCTTCAGTCCCACTTGACGGCTTTGAGTTCGGCGCGCGCCTCCGGAGCGATTTCGGAGGCCGAGTATCAGCGCCGGCTCGAGGAACTCAGGGCGCTGGCGGCCAATCACGGCACCGACACCCTGAAGCAGATACAGAATTAGCACTTGCGTTTCGACTGAATTGGACGCAAAGCGTTTCGTGGCCGCGTGGGCCTGATTGCACCGCGCGCTTCTCCTTGCACGCATGATTCTCAAGGGCATGGAGACCGCGCAAGACGAGGTTTAGAGATGGAAGAGTTTCACAAAGTCCGGCGTCTGCCGCCTTACGTTTTCGAACAGGTCAACCGTTTGAAAGCAAGCGCGCGAGCGGGCGGAGCGGACATCATCGATCTCGGCATGGGCAATCCAGATCTTCCAACGCCGCAGTCGATCGTCGACAAGCTGTGCGAAGCCGTTCAGGATCCGCGCACCCATCGCTACTCCTCCTCCAAGGGTATTCCCGGTCTTCGTCGCGCTCAGGCCGCCTATTATGCCCGCCGCTTCAACGTCAAGCTCAATCCCGATACGCAGGTCGTCGCAACGCTCGGCTCCAAGGAAGGTTTTGCCAACATGGCGCAGGCGATCACCGCGCCGGGCGACGTGATCCTCTGCCCGAATCCGACCTATCCGATCCATGCCTTCGGCTTCCTGATGACCGGCGGCGTCATCCGTTCGATTTCGGTCGAGCCGGACGACACCTTCTTCCCGCCGCTGGAGCGGGCGATCCGCCACTCGATCCCGAAGCCGATCGCGCTGATCATCAACTACCCTTCAAACCCGACGGCGCATGTCGCGACGCTCGATTTCTACAAGGAAGTCGTTGCCTTCGCGAAGAAGCACGACATCGTCATCCTGTCGGATCTCGCCTATTCCGAGATTTATTTCGACGGAAATCCGCCTCCGTCAGTTCTTGAAGTTCCGGGCGCCATCGACAACACCGTCGAATTCACCTCGATGTCGAAGACATTTTCCATGCCGGGCTGGCGCATGGGCTTTGCCGTCGGCAACGAACGCCTGATCGCGGCCCTGACACGGGTCAAGTCCTATCTCGACTATGGCGCTTTTACGCCGATCCAGGTGGCGGCGACGCATGCGCTGAACGGCGACGGGTCCGATATCGCCGAGGTGCGCAACATCTACAAGCGCCGCCGCGACGTGATGGTCGACAGCTTCGGCAAGGCCGGCTTCGAAGTGCCGCCTCCGGCCGCGACAATGTTTGCCTGGGCAAAGATCCCGGAAAAATTCCGCCATCTCGGTTCGCTGGAGTTTTCCAAGTTGCTGGTCGAGAAGGCCGACGTGGCGGTGGCGCCGGGTATCGGTTTCGGCGAAATGGGTGACGATTATGTCCGCCTGGCCCTGGTCGAAAACGAGCATCGCATCCGCCAGGCAGCGCGCAGTATCAAGAAGTTTCTCTCGACAGCCGACGATACGTTGCACAACGTCATCTCGCTGAACGCTCATCGCTAGGACCGGGCTTCCTCCCGTCATCTTTGCGGAAAAATGCTCCGCCGTTTCAGGCGGAGCGCTCTCTCACTGTTAGGAAATTGCATATGGCAGATGCCCTTAAAATCGGCATTGCGGGCTTGGGAACCGTCGGTGCCGCGCTGGTCCGTATCCTTGACGATCGCCGCGACATGCTGGCGACGACCTGTGGCCGGCCGATCGAAGTCGTCGCCGTTACGGCTCGCGACAAAACCCGTGATCGCGGCATCGACCTTTCCACGCTCACATGGTTCTCAGATGCCACGTCTATGGCGGCAGAGGCCGAAATCGACGTCTTCGTCGAGCTGATGGGCGGGGCAGGCAACCCAGCCTACGCGTCCGTGAAGGCTGCCCTGTCGCGCGGCGTGCATGTGGTTACCGCCAACAAGGCGCTGTTGGCGGCGCACGGCATCGAACTTGCCGGAATCGCCGAGGCGCATGGCGCGCTCCTGAACTACGAAGCGGCGGTTGCCGGCGGCATTCCGGTGATCAAGGCGCTGAGGGAATCGCTGACCGGCAACACGATCTCGCGCGTCTACGGCATCATGAACGGCACCTGCAACTACATCCTGACCAAGATGGAAAAGGAAGGCCTGTCCTTCGAGGCCTGTCTCAAGGAAGCGCAGCGGCTGGGTTATGCGGAAGCCGATCCGGCTTTCGACATCGAAGGCAACGATACCGCCCACAAGCTGTCGATCCTCACGAGCCTCGCCTTCGGAACGGCGATCGCCGCCGATGACATCTATCTGGAAGGCATCACCAATATATCGATCGACGACATTCATGCCGCTGCCGATCTCGGCTACCGCATCAAGCTTCTCGGTGTCGCCCAGCGCACCGAAAGCGGTATCGAACAGCGCGTGCATCCGACCATGGTGCCGCTCGATTCGGTGATCGCACAGGTGGACGGCGTCACCAATGCGGTGGCGATCGAATCCGATATTCTCGGCGAACTGCTGATGGTCGGCCCCGGTGCCGGCGGCAATGCGACGGCCTCGGCCGTGCTCGGCGACATCGCCGATATCGCCAAGAGCCGCCCGGGTGCTCAGACGGTACCGGCCTTCGGCCGCCCGGTGACCGCGCTTCTGCCCTATACGCGGGCACAGATCCAGAGCCATGAGGGCGGTTATTTCATTCGTCTGACGGTCGTCGACAAGGCCGGCGTCTTCGCCAGCATCGCGACGCGCATGGCAGAGAACAAGATCTCGCTCGAATCGATCGTCCAGCGCTCGAAGACTCACACGGAAACGAGCGCCCCGCAGACCATCATCCTCGTCACCCATGCGACGATGGAAGATTCGGTTCGCAAGGCTGTCGCCTCGATCAAGGGCGAGGGCTACCTCGTCGGCGAACCGCAGGTGATCCGTATCGAGCGCCCGAAAGTCGCCTGACGCGAAAACGCGCCTGACTTGAGCAACGGCCCTGCCAGCGATCCCGTTGGCGGGGCTCGTTTCGTTTTGGGGTTTGGTCGCTTGCGAAAAAGCGCTAGGGAAAGACCAAGATCAAGGGACGCATGCGATGAGTGAAATGGTCGATCCGGTCCAGCGGGCTTTTCTGGGAGTGGAGAGTTCGGTCACCGGCCAGCGCTGGGTCTCGCGGCTCGATCAGGCCGGGCAAAACCGCGCGCTTGCCATCAGCCAGGTCCATGGTTTTTCCGATCTGATCGCGCGGGTTCTGGCCGGGCGCGGTGTCGTACAGGACGATGCGGTGGCCTTTCTTGATCCGACGCTGCGGTCGCTGATGCCCGATCCGGACACGCTGACGGATTGCCGCAAGGCAGCGGAACGGCTGCTTCTGGCGATCGAGCGTCGGGAGAGAACGGCCATCCTCGGCGACTATGATGTCGATGGTGCTTCGTCTTCCGCGCTGATGTTCCGGTTTCTCCGGCATTTCGGCTTGGATGCCGAAATCTACATACCCGACCGGATATTCGAGGGCTACGGCCCCAATCCCACAGCCATCAACCAGTTGATCGATAACGGCGCACGACTGATCGTGACGGTCGACTGCGGTTCAACGAGCCAGGAATCATTGGCTGTCGCTGCTGAGCGCGGCATCAACGTTGTGGTGATAGACCATCATCAGGTCGGCACGGTGCTGCCGCCGTGCCATGCGCTGGTCAATCCGAATCGTGAGGACGACCTGTCGGGGCAGGGGCATTTGTGTGCCGCTGGCGTCGTCTTCCTCGTCCTCGTCAATGCGCTGCGGCTGCTACGCGAAAAAGGCGACGGACGGGCGGGCAGTTTCGATCTTTTGGCCCTGCTCGATATCGTCGCGCTGGCAACGGTCTGCGACGTGGTGCCGCTGAAAGGCCTGAACCGGGCCTATGTCGTCAAAGGGCTTGTCGCCGCGCGGCACATGCAGAATCCCGGGCTTTCGGCACTGTTTCGCAAAGCAGGGCTGGGCGGCCCGGTGACACCCTATCATTTCGGCTTTCTCGTCGGCCCGCGCATCAATGCCGGCGGTCGTATCGGCGATGCGGCCCTTGGTAGCCGGTTGCTGACGCTCGAGGACCAGGCGGAGGCAGAACAGATTGCCGAGCGGCTGGACGAACTGAACCGCGAGCGTCAGGCCATGGAGGCCGTCATGCTTGCGGAAGCGGAGGCCGAGGTTCTGGCGGAATACGGTACCGGCGAGAACGCCTCGGTTATCGTCACCGCCCGGGAAAACTGGCATCCCGGCATCGTCGGGCTGCTGGCGGCGCGCATCAAGGAAAAATTCCGGCGACCGGCCTTTGCCATTGCCTTTGATCCGAACGGCAGGGGCACCGGTTCCGGACGATCGATCAGCGGCTTCGACATGGGTAAGCTGGTGCGAACGGCCGTGGATCATGGCCTGCTCGTCAAGGGTGGGGGGCATGCCATGGCCGCGGGTTTGACCGTCGAACGCAGCAATCTCGGTCGGTTGCGGCATTTCTTCGAGGAAAAGGGCGAGGTGGCGGTGCGCGATCTTGTCTCGGTGCAGACGCTTAAGATCGACGGAGCGCTCGGCGCATCCGCTGCCAATCTGGGGCTGATCGATCAGCTGGAGCTCGCCGGCCCCTATGGTTCGGGCCATCCGCAGCCGATCTTTGCGCTGCCGGGACATCGGTTGCGGGATGCACGCCAGGTGGGCGCCAATCACGTCAAGGTGACCCTCGAGGGGCAGGATGGCTCACGGCTTGAAGGGATTGCCTTTCGCGCGCTGGAGACGCCGCTTGGGGATTTCCTGCTCTCGTCGCGCGGTCTGGCGGTTCATGTGGCCGGCTCGATTTCAGCCGATCTCTGGCAGGGGGCGCGTCGGGTTCAGCTGCGCGTCCTGGATGCTGCAAGAGCGCTTTGACGATCAGACAATGCACGTTTCGCATTGCGCGAAACCGCTTTGCATATCCAATTTTGCAGAGAGAACCATGGTACGCCCTAGGGGAGTCGAACCCCTCTTCCCAGAATGAAAATCTGGTGTCCTAACCGATAGACGAAGGGCGCATCAGGTGGGCGTCTTATAGTCAGCGGCTTTGAAAGCCGCAAGCGCCAATTTACATTTTTTCGCGCTTTTTCGGGTAAAAACAACGATATGAACAGGGCGCACACAACTACCGGAATCAACGGGGGAGCCGCCGTTTCCGGCAGCTCCGCGATCAATTCCAGAACTGGATTTGAAAAGCACAGTGGTACGCCCTAGGGGAGTCGAACCCCTCTTCCCAGAATGAAAATCTGGTGTCCTAACCGATAGACGAAGGGCGCAAGCGCTGTGTGGCCGCTTTATAGTCAGGCCTTTGAAAGACCGCAAGCGCCAAAATCCATTTTCATACAAAAAAATGACATAAAATTTATGTCATTGAAAATATTGGTGAATTTAAAAAATCCGGTGGCGGTTCAGCCCTTGCGCTGGCGGCAGCGCCAGTTCCAGTCGCGCTCCGTGCCGATGTCGATGTGGACCGATTCCGTGTGGCAATAGGTTCCGACGCCGCCGCGGCCGGGGATCGTGCGCAGGTATTCGGCCAGTTCCCATTTGCCGATACCGGGAATCTGGATATCCGCCGCCTCGCAGGTCGTATGCAGCGAATGACGGCTGCCACCGGCGCGGCGATTGTGCTTCAGGTCGCGAAGTCCGGACGTTACCATCACCTTGCGGCCGTAATGATTTTCGACGACCTTGAGCACCTGCATCAGTTCCGGCTTGAAGCAGCCGGTCTCGACCTTCTGTGTCTGCAACCAAAGTCCGTTTGGCGCGAGCCGGGCAAGACCTGGCAAGGATGCCACCTCAATCGTTCCGCTTTCGTCGTCATGGGCCGGTTCAGCGTCTTCCACCGTCGCAAACATCGAGGTCGCGCGGACACCGGGAAGGGCATTGTACGCAAGCGAGGCGACCTGTTGCTGCGTTTGTTTCCGCAAAATGGTTTTCTTCGTCGTTTCCTTGCCGAAGCGGTCGCCGTCGAAGGTGTTCTTGTTTTTCCGCTTGCCGGCAAAGAGGCTGGCAAATGTGAAGACCGGCTTGGTATCCTCTTCCTCGGTCCCCGATTTTTTGGTGACGGGCAGGGACGCGGTTTGCTGCGCATCCGCAGCTGTGGTTCCGGAGACCGTCTGCTCGGATGGCTGTACGACCTGCAGGTTTGCCGGCGTTTCACCTTGCAGCGCGGCCACGCCACTCAAAGGCAGCGGCACGGACCCAGGCATGTCGAGAGGTGCGGCATTGTCCGGCAAAATGGTTGCCGCCGCCGCGATCTGTTGGTTGGGATCAACGGCCTGCGTCGCATTGCTGGCCCCCTCAAGCGGCAGCGGCAGCGGCTCTGTTGCCGGTTGCTGCTTGCTCTGGAACAGACTGTTGGTTGCCGGTTGCACGCCGGCCTGACTGTCGAGGATCGGCAGCGGCGTCGCCTGCTCGCCCGTGGTCAAGGTGTCCGACGGTGTCTGGACGGCAGCCTGGCCCGCGACCTGGCTTGCATAGATGCTCGATGATGTCGCCTTCAGCCCGCTGGTCTGCAGCACGAGCGAACCGGGTTGTCCGTTGGTGTTGGCCGGCATCATGGCACTCACAGCAGTCTCGCCTGTTTGCTGCCCGTCGGCTCCGAGCGCGACGACCTGCTGATCTTCCGTCGTGCCGTCGGCTGCCGTCTCCGAGGCGGCCGTTTCTGCATCCGTCGCCGTTTGCGTCGGTGTCAGGCCGGCGGCTTCCTTGGCAGTCGGATCCGCAGAGACGCAGCCGGACAAAACCAGCATGGACGTCGTCAGCGCAAGCGCCCACAGCGTATGACGCCGGCTGGCCGCCTTTCCGGTTTGATGCTGCACGCTTGATCCTCCATGCCGGAGACGGGCGAAGGCAAGAGCTGGTCTTCGCCGTCATGGCCGTCCAATTCGAAGCCGAAGACAAACATATGCGACGCATGGTTCCAGATGGAACTGTCCGCGTCGCTCTCCTCTATGCCTGGCTTGCGGGGTCAAAAACAATCACCGCAGAAAATGCGGGAGACTGATCGTCCCGAGTCTCGTCCGTTTCACACAAAAGTGTAGTTAACGATCCGACCTTTGTAAACCTGCGCAGGAGAGGGCCTCGGGCAGCCTGTGTCCGAGGTCAAGTTGTCTTCGTTTTCACCACGTTCCGCCGCCGCTGCCTGCACATTGCGGCAATGCGAGGCGGGCGGAGCCATTCATCGGGCCGTTATTGCTTCTTCCCGTTGTGCGAGGCTTACCAGGCGCCGGTATTGCCCATGGAGAGCCAAGGCTCCTGCGGCGGCAGATCTGCGCCCTTCTGCAAGATCTCGATGGAGATGCCGTCGGGCGAGCGCACAAAGGCCATGTGCCCGTCCCGAGGCGGGCGATTGATCGTAACGCCGTTTTCCATCAGATGCTGACACAGCGCATAGATGTCATCGACTTCATAGGCGAGGTGCCCGAAGTTGCGGCCGCCCGTGTAGTCTTCCGTATCCCAGTTGTAGGTGAGTTCCAGGCACGGTGACAGCGCGCCCTTGGCATGATCGAGATCACCGGGCGCGGCCAGGAAAACCAGCGTGAATCGGCCTTTTTCGTTCTCGTAGCGACGGATTTCCACAAGGCCGAAAAGCGTGCCGTAGAAGTGCAGCGCCGCGTCGAGATCTTTGACGCGGACCATCGTGTGCAGATAACGCATTGTAATGTCCCTGTTTTGCGGAGCGATATTTGGAGTGCTCTTTATCTAACGGACAACAAGCCAGAGGCAAGGCTCGCAAAATACAAATGCGGTCATTGCAAATTTCAACGAAGGGCTTGCGTATTCGCATTGGGACGATGTTAATCTGATCGTCAAGAATCAGTTAACCGTATTGTTTGTGACGCGTAATCGAGGGGCTGGCGGGCTATGGCGGACAGGATTTCATCGAAAGACGTCGCACCAGATGACGACTTTGGCAGCGATGCGCTGGATCTCTTGGAGATCACGGGTGTGATCAAATGGTTCGACGTTGCCAAGGGATTCGGCTTCATCATTCCGGACAATGGCATGCAGGACGTTTTGCTGCATGTGACCTGCCTGCGCCGTGACGGCTACCAGACGGTTTTGGAAGGCGCCCGCGTCGTTGCCCTCATCCAGAAGCGTGACCGCGGCTACCAGGCCTTCCGTATTCTTTCGATGGATCAATCGACCGCCATCCATCCCTCGCAGATGCCACCGGTCAAGACGCATGTGCAGGTAACACCGACGAGCGGTTTGGAGCGCGTTCTGGTCAAGTGGTTCAACCGTACGAAAGGCTTCGGCTTCCTGACGCGGGGAGACGGCACCGAGGACATCTTCATTCACATGGAAACGCTGCGCCGGTTCGGCCTGACAGAGCTTCGTCCCGGCCAGACCGTGCTGGTGCGATTTGGCGACGGCGACAAGGGATTGATGGCTGCCGAAATCCATCCCGACGTTCCGTCGCCGGCCGGCCGTTCGCACTGATGCGGATTTCTATGCGACGTCTTTTCGAAAGCGCCCTTCTGGCGCTTTTTTTGTTGCTGACACAGACGCCGGGATACGCGGCCGATCTCACCTTTCCGAAGGACAAGCTGACCATCCGGACCACGGACGGGAAAAAACATGCCTTCGAGATCGAACTGGCCGTCGATGCCGATCATCGTCAGCAAGGGCTGATGAACCGTCGGAAAATGGCCGACGACCAGGGCATGCTGTTCGATTTCGGCCAGACGCGACGCGTGATGATGTGGATGAAGGACACTTATCTGCCTCTCGACATGCTGTTCATCGGAGACGATGGAAAGATTGATTCCATCAGCGAGCAGGCCGTCCCGCTCTCGGAGGCGATCATCGATTCGGACATTCCCGTCGCCTACGTGCTGGAGCTAAACGCCGGCACCGTCAAACGTCTCGGCATTGCGGTCGGAGACCTGGTAAGCACGCCGCAGATCGACAATCGGCCGACAGTTGCTTCGCCCTGAGGCCGGAAGCGACATCGTCTTATTCTTCGAATTTAGCTGTTGCAGGTGAGGGGGTAAGCGTGTATCTCCCCGGCATCGGCGGTCACGGAGTGTAGCGCAGCCTGGTAGCGCATCTGGTTTGGGACCAGAGGGTCGGGAGTTCGAATCTCTCCACTCCGACCATCGATCGAAGCGGGTCACGTGCCGATTGTTTCCCGTCTTTTTCTTCATTGTGCTTCAGCACAGCCATTCCCCGGTAAAATCGACCAAAAATCAGCGCGGGGTCATTCCGTTTTAACCCATTCTGCGCTATGGCAATGCGCTGTGCATGCAAAGCGATTTGCGTCGCAACGGAACCAGAGTGGAGCCCTCCGAAATATGTCCGCGAAAATCTATCGTCCCGCAAAAACCGCCATGCAGTCTGGCAAGGCCAAGACGCATCTGTGGGTGCTCGAGTTCGATCAGGAAACGCCGCGGACCATCGACCCGATCATGGGCTATACGAGTTCGGCCGATACCCGCCAGCAGGTCAAGCTGACGTTCGAGACGGCGGAACTGGCTGTTGCCTATGCCGAGCGCAATGGTATCGAATACCGGGTCATAGCGCCCAAGGAAGCCACGCGAAAGAGCCTGTCCTACACGGATAATTTCCGCTTCAATCGCATGCAACCCTGGACGCATTGACGACTGGAAACTTCGGCGGGAAACGCTTCCCCAAAACGGCCCCTTAGCTCAGCTGGATAGAGCACCTGCCTTCTAAGCAGGTTGTCGCAGGTTCGAGCCCTGCAGGGGTCGCCAATCCCAAGTCTTTCAAAACCGAGTCTTCAATGCGCCGCTTCGCATTGACTTTCCCTGTTTTAGCCTGTCGAAAAGGCCTCCAGCAGGCCGCGCGGGGGGCTCACTCATGTTCATACGGCTTTTACGGACGATAGGCCTCGTTGTTCTTCTCGTCGGACTTGCGCTTGCGGCCGGAACGCTGGTGCCGCGGCCGCTGTGGTCGGGACCTGCGCGGACAACCGTCGATGCCACGCGGCAAATCCTCGTACTCAGCAATCCGATCCATACGGACATCGCCATCGCCGTCGATCCGCAATTCCTTGAACAATACCATTTCCTGACAACCGGTGGCCTCGACATCGACAATCCAGGCGTTCGTTATGTCGTCTTCGGCTGGGGCGGGCGGGCTTTTTACATCGAGACGCCGGAATGGTCGCAGCTGAAGCCCATTCCGGTCCTCAAGGCGCTGACCATCGACCGGTCGGTCATGCACGTCGAGCGAGCCGGTGCGATCGACAGGGCGCATCCTTCGGTGACGCCGCTCGATATCGACGAAGCAGGCTATCAGCGGCTCCTGCAATTCATTGCGGATAGCTTCGAGCGGGAGAATGCCCGTCCGGTTGCCATCCCCGATGCCGCCTATAGCGAAAACGATATTTTCTTCGAGGCGAGGGGGCGTTTCAACGCCTTTGTCGGCTGCAACACCTGGACCTCGGCCGCACTGCGCCAGGCAGGCCTTAACACCGGCTGGTGGAATCCCTTGCCCGCAACGCTTGCGATATCGCTTCGCCTCCACAACTATTTGCCGGAACGATAAGCGCAAAAAAATCGGGCCGGAACGGCATTTCTGCCGCTCGGCCCGCTCCGGTAAAAAAGAATATCGGACAGGGGAATTTCCGAAAATCCACAAGCCAGGGCGGCTTGCAACAGGAGGTCCTAACAGGGGCCATCATGCCCGATCGGAATTTTTCCATTTGACACGATCCGCATAAAATTTGACATTTTACGAATGGCGCCCAAACATTCTTCTGAACGAACGGTCGATATCGTTCTCGTCATTCTACCCGAATCCTCGATCATGTCGCTTGCTTCGGTGCTCGATCCCATGCG
This sequence comes from Hyphomicrobiales bacterium, assembly GCA_900472785.1. Taxonomy (GTDB): domain Bacteria; phylum Pseudomonadota; class Alphaproteobacteria; order Rhizobiales; family Rhizobiaceae; genus Pararhizobium. The sequence goes on along the minus strand of UCJH01000004.1, from coordinate 23,618 downwards.
TGCGGCAAACCGCGTCAGCGGCGATGTCCTGTTTCGCTGGCGCATCCTGTCGCCGAATGGCGAACCGGTTCTTCTCACCTGCGGCGTCAGTATTGCCGTGGACGGGCGCTTTACGGCGACCGAGCAGGGCGATGTTCTCCTGTTAATCGGCGGGTTCAATCTGGAGAGGCATGCCGGACGCCGTTTCATCGCGAGCCTTCAGGCTGCCGCCGGCCATTTCGGGGTCATCGCGGGCATCGAATCGGGCTGTTGGCTGCTGGGGCGCTCCGGCCTCGTCAACGGCCGCGCGGCCACTGCCCATTGGGAGGAACTGGAGGATTTCGCGCAGGCCTTTCCCGATATTTCCGTGCGCGCCGACCGGTTCGTCACCGACGGTAGGTTCTGGACCTCGGGCGGCGCATCGCCGACATTCGACATGATGTTGCATCTGATCCGCCAGCGCTTCGGCTCCGCCGTGGCGCTTGATGTCGCAAGTATCTTCGTCTATGACGAAACCCACGCGGCAACCGACGCGCAGCCGCTCGTTTCGCTCGGGCGCATCGAGGCAATGGACCCGGAAATCGCCGCCGCCATCCGGCTGATGGAGCGCACGCTGGACAGGCCGCTGTCCATTGCTGCCTTGTCCGTGCGGCTTGGCCTGTCGCAACGCAAGCTCGAAATCCTTTTTGCACGCGTCTTTGGAACCAGTCCGGGCGTCTATTATCTGCGGCTGCGGCTACAGGCGGCTTATCGGCTGGTACGCGACACGCGCCTTGCTATCCGCGATGTCGCCCTGCGCGCCGGTTTCGACAGCCTTTCGACCTTTTCCCGGGCCTTCAAGCAACATTACGGCGAAAGCCCGATGAGGGCGCGAAACGGGGGCACCGCGATGCGGCTGGATCATGCTTTGGATATCTGACGGGAAGGCAATGCCGACTGGACATGCCAAGCCTGCACCGTGCGGACGAACGCAACATTGGCCGCGTCTGGTTTATGTGACGCTTCGTCACCGAATTGTCCGACGCCAGAAGCACTGTCTTCTATAAAGGCTTCGTCGTTGGAAAAAGTGGCACATGTCGCCCGGCGGTATCCGAATATCCGATCCCGGCGATTGGCAAGAATTGCGATGCGTCAAAAACGAAAGACACAGTCTTGAAGTGGTGAGCGCGCAGGGATTCGAACCCTGGACCTACAGATTAAAAGTCCGTTGCTCTACCAGCTGAGCTACGCGCTCCCAACGCCGTGACAGTGTGTGTCCGGCGGAAGTGGGCGGACATATGCACAGCCGGCTTGTTGCGGTCAACCCAAAAAAGTGACGTCACCACAGATTTGGCGGCTGAACGGATAATCGCCGAAAGGTGATTGGCTCAGGCCGGACATTGACGCTAAGAGAGCGCTCAACCGTTGCCGCTGGAGTCGTTCACAAGGTGTCGATCGCCGATATTTCCATCTGGACCGCTATCCTCGCCGGTGCGCTCTCGTTCCTGTCTCCTTGCGTCCTACCACTGGTGCCGCCTTATCTTTGTTACATGGCGGGGATTTCGGTCGATCAGTTCCGCGGCGGCGGAACGGCCGTAGCAACGGCGGATACCCGGCGCGCCGTGTTCGGCGCTTCCTTCTTCTTTACGCTCGGTTTCGCCACCGTGTTCGTGGCATTGGGGGCGGGCGCTTCGAGCATTGGCCTGCTGCTGCGCCAGCATATCGATGTGCTGGCACGCCTTGGCGGCATCATCATCATCATCATGGGCCTGCATTTTCTCGGCGCGTTCCGGATCGGCCTTCTGGGGCGCGAGGCTCGGTTTCAAGGTGGCGGCAAGCCGGCGACGCTGTCGGGCGCCTATGTCATGGGGCTGGCCTTCGCCTTCGGCTGGACGCCCTGCATCGGCCCGGTGCTCGGAACGATCCTCGGTGTCGCCGCCGCCCGCGAAACCGTCAGCGACGGCGCCATTCTGCTCGCCGTCTATTCGCTCGGGCTCGCCATTCCGTTCTGGATCGCGGCCGGCTTTTCCGGCGCATTCATGGGCTTCCTGTCGCGGTTCCGGCGGCATCTGGGGCTGGTCGAAAAACTGATGGGCGGCCTGTTGGTGCTGGCCGGTCTTGCCTTCGTTTTCGGTTTCACGACATCGGTCGCCATCTGGTTCCAGCAGACCTTTCCCATCCTCATGAAAATCGGCTAAGCACGGCAACGGTTTGAGTTTGTTGCGATGCGCTGCTTGCAGCCATGAAGGGACCTGTCCGAGATGGCTGAAATTTCCGGCTTAGTGCTGCCGTTCTTCGGCCTCATCTTCCTTGGCTATCTGACAGCCCGGCTGGTGCGTCAGCCGGCGGATGCCATGGGCTGGCTGAATACGTTCATCATCTACCTGGCATTGCCGGCGCTGTTCTTCAAGCTGGTCTCGGCCACGCCTTTCGAACAGCTGGCGCGATTCGATTTCGTGCTGGCTTCGGTCTCGACGACCTATGTGATTTTCGGGCTCGTGTTCTGCACCGGGCGCTTTTTGAGGCGCAATTCTCTGGCGGAATCGACCGTGCAGGGGCTCGCCGGCGCCTATGGCAACATCGGTTATATGGGTCCGGGGCTGGCATTGCTGGCGTTGGGCGAACCGGCGGCCGTTCCCGTGGCGCTGATCTTCTGCTTCGAGAATGTCCTGCACTTCACCGTCGCACCGGCAATGATGGCCCTGGCCGGCGGAGAAAAAGAGGCTTCCGGTGCGCTCGCCCTGCAGATCCTGAAGAAGATCGTGTTCCATCCCTTCATCCTGTCGACGCTCGCCGGCGTCGTCGGCGCCTATTTTGCGGTGCAGCCGCCCATACCGGCACAGCGGCTGATCGATTATCTGGCCCAGGCGGCGGCACCCTGTGCGCTGTTTGCCATGGGCGTTACGCTGGCGCTGCGCCCCTTGAAACGCATCCCGGCGGAAATCTTCTATATCGTTCCGGCCAAACTGCTTGTGCATCCGGTATTGATGTATCTGATCCTGAGCTTCGTCGGCAATTTCGATCCCGTCTGGGTGAAGACGGCGGTGCTTCTCGCCGCGTTGCCGACGGCAACAAATGTCTTCGTCATCGGTCAGCAATACGGCGTCTGGCAGGAGCGGGCGTCGGCAACCATCCTGATCACCACGGTGCTCTCCGTCGCTTCCGTGACGCTGCTGCTCTATGTGATGGCGTCAGGCCTGCTTCCGGCCGATCTTTTCCCGTAAATTTCGTCGCAAGGACTGCAGGGCGCTCCCCGGCGCAATCCCCTCCCGCATCATCAGGTTGCGCAACGGCGCGGCGCTGGACAGGATCTGCAGACCGGCGGCACGCAGCATCTGGACGGGCAGGAAGCCGGAAAGCAGTGAGCGGTTGAGGAGGTCGACGCTGGCTGTGCGACTCAGGATATCCGGACGGCGGCTGCGATCGTGCCTGTTGCCGATATCTGCAGGAATGCCGTCCACGCCGGCCGGTCCCAGAAGCGAAACCAGAGCCATGATATCGCGCAGGCTGAGGTTCAGTCCCTGCGCGCCGATCGGCGGAAAGGCGTGCGCGGCCTCACCGATCAGCACGATACGACCCTTTCCGAAGCGACTGGCCATCATTCCGGAAAGTGGAAAGGCTTGCGGCGGCGTATCGATTGTCACCTTGCCCAGCAGGGATTGCATTCGGTTTTCCACGGCAAGCGACAGCGCTTCCAGCGGCAAGGCAGCCGTCTTTGCCGCAACGTCCGGCTTGCGCACCCAGACGAGGCTCGACCGGTTGCCGGGCAGCGGCACCTGCGTGAACGGCCCGTCCTCGGTATGGAATTCGGTGGATATGTTCTGATGGGGAAGTGTGTGAGTGAAGTTCAGCACCATGGCTGCCTGCGGGTAGGCCCAGAGGTGCACGTCGATTTTGCTCGCGTCACGCACAGGGGAACGTCGCCCGTCCGCGCCGACGACGAGGCCGGCGCTCAGGCAATCGCCGTCATCCATCGTGATGATCGCAGCGCCTTCTTCGCAAGACAGCGCGCGGAAGGATTTTTCAATGCGCGTGATACGTGGGTGGGCGCGCGTCGCTGCTTCGAGAATCGCAAGGAACGGTGCATTCGGAATATTGTAGCCGAAAGCGTCGAGCCCCACCTCGGCGGCATGAAACGTGACCGTCGGCGCCCGCAACAGGCGCGTGGTCCCGTCGATGATCCGCATGGAGGAAAGAGCCGCCGACAAGGGGGCGACGGAAGGCCACAGACCAAGCGCCTCGACGAAGCCGATCGATTGATCCATCAGCGCCGTGGTGCGTCCATCGGCGCCGCTCGATACCGGCGCCACGAGCGCGACGCAGTAGCCGGCATCTGCCAGTGCCAGCGCGCATAGCCCGCCGGCCAACCCCGCGCCGATCACAGCAATATCGTGGTGTTCCATGAAATCCGCCTTCCAAAATTTCTGGGTCACCGTTTCCGGCGCTTCGATCCTTTCGTTCTAACCCCGCAGGAACTGGAAATAAATGGTATGAATCAGCGCAGTCCGCCACCCGCGTCCACAAGCGATTGCCGGGCTTTGCGCGCCGGGCATGGATTTTACTGGCGGCTTTTGGCAAAGGGTGCATATTACGCCCAACACCGCAGAGCCAACGCGGGAGAGAGTGAACAGGTGCGACAGATCGGTTCCGCCATGTTTCCGGAAAAGCGCAGAGTCAGGACAGGGTGCGTCTGCCGATGAAGTTTTTTAATTACAAGCGCGTGCCTTACGCGGAAATCCGTGCCTTCTCCGTGCATATTCTGACTGCATCCGGATCCTTCCTCGCATTTCTTGGCGTCGTCGCTGCGGCGGAACATCGTTTCGTCGATATGTTCTGGTGGCTGGGGCTGGCGCTTGCCGTGGATGGCATCGACGGCCCGATCGCCCGCAAGGTCAGGGTCAAGGAAGTCCTGCCCAACTGGTCCGGCGACACCCTCGACAACGTCATCGACTACGTGACCTATGTGCTCCTGCCGGCCTTTGCGCTTTACCAAAGCGGCATGATCGGCGAGCCTTGGTCTTTCCTGGCAGCAGGCGCGATCGTCGTCTCCAGCGCCATTTATTATGCCGATATGGGCATGAAGACGGACGAGTATTTCTTTTCGGGCTTCCCCGTCGTCTGGAATATGGTGGTGTTCACGCTGTTCGTCATCGATGCCAGCGAGATCGCGGCATCCGTCGTCGTCTTCGTGTCGGTCTTGCTGACCTTCATGCCGATCAATTTCCTGCATCCGGTCCGAGTTCAGCGCCTGAGGCCGCTCAATCTGGCTGTCTTCGCGGCCTGGTCGGTGTTGAGCGTCTACGCCTTGCTGCTGCATTTCAACACACCGGGCTGGGTTGTGGCCGGCGTGGTTGGAACGGGACTTTATCTTTACGTGATCGGATTTGTGTTGCAGATTTTCCCGAAAATCGGGCGTGGATGAGGAGATCGATCAATGGCACAGGCGATAATGGTGCGTGCATTGGGTGGGCCGGAGGTGCTGAAGGTAGAGGGCATTACGCTTCAACCGCCGGGACCGGGTGAGGTCCAGATCCGCCAGGCAGCGATCGGGCTGAATTTCATCGATGTCTATTTCCGCACCGGTCTCTACAAATCCGCCGAAGGCCTGCCGTTCATTCCGGGCAAGGAGGGCTCCGGCATCGTCACGGCGGTCGGCGACAATGTCAGCCGTTTTGCGGTCGGCGATCGCGTTGCCTATGCCTCCTCTGACGGCGCCTATGCCAGCGAACGCAACATCGAGATTGCCCATCTGGTCAAGGTGCCGGACGGCATTCCGCTGGAAACCGCGGGCGCCATGATGCTGAAGGGGATGACGGCGCAGTATCTTCTCAACCAGACCTTCAAGGTCGGACCGGACACCACGCTGTTGTTCCATGCTGCTGCCGGGGGCGTCGGACTGATTGCCGGCCAATGGGCAAAGGCGCTCGGCGCAACGGTGATCGGTACGGCGGGGTCCCAGGACAAGGTCGACCTGGCGCTGGCGCATGGCTATGACCACGTCATCAATTACCGCACCGACAATTTCGTCAGCCAAGTCAAGGAAATCACCAACGGCAAGGGCGTGGACGTGGTCTATGACTCGGTCGGGCGCGATACCTATCCGGCGTCGCTGGACTGCATCAAGCCGCGCGGGCTCTGGGTCAGCTTCGGCAACTCTTCCGGGCCGGTCGATGCCTTCAGCATCGGTGTGCTGGCGCAGAAGGGATCGCTTTTTGCCACGCGTCCCACGCTCTTCGGCTATGTCGCGACGCGCTCCGCCCTAGAGGCATGTGCAAATTCCCTGTTTGATATTGTGCAAAGCAACAAAGTGCGTATCAATGTCAACCAGACCTATGCGCTGGCTGATGCAGCCCAGGCGCATGCGGATCTCGAAGCAAGAAAAACGAGTGGAACGACGGCGCTTATTCCGTGATCGAAAGCCCGAAAAGGGCAGGGGACGGATAGCGGGAAAAAGAGGGGCAGCGTGCCGGCTGAGGGAGAATCAGCCAACAGTCCATTGCTGGCTGTTGGAAACCTTACAAAGCTGTTCGGCGCATTCGCCGCCTGCAACGGCATCGATCTCGATATCCGCGCGGGCGAAATCCATGCGCTTCTGGGCGAGAACGGCGCCGGCAAGTCGACGCTGGTAAAAATGCTGTTCGGCGTGCTGAGCCCGAGCAGCGGCCAGATATTATGGCAAGGCCAGCCGGTCCAGATTTCCAGCCCGAGTGCTGCGCGAAAGCTCGGTATCGGCATGGTTTTCCAGCATTTTTCATTGTTTGAGGCGTTAACCGTCGCCGAAAACATCGCATTGTCGATGGATCCCGGCGTGTCTCTCTCCAGGATTGCCAAGGAAGCCTCCGATCTGTCCCATGCCTATGGGCTGCCGCTCGATCCGAATGCGCATGTCGCCGATCTGTCAGTTGGCGAGCGCCAGCGCATCGAGATCGTGCGCGCGCTGTTGCAGAACCCGAAACTGATCATCCTCGATGAACCGACTTCGGTGCTGACGCCGCAGGAGGCCGACCGGCTGTTCGAAACACTCGGCAAGCTGAAAGCGGAGGGGCGCTCGGTTCTCTATATCAGCCACCGCCTCGAGGAAGTGCAGCGCATCTGCGATCGCGCCACGGTCTTGCGTCATGGCAAAGTGACCGGCGCCTGTGATCCGCGGAAAGAGACGCCGTCCTCGCTGGCGCGCATGATGGTCGGCAGCGATGTCGCGCATGTGAGCGCGGAAGGAACGAACACCAAGGGCGCGATCAAGCTCGAGGCCCGCCATCTATCCGCCGGGGCCAGAACGCCTTTTGCCGTTTCGCTGAAGAACATCTGCCTCAAGGTCCATGCCGGCGAGGTGCTGGCGATCGCCGGTGTTGCCGGCAACGGGCAGGGCGAGCTCTTCGATGCCTTATCCGGTGAATATCCGGTCGAAAGCGACGACGTCATTCGCATTGCCGACAAACCTGTGGGAACACGCGGCATCAACACCCGTCGCCTGATGGGGGCGGGTTTCGTGCCGGAGGAACGGCACGGTCATGCGGCGGTGTCGGCGCTTTCGCTCTCCGACAATCTTGTGCTCGCCCGCAGCCAGTCGGATCGCCGGGCGTTTCTCGGCGGCGGCGTGCTCGGGCTGATCCGCCAGGATGCGGTGAAAATGGCCGCCAAACGTATTTCCGAAGCGATGGATGTGCGAAAAAGCGGTGAGAACCCGGCGGCAGGCTCGCTGTCCGGCGGCAATCTGCAGAAATTTATCGTTGGCCGCGAGCTCGACCGCCAGCCAAGCGTCCTTGTCGTCAACCAGCCGACATGGGGGGTCGATGCCGGCGCTGCCAGCCGCATCCGCCAGGCGCTCGTCGATCTCGCCAAATCCGGATCCGCCGTGCTCGTCATCAGCCAGGATCTGGACGAGATTTTCGAAGTCGCAACCGAAATCGCGGTCATCAGCGAAGGTAAGCTATCGGACATCTATCCGGCATCCGAGCTCTCGCGCGAAAAGATCGGGCTGCTGATGGGCGGAATGTACGGCAAGACCGGGACTGCGGAGACGGCGCATGCGCATTGAACTCGAAAGACGACCGGAGGTCTCCAGGCTCTACTCCATCCTGTCGCCGTTCATCGCCCTTGCTTTGACGATCTTCTTCGGCGGCATCATGTTCCTGCTGCTCGGCAAGGATCCGGTATCTGCGCTCTACAGCTTCTTCATCGAGCCCCTCATGGAGGTCTGGTCGCTGCATGAGCTGGCGATCAAGGCAGCGCCGCTGATCCTGATCGCTGTGGGTTTATCGGTCTGTTATCGCTCGAACAACTGGAATATTGGTGCCGAAGGCCAGTTCATCATGGGCGCGATTGCCGGCTCGATCCTGCCGGTGGTGTTTTATGAATGGCATTCGCCGCTGGTGCTGCCGCTGATGATGTTGCTGGGCATGCTGGGCGGCGCGCTGTTTGCTGGTATTCCGGCATTTTTGAAGGCGCATCTCAACACCAATGAAATCCTCAGCAGCCTGATGCTTGTCTATGTCGCGCAACTGTTTCTCGACTGGCTGGTGCGCGGTCCCTGGCGCAATCCCGGGGGCATGAATTTCCCGGAGACGCGCACCTTCGATCCTATCACCATATTGCCGGAGATGATCACATCCGGCCGAGCGCATTGGGGTTTCGGTTTTGCCATCATCGCGGCTGTTCTGATCTGGTTCATGATGCGCTACACGCTGAAGGGGTTTGAAATCACCGTGCTCGGTCAATCCGAACGGGCAGGGCGTTTCGCCGGTTTCTCGTCGCGCAAGATGATCTGGTTTTCGATGCTGCTCTCCGGTGCGCTCGCCGGTCTTGCCGGCATTGCCGAAGTCAGTGGCGCGATCCAGCAGTTGCGCCCGGTGATCTCGCCTGGCTATGGTTTCACCGCGATTATCGTTGCCTTCCTCGGACGGCTCAACCCGCTGGGGATCGTCGTCGCGGGCCTCGTGCTGGCGCTGACCTATCTCGGCGGCGAGGCGGTACAGGTTTCGCTGCAGATTTCAGACAAACCGATCAAGGTGTTCCAGGGGATGCTGCTGTTCTTCGTGCTCTCCTGCGACACGCTCATTCACTACAAGATCCGGATGATGTGGTTCGACCTGTCGGACAAGCCTGTCGGCGAGGTACGCTGATGGGTATCTTTGAAGCCATTCTGCTGACGGTCATCACGGCGGCGACCCCACTGGTTCTGGCAGCGCTTGGTGAACTCGTCACCGAACGGTCCGGCGTTCTCAATCTCGGCGTCGAAGGCATGATGGTCATGGGTGCCGCCTGCGCCTTCATCGCCACGCAACAGACCGGTTCGCCCTACATCGGTATTCTCGCGGGCATCGCTTCGGGCGCGGTGTTCTCGTTGCTGTTCGGCTTCCTGACCCTGACGCTTGTCGCAAACCAGGTGGCGACGGGGCTCGCCCTGACGATCCTTGGGCTTGGCGTTTCGGGAATGATCGGCGAGGCTTATGTCGGGCAATCCGGTATAAAGCTGCCGCAGATCGTCTTTCCGATCCTGTCGGACATTCCCTTCATCGGTCCGCTCCTCTTCAGGCAGGACCTCATTTTTTATCTGTCGATCGCACTGGTGATCGGCGTTCAGTGGTTCCTGTTCAGGAGCCGCGCCGGCCTGAAGCTTCGCTCCGTCGGCGACAGCCATTCGTCAGCCCATGCCCTCGGCATTAACGTCATTCGTACACGCTATCTTGCGGTCATGTTCGGCGGAGGCTGCGCCGGGCTCGCCGGGGCGCAACTGTCGCTGGTCTACACGCCACAGTGGGTCGAAAACATGTCGGCCGGGCGCGGATGGATTGCCCTGGCGCTGGTGGTCTTTGCCTCCTGGCGGCCGTGGCGCGTCGTCATCGGCGGTTATCTGTTCGGGGCGGTCTCGATCAGCCAGCTTTATGCCCAGGCATTCGGCGTCGGAATACCCTCGCAGTTCCTTTCTGCTCTTCCCTATCTGGCGACAATTGTCGTACTCATTCTGATCTCGCACAATCGGCGTATGACATTGATCAATACGCCGGCATCGCTCGGCAAGCCGTTCGTGCCTGACCGATGAACAACAAGAACAACCAACGGATCGTTTTCTCAAACCTACAGGGGTCACCATGAAAAAACTCGTTTTCGCTCTCGCAGCCACGGCCGCCGTGCTCGGCTTCTCCGTGCAGGCCAGCGCCCAGGAAAAGGCAAAGATCTGCTTCGTCTATGTCGGCTCAAAGACCGACGGCGGATGGACGCAGGCGCATGATATCGGCCGGCAGGAGCTTGAAAAGGCGCTCGCCGACAAGATCGAGACGCAGTTTCTCGAAAACGTTCCGGAAGGTCCGGATGCCGAACGCGCCATCGAACGTCTGGCGCGGTCCGGCTGCGGCCTGATCTTCACAACTTCGTTCGGTTTCATGGACGCGACCGTCAAGATCGCTGCCAAGTTCCCGGACGTGAAATTCGAGCATGCCACGGGCTATAAGACGGCCCCGAACCTTGCGACCTACAACAGCCGCTTCTATGAAGGCCGTTATATCCAGGGCCAGATCGCCGCCAAGATCTCGCAGAAGGGCGTCGCCGGGTACATCGCCTCCTTCCCGATCCCGGAAGTCGTCATGGGCATCAACTCCTTCGTAACAGGCGCACGCACCGTCAATCCGGATTTCAAGATCAAGGTCGTATGGGCCAACACCTGGTTTGATCCCGGCAAGGAAGCCGATGCCGCCAAAGCGCTGATCGACCAGGGCGTCGACGTGCTGACCCAGCACACGGATACGACGGCCCCGATGCAGGTTGCCGCCGAACGCGGCATCAAGGCTTTCGGTCAGGCCTCCGACATGATCAAGGCTGGTCCTGAAACGCAGCTGACGGCGATCGTCGATACGTGGGGCGCATACTATATCAAGCGCACGCAGGCCTTCATCGACGGCAAGTGGGAAACCACGTCGAGCTGGGATGGTCTCAAGGACGGCATCCTGACAATGGCGCCCTACACCAACATGCCGGACGATGTGAAGGCGATGGCGGAAGCAACCCAGAAGAAGATCGAAGCGGGTGAACTGAAGCCCTTTACCGGCCCCCTGAAGAAGCAGGACGGCTCCGACTGGCTGAAGGACGGCGAAGTCGCCGAAGACGGTGTTTTGCTCGGCATGAACTTCTATGTCGAAGGCGTTGACGACAAGCTGCCGCAATAATTTGCATGGCGACTGTGCGATGCAGCCCGGGGAGGGCTTTGCCATCCCGGGCTGTGATTTGAAATTCAGTTTATTTTAGTAACAAGCCGCTCGAAAACCGCGTGTTTCGAGCGGTTTTTTTGGTTGATGACATTGCGCAAATCTCAGCTGCTGCATCTCTGCTTTGATGCGTGTTGCGAAACAGGACGCGGCAGCAGGAAACGGGTGGCAGCGCCGTTTTGCGATCTTGTATGCAGGACCTCCCTTACAAGGAGGTTATCCATGGGAATGTTGCAAAATAAGGTCGCCATCATCACCGGTGCATCATCTGGAATTGGCCGTGCCGCCGCGTTGCTGTTCAGCGCCGAAGGTGCAGCCGTTGTGCTGAACGCAAGGGGTAGTGAGGCGCTCGAGTCCATCGCTGAAAATATCCGCACCAAAGGGGGACGTGTTCGTGTCGTTGCCGGAGATGCCAGCCGGCCGGAGACCCATGAGCAAATGGTTGCCGAGGCGAGAGCGTCGTTCGGTGGGCTCGATATCGCGTTCAACAATGCAGCCACTGTTGGTCCCATAAAACCTCTTGCGGATGTTGCCGTCTCGGAATGGCAGGAAACGCTTGCGGTAACTTTGACGGCGGCCTTCCTCGCCAGCCGTTGCCAAATCCCCGCCATGCTTGAGCGCGGGAGTGGCGCAATCATCTTCACATCCAGTTTTGTCGGCACCAGTGTCGGGCTTCCCGGCATGGCCGTGTACGCATCTGCCAAGGCGGGACTGATGGGATTGGTAAAGGGAATTACCGCGGACTATGGAGCCAGGGGGATCAGGGCCAACGCCCTTCTTCCCGGCGGAACGGATACTGCAATGGCGGGAGACGAGGCGCAAAAAGAATGGGCCGCCGGCCTGCATGCCATGAAGCGCATTGCGCAGCCCGAAGAAATCGCCAATGCGGCCCTGTTTCTCGCAAGCCCCATGTCCAGCTTTGTTTCCGGTTCTGCCTTGTTCGCTGACGGTGGAAATTCAGCCGTAAAGTAGTCTGCACCTTTCGCGAGGGAACTTCCGGTACAGGGGAGAGGGAACATATGCCTTAGATCTCTGCCGCATAACGTTGAATCGACGGAATATTTTTCATTGGGAAAAACCTTCATCCGAGTTTTTGGCCGGGCTCTCGCCCGGCCATTTTTCATTTTTGTCGGGGTGTTTCGCACATGCAGCAACAAATCCCTGTTTACATAAATCATATAGTATGATTTTTTAAGTCTCGCTGCACCATGCAGTTTTCTTTGGGAGGAAATCATGAAATTTGCAAAAGCACTTAGCTGTGCCACGATTCTGGCTGCCTGCACCTTTGGGTCGGCCTCCGCTGCCGATCTGACCATTGGTTTTTCGCAGATCGGCTCGGAATCCGGCTGGCGCGCGGCTGAAACCACGCTGACCAAGCAGCAGGCTGAAAAGCGCGGTATCGATCTGAAATTCGCCGATGCCCAGCAGAAGCAGGAAAACCAGATCAAGGCGCTTCGCTCGTTCATCGCCCAGGGCGTCGATGCGATCCTGATCGCTCCGGTTGTCGCGACCGGTTGGGACGAAGTCCTGACGGAAGCCAAGGATGCCGAAATTCCGGTGATCCTGCTCGACCGCACGGTTGATTCGAAGGACGACCTCTACCTGACGGCTGTGACGTCCGACCTCGTCCATGAAGGCAATGTCGCCGGCAAGTGGCTGGTCGACACAACGGCAGGCAAGCCGTGCAACGTTGTCGAACTCCAGGGCACGACTGGTTCGTCCCCGGCCATCGACCGCAAGAAGGGCTTCGAAGAAGCCTTGAAGGGCCACGACAACCTGAAGATCGTCCGCAGCCAGACCGGCGACTTTACCCGCACCAAGGGCAAGGAAGTCATGGAAAGCTTCCTCAAGGCCGAAGACGGCGGCAAGAACATCTGCGCCCTCTATGCACACAACGACGACATGGCCGTTGGTGCGATCCAGGCGATCAAGGAAGCCGGCCTGAAGCCGGGCACCGACATCCTCGTCGTTTCCATCGACGCTGTCCCGGATATCTTCCAGGCGATGGCAGCAGGCGAAGCCAATGCCACAGTCGAACTGACCCCGAACATGGCAGGCCCGGCGCTGGACGCTCTGGAAGCCTTCCTGAAGGACGGCACCAAGCCTGCCAAGTGGATCCAGACCGAATCGAAGCTCTACACGCAGGCTGACGATCCGGCAAAGGTCTACGAAGAGAAGAAGGGCCTCGGCTACTGATCAGACGACCGGCGCGCTGCCTTCAGTGGCGCGCCGGTCGGTCTGCCCAAACAGTTACAGTCAAGCACACGGTTTGTTTGCTGTGGAACTGCTGCCGGCGCCTCAAGCGCCGAAGAGCAGGGTGCCCGGGCGCTGTCGCCATGCGCGACAAGTATGTTCCCGTGGCGTAGTCTGTCCGCAAGCCGTAAGCTGCGGTTGACATAGGTCTTCTCGAAAAGCCGGTACCATGCAGAACAACACTGACAATATCCTTGCCGCATCCGGGATCGTCAAAACCTTCCCCGGCGCCATTGCGCTCAATGCTGTCGATTTCTCGCTGCGCCGTGGCGAAGTCCATGCATTGCTTGGGGAAAACGGCGCCGGAAAATCAACGCTGATAAAATGCATGACCGGCGCCTATCGGCGTGATTCCGGCGGTCTGGTGCTGGACGGTGTGGAGATTGATCCGCGTGATACGCTGGATGCGCAAAAGCTCGGAATCGGCACCGTCTATCAGGAGGTCAATCTTCTCGGAAATCTAAGTGTTGCCGAGAATATCTTTCTCGGCCGCCAGCCTTCCCGTTTCGGTCTCGTCCATACCGGCGAAATGAATCGCCGTGCGCGAGCGCTGCTGGCCGAATACGGCATCGATATCAATGTCGCTTCTGCGCTCGAAAGCTATTCGGTGGCCATCCAGCAGGTCGTTGCCATTGCTCGCGCCGTCGATTTATCCGGCAAGGTTTTGATCCTCGACGAACCGACTGCCAGTCTCGATGCGCAGGAAGTCGAGATGCTGTTTCGCATCGTGCGCGGGCTCAAGGAAAAAGGCCTCGGCATCGTCTTCATCACCCATTTCCTCGAGCAGGTCTATGATCTCTCGGACAGGATCACCGTGCTGCGCAACGGGCGTCTCGTGGGGACGCGCGACACGGTGTCTCTGCCGCGCCGGGAACTCGTGACCATGATGCTCGGCCACGAACTTTTGGCGGCTGAAAAGGCTGTGCGACAGACCGAAGTCCAGGCTGGTCCTGTCCAGTTCCGGTTTTCGAACTATGGCAAGGCGGGCTCGATCAAGCCCTTCGATCTGGAGGTCCGCAAGGGCGAGGTGGTCGGCATTGCCGGTCTTCTCGGCTCCGGTCGCACGGAGACGGCGGAACTTTTGTTCGGCATAGAAAAAGCCGATAGCGGCACAGCGGAGATTTCCGGCGTGCCTGCCAATCTTTCCTCGCCACGGGCCGCTATTGCCAATCGTTTCGGGTTTTGTCCGGAAGACCGCAAGACCGATGGCATCATCGGCGATCTGTCGGTGCGCGAGAATATCGCGCTTGCGCTGCAGGCGCGGCAGGGCTGGGCAAAGCCGCTATCGCAGGCCGAGCAGAATGCGCTTGCCGATCATTATATCAAAGCGCTCGATATCCGGACCAGCGACCGGGAAAAGCCCATCCGGCTTCTATCCGGCGGCAACCAGCAGAAGGCGATCCTCGCCCGATGGCTGGCGACCAATCCCGAATTCCTCATTCTCGACGAACCGACCCGCGGCATCGATGTCGGTGCGCATGCGGAAATCATCCGGCTGATCGAGGATCTCTGCGCCAAGGGGCTCTCCCTCGTGGTCATTTCGTCCGAACTCGAGGAACTCGTTGCTTACAGTTCCCGGATTCTGGTGCTGCGTGATCGCACCCATGTCGCCGAGTTGAACGGCTCGGACATCACCACCGACAATATCGTCAACGCCATCGCGGCGTCCGGCGTCTCGAAGGGAGCTGCGTGATGGACAGCGCAAAACGTCTCGGTCGCCGGCTGCTGCCGCAATTTATCGCCCTTGCATTGATCCTTCTCCTGATCTGGATGGTGTTTCCCGCCTTCTTCTCGCTGGAAATACAGAATGGCCGCCTCTACGGCAGCCTGATCGACGTGCTCAATCGCGGCGCACCTGTGGCGCTCCTGGCCGTCGGCATGACCGTCGTCATCGCGACGAAGGGCATTGACCTGTCCGTCGGCGCCGTCATGGCGATCTGCGGCGCGGTGGCCGCGGCCTCCAGCGTGCGCGGAGATCCGCTTGCGGTGACGCTTGCTCTGGCCATCGGCACCGGACTGGTTTGCGGTTTGTGGAACGGTTTTCTCGTGTCGGTCCTCAATATCCAGCCGATCATCGCCACGCTGGTGCTGATGGTCGCCGGCCGCGGCATCGCGCAGCTGGTGACGGAAGGTGCGATCCTGACCTTCAACGATCCCGGCCTGATCTTCATCGGGAGCGGCTCGTTCGCTGCCTTGCCGATGCCGGTGATCATCTGGCTTGTCTTCGGCATCGCGGTTGCCGTGCTCGTGCGCCGCACGGCGCTCGGCCTGCTGATCGAAGCCATCGGCATCAACCGCCGTGCCAGCACGCTCTCCGGCATTCAGACGCCGGTATTGCTGATGGCTGCCTACATGCTTTCGGGTCTTTGTGCTGCCTTGGCGGGTTTGATCGTGACGGCCGACATCAAAGGGGCCGACGCCAACAATGCGGGGCTCTGGCTGGAACTCGACGCCATTCTTGCCGTCGTCGTCGGCGGAACCTCGTTGCTCGGCGGCCGCTTCAGCATCATCGCCTCGCTGGTTGGCGCGATGATCATTCAGGCGGTCAATACCGGTATTCTTCTGTCCGGCTTCCCGCCGGAATTCAACCTGATCATCAAGGCGGCGATCATCGTCATCATCCTCGTCATTCAATCGCCGAAGATTGAAGCCGCAATGAGCTTTTTCACCGTAAAACCCGTCCGCGCGGACAAGGCGGAGCAGCAGACCCGATGAACCAGAAATATCTCCCGCTCATCGCCACTCTGGTGATCTTTGTCCTGTCCTACGCGATCTGTGCTTTCCAGTATCCGAACATCCTGTCGACGCGTGTCGTCGGCAACCTTTTGACCGACAATGCCTTTCTGGGCATCGCCGCCGTCGGTATGACGTTCGTCATCCTGTCGGGCGGCATCGATCTGTCGATCGGCTCGGTCATCGCCTTTACCGGTATCTTTCTGGCCGTCATGCTGGAAAACACCAGCATCCATCCGCTGGCTGCATTCGTTCTGGTGCTCGTCATCACCACGGCATTCGGCGCCATCATGGGTGCCATCATCCACTATCTTGAAATGCCGGCCTTCATCGTCACGCTTGCCGGCATGTTCCTGGCGCGCGGCATGGCCTTCGTCCTGTCGATCGATTCGATCCCGATCAAGCACCCGTTCTATGCGACGATGAAGACCTTCTACTACAAGCTTCCCGGCGGCGGACGCATCACGCTGATCGGCGGATTGATGCTGGTGGTTTTTGCGGTCGGCATGCTGATTGCCCACCGCACGCGTTTCGGAACCAATGTCTATGCGCTCGGCGGCGGCACACAGACCTCGGCGCTTATGGGCGTCCCGGTCGGGCGCACGACGATCATGATTTACGGTTTGTCGGGTTTTCTGGCTGGATTGTCGGGTATAGTCTATTCCCTCTACACGTCGGCAGGCTATTCCCTTGCCACGGTCGGGGTGGAGCTCGATGCGATCGCCGCGGTGGTGATCGGCGGAACGCTGCTGACCGGCGGCGCCGGCTTTGTGGGAGGAACACTTGTCGGCGTTTTGATACAGGGACTGATCCAGACCTACATCACCTTCGATGGTTCTCTTTCGAGCTGGTGGACAAAGATCTTGATCGGTGCCCTGTTGTTTGCGTTTATTCTAATGCAAAAGGGTATTCTCTTCGTGTCGCGATACAAGAGGACGTATCCTTAAGGGGGAGGTTGTTTGCGTAAGGGTCTGCTCGAATCCGTCATTACCGGCTCCAACACCCGCACAAGTCACGCGCAGGTGGTCGATGAGCTTGGCAAGGCGATCATTGCCGGTCAGTTTCCGGTCGGGTCGATCCTGCCGGGCGATCCGGAGCTTGCCCTGCGTTTCAAGGTATCGAGAACGGTGCTGCGAGAAGCAATGAAAACGCTCGCCGCCAAGGGGCTGATCGTCCCGCGCGCCCGGATCGGCACGCGCGTCACGTCCCGCAATCATTGGAACCTGTTCGACAGCGACGTGCTGACCTGGCATTTCCACCGCGGCGTGGATGAGGAATTTCTCTATGATCTCAGCGAAATCCGACTGGCCTTCGAACCGCATGCCGCCGTGCTTGCTGCGCGCAATGCCACGGAAGCCGAGATCAGCGGCATGATGCGGCTTGCGGTCGCCATGGGTGATCCGGACCATACGGCCGAAACGCTCGCCATGGCCGACCTGCGGTTCCATCTGGCCGTCGTCGAGGCTTCCGGAAATCCGTTTATGCGCACCGTCGGCAGCCTGATCGAAGCGGCGCTTGTGGGAATATTCAAGCTGAGCTCGCCGGCTTCCGATCGCAACAAGATCGACGACGTGGCCCGGACCCATATGCGGATTGTCGAGCAGATCAGCCGCCGTGACGAAGCCGGCGCCCGTGCCGCCATGGAGAACGTCATCAAGGTCGGACGTGACCGCGTCCGCATCGCACTGAACGACAGCGGAGAAATGGTGACGTCCTGAACGCCGGAAAGACCGTAGCGACGCTTTGACGCCGGACTTTCGATACTCCTCGCATCGCGTTTTTAGCGCGCCCGACGCTTAAAATCATCGCGGTGCCTTGCTGCGATGCACGCTTGGCCTTATCTGGTAGGGATTATCCAGCGCCTGCGATCAATCGATCCGGCGATCTCTTCAACGGTGACCGAGGGTTATGTCCGAACTGATTGTCATTTTCGTGCTCTTATTGATCAATGCGTTTTTCGCACTCTCGGAAATGGCAATTGTTTCGGCAAGCAGACCCATGCTGCGACAGATGGCAAAGCAGGGCAACAAGCGGGCTGACGCGGCTCTGCGGCTCGCGGAGGACCCGGGCAAGTTTCTGTCGACGGTCCAAGTCGGTATCACGCTGGTCGGCACGCTGGCCGGTGCCTATGGCGGCGCGACGATCGCCGACAAGCTGGCACCTGTTCTTGATGAGGTCAGCTGGATTAATCCCTATGGCAGCACGGTCGCCGTCGCGGCGGTGGTCACGCTGATCACATACCTGTCGGTTGTCATTGGCGAACTTATCCCCAAGCAGTTGGCGCTGCGCAATTCCGAATCGCTGGCCATGTTCGTCGCCCGCCCGATGTCCATGCTGTCGAAGGTTGCGGCCCCGGTCGTCTACCTGTTCGAAATGTCGGCGGCGCTGTTCATCCGCATCTTTGGCGGGCCCTCGATAGACCAGGATCACGTGACGGAAGCCGAAGTTCAGGCGGTGATGGCCGAGGGCGTGGAAAGCGGCGCCATCGAGAAGTCCGAACACGAAATGTTGCGACGGATCATTCGCCTCGGCGATCGAAACGTCAAATCGATCATGACCCATCGCACCGAGGTCAGCTTCATCGACGTGAACGACAACCTCGAAACCATCCGCGGAAAAGTCGAGCAGTCGGCGCATTCACGCTATCCGGTGATGGATACGGCGACCGGCGAGGTGCTGGGGGCGGTATTGGTCAAGGAAATCCTCAATGCTCCGGGACGGGCCTTCCACGTCCGCAATTTCGTTAAGGACATCCATACCCTGCCGGAGACCGCATCCTGCCTGAAGGCGCTCGACGCCTTCAAGTCGTCGCGGCTCAATATGGCGATGATCGTCGATGAATATGGCAGCATCGAAGGCATCATCACCATCGCCGACATTCTGGAGGCAATCGTCGGTGTGTTGCCGTCAAACTACGACGATATCGAGCATGCCCTGATCCGCCAGCGCGAAGATGGCAGCTATCTGGTCGACGGACGCACGCCGATCGACGAAATCCATCTGACGATCGGCATCGACGAAATCGATTCGGACGGAAATTACGAAACCATCGCTGGTTTCCTCGTGCAGCAATTGCGCAAGAGCCCGGAGGAGGGCGATGTGACGGAGGCCTATGGCTACCGTTTCGAGGTCATCGACATGGATGGCCGCCGGATCGACAAGATTTTGGTGTCGCCCGCCTCCGAGCAATAAGGCGACGACATTAAAAACAAAAAGGCCGGGACAAACCCGACCTTTCCTCAACTCGTCTGAATTTGGCCCTGCTAGTACATCCGTAGTCAGGCCCTTGAGACGAATTATTGCGTTGGATGCTTAATAAATGGTTACCGTGTCAGCTCTGTGACAGGGCTGCCGCTAATTTTCCTGAATCGAGACGCCGTTTTCGCCGATTTTCAGTTCCACGCCCTCGGGTTTGGATTCCTTGTCGTAGATATAAACCCCCAAAACCACGACCAATACGATCAGTCCACCGATCAGCATGTAAAGTGCATTGCGATTCACGTCTTCACCCTTCGTTCAGTTGTATTTTGTCCGCATTGGGAAATAGGCGTGCACCGACGATTGGGAAGACACAATGATCTGGAATGGCGAGATATTTCAGCGATCGCTGGAGGGGTGCCGAAGGAGCATGATGTCGCAGGGAGCGCCGGCTTCGATGGGTAAAGCGCCCGGCGGGCGGATGATCAGGCAATCGGACTGGGCAAACACCTGCATCATGGAAGAATCCTGCCGCAAGAACGGCGATGCCATTAACTGACCTTGGCTATCAACGGTCAGACGAGCCCGCATATAGTCCTGGCGTTTGTCATTGCCCGGCAGCGGTTCGGTCGTCAGGGCACGCGCCGAACGATCACGAGGTTTCAAGCCCGCGAGGCGCCGGGTGAGGGGCTCGAGAAAAAGCAGGCTGCACACCAAGCTGGATACGGGATTGCCGGGCAGGCCGAGGACGTGCATGTCACCGAGCATACCGACCATCAGCGGCTTTCCCGGCCGCATCGCAATGCGCCAGAAGTCCAGCGTCATGCCGCAGGAGACAAGCGTCGATTGCACGAGATCGTGATCGCCGACCGAGGCGCCGCCAAGCGTGACCAGCACATCGGCTTTTTCCGCGACGGCCCGCTCGACGGCCGCGGAAATGGCTTCCGGGCTATCGCCGACAATGCCGAGATCGATGACATCGGCACCGTTCTCACGGGCAATGGCGGCAACCCCGTAGGTGTTCGAGGCAATGATCTGGTCCGGACCCGGTACGCTGCCTGGATGTCGCAATTCGTCGCCCGTCGCCAGAATGGCGATCTTCGGGCGAGCCAGGACCGGAAGCTCCGCATGGTTCATTCCGGCCGCGACCGTCAGCCGCCCTGCATCGACGCGTTCACCCGCGCGCAGCACCACGTCGCCGGTGGCGAAATCCTGGCCCTTCGGCCGGATGTGACGGCCCTTGGCCGTCTTGAACGTGGTGCGGATGCGATTGCCCTCGAGAACCTCCGCATCTTCCTGGATCAGAACGGTATCGGCGCCGGCTGGCAGGGGCGCGCCGGTGAAGATGCGAACCGCTTCGCCGGGGCCGACCGCTCCGGAAAAACCATGGCCCGCTGCAGATTGCCCGACGACGGTGAGTTCACTGCCGATCTGTTCGATGTCGGCATGGCGTAGCGCGTAGCCGTCCATGGCAGAATTGTCGAAGGCGGGATGCGTCAACCGGGCGGAAACATCGGCTGCAAGCACCCGGCCGGCAGCATCATGCAGCCCGATCATTTCAGAACGGCTGATGGAGGAGGCGCTGGAAAGCAGGCGCGACAGGGCATCGGCAACCGCAAGCAGCGACATCAGCTCTTGTGCTCCGCTCTGACATAATCGCCGGAACGGCCGCCGGACTTTTTGACGAGGCGAATGCCGCCGATCTCCATCTCGCGGTCGGCGGCCTTAGCCATGTCGTAGATTGTCAGGCAGGCGATGCTGACGGCGGTCAGCGCTTCCATCTCGACGCCGGTGCGGCCGGTCAACTTCGCCATGGCCTCGACGCGCAAACCGGGCAGGGCGTCGTCGGCGGTGATATCAACGGAAACTTTCGTCAGCATCAGAGGGTGGCAAAGCGGGATGAGGCTGGACGTCTGCTTGGCGGCCATGATCCCGGCCAGCCGTGCCGTGCCGATGACATCGCCCTTCTTGGCGTCGCCGTCCAGAATGAGTCTCAGCGTTTCCGGTCGCATGCGAATCTGACCCTCGGCGACCGCGATGCGCACGGTCTCCTCCTTCGAGCCGACATCCACCATGTTGGCTTCACCGGATTTGTCGATATGGGTCAGCGTCGGCGCGGCCATCACTCGGCTGCCAGAACGGCGTCGGAACCGGTGAGCAGCACGCGGGTGGCAGCCGTCACGTCCTGCTTGCGCATCAGGCTTTCGCCGACGAGGAAGGTGGTGATGCCGGCGCGCTCCAGATGCTTGCAATCATCATGGGTGAAAATACCGCTTTCACCGACAAGCAGCCGATCCGCCGGCACCATCGGAGCCAGCTTCTGCGACAGGGTCATGTCCATTTCGAAGGTCTTCAGATTGCGGTTGTTGATACCGACCAGCGGCGAGGACAGGCGCAAGGCCCGCTCCATTTCCGCTTCGTCATGCACCTCGATCAACACGTCCATGCCAAGCCGGAAAGCTTCGTCTTCAAGCCGCTGCGCATCGCTGTCGCTGAGTGCCGCCATGATCAGGAGAATGCAATCACCACCCCAGGCACGGGCTTCCTGCACCTGATAGACATCGAACATGAAATCCTTGCGCAGCGCCGGCAGGTTGCAGGCGGCGCGGGCTGCGGTGAGAAATTCCGGCGCGCCCTGAAAGCTCGGCGTATCGGTAAGCACGGACAGGCACGCGGCGCCACCGGCCTCATAGGCCTTGGCAAGCGATGGGGGATCGAAATCGGCGCAGATCAGCCCCTTGGACGGGCTCGCCTTCTTGATTTCGGCGATCAGTCCGAACCGGCCGGCGGCGCGCTTTGCCATCAAGGCGGCATGGAAGCCGCGCGGCGCATCCTGACCGGCGATCATTGCCTGCAGGTCGGCCGGGGAAACACGCAATTTCGCTGCTGCGATCTCTTCGCGCTTGTAGGTTTCGATCCGGCGCAGAATGTCGGTCATGTCCGTCTGTCTTTCCTTAAACCGCGTTTGAAACGGCCACGAGCCGCTTGAGCGTGGCATCGGCAGCACCGCTCGACAGGGCCTGCCGACCGATCTCCATGCCTTCGCGCAGGCTGGTCGCGCGCGCCGCAATCATCAGCGATGCAGCCGCATTGGCAAGCGAAATATCCCGATAGGGTGTTTCGTCGCCATTGAGCACGCCTTGCAGTGCAGCAGCATTGTGAGCCCCGTCACCGCCCTTCAGGACGTCAAGCGAGACTGTGGGAAGGCCGAAGTCGTCCGGTGTCAGTTCGAAGGTGCGAATCTGTCCGTTTTCCAGCGCCGCGACCTGCGTGCGGCCGGTCGTGGTGATCTCGTCGAGGCCTTCGCCATGAACGACCCAGACGCTTTCGGAGCCGAGGTCACGCAGCACTTCCGCCAGCGGCACAACCCATTGCGGCGCGAAGACGCCGACCAACTGATGCTTGACGCCGGCCGGATTGGATAGTGGACCGAGCAGGTTGAAGATCGTGCGGGTGCCAAGTTCGACGCGGGTCGGGCCGACATGGCGCATGGCGGAATGATGCTGCTGGGCAAACATGAAGCCGAGGCCGGCTTCGCGGATACAGCTGGCGATCTCGGCCGGTCCGATATCGAGCTTGACGCCAAGGCACGACAGTGCGTCCGCCGTGCCGGATTTCGAACTCAGCGCCCGGTTGCCGTGTTTTGCAACGGGAACGCCGGCACCGGCGACGATCAGGGCCGCCAGCGTCGAGATGTTATAGGTCCCGGCGCCATCGCCGCCCGTTCCGACAATGTCGATCGCGCCCACGGGAGCCTCGACCGTCAGCATACGCGAGCGCATTGCGCCGACGGCGCCGACGATCTCGTCGACCGTTTCGCCGCGCACGCGCAGCGCCATCAGGAAGCCACCGATCTGCGAAGGTGTGGCTTCGCCGGACATTATGATCTCGAAAGCCTGCCGGGCATCGTCGCGGTCCAGCGATTGACCGAGAGCGACCTTGGCGATGAACGGCTTCAGTTCCGGCATGGGGACGTCCTTCTGGCGTTACGGCTGTTGCGTCAGCGCGCGCTCGGCAAGTGCCTGGTTGATCGACACGCCATAACCGGTCTGCAGTTCTGCAACCATCTGGTCGAGGATATCGTCGCCGCTGGCGCGCGCGATTGCCTCGATCTGGCGGTCGTCGTTTTCCAGGACGTCGCCGGGATTGTCGAGATCGACTTCGGTCACCTTGAGCAGGATCTGGCCCTCATTGCCGACGCCCGGGGCATTGGCGACCAAGCCGTTGGCGCCGCCGAATGCCGCACTGATCGCCGCCGCGCTGACGGCGGCATCC
>UCJH01000012.1 GCA_900472785.1 Hyphomicrobiales bacterium | reverse complement strand
TTGCGTTTTCGGCGGGCGCGTGAGAATCAGCCGCGTGATCTAGCAGCCAGATGGTTTGCTCTGGTTCGCGGCATCTCTCACGCGGTTTGATCTCCACCTCCTGCTTCTCGCCATCTTCCGCCCGAATGCCAGTCTTTTACGCGTGCTCGTGTGTGGGTAGCGCGCAGGATCAGGTGGACCACGGGAATCTCGGTGCTGAGGAATAAGGAGTGGCGGCTATTTTCTCGATGCTTGTATCGCGTGTTTGCGAAGTATTGATTGTATCTAATTTTCTGATACACATCAATTTCACATTCGAGGGAATATATGAGTACGCGATTTCTGATGATTGGTCCGGAGGACGGGAAGGACGTGTTGAAATGCCTTGCGGCGCCTGCGCGGCTTTCCATGCTGGAGCTTCTGCACGCGCGGGGACCGCTCAACGTCAATGAAATTGCCGACGCGCTCGACCTGCCGCAATCGACCACGTCGACCCATCTCAACCTCTTGGAGGAAGCGGGTCTCATCCGCACCGAAGTCTCCAAGGCGCGCAAGGGCAGCCAGAAGGTCTGTCACGCGGTGCATGAGGAGATCGTGCTGTCCTTCGCCAGTCCGACAAAGACCGGCCAGGAGGTCATCGAGGTTGCCATGCCCGTCGGTCTGTACAGCGGCTATGAGGTTGCGGCACCCTGCGGCATGTGCTCGCGTGACGGCATCATCGGTTATCTCGACAGCCCCGACACCTTCCTTGCCCCCGACCGAATGAAGGCTGGATTGCTATGGTTTACAAGGGGATATGTCGAATACCAGTTTCCCAACAATGCCCGTATCAAGGGCGCTGACGTCAAGGAACTCGAAGTCGTCCTGGAGCTTTCTTCCGAGGTCCCCGGCACGTCCGACAACTGGCCATCCGACATTACGCTGTCCATCAACGGCACCGGTATCGGCGCCTGGACATCGCCCGGCGACTTCGGCGACCGCCGCGGAAAATACACGCCCGACTGGTGGAAACTGAGGGGCAGTCAGTACGGCGTTCTCAAATATTTCCGCGTGACCGACAACGGTACTTTCGTCGACGGTATCCGGATTTCCGATACGACCCTTGCCGACCTCAACCTGCTTGAACACCGCTCGATCCGGCTGCGTATCGAGGTGCCGGAGACTGCCGAACATCCGGGGGGTATCAATATTTTCGGCCGGGGTTTCGGCAATTACGATCAGGATATCGTCCTGCGGCTCAAGGCCTGATCTCTCTCCCTCCCTACATCACCGTTCTCGAAACCGGTTGACGGCTGCTTCATCACGTGTATTGTACCCGACAAAAGGATATATATCAGATATACAGATATACATGGAGGTAAGCATGCGCGCAGTCGGCACCGCACACAGCGGTTACGTCATCGGTACCATTGATCCACGTCTCTACGGCTCTTTCGTCGAGCATCTCGGCCGTGCGGTCTATTCAGGCATCTATGAGCCGGATCATCCGACGGCCGATAAAAACGGCATGCGGCAGGACGTCATCGATCTCGTGCGCGAAGCCGATGTTCCGATCGTGCGCTATCCGGGCGGCAACTTTGTTTCCGCCTACAACTGGGAAGACGGTATCGGGCCGCAGGAAGAGCGTCCCGTGCGCCTCGACCTTGCCTGGCACAGCTCCGAGAGCAACCATGTCGGTATCCACGAATTCGCCGACTGGGCCGAGGCCGCCAAGACCGACATGATGCTGGCTGTCAATCTCGGCTCGCGCGGGCTGGATTCCGCCCGCGCCTTCCTCGA
The DNA here is from genome assembly GCA_900472785.1 of Hyphomicrobiales bacterium. Taxonomy (GTDB): domain Bacteria; phylum Pseudomonadota; class Alphaproteobacteria; order Rhizobiales; family Rhizobiaceae; genus Pararhizobium. The sequence continues at coordinate 76,302 of UCJH01000012.1, read as the reverse complement.
ATATGTCAACCATCCGGGCGGCAGCTACTGGTCTGATCTTCGTCGCAAGAATGGCCGCGAGGAGCCCTGGAACGTCAAGATGTGGTGCCTCGGCAACGAGATGGACGGTCCCTGGCAAATTGGCCAGAAGACGGCGGAGGAATATGGCCGTATCGCATTCGAGACCGCCAAGGCCATGCGCGCCTTCGACAAGTCGATCGAGCTCGTCGTCTGCGGTTCGTCCTCGCCGAAGATGCCGACCTATCCGGCCTGGGAAGCGACCGTTCTCGACTACACCTATGATTCCATCGACTATATCAGCCTGCATATGTATTTCGACAATCATGCCGGCAATACGGCGGACTATCTGGCGCAGAATGCCCGCCTTGACGACTATATCGCCACGATTGCCGGCGTCATCACCTATACCAAAGCGAAGAAGCGTTCGAAAAAGGACGTCTATATCAGCTTCGACGAGTGGAACGTCTGGTACCACTCCCGCGAAGCTGACAGGACGGTGCTGGAAGGGAATGACGGCTGGCCGCATGCGCCGGCGCTGCTGGAAGACATCTATAATTTCGAGGACGTGCTGCAGGTCGGCTGCATCCTCAACACCTTCATCCGCCGCTCCGATGTGGTGAAGGTCGGCTGCCTCGCCCAGCTCGTCAACGTCATCGCGCCGATCATGACCGTTCCGGGCGGTCCCGCCTGGCGCCAGACCACATTCTTCCCCTATGCCTATGCCTCGCGCTACGGCCGCGGCAAGGCGCTGCAGCTTGCGCTGGATTGCCCGGGCTATTCCACCCACTTTGCCGAAAACGTTCCCTATCTCGATGTTTCCGCCGTCGAAACCGAGGCAGACGGAGCCCTTACCTTCTTCATCGTCAACCGCCACCAGACGGAGGCGATCGAACTGGATCTTGCCCTTGACGGCTTCGGCGAGCGCAAGGTGATCCTGGACAAGGTCATGGAAGGTCATGACCTGCGTGCCGTCAACGGCCCAGGCGTCGAGACGATCGAGCCGCGGGACGGCTCGGGCGCATCGGTTGCAGGCAGCCGTCTCGTCGCCGCCATCGCGCCGCTGAGTTACCGGATGATCCGGCTCGGCGCGTAAGACGGAAACGACGGGGAGGAGGCACCATGTCGGCATCGATCGAAATCAACAACGTTACAAAGCGCTACGGCGCGCTCACCGTGCTCGACGACATTTCCCTGTCGATCGCGGCGGGCGAGTTCGTCGTTTTCCTTGGGCCATCCGGCTGCGGGAAATCCACGCTTCTGCGGATGATCGCAGGTCTGGAGGATGTGACGGAGGGCACGATCTCGGTTGCCGGCCAGCGTGTCGACACGCTGCCTCCGGGCAAGCGCGGCGTCGCCATGGTCTTCCAGTCCTATGCGCTCTACCCGCATATGACGGTCGCCCAGAACATGTCCTTCGGCCTTGAGAATATCGGTTTGCCGAAGGACGAGATCGGTCGCCGCGTCGAAAAAGCGGCCGCAACGCTGGAAATCGCCCATCTGCTCGATCGCAAGCCGGCCAAGCTGTCCGGTGGCCAGCGCCAGCGTGTGGCCATCGGCCGTGCCATCGTCAAGGAGCCGAAGGCCTTTCTGTTCGACGAACCGCTGTCGAATCTGGACGCCGCCCTGCGTGGCCGCACGCGGCTCGAGCTTGCCCAGCTGCATGCGCGTCTCGGCAGCACGATGATCTTCGTGACGCATGATCAGGTGGAAGCCATGACGCTTGCCGATCGTATCGTCATCATGCACAATCGCAGGATCGAGCAGATCGGCACGCCGATGGAAATCTATCGACGTCCCGCAAGCCGGTTCGTCGCCGGCTTCGCCGGTTCGCCGGCCATGAATTTCGTGCCGCTCAAAAGCGTAACCGACAATGGCAACAATCTGACTGTCGGAACCAGCGGTCTGGGCAATATCCATGCAGCCTTCCATCTGCCATCGGGTTTCTCGCCCGAGGGCGCAAGCCTCGGCATTCGCGCAGAAGATATCGTCGTCCTGCCGGCCGGTCAGGCGGGCATCGCGCTCAAGGCGGAAGTCGTCGAGCGGCTCGGCGATCGCACCCTGATCTACGGCCATCTGGCTGATGGAACGAAGCTGACGGCCGAAACCGACGGACGCAGCGAAGCGCGCAGTGGCGATACGCTGCAGATCGCGCTCGATACCACGGCCATTCACCTCTTCGACGCCGCCGGCATCGCCCATCATTCGGAGGGCGACTGACATGGCCGAAAGTTATCGCCGCAGCCAGTGGAGCAACGGCCTTTTCGTTCTTCCCTATCTGTCCTTCTTTCTCGTGCTCCTTGTCTTCCCGCTCTTCTGGGGTGTCTGGCTGAGCCTGCACAAGGTCGATCTCTTCGGGCCGGGCCGCTTCGTCGGCTTTGGAAATTATGTGCGCGTGCTCGCCGATCCGGTCTTCCTGCAGGCGCTGCGCAACTCCGTCATCTTCGTACTGGTGAGCGTTCCATCGCTGGTAGCGCTCGGTCTTTTCCTTGCCCTTGCCCTCAACAAGACGACGCGCACAACCTCGTTCCTGCGCGGTCTGTTCTTTTCGTCCTCCGTGCTTTCGGTGACGATCGTGACGTTGATCTGGCGGTTCGTCTTCATCCCGGGCGACGGGCTGTTGACGGTGATCTCCGAACAGATCGGCATACAACCCGTCAACTTCCTGTCGACGAGCGGCTGGTCGCTGTTTTCCGTCGGCGTGGCGACGGTCTGGTGGTGTCTCGGCCTGCCGATGATGCTGTTCCTCGCCGCCCTGCAGCAGATTCCGACCGACCTTTACGAAGCCGCGGCCCTTGACAATGCCAGTCCCTGGCGCGTCCTGACCCGGGTCACGCTGCCCTCGATCGCCCGCACCATCATGCTGGTGACGATCATCCAGATCGTCATGCAGTTCCAGCTTTTCGGCCAGGCGCAGATCATGACCAATGGCGGCCCGAATGGCTCGTCGCGACCATTGGTCATGTACATCTATGAAGTGGGCTTCATGCGCTGGGATGTCGGCAAGGCAGCCGCCGCTTCCGAATTCCTGTTCCTGATCATTCTGGTGGCGGCCATGGCCCAGTACGTGGTCTCGACCCGCAAGTCGGAGGCTTCCGAATGAGCAAAGATCAAACGACCTACCGCCCCGAAGCCCTGACAGGCAACCGAACGCTGCTGACGATCGCCATCGCGTTTTCCGTGGTGATGATGGCGCCCGTTGCCTGGCTCGTGGGTTTGTCGATCAAGGACAACAAGGAGCTGATGCTCGGCACGGACTCGGTCTTCCGGGTGCCCTATACGCTCGTCAACTACGTCAATATCCTCTATTCGTCGCAGGCCTTCGGCTGGTTCTTCAATAGTCTGGTGGTTGCGATCGGGCAGACGGCCGGCGTGCTGATCCTCGCATCGCTCGCCGGCTATGCCTTCGCCCGCCTCGAATTTCCGTTCCGCCGGACGATTTTCGTCATCGTGCTCTTCGGTCTTGCCGTGCCCGAGCAGGCGGTCATCATCGCCCGCCACCAGATGTTCAACTGGTTCGGCCTGCACAACTCCTATATCGGGCTGATGCTGCCCGGCATGTCCTCGGCCTTCGGTGTTTTCCTGATGACGCAGTTCTTCAAGGCGATCCCCAAGGAGATCGACGAGGCTGCCTTGCTCGACAATGCATCGCCGCTGCGCATCTTCTGGAAGGTGCTCCTGCCCCTGACGCTGCCGGCCCAGGCGACGCTCGGCATCTTCACCTTCCTGCATGCCTGGAACGACTACTGGTGGCCGCTGATTTCCGCCACGAGGAAGGAGATGTTCACGCTCACCATCGGCATCGCCTCGTCCCAGACCAATTTCGCCCAGAGCGAAGGGCTTGGTTTCCTCAGCGCCCAGGCGGTCTTCGCCAGCCTGCCCGTGCTGATCGTCTACGTGATTTTCCAGCGCCATATCGTCACCGCGGTTTCGGGCGGCGCTGTGAAGTAAGTGCTGCCGCGGCCGGGAGGATTGGTCGCAGCAGGTTTCAACCAGGGGCGAAAAGCCCTTTCAAAGGGAGAGAGTTACAATGAGACGTTTTCTACTCAGCACGGCAGCCGTGATTGCGCTGACCTGCGGCACCTCGGCGCATGCGCAGACCAAGATTGAACTGCAGCGTTTCTTCGGCGCCTGCGACGCAGACTACGCAACGGTCACCGACGTTTCCAAGGCCGTCGGCGAATGCGGCATCATCACCTCGCTTGTCAACAAGTTCGAAGCTGACAATCCGGATATCGACGTCAACGTCACGACCGTCGAATGGCCGGGCTACGACCAGCTTAACGCGCAGATGGCTTCGGGCGCTGCACCCGACGTCGTCTCGATGCACTATTCCGCAATCTCCGACTACCAGTCGCGCGGCCTGATCGACCCGATCGATGATGTTCTGTCCGCTCAGGGCATTTCCCCCGACAGCTTCACCGATGCTGCCCGCGGCGGTGTCACCAAGGAAGACAAGCTTTACGGCCTGCCTTTCGACAACTGGACCATGCTCTTCCACGTCAACCTGAACCTGATGAAGGAAGCCGGTCTCGTCAACGCGGACGGCACGCCGATCCTGCCCAAGTCGGTCGATGAATTGATCGCCCAGGGCAAGCAGTTCAAGGAAAAGACGGGCAAGCCTTACCTCGTCCAGATCCTTGCCAACGAAACCGCCGCCTATGCGCGCGTGCTTTACACGTTACTGCAGCAGCAGAATTCGAACTTCTTTGCCGATCCGACCAAGATCACGCTCAATACGCCGGAAGCCAAGAACGTCGTTGAGCTGATGAAGAAGATCAAGGACGAAGGCCTGACCACGACCGGCCTCGATTACGCGGCTTCCGTCACTGCCTTCACCAACGGCGATGGCGGCATTGCCATCAACGGCACCTGGCTGATCGGCGATTTCGTCGCCCAGTCCGAAAAGGACGGCACGGCACTTGCCAAGGGCTACACCGTCTATCCGGTTCCGCAGCTCTATCCGGGCCAGGACAGCACCTATGCTGATGGACACAGCTGGGTGATGCCGCACAAGGATCGCACGCCGGAACAGACGGAAGCGATCGGCAAACTCTTCAAGTTCCTGGCCGACAACGACTACGAATGGGCACGCACCGGCCATCTCCCGGCAGTCAAGGCCGTCTTCGACAAGCCGGAATTCAAGGCGCTGCCGCATCGCGAGAACATCGCGGAAATTGCCCAGACCGGCCGTTCGCTGCCGGGCGCCGTCCAGCGCCAGTTCGCCATTCAGGATATCATCGGCGAGGAAGTCGGTGCGGCCGTGAACGGCGACAAGACGATCGACGAGGCACTCGGCAGCGCCGAAAGCCGGATCAACGACCTGCTTGCCAACATCTGATTGTTGCGATCCTGTTCTCCCAGGAGGGCGCGGGGACCTGGTCCTTGCGCCTTTCGCATTTCCGGCGTTTCACAGGGTCCCGCCGCTACCGCACGGCCGAATTCTTCGTCGGCTCAGTGGATCAGTTGCGGCGTGCTCGCCTGCGGGCCGACACCTTCGGGCACAGGAACCAGCGTTTCGTCGTAATTGGTATTGAGGACGAGATTCGGGCCTTTCGACAGCCGCAATCTGCGAACAACAATGGCGGTATAGGCCGAGCCGTCGGCCACCTTGTTGTTTGCGGCAACGATCAGATTGCCGTTGGGCAGGTAGATCGTACCAAGCAGCTTTCTGGCTTTGTTGCTTGTGATGACGAAATCGGTTTCCGGAGAGGAGCGGTCCTGAAAGGCGACAAGGCCCGCGAGGGGACCGGAGGTCGGGGCCTCTATGTCGACCTGACTGCTGCTTTCGAACAGAAAACTTGCATTCGCTCCGGTGAAATAGAAGCCGACGCCCTTCGCCTCGACCGTCGAACTGGACTCGATGATCAAGGGCCCGTCCTTGATAACATAGACGCCGGGCCTCAAGGTGATCTCGGAAGATGCCCTGATGGTAAGGCCTCCACAATAGACACCCGGCTGAAGCGACCCTGTGTAATGGCTATAGGTCGCGCCCCTTTCCTTGCAGCCGCCGATGCTGGGCGCCGGCCTTGACGCCAGGGGATCGCTGACGGTCGGACAATCGGTGAGGGGCAGTTCCTGATTGTAATTCTTCGGCATTCCCCCATATCCGCCCGCGGTGCAGGTGAGCTGCGCAATCAGGTTTGAATTTCCTGTCGCCACAAGACCCGACGTGCTGTCGGAGTTTGAATAAACCGCGCATTTGGGGGCGGAAATCAGGGCATTCGTGTCCAGGGACACGGTCGCGGTATCGGACTCTTCGAGCCCGATCACACAGATGTTCGAACTGTTATTGGTGCGCGCGGTGGAAGAAACCACGATCTGTGGGCTGCCGACGAAATAATTGGCGATAAAATAGGGATGATTGTCCTGCGCCAGCGTCACCTTGATCTGCCTGTTGACCGCGTCCACAGCCACGTCGGCGGAGACCACGTTGTCGGTGCTGGAATCCTTGTTCGCCGCAACAAGGCCCTCCACGATGGAGAGGGCCGCCTTTTCCGACCAGCCGTTCAAGGAGGCTTCTTTTGCAGACGCCAGAGCGGCCGTATCGGCAATGTCCTGAAGATTGGTCTTGTGGGTCATCAAGGAATTGAAGTCGATGGCCGCGCCTGCGAGACCTAAAAACGCCGGCGCGATGATCGCTGCCATCAACGCCATGTGACCTTGGCGGCAAGACAGGAAATCGTTCAGGCGCCTGGAAAAGGCGTGCAGGGAAGCCTTCATGTCCCGGTGATCCGTTCCTCGCTCAGGAGCGCAGCAATCGCAGCCGGCGGAAGTGGGCGTGAAAACAAGAATCCCTGGACGAGATCAATTCCGGCCGATCGCACCTCCGCAAGTTCTCGCTCGGTCTCGATACCTTCCGCCACGGATGTCAGCTCAAGATCCCGGGCAAGGTTTGCGAAGGCGTGCAGGAATTTCCGGGTGATGTGATCCGTCGTGCAGGCCTCGACAATCGATCTGTCGACCTTGATTTCCGAGAAAGGACAGAGCCTCAACAGTTCGAAACTGGAGGCTCCCATACCATAGTCATCAAGGGATAGCCTGAACCCGGCCATTCTCAATCGGATCAAAGCCTCGACAAGCCGCGAGGGTTCCTTGGGCAGCGATTTCTCCGTGACCTCCAGGCAGATCATGGCAGGATCTATGCCGAAATCGACCGCAGCCCGGTGAACAGAGGTTACGATTTCCGGTTGTTCGAGGACGCATGCGTCCAGATTGATCGATACGCCGGGTTTGTCGGGCCGACCCTGCCACATCCTTGCATCGGACAGAACCGCCTTCGTAATCGTCAGCGAAACCTCGTCGCGCTCGGCTGCCGACGTCATCGACGCAAACAGTTGTGCGGGTCCGTGGACGAGGCCGTCCTTGGCGGTCAGCCTGATGAGTGATTCCAGGCCGGCAATCCGCCCGGATCGAAGATTGTATTGCGGCTGATAGTAGGGCGTCAGCTCGAAATCATTGCCGATCAAACTGCGGGCGGCCTGCGTGGACGATCGCCGTCCGCGGCGCGAAGCCTCGTCAAGCGCTGCGGCGACCGCCTCGATCTTCAACGGTTTCGGAAGGGCGCCGAGAACCGAAATCCCAAGCATTTTGCCCATGGCTTCTGCGGATCTGAGAATGGCGGGGGTTTCGCCGCTCGATATGACGATATTGCCGTCGAAGCCGGATTCGGACGCGGCGCGCATGAAGCCGAGGCCGTCGAGGTCCGGCATATTGAGGTCGAGAAAAACCACGTCAAGCTTTGCCGCACGCATGCGCAATGCCTCGATCCCCGTGCTGCCATTGGAAGCCTTGTCGACAGATCCCGACGTCAGCGACGACAGGATGCTATCGGCCACCATGGTATACATTGGGTCATCATCGACGATTAGGCAGTTCAACTGATGCAACATGCAGGGGTCTCCTGGCCCTCAGGAGACGCGAGAACGGATAAAATTCCATTACATTCAGACGCATAAGAATCCAAATCGCGATACAAGGTTAACCTTTGTTTGATGGCCAGTTGATTAACAAATTCATGCGAACCTTCCAGGCCGAGAGGACTTCGCATGTATTTGGACACACCCATTTCGACCCGCATCTCCCGGATCGTCATCGCCGCCGTCGGTTTTGGTATCACCGCCAGTGTCGGCCTGTTCCTGATTTCCGATTTCCAGCAGGCGATCAAGGCCGAGACCCTGCGCTATCAGAGCGCCGCCTACGCTTTTGCGGCGGCGGCAAGCGACGGCGTTTCGGAAAAGGACCCGCGCAAGGTCCTTGAGGTGATCAGGGGTGTGCGGGAACTGCCCGATGTCGTCTATGTCGCCGCCCTCGACGGCACAGGGGCAGTGATTGCCGAAATCGGCGCGGGTGCCAGTCTGGTGGACGACACGTCCGGTATCGGCTCGATGCTGTCCTCCTCGATCGAGGTGCTGGCGGAGGTTCGCAAGGCAGGCACCACGGTCGGATCGATCGAAATGCATGCCGAGGTCGCGGGTCTCTGGGATCGGTATCTTACGGCTTTTGCCTATTCCGGTCTGTTTGGACTGGTGCTGGTGATCGTGACCGCGATGCTGGCGCGCATCCATGTGTCCCGCGTGGTTCGGCCCTTGCGTGCGCTGGCAGACGAATTCCTGGACATCGGCACCCGGTCGGACCTGACGCGCCGTCTTCAAAAGGTGCGCAACGACGAGGTCGGCGTGCTGGTCGAGGCGTTCAACGAAATGTTCGGCCATATCGACGAGCGCGACAGGCTGTTGCGCCGGCACAGCGAGACGCTGGAGGACACAGTCGCGCAACGGACGTCGGAACTGCGCCAAGCGAAGGACGAGGCGGATTCCGCCAACCAGGCCAAGTCGACATTTCTCGCAACGATGAGCCATGAAATACGCACCCCGATGAACGGCATGATGGTCATGGCGGAGATGCTTGCAGCAGCCCATCTTGCGCCGAGGCACCAGCGTTATGCCGAGATCATTACGAGGTCGGGGAAGAACCTTCTTCATATCATCAACGATATCCTCGATCTCTCGAAGATCGAGTCCGGCAAGATCGAGCTCGAGGAAATCGAGTTTTCGCTGGATGCTATCGTCGAGGATGTCACCTGCCTGTTTGCCGAACGGGCCCGCGAGAAGAACCTGTCGATCGCGATTCATATTTCCCCTGAAGTTCCGTGCAAAGTTGTCGGCGACCCCGTCCGGCTGACGCAGATCGTCAGCAATCTCGTCAACAACGGCCTGAAATTCACGGAGACGGGAGGCGTCACGATCCTGGTCGATGTCGCTCCGGAAGGCTCAGGTCAGCTCCGTCTCGTCGTCGAGGATACCGGGGTTGGTATTGCCGAGGACAAGATCGGTCGCATCTTCACGAAATTCTCCCAGGCCGATTCCAGCATCGCCCGCAAGTTTGGCGGCACGGGGCTGGGGTTGTCGATTTCCCGGCAGTTGACGGAATTGATGGGCGGCAGCATCCACGTGGAAAGCCGCCTCGGGGTGGGGTCGCGGTTCATCGTCTCGATACCTTTCGCGTCCGAGCAGGCGATGCCGTTCCGTGTTTCCAGGGCGCTTACCGTCGCCATCATCGACAGCGACGTCATTTCTCGCCGCGCACTGTCCAACGGCTTGCGTGATCGCGGAGTGACGGTGGTCGACTCTATCGAGCGCGCATATGACGCCGTCTTTGTTCGCGCCGGCGATGCGGGAGGTGCAGACCTTGGCGAGACGACACTGCCGATCGTCCTTCTTCGGTCTTTCGCAGCCAATACACTATCGCTTCCGGGCGGAAGAACGCCTGTCCTCGACGTTCCGATGCCGGTATCGAGAGCTTTCCTGGACCGGTTCTGCGAGGCGCTGGATCAGGGCCGGCTTTCGACGTTGAAGCCGCAATCCAATGAGGCGGAGCGATCGCAGATCCCGGACCTCAGAAACCTTCGGGTCCTTGCGGTAGACGACGTGGCCGTCAACCGGGAGGTGCTTGGCGAGGCCCTTCGGACCTTCAATATCGAGTGCGACGTCGCAGACAGCGGTCGTGCAGCAATCAATGCGATCGACAAAGCCGCCTACGACGTCATCTTCATGGATTGTTCGATGCCGGACATGGATGGTTTCGAGGCCACGCGCGCGATCCGGACATGTGAAGCCGACAGCGGACGGCGTCCGACCTTGATCGTCGCGCTGACCGGACATGTCATGGGCAAGGATGCGGGGCGCTGGAAGGAGGCCGGAATGGACGGCTATCTGGCAAAACCGTTCAATATCGCCCAGCTTCTGCAGGTTTTCCGCGATCTCGGCGTTCTCGACGCGGCTTCGGCTTCGCAGGAAATCGACGTTCATTCCGAAACCGACAGCGCTGCTGAACATCCTTTGTTGTCACCGGAAACGCTGGAAATGTTCGAGGTTATCCGCTCAAGCACAGGCACCGACATTCAGGGAAAAGTCTTCCGGTCTTTCTGCGACAACGCATTCTCGGGGTACGAAGTGGCCGTGGCCGAGATCGATGCCAAAAGCGCTGACGCGAAAAGACTGATACATGCCCTCAAATCCAATTGCTCGAGCAGCGGAGCCGCACGGGCGATGTCGATCTGCCAGGAGATCGAGATGCTCCTGGCGTCCGGACATTTCCCGGAGCGACCATTGACCGAGAGGTTGGGGGACGTGTTGAAAGACACGTTCAAAGCCATGGCTGAGTTTACAGCACGGGATGTGTCACGGGTTGCCTAACCGGACGCGGCAAGCCGAGTAAAAAGGCGCAGACCACGCCGGCATGACCGGACACGCGCAGCGCCTCCATTGGCATGCGGCTATTCGAAAAGCTCGCGATTGTCGGATTCGATCTGCGGCAGGTCGTTCAAAATGCCGTTCAGATGCGCCCGCATGGCATCTGCGGCGGCATCGGCATTTCGACCGTCGATGGCGGTGACGATTTTTTCGTGCTGCTCGATGAGGTTGTTCATCGATGTGGGATTGCGGAGCTGCAGGTTGCAGACCCGGTCCATATGGGCCTTGATGTCCGAGATGGCATTCCAGGCGAGGCCGCAGCCAGCCCCTTCGGCGATGGCGATGTGAAACTGCTCGTCTTCCCGGCGGAAGGCGTTGTGATCATGGTCGGCCATCGCCATTTTCTGGCGCTCCAGAATGCTGTCGATCTTTCGTCGGGTCCATGTGTCGAAGCTTTCGCTCGCTCGTCTGGCAACGGCGACCTCGATCACCTCGCGCACGAAACGGGCCTCCATCATCTGCCGGGCGGAGATGCGAACCACGACCGTTCCGCGATTGGGGCGGATTTCCACCAGCTTCGATTTTCCAAGCGCGATCAGAGCCTCCCGGACCGGTTGACGGGAGACGCCGAGACGGGAGGCGATTTCCTGCTCGGACAGCCGGGAACCCGGCGCCAGTTCGAGGCGGATGATGGCTTCGCGCAGATCTCGCTCGACCTGGGCAGCGGTCGTCGCCCCGGTCTCGATCTTCATCGGCTCGATCTTCAATGTTTCAAGGTTCATGCTTTTCGCCACCGTCTCGTTGACATCCGCTTTTAACCACCATACAGTACCATACAACTTGACGACAACACAAGCGCGGCGCTCGATACGCCGGGCCAGGATGGAGGAGCCGGGACGATAAATCCCGGTCGGTTGATGACAATACAGTCCAATTTCATAATCCCGGACTCTAGTGATCCGCGTTTGCAGAGTAAATCCCGCTACAAGATGCTTGTCGATGGCAAGTCCGTCGATGCGGCCTCCGGCAAGACCATAGACCGCGTCAGCCCCGGCCATGCCGGTATCGTCGTCGGCACCTGGCCCGATGCCTCCGCCGACGATGTTCGTGCCGCGATCGCCGCTGCCCGGCGCGCTTTCGACACCGGCCCCTGGCCGCGCATGTCAGGTGCCGAACGGTCGCGCCTGATGTTCAAGACGGCCGAGCTTATCCTTGCCAATGTTGAGGAAATCGCCCTGATCGAAAGCCTGGAGGTCGGCAAGCCGATTGCCCAGGCCCGCGGCGAAATCACCTTCTGCGCCGATCTCTGGTCCTATGCGGCCGGTCAGGCCCGCGCGCTCGAAGGCCAGACCCACAACAATATCGGCGACAACCGCCTCGGCCTCGTCCTGCGCGAGCCCGTCGGTGTCGTCGGCATCATCACACCCTGGAATTTCCCCTTCATCATCGCCTCCGAGCGGGTGCCGTGGGCGATCGGCGGCGGCTGCACGGTTGTGCTGAAGCCCTCCGAATTCACCTCCGGCACGTCGATCCGCATGGCGGAACTGGCCCGCGAGGCCGGCATTCCCGACGGCGTCTTCAATGTCGTCACGGGGTACGGCGATCCGGCCGGCCAGGTGCTGGCGGAAGATCCGGGAACGGACATGATCGCCTTTACCGGCTCGGGCCGTGTCGGCACCAAGCTTGGCGAGATTGCCGCCCGCAGCGTCAAGCGCGTTGGCCTCGAGCTCGGCGGCAAGGGGCCGCAGATCGTGTTTGCTGATGCGGACCTGGAGGCGGCTGCCGACGGCATCGCCTATGGTGTCTATCACAATGCCGGCCAGTGCTGCATTTCCGGCAGCCGCCTGCTCGTGCAGGAGGGTATTCGTGATGCGCTGCTTGAGCGCCTGCTCGACATCTCCCGCAAAGTTACCTTCGGCGATCCGCTGAACGAGCGCACGAAGATCGGCGCGATGATCTCGGAAGCGCACGCCGCCAAAGTTCAATCCTATGTCGAGGCGGGACAGGCGGCGGGAGCCGAACTGCTGCTCGGCGGATCTCGTGTCGGCGAGGGGGCCGGGCTTTACTACGCACCGACGGTCTTTTCCGGCGTCACCGCCGACATGTCGATCGCCCGGGAGGAAATCTTCGGCCCGGTGCTGTCGACGCTGACATTCAAGACGGCCGATGAGGCGGTCGCCATGGCAAACGCATCGGAATTCGGCCTGTCGGCCAGCGTCTGGTCCACCAATCTCGAAAATGCGCTGCAGAGCATCCGCCGCATCCGCGCCGGCCGCTGCTGGATCAACAGCGTCATCGACGGTGCGCCGGAGCTGCCGATCGGCGGTTACAAGAAGAGCGGTCTCGGTCGGGAACTTGGCCGGTACGGCTTCGACGAATATTCGCAGTTCAAGGGCATTCACGTGACCTTGGGCCGGCCGGATCCTTGGTTCGGGTGAGGGTGCTCACCGGACACTGAGGTAGAGGAGGGAAATCTCGACTGGCACGATCTTTGGTCGGAGCTCGCCAGCCGAGAAACGGGTCTTTCGACCCCGATTGCACATCCAAAGGGAGGATACGCAAATGAAATTGACCAGACTGAAAACCGCAATGCTTGCGGCGTGCGCAGCTATGGCTTTCACATCATCCGCCGTGGCGGCCGATGTCAAGGCGACGATGATCATCTACCTTGATCCGAGTGTCCAGTTCTTTAACCCCGTCGTGAAGGGCGCACAAGATGCCGCGGCGCAGTTCGGCGTCGATCTCGACGTCCAGTACGCCAACAACGATCCGGTACGCCAGAACGACCTGATCGAGAGCGCCACCGTCAGCGGCGTCGACGGCATCGCCGTTGCGATCTCGTCCTCGGACGCCTTCGATGCCAGCATCTGCGCGGCCGTCAAGGCCGGCATCATCGTCATCGGCTTCAACAATGACGACCTGGAAGGCGCCAAGGGCAATTGCCGCCAGGCCTATGTCGGCATGGACGAATTCGCTTCGGGCTATGAACTCGGCAATCGCATGATCGAGCAGTTCGGCCTCAAGGAAGGCGACATGGTCTTCAACCCGCGCGAAATTCCAGAGGCCAGCTTCGCCGTGGCGCGTGGCGGCGGCATCGAAAAGTCGATGAAGGAGCATGGCATCAAGGTGGAGACGGTCAAGTCGGGTCTCGATCCGGCCGAAGCGCAGAACATTCTCGCGCAGTTCCTCATCGCCAACCCCAACACGAAAGCTCTGTTCGGCACCGGTTCGGTCACCTCGACGGTCGGCGCAGGCGCCATCAAGGATGCCGGCATCAACATTCCGTTCGGCGGCTTCGATCTTGCGGTCGAAATCGTCAATGCGGTGGAATCGGGCGCCATGTTCGCGACGATGGACCAGCAGCCCTACCTGCAGGGCTACTATCCGATCGCCCAGATCGCGCTGGCGAAAAAGTACGGCCTGACGCCAACGGACATCGACACCGGACAGGGCGCCTTCCTCGACAAGTCGCGCATCAGCTCCGTCAAGCCGCTGATCGGCAGCTACCGATAAGCGTAGCGCTTAAAGACCTTCCGGCGAAAGCCGGAAGGTCAATCGCGATCCCTGGAACAGAGTAACGACAGTGACCTACGCCATGACCGACACAGCCGTGCCGAAATCGCGCACCAAAAAACAATCGCTGCTGAAGCAGATCATGACCATGCCGGCCGGGGCCATTCTGCTGGTCTTCGCGACCCTGCAGATCGTCTGCATCGCCGGCGCGCTCGCCTTTCCCGACGACTTCCGCTACCTGTCGCCGCAGAACCTGACGATCCTGATGAAGGCTATCCCGGTGCTCGGCTGCCTGGCGCTCGGCGCCGGCATCCTGATGATCGCCGGCGAGTTCGACCTGTCGATCGGCTCGGTCTATACGTTGACGGCCGTCCTGATGGCGAGCCTCGTCGATGGCGGCATGAGCGCCTTCATCGCCGCGCCGCTCGGCATCCTGCTGGGCGTGATGATCGGCCTGCTTAACGGCACGATCACCCTGCGCTTCGGCCTTCCTTCCTTCATCGTCACGCTTGGCGGCCTGTTGTTCTGGCGCGGCGCCGTGCTGCTCTACAATGGCGCCGTTCAGGTGCGATTCGACCCGGAACCCGCCTTTTCCAGCCTGTTTGCCGGAACGCTGTTCGGCATCAACGCCGCCTTCATCTGGATCGTCCTGTTCGTCATCGGCTTCTATCTGTTGCTGCACCGTCACAAGCTCGGCAACCACCTGTTCGCCACCGGCGGCAATCCGGCCGCGGCAACGGCCATCGGCATCAACACGGAACGCGTCAAGATGATCGCCTTTGCCATCGCCGGGGGCATGGCCGCAGTTGCCGGCATCATCGCCACGGCACGCGTCGGCAGCGTCCAGCCGGGGCAAGGCGCCGGTCTCGAACTGCAGGCGATCGCCGCCTGCGTCATCGGCGGGCTGTCCCTGCGCGGCGGCCGCGGCTCGATCATCGGCATCTTCCTCGGCGTCATGCTGATCCACACCATCACCGACGTGCTTCTGCTCCTCCGGGCGCCTGGCTTCTACCTCGACATGTTCATCGCAACGCTGATCGTCGTCGCTGCCGCCTTCAACCATCTCATCGAACGCCGGGGGGCTGCATGATGTCCGCACCCAATCTTCTCGAACTGCACAATATCTCCAAAAGCTTCGGCGCCTTGACTGCGCTTCGGGACCTGAGCTTTCACATCGGCCCGAGCGAAGTCGTCGGTCTTCTCGGCGACAACGGTGCCGGCAAGTCGACCACGGTCAACCTGATTTCGGGCATTCACAAGCCGACCTCCGGCCATCTCAGTGTCGACGGCCGAAAGACGCTGTTTACCTGCCGCTCCGATTCTGCCGATGCAGGCATCGAAACCATCTACCAGAACACGGCTTTGGTGGATTCGCTGTCCATCACCCGCAACATCTTCATGGGGCGCGAGCGTACCGATGCCTTCGGCTTCCTGAAACAGGCCGAGATGCGCGATATCGCCATGGAAGTGCTGGAAAAAGCCGTCCACATCTCCGGCATCGATTCTCCCGATAAGCTGGTGGGCGACCTTTCCGGCGGCCAGAAGCAGGCCGTGGCCATCGCTCGCGCCGTGTTCTTCAAGCGTCGGGTGCTGCTCCTCGACGAGCCGACCTCGGCGCTGTCCGTCCGCGAAACGGAAGCGTTGCTGGCGCAGGTCCTGAAGCTGAAGGCGGAGGGTGTGTCGAGCGTGCTGGTGACGCACAATCTCTATCACGCCTACCAGGTCTGCGACCGGTTCGTGATCATGAGCCACGGGACCAAGGTATTCGATGTGAAGAAGGCCGACACCAGCATCAGCCAACTCACCGAATATGTCGTCCTCACCTGATCTTTTCATCAAGCGCCAAGAGGCAAATGCCGTGACAATATCCGTAAACGTACGTCAGGTCGTCGGTCCAGAAGACACGGCCCGGCGCGATACGAAAGGCCTGCGCGAGGGCTTCCTGATCGAGGGGCTCTTTTCCAAGGGTGAGATCAATCTCACCTACAGCCATCTCGACCGGATGATCGTCGGCGGGATCGTTCCGGTAGGGCAAGATCTCGTGATCGATCAGGTCAAGGAAACCGGCACCAGCCAGTTCCTCGAGCGTCGCGAGGCCGCCATTCTCAATATTGGCGGCAAGGGCACGGTCATCGTCGGCGGCGTCGATTATCCGCTTGGTTTCCAGGACGCGCTCTATATCGGCATGGGGCAGGGTATCCTGTCGTTCCGCAGCGATGATCCGGCCAATCCGGCCGAGTTCTATCTGCTGAGCGCCCCCGCGCATCGTGTCTGCCCGACCGTGCTGATCACGCTCGACATGGCCAAGAAGGTGCGCACGGGCTCGGCCGAAGAGGCCAATGCCCGCACGATCAACCAGTATGTGCATCCGGATGTCTGCGAAAGCTGCCAGCTTCTGGTCGGGCTGACCATGTTCGAGCCCGGCTCCGTCTGGAATACCATGCCGGCGCATGTGCATGACCGGCGCATGGAGGTCTATCTCTATTTCGGCATGGACGAGGCGACCCGCATCTTCCATTTCATGGGAGAGCCGCAGGAAACCCGACATCTCGTGCTGAAAAGCCATGATGCCGTACTGTCTCCGGGATGGTCCATCCACTCCGGTGCCGGCACCGGTCGATATTCCTTCATCTGGGCGATGGCTGGAGATAATATGAGCTTCACCGACATGGACAAGGTACCGATGGAAAGTCTGAAATGAACCCGTTCGATCTCTCCGGCCGCTGCGCCATCGTTACCGGTGCCAATACCGGCATCGGCCAAGCGATTGCCGTCGGTCTTGCAAGCGCGGGTGCCGACATCATCGGTGTCGGTCGCTCGTCGATGGACGAAACCGCAGCGCTGGTTGAAGCCAGCGGCCGGGCGTTTCATTCTCTTCTCGCCGATCTTTCCAAGATGGACGAGGTGCGCGCCGTCATCGATCGCGCCGGTGCTCTTGCTGCTCGCCCGGACATCCTGGTCAACAATGCCGGGATTATCCGTCGCGCCGATACGGTCGATTTTACCGAAGAAGACTGGGATGCCGTCATGGACACCAATCTGAAATCGGCGTTTTTTCTCTGCCAGTCCTTTGCCCGGATGGCGATGGCGGAAAAGATCCCGGCCAAGATCATCAACATCGCCTCGCTCCTGTCGTTCCAGGGCGGCATTCGCGTTGCGTCCTATACCGCGGCCAAGAGCGGCCTTGCGGGGCTGACGCGGCTGATGGCGAACGAGTGGGCGGCGCGCGGCATCAATGTCAACGCAATAGCCCCCGGTTATGTCGAGACCAACAACACCACGGCGCTCAGGGCGGATGCTGAGCGCAATGCCGATATCCTGAAACGCATTCCGGCCGGGCGCTGGGCGCGGGCGGATGATATGGCAGGCGCCGCCGTCTTCCTCGCATCGCGCGCGTCTGATTATGTGCACGGCACTGTCCTTCCCGTCGATGGCGGATGGCTGGCACGATAAGGGGAAACCGATGACCGATCACACTACATTGCCCAATGGCCTGACCTGGACGGAAACTTCGCCCGGCAATCGCCGTGCCGTTCTTTCGCATCGCCCGGAAATGATGCTCGTCGCCTTCAGCTTCGACAAGGGCGCGGTCGGCGCCCTTCATTCGCATCCGCATACGCAGGTCAGTTACGTCGCCAAGGGGGCCTTCGAGGTAACCGTCGATGGCGTCACGACGACGCTGCCATCCGGCAGCAGCTTTATCGTCGCCCCCAATCTCGTCCACGGCGTGGTGGCGCTCGAGGAGGGATTGCTGATCGACACGTTCACGCCGAGACGCGACGATTTTCTGTAGCGATATCCTCTCGTCTCGGTGTGTTTGAGCGCCTGGAAATCACCTGATCGCCACTGACCGGTCTCCGGCATTCGTCCGGTAACCCGAAGCGACTGCCTCAGCCTCTGTGCCTCGGTCAACCAGAATCGGGGCACAGAGGTTGGCAAGTGTCGGCAATCGCCGTCAAATCCAGCTATTTCCACGTAAATGTCAGCATGACGATCCGCAGATCGCAATAGCGAGATACGGTCTGATCCTCAACGGCTCACCGAACTATTCCATGACCTCAGCAAGACTGCCTCGCGGCCGAACCTGACCAGTGGCCGCGCCGCGAAGTCTTGACATAACGGCCCATATGATTTACGACTGACGAAATTCAAAAATCGTCAGTCGTAAATCGAAAGACTGGAACATGGACGAGAGCACCGAAACACTGGATCAGACCCGACTGGAAAACGTGACGCGAATCCTTGATTCCGCCGAGCGATTGTTCCGGCACTACGGGTATTCGAAGACCAACGTGGCCGACATTGCCCGTGACCTCGGCATGTCGCCCGCCAATATCTATCGCTTCTTTGCCTCCAAGACCGAAATCCACCAGGCCGTCTGCGGCCGCATGCTGGGGACCAGTTACCAGCAGGCGCTGGCAATCTCACGCCTGCCGATCAGCGCGGCCGATCGCCTGCGGCAATATCTGCATGCCCAGCATCAGCTGATCGTCACCGCCATGATGGACCATGAGAAGGTGCATGAAATGGTGATCGTCGCGATCGAGCGCGATTGGCATGTCATCGAAAAGCACATCGACCGGATGAATGACGTCATCGAGGAGATCATCAGCCAGGGCATTGCCGCCGGCGAATTCGCCGCGCAGGATTCCACCATTGCCGCCCGATGTTTCGGGGCCGCGACGGTGAACATGTGCCATCCGCAGATGGTGGCGCAATGTCTTGCCAAACCGAACAGGGCGACGGCGGAGGAACTCATCGAGTTTGCCCTCAAAGCCCTGAGATAAACGCCGCAGCGACGGCCATCCCCTATCATTGTCAATTTTGCCAGGAGCGCGAGATGTTTTCGCCAAGCTATACCCGTGTCCGCATTTTGCCCACCATCCTTCTGACGGTTGCCGCTCTCGCGCTGGCCGGCTGCTCGGAGGAAAAGGCCGAAACGGTGGAGGTCGTTCGTCCCGTAAAGACGGTCGAGATCGCAAAGGCGGATGACACGCGCATCCTCGACTATTCCGGCTCGGTGCGTGCGAGGACTGAGATGAACCTCGGCTTCCGCATCAACGGCAAAATCACCGAGCGTCTGGTCGATATCGGCCAGAGGGTGAAATCCGGCGAACTGCTCGCCCGTATCGACGCCGCCGACTATGAGCTTTCGGTCCGTAGCGCCAAGGCAAGCCTTGATGCCGCCGAGCGGCAGGTCGAGACCGCTGAACTGGTCCGCAACCGCGCCGAACAGCTGTTCTCCAAGGACGTCGCGCCAAAATCGCAGCTGGAGCAGGCGGTGCTCAGCTACAATCAGGCGATTGCCACGCGTGATTCCGCCCGATCGACGCTGGATCAGGCCCGGAACCAGGTCAGCTATGCCGACCTGACATCTGACCAGAACGGCATCGTCACCGCCGTCAGCGCCGAAGTCGGCCAGGTCGTCGGCTCCGGAACCCCGGTCGTCACGGTCGCGGTCGATGGCGAAAAGGAAGTGCTGATCGCCGTGCCGGAAATGGATATCGCGCAGTTCAAGCCCGGCAAGGCCGTCAAGGCGGGCTTCTGGTCCGACGCCGCGCTGACGCTTCAGGGCAAGGTGCGCGAGGTGGCCGGCAGCGCCGATCCGCAGTCCCGTACCTTTGCCGTCCGCGTCAGCCTGCCGAATGATCCCAACGTCCTGCTTGGCATGACGGCCCGCATCGAAGCGACGGCTGCAAATGCGCAACAGGCGGTTTCCATCCCTCTCAGCGCACTCGCTGAAAAAGACAGCCAGCCGATCGTCTGGACAGTCGACCGCGCCCGCGAGACGGTCCACGCCCGTCCGGTCACGGTCGGTGACTTCACCGGCGATGGGGTTCGGATTTCGGACGGCCTGAAGCCGGGCGACCTCGTCGTCTCCGCCGGGACGCAGTTCATGACCGAAGGCCTCAAGGTCAAAATCGATGCCCCGGCCGAGCAGCAGTCGGCATCCGCCGACGATATGCAAGGCAACGCCCAGCGCTTGCGCTGATCCCCGATCCATCGAAAGCGGAACCACGCCGATGACCACCACCACCGATCAAAAGCAGTCCTTCAACCTGTCGCGCTGGGCGATCGGCCATCCGAGCATCGCGTGGTTCCTCTTCGGGCTGATCCTCATCACCGGCGTGCTCGGCCTGATGCGCATGGGCCAGAAGGAGGATCCGGATTTCACCTTTCGCGTCATGGTCGTTCAGGCGATCTGGCCGGGGGCCTCGATCCAGGACATGGAAGACCAGGTCGTCAACAAGATCGAGCGCAAGCTGCAGGAAACGCCGCATCTCGATTTCGTCCGCTCCTATACCCGCGCCGGCAGCGCCATCATCACGCTGCAGGTCAAGGGCGATACCAATTCCGCCGAGGTTGCCGACGCCTTCTATCAGGTGCGCAAGAAGGTCGGCGATATCGCCAACGAGCTGCCGCAGGGCCTGCTTGGTCCCTATTTCAACGATGAATTCGGCGATACCTTCATCACGCTGCATTCGCTGAGCGGCAATGGTTACAGCTATCCGGAACTGAAGCGCTTCGCCATCCAGGCCCGCGACATGCTGCTGACCACCCCCGGTGTCGAGAAGGCTGTCATCATCGGCGACCAGCCGGAGAAAATCTATATCGACATTTCCTCCAAGGCGCTTGCCGAACGTCGTCTGACCCTTATCGATGTCCAGAATGCGCTGAAGGGCCAGAACAACGTCGATCCGTCAGGCTCGGTCGATACCGGGCTGCGCTCGGTGCGCATTTCCGTCGAGGGCAGCGTAACCAGGGCAGAGGATATCCGCGAGCTGCGGCTGCGCGCCGGTGGGCAGGTCACCCGTCTCGGCGATATCGCCACTGTCTCGTCCGGCCTCGAAGACCCTTTCCAGCGGAAATACCGCTACAACGGCCACGACAGCGTCCAGCTCGGTGTCGTCATGGCCAAGGGCTACAAGGTGACCGATGTCGGCGCGGCCGTTGAGGAGACCTATCAGCGGTTTGAAGCGGCGCTTCTTTATGGGGTTGCCGTCGACCAGATCGCCAATCAGCCGGAGGTCGTGACCGATGCCGTCAGCGAGTTCATGCATGCGCTCGGAGAAGCGCTGGTCATCGTGCTCGTCGTTTCCTTCCTGTCGATCGGCTGGCGTTCGGGATTGGTCATCGCGATTGCCATTCCGCTCGTCCTCGCCGCCACCTTCGCCATCATGTACGAGCTGGGCATCGACCTGCAGCGCATCTCGCTTGGCGCGCTGATCATCGCCCTCGGCCTTTTGGTCGATGACGCCATGATCGTCGTTGAACTGATGGAGCGAAAGCTGGAGGAGGGTATGGTCAAGCTCGACGCCGCCAGTTTCGCCTATTCCTCGACCGCCTTCCCGATGCTGACCGGCACGCTGATCACCACGGCCGGCTTCATCCCGGTTGGTTTTGCGGCCTCGACGGCCGGCGAATATGTGCGCTCGCTGTTCTACGTCGTCGGCATCGCGCTGGTCGTTTCCTGGTTTGTGGCCGTCTATTTCACGCCGTGGCTCGGCTACATGATCCTCAAGCAGCGCCATCATGCCGGTGAACATCACGACGTCTTCGACACCCGGTTCTACCGTCGTCTGCGCGGCACTGTCGGCTGGGCCGTTCGCCACAGGATCATCGTGCTGACGATGACATTCGTTGTCTTCGCCACCAGCCTCTGGGCATTCCAGTTCATTCCGAAGAATTTCTTCCCGCAGTCCTCGCGTCCGGAAATCCTTGTCGATCTCTGGCTGCCGGAAGGCACCAGCATCAAGGAGGTCGAAAACCAGGCCAAGGCGCTGGAAGCCAAGATGATGGATGACAAGGACAAGAAGTTCATCGCCACCTATATCGGCGAGGGCGCGCCGCGCTTCTTCCTGCCGCTCGACCAGCAGCTGCGCAATCCGAACTTCGCCCAGCTTCTCGTCATGGCCAATGACGAACCGGCCCGCGAACGGCTGATCCTCAAGCTGCGCTCGATCTTGGCCCGGGATTTCCCGACCGTTCGCGGCAAGGTGGACCGCCTGTTCCTTGGGCCGCCGACCGGCTGGCCTGTGCAGATGCGTGTCATGGGACCGGATCGCGCTGAAGTCCGCCGCATCGCCGACCAGGTCAAGGCGAAGTTTGCCGAGAACACGCAGATCGGTGCGCTGCACGACGACTGGCTGGAGCCGGTGCCGGCCATGAAACTGGTCATCGACCAGGATCGCGCTCGTGCGCTCGGCGTCACCTCGCAGCGCATCCGCCAGATTTTGCAGGCCTCGATGTCCGGGGCGCCGCTCGACGACTTCCGCGATGGCGAGGAAACGGTCTCGATCGTTGCCCGCGAACCCGAGGCAAGCCGCCACCTGCTGTCTTCCGTGGATTCGATCTACGTGCCGACGGATTTCGGCGGTTCGGTTCCGCTGTCGCAGGTGGCCAAGGTGGTTCCGGTTCTGGAGCAGGGGCTTGAATGGCGCCGCGACCGCCTGCCGACGATCACCGTTCGCGGCACGCTGCCCGACGGCGTGCAGCCCAACGACGTCGCCATGAAGATGTATGCCGACATGCAGCCTCTGCGTGACGCCCTCGCCCCCGGCTACAAGGTCGAGATCCAGGGTGGCGCCGAAGACGCGGCCGAAAGCCAGCAGTCGATCGCCGACAAGGCGCCGGTCATGCTTGCGGTCATCGTCGTGTTGCTGATGATTCAGCTGCAGCATTTCGGCAAGGCGATGCTGGTGCTGGCAACCGGTCCGCTTGGCATCATCGGTGCAGCCGCAGCACTTCTCATCAGCGGCGCGCCGTTCGGCTTCGTGGCGATCCTCGGCGTCATCGCGCTGCTCGGCATCATCATGCGCAACTCGATCATCCTGGTCGACCAGATCGATCAGGATATCGCGGCGGGCATGGACCGGACGGAGGCGATCGTCGGATCGGCCGTGCGCCGTTTCCGCCCGATCGTGCTTACCGCGCTGACAGCGGTGCTGGCGCTCATCCCGATTTCGCGCGGCGTCTTCTGGGGACCGCTGGCCTATGCGATGATGGGTGGCATCCTCGTCGCCACGGTGCTGACCATCGTGGTGCTGCCGGCCGGTTATGCCTTGTTCTTCGGCAAGGAGCCGAAGAACAAATCCGTGGAACCAGCCGCGAAGAGCGACGACGCCGAGATGACAACGATATATCCGATACCCTTGGCGGCGGAATGAACTGGCAGCCGCTCTCATCCGACAGAGATTTCCGGATGAGAGCGGAGGCACATTTCCTCAGCGCGGGCGCGGCGGGGCTGTCGAATCTCTCTCGATGAGGGCCGGTTTCAAAGTGATCTGCCCGACGATTGGTCCTTTTCCCAGAACCGCCCGGACGGCGATTTCCGCGATCTCCTCGATCGGCTGGCGAACCGTCGTCAGACGCGGCAGGACGAGGGAGGCCAGCGGAATATCGTCGAAACCGACGATCGAAAGATCTTCCGGCACACGAATACCGAGGTCGCGCGATGCCCGCAGCAATCCGATTGCCTGCTGATCGTTTGCAGTGGCGATGGCCGTCGGACGGTGCTTTCTGTCTCCCTGCAGAAGCTTTCGCCCGATCGCCTCTCCGGACTTGTAGTCGAAGTTACCCTCGAGGACCGTCAGTTCCACCGCACCTTGCGACGGGTTGGCCAGCGCCTCCTCGATTCGACCCTGAAATCCGTTCAGACGCTGTATCGACACATCGGTTGTCGACGGGCCGCTTATGTAACCGATCCTGCGATGGCCGAGTTCCAGAAGATGGCTTGCCGCCAAACGGCCACCCTCGACATTGTCCGTCGCCACCAGCGAATGCCCGGTCAGCGCGCGGTCGATCGTGACGCTCACCAGGCTATCGGACAGGATTTCACCCGCAAGGCTGCCGCTGACCGGCGCGATGACGATCCCGGCGGGCACGCGGCCAAGCAGGCTTTGTACCTGTTTGCATTCCGCTTTCGGATCTTCATGCGTGTTCGCCAACAGGACGGAATATCCTGCAGCCGAGGCGAGGGTCTCCAGATGCTTGGCCAGTTCCGCGAAAAAAGGGTTCGTGATGTCGGGAATTATGAGCCCGATAATATCCGACTTGTTGAGCCGAAGGCTTCTGCCGAGGCTGCTCGGCCTGTATCCCAGCCTCTCGATGATCTCTTCCACCCGTTGCCGGATCACCGGGTTGACGGTCTCGTTTTTGGCCAGCACGCGAGACACGGTTCCGACCGAAACGCCGGCAGCCCTTGCTACATCCTTGACAGTCGGGTTCAACGCCATCTCCACACATTTTACCTCGCATTAGCATGGTTTGAAACACGATGGTGCAATTTTTGTCGTGATGAAACGTTTCATATTGACCTGTCGAAATTTTCGGCTTAGGTCATTCTAACGTTTTCATAGGTTCTATGAAACGTTTCATCGGCGGCTGGAGGGCAGCCGAACCAACGGAGGATGGACATGAAACTCTTTACAGCCGCATCGATTCTTGCGCTGTCGCTCGCCACCGCGCTGCCGACAGTCGCATTCGCAGCCGACAAGCCGGTCGTCGGACTGGTCATGAAGTCGCTTGCCAACGACTTCTTCAAGAACATGCTGGAAGGTGCCGAAGCCCATGCCAAGAAGCGTGGTGACTACGAGCTCAAGGCCATCGGCATGCAGAACGAAACGGATTTCGAAAGCCAGCTGAACGGCGTCGAGAATTTCATCACGCAGGGCGTCGATGCCATCGTCATCGCGCCGGCCGATTCTCGCGCGATGGTCGCGCCGTTGAAGAAGGCAATGGATGCAGGGATCACGGTCGTCAACTTCGACGTCTCGCTGGATGAGCAGGCGAAGAAGGATGCAGGCATCGACCTCGCCTTTGTCGGTCCGGACAACCGCGGCGGTGCCAAGATGGTCGGTGAAGCGCTGGCAAAAGCGCTCGGCGAGGGCGGCAAAGTCGTGATCCTCGAAGGCAATCCCGGCGCTGACAACGCCGCTCAGCGCAAGCTCGGATTCGAGGACGCGATTGCCGCCGGCAAGCTTAATCTGCTCGATTCCAGGACCGCGCATTGGGAGACGGAAGAAGCCAATTCCGTCTTCTCGACCATGCTAACCGCCCATCCCGACATTCAGGGTGTCATGGCTGCCAACGACTCGATGGCCATCGGCGTCGTCAAGGCGCTGGACGCTGCCGGCCGTTCCGACATCAAGGTCGTCGGCTTCGACAACGTGTCTGCTGTCGCGCCGCTCCTGAAGGATGGCAAGCTGCTGGCGACGGTTGACCAGTTTGGCTCGCAGATGGCGGCCGATGCCATCGACAAGGCACTCGAAGTCGTGGCCGGCGGACCAAAGCTTGAAGGCTGGATCAAGACCAACATCGAGCTCGTCACCAAAGACAACGTAAAGTAATCCCCGACAACGCATGCCGCACCGGACCTCTTCGGTGCGGCTTTTCCTTCGGAGGGGGTTTCATGACACATTCACATTCCGGGGCAGCGCACCGGACGGTCGCAGAGGGCGCGCATGCGCCGGTTCTCGAATTGCACGACGTCCGCAAACGTTTCGGCGGCACGGTCGCGCTGAATGGCGTAACATTGTCCGTCGCGCCCGGCGAAGTGCACGGGCTTATCGGCGAGAACGGTGCCGGCAAGTCCACGCTGATCAAGATACTCTGCGGCATCGTCAAGCCCGATTCCGGCGCGATCAGGCTGGCGGGCGAAAACTATGAGCCGCAGACGCCGCGCGATGCCAAGGCGCGCGGACTTCAGGTCGTGCATCAGGAATTCAACCTGCTGCCCTTTCTGTCCGTCGCCGAAAACATCTTCATCGAGCACCTGCCGCGCAATCTCTTCGGCGTGGTCAAGCGCGACGAGATGAATGCCGGTGCCCGCAAGGCGCTCGATGCGATCGGGCTGAAGGATGTCGATGTCCGCTGGCCGGTCGAACGCCTCGGTATCGCGCACCGCCAGTTGGTCGAGGTTGCCCGTGCGCTGATGACGGACAGCCGTGTTCTCATTCTCGACGAGCCGACCGCGACGCTGACCTCGCGCGAAACCGATCGGCTTTTCACCATCATCGACGACCTGCGCAGCCGCGGCGTCTCGGTGATCTTCGTCTCGCATCATCTGGACGAGATCTTCCGCATTTGCGATCGGGTCACGGTTCTGCGCAATGGCGAGACGGTCTTTTCCCGTCCGATCGGCGAAACGAGCCATGACGAGCTTGTGCGCGGCATGGTCGGACAGCAGCTGCAAAAGGAAATGGCGAGCGACACCATATCCAGCGCCGGAACAGAAACGGTGCTCTCTCTCGTCAATTTCCGCCATACCCAATCGCCCCATGTGGATGGCATATCGCTTGATTTGCACAGGGGTGAAATTCTCGGAATTGCCGGCCTTGTGGGCTCGGGCCGGACGGAATTGCTCCGCGCGATCTTTGCAGCCGAGCCGCCGCTTTCAGGCACGATCCTCAGGGGTGGCAAACCGGCCGTGTTCCGCTCGCCTCGCGAAGCGATCCAGTCGGGGATCGGTTTCGTGACCGAAGACCGCAAGGAGGAAGGCCTGATCCTGACGATGCCGATCGCGGCCAATGTCTCGCTTGCCTCGCTGTCGAGTGTCTCGCGGCTCGGGCTGCTCGACCGCACGATGGAAAATGCCATGACGGAAAAGCTGGGTTCCGATCTCAAGCTCAAATATGGCGGGCCATCGAAACAGGCGGCCACGCTTTCCGGCGGCAACCAGCAGAAGGTGGTTCTCGCCAAGTGGCTGGCGCGCAATCCGCAGATCCTGCTGCTCGACGAGCCGACGCGCGGTGTCGATGTCGGGGCCAAGGCGGAAATCTATGCGCTGATCCGCAGGTTTGCCGAAAAAGGCCTGGCTTTGCTGGTCGTTTCCTCCGAACTGCCGGAACTGATGACGCTCTGCGACCGGATCATGGTGATGTCGCAGCACCGCATCGTCGGCGAACTGCCGCGCGCGGATTTCTCCGAAGAAAAGATTTTGACCTATGCCTATCAGGGCGAACGAAGACAGACGGGGCACTGACGATGCAAGCACTCGATAACACAACGCCGAACGCGCCGGCGGAGGCGCCCGTGAAGGGCATGTCGATGAAATTGGTATTGCGGGATGCCGGCATAGGCATCGCGCTGCTGCTGCTCATCGTGTTCTTCTCGCTGAGCACCGAACATTTCCTGACGCCCAACAACATCTCCAACATCCTGACGCAGATCACGATCAACCTGATTCTCGCCATCGGCATGACATTCGTCATCCTGATCGGCGGCATCGATCTGTCGGTCGGGTCGATGCTGGCTTTCTGCGCGGTCGTGGCCGGCACGGTGCTGACCATTCCGGACCTTTCCGTATTCGTGGCGGTCGGCCTTGCAACGCTTGCGGCCATCGGAACGGGCGTCGTCTGCGGTTTCCTCAACGGCTGGATCAGCGCCTTCTGGGGTCTTCCGTCCTTCATCGTCACGCTCGGCATGCTCAACATCGCACGGGGAGCCGCTTTGCAGGTGACGGATGCCCGCACGATCTATTCGTTCCCGCAAAGCTTCAATGCCTTCGGTTCCCAGATGGTGTTCGGTGTGCCGGTGGTGTTTCTCATCGCGCTGGCGCTGGTTGCTGTCGCTTGGTTCGTGCTGTCGAAAACGGTCTTCGGACGTCTGCTCTACGGGATCGGCAACAACGAGGAGGCGGTGCGCCTCGCCGGCCATTCGCTGATGGTCTACAAGGTGGCCGCTTTTACGATCGCGGGTGCGCTGGTCGGGATTGCGGCCATGGTCTACATGGCGCGATTGAATATAGCGAGCCCGATCATTGGCATCGGCTTCGAGCTCAATGCGATCGCCGCCGTCATCATCGGAGGCACCAGTCTCAGCGGCGGTCGCGGCACCGTGATCGGCACCCTGCTCGGGGCCTGCATCATCGGTGTCCTGGCGAACGGCCTCATCCTCTTCGGACTGAGCGATTTCATGCGCCAGATGATCACCGGCGTCGTCATCATCCTGGCCGTCATCATCGACAAATACCGCGAACGGATCACGGCAGCCTGAAGGTTGCCGGCTCCCCGTTTTCATAAGGAACTCCGATGCTCAAGAATATCGATCCCGCCTTGAACGCCGATGTGCTGCATGCTTTGCGCTCGATGGGCCATGGCGACACTCTGGTGATTTCCGACACCAATTTTCCGTCGGCCTCGGTCGCCCGGCAGACGTCGCTCGGCAAACTCCTGAGCATCGACAATGTTTCGGCGGCGCGTGCCGTCCGGGCCATCCTTTCGGTCATGCCGCTTGATACGCCTCTTCAGAATTCCGCCGGGCGGATGGAAGTCATGGGCCATCCCGACGAGGTTCCGGCGATCCAGGCCGAGGTTCAGGCGGAAATCGATGCTGCGGAAGGCAGGCCTTCGCCCATGTATGGCATCGAACGTTTCGCATTCTACGATCTCGCAAAGAAAGCGTACTGCGTGATCACCACGGGTGAAACCCGTTTCTACGGCTGCTTCCTGTTCACCAAGGGCGTTGTTCCACCGGTATCGCCGCAGTCATAAATCACCTGACGATGCTTTCCCGCACGCTGCTGGAAGGGTAGACGCGTACCGCCTGCAAGAGAAGTCTTGCAGGTTTTTGCGACGGCGCGCTCAAAATCGTAAAGAATTCATCTATTTAAAATTACTAATGTTACGGGAGCTTCAACCCTTGGCATTAACGACAATGAAACAATAGTTTTCAATACTGTCGCGTGCACCACGTATTTGAGCGTGAGGGTCATGATGATCTTTGGTCTGCATAGGCCTTCGGACGTGCAAATGTTTCCGCAATCTTAGGGTGCCGCTTCTGGGCGAAGGACAGCGAACCCGCATGCCGGCACTACCGGTGGCAGAGGACATTTCATGCTGTTTGGTATCTTCACGCGCCTTTCGCTCACTGCCCGGATTGCAACCATCATCGTGCTGGCCAACCTTATCGGTCTGGCGGTCACCTCTTATTTCTCCTGGACGTCCGAAACCGCAGCCGCGCTCGAAACAGCCTATTCCAACTGGCAGCGCAATGCGCGGCAGATCGGCGAAATCGCCGAAGGCGGCGTCAAATGGAAAAAAGCGCCGGCCATTCGCGAAGCCTATTCCCTGTACAGATCGTCGCCGGTCCAGGGCATGATCCATTTCGAAGCGATTACCGGCAAGGGCGAGACCGCCGACAGTTGGACGGTGGACGGGGCCGATGCCGGCATCCTGACGGCCTCGGCCGCAGAAGCCATCAAGGCCGTTGGCGAAGAGCCGGTCTGGAACAAGACGGGCGACGGTTTCGTCACCCTCGCCTTGCCGCTCGGCAAGGACAAGAGCGGTCAGCGTATCGGTTATATCGCCACCGTCTGGTCGACGAAGCTCATCCATGCGGAGAGCAACATGAAGTCGCTTGTCTTCGTCGGCAAGCAGGCGGTGGTCATCGCGCTCGTCATCGGTGTCTTCCTCCTTGCAATGCGCCGTTATGTCGGCAAGCCATTGGCAAAGCTTACAAATCGCATCGATGCCTTTCAGAAGGGCGATCTCGACAGCCCGGTGGATTTCCTGGAAAAGCGGGATGAAATCGGTGTCATCGCCCGGGCGCTCGACGCTTCGCTCAAGGAAGCAAGCGCCAAGCTGGACCAAGAGAGGGCCGCAGCCATCCAGCGGGACGAACTCGATGCCGAGCGCATCCGCTTTTCCGAACAGGTCGGTGAGGCCGCCCGCAGCCAGGCAGACGCCGTCGCCCGCATCGGACAGGCCTTGGAGCAGCTGGCGGAAGGGGATTTCTCGATCCGGCTCCCGGACCTCGGTCCTGATTTTGACAAGTTGCGCACCGACTTCCACAAGATGATCGATGCCGTATCCGAAACCGTCCGGGAAATCGGCGGCGCCACCACGGCGGTCGATTCCGGGACGTCCGAACTCGCCCGTGCCGCCGACGATCTGGCGAAACGAACCGAAACGCAGGCGGCATCGCTCGGCGAAACCGCAAACGCGCTGGATCAGATTACCACGACCGTGCGCTCGTCGTCGGCCCGCGCAGAGGAAGCCGGCCGCATGGTGGCCGAAGCCAAGACAGGCGCCCATAATTCCGCCGTCGTGGTGCGTGAGGCGATCGGGGCGATGAACAAGATTCAAGGCTCGTCGAACCAGATCGGCCAGATCATTGGCGTCATCGACGAAATCGCCTTCCAGACCAACCTCCTGGCGCTCAATGCCGGGGTCGAGGCCGCCCGTGCCGGCGAGGCCGGCAAGGGGTTTGCCGTCGTTGCCCAGGAAGTGCGCGAACTCGCGCAGCGTTCGGCCGGTGCTGCGAAGGAGATCAAGAACCTGATTTCCGCGTCCGGCGCCGAGGTGGCTGCCGGTGTCTCACTGGTCAATCGGACCGGCGATGCGCTTGGCCTCATCGAGGAGCAGATCAGCCGCATCAACGACAGCATCGCCTCGATCGTTCAGTCTTCACGCGATCAGGCGACCGGTCTTCTGGAGGTCAACAATTCGATCGGGCAGATGGACCAGGTGACCCAGCAGAATGCTGCGATGGTCGAGCAAACCAACGCGGCCTGCCATGAGTTGACGAATCAGAGTAGCCTCCTGAAGCGCGCCGTCAGCAATCTGCGCATCGACATGATGGCAGACCAGCGTCCTGCGCCGCAGCCTCGTGTTTCGGCAGCGCGTCCGGACCCGCGCGTCAATGCGCCCCGCCAGGTTGCGCATCGCAGTGTCGGCGCAACCGCCCTTGCTCCTTCCCAGGACTCCTGGGAGGAATTCTGAGACCTGGGACAAAAACTGACCCGTCAGCATAAAAGCAACAAATCTCAAAGAAGGAAGCACCCCATGACAAGCAGGAAATTTGCATTTCTCATTGCGTCCGCCTCGGTCCTCTTTTCCGCCGGCTTCGCTTCCGCTGAAGAAGCCTATGTTGCACCGGTCAAGGATTATCTTGAGACCAATGTAAAGTCTTGGATCAGCGATCCGGTCATCATCGACGCCATCAAGGCGCAGAATGCGAAGAATGCTGGCCTTTCGCAGGCCGACGTCGAGGCGCTGGATCAGAAATGGCGCGCCGAAGTGGAAGGGTCCGACCGCGCCATGATCGATGGCGTGCTTGCCAATCCCGTCTCGACCTTTCTGAAGGCCAAGCAGGAAGCGTCCGGTGGCACGATCACCGAAATCTTCGTCATGGACGCAAAGGGCCTCAATGTCGGCCAGAACGACGTGACATCAGATTATTGGCAGGGCGACGAGGATAAGTTCCAGAAGTCGTTTGGCGCCGGCGCCGGCGCGGTCTTCGTCGATGAGGCGGAGAAGGATGAATCGACCCAGATCCTGCAATCCCAGGCGAGCGCGACCATCGTCGATGAAACCGGCGCGCCGATCGGTGCCGTGACCATCGGCATCAACCTGGATTCGCTCTAATCCTATCTCCTGCAAACGCCGTCGGCTTTCGCTGGCGGCGTTTTTGCACTTTGGTTCGGTCTGGCCGCCCTCGTGGGCGGTTTTTGCATTCTTATGCTTCCAGCCATTTGAGTTCGTCCACGGACAGCCGGATGTCGAGCGCCGAAAGGCTGTCTTCAAGTTCGGCGACCGTCCGCGGGCCGATCAGCGGGATCACCGGGAAGGGCTGGGCAAGGACGTAAGCCAGCGCGATATGGATCGGTTTGCGGCCGAGCCTGTTTGCAAGCTCGATGGCGCGTTCGCGGCGCTCGAAGTTGCGGTCGCTGTACCAGCAGCGGACCAGTTCCTCGTCCTCCGTCTTTTCACGGCCGGCGCGATCGGTGAAGAAACCGCGGCCCTGGCTCGACCAGGCAAAGTTCGGAATCTGGCGTTCGGCAAGCCAGCCCTTCCATTCATCGTCCGACGCCGCAACGCAGCCGGGCCAGATCGGATCCAGCATCTCGGCCAGCGAGAAATTGTTCGAGAGGGCGGCGGGTGCCGTCTTGCCGTTTGCCGCTGCGTAGGTGGTCGCCTCTTCCAGCCGTGCGCGGGTCCAGTTCGATCCGCCGAAGATTCCGCGGATGCGGCCGGCCTTGACCTCCGCATCCATGGCATCGACAAATTCGCCGACGGGTACGTCGGGATTGTCGCGGTGCATGAAATAGACGTCGATATAATCGGTTTTCAGGCGCTCCAACGATTGCGAGAGCTGCTTGCCGATCCGGTCGGGATAGACAAGCGGGGAATGCGCGCCCTTGCCGATCAGCACCACCTCGTCGCGCGGAACACTGCGGCTTGTCTGCCAGTCGCCGAAGATCGCCTCGGTGATGCCGCTCTGGTAGATCCAGGCGGTGTCGAAGACATTGCCGCCGGCCTCATAGAAGGCATCGAGCGTCAGCGAGGCCGCTGAAAAATTGGGGAAGAATTCAAACCCCAAGGCGACGACCGATGCCGGCTTGTCGATGCCGGGAATCTGCCGGCGGGGTACGCTGTTGCCGGCTTTGACGGTTTCGCCGCGGATGTTGAAGGGGCGCTGGCTCGATTTCTCGATGCCGTATTCGAGGCCGATCGATGCCCGCCATTGGTCCAGAACCCGGAGGTTGCCGACCGAATCCGCCCAGCTCATGCCCGGCGCGTCGAATTGCTGGCGGCCTGCACGGATGGCCTCGCCGGCGGCATCCACTTCAAAGGAACAGAGCCACCGGTCCTCGGAAACCTCGACGGTATCGCGGCTGCCGTCCTTGCGAATGATGTCGATCTGCCCGGTACCGCCCCTGTGGCCGGATGCGAACCAGAAATCGGCGACGTCGATGCGGCCTTCGGATCCGATGATGCGCAGCACATTGTCCTGCTGTGCCATGATCGAGCAGGAAACCTCGGCGATGATGCCGTTTTCGAACTGGAGGACCGCGGAGGCCCACTCGTCCACCCCGGTTTCCCCGAGGTGGCCGGCGCCGGCCACTTTGACCGGCTCGATAAAGGGTTTGTTTTCCGTGGCACCGGCGATCAACCGCGCCATGGAGACCGGATAACCGCCGACATCGAGAATGCCGCCTCCGGCGAGACTGTTGGAAAACAGCCGATGCTCCGGCCTGACCGATCCCATGTCGAAGCCGAAGCTCGACTTGATCAGTCGCACGGTGCCGATTGCGCCGCTTTGGACGAGGTCGACGATCTTTGCGGTCTGCGGGTGCAGGCGGTACATGAAGGCTTCGCCGGCGAAGACACCAGCCTTGCGCGCCTCGTGATAGAGTGTGTCAGCTTCATAGGCCGAAAGCGCGATCGGCTTTTCGACCAGCACATGCTTGCCGGCGCGAATTGCCTTGATGGCCCATTCGGCATGGGAGGGATGCGGCGTGGCAATATAGACCGCGTCGATCTCGGGATCGGCAAGCAGCGCGTCGTAGCCTTCAACGATGCGGGCGCCCGGAAAGCCTTCGGCGAGGCCGGGTTTCGATGGGTCGCGGCTGGCGATCGCGACCAGTTTCCCTGTTTGGGAATGGGCAATGCCGCCGGCAAACGTCTTGGCGATGCTGCCGGGGCCGATGATCCCCCAGCCGATGGTCTGTCGATCGGTCATTGTGGTCTCCCGAATTGTCCGAACCTCGCCCGCTATCTGACGCGGGTGCCGGCGCTGTCGAAAAGAAAGGAACTGGCCGCCGAAAGTCCGACAGTCAGCTTCTCGCGATTGATCGCCGAACGGGATTCTGCCCGTTCGATGATAATCCGTTCGCCCGCGGAGACATGGGCGTAGACATAGCTGGTATTGCCGAGGTGTTCCGCGACATCGACGGCGACGACGAGATCGGCATCTCCCTGACCCGCTGCCCGGAAATGCTCGGGCCGGACGCCGATGCTGACCTCATCGCCGACCTTCACGCTTGGAGCCGCGGCGGGAAGGCGAAGCTGGACGTCCGGCTGGTTCGCCAGGGAGACCGTGACGAAACCAGGGGCGATGGACGCGACCTGTGCCTTCAGGAAATTCATGCGCGGCGAGCCGATGAAGCCGGCGACGAAGGTGTTGTTCGGATCGTCGTAGAGATCGAGCGGGGCACCGACCTGCTCGACCACGCCGGCGCGCAGCACGACGATCTTGTCGGCGAGCGTCATGGCCTCCACCTGGTCGTGGGTCACGTAGATGATCGTCGACTTGAGCGTCTTGTGCAGCTTGGCGATCTCGACGCGCATGTGAACGCGCAGTTCCGCATCGAGATTGGAGAGCGGTTCGTCGAACAGGAAGACATCCGGATTGCGCACGATGGCGCGGCCGATGGCAACGCGCTGGCGTTGTCCGCCGGAGAGCGCCTTGGGCTTGCGGTCCATCAACGGGCCAAGCTCGAGAATGTTCGCCGCATCCGTGACGCGGCGCTCGATCTCCTCCTTCGCCATGCCGGCGAAGCGCAGGGCAAATCCCATGTTTTCGCGCACGGTCATGTGCGGATAGAGCGCATAGGACTGGAAGACCATGGCGATGCCGCGTTTCGAAGGGTCGACATCGTTCATCACGCTGCCGCCGATCGTCAGCTCCCCGGAGGTGATGTCCTCAAGCCCGGCGATCATCCGCAAAAGCGTCGATTTTCCGCAGCCGGAGGGGCCGACGAAGACGACGAATTCGCCGGTTTCGATCGAGAGATCGACGCCCTTGATGATATCCAGTGCGCCGAAGCTCTTGCGTATCTCGGTCAGGCGAACATCTGCCATGGCGGGTCTCTCAGTTGATCGTGAAGGTGGTGGTGCTCGTAGCGAAGCGCCGGCTCTCGACCGTCAGCGTCAGTGCGCCGCGATCGTCGCCGGCCTCGATCCAGAAGCCGGTGGCGCCGCCCTTCAGCGTATGGTCGCTGGGGCCGATGATGCGGCCCGGGCCTTCGAGCGTCAGCGATATTGGTTCCTCGAAGAACGGCAGGAGGTTGCCGCACTGGTCGAGCACCCGCACGACGACGCGCACGGCATCCTTTTCGCCCGCACGAAGATCCATATCGTCCGGCAGCACTTCCAGCGTGGTCGGCACGGGATCGGCCGGGAGCGTCAGGGTCTTTACCGGCTTGCCATCAACATAGCCGGTGAAGGTGCCTTCGCGCCAGACGCGGCCCCAGGTGCCGAACTCTTCCGGGGTTACGGTTCTGAGGTCGAGCACGACCGGAGGGTGGGGAAGATGCGGGTAGTTTTCCCTGTCCGGATAGACGCGCTTGGCCGGCCATTCGCCGAATTTCACTTCGATGTAGTCGCAGTTGGTGAGGATGATGAGCGGCAGCACGCCGCCGACATTGCGCTCGCCGCGTGCCCAGTAGGTGACCGGCTGAAGCACCGCGCCGTCCTTCGGGTCGCCCTGCGAGGCATAGGCATAGGCCGCGAATTTGGGAATGCGGTACATGTCGAGGACGCCGTGATAGCAGATGCGGTCGCCGGCGCCGAAATCCTTGTGGGTGTTGTAGTCGAACATGCACCAGCCGGTGGAGCCCGAAATATTGCTGTCGCCCGCGACCGCATCGAGGATCAGCAGATGGCGCGTGACGTGCTCGGCCTGGCGCTGCTCCTGATCGAAACGTTTCGTCGGATACATGTGGCCGTTATATTCGGTGATCATGTAGGGGATCGGTCGGGTGATGCCCGTCGTTTCCACCCGGTCGCGCAGCACCACGCGGCCGCGATTGTTGCCGGGGACCTCTTCCTGGCCAAGGATGAAGTCGTTCATCGTGTAGACGTCTTCCAGCAGTTCCGAATTGGTGATGAACCGCACGCCGCCGGTCTGGCGCGTCGTATCGAGTTCACGGGCCAGCCGGTTCGTCTCGGCGTAAAAGTCGTGACTGTCCTGACTTTCGTTGATGCGCACGCCCCAGATGATGATCGACGGGTGGTTCCAGTCGCGCTCGATCATGCGGCGGACGTTTTCTATCGATTCCTTCTGCCATGCCTCGCCGCCGATATGCTGCCAGCCGGGGATTTCCTCGAAGACGAGCAGGCCGATCTCGTCGCAGCGCTCGATGAACCATTTGGACTGCGGATAGTGCGATGTGCGAACGATGTTGCAGGCGAGTTCCCGCTTCAGGATATCGGCATCCTTTTCCTGCGCGCGTCGGCCCATGGCATAGCCGGTGTGCGGCCAGCTCTGATGGCGGTTGAGGCCGCGCAGCTTCAGCGGTTTCCCGTTGAGCAGGAAACCATCCGGCGTGAACTCCGCGGTGCGGAAACCGAAACGATGCGTCAGCACGTCCTCGCCATGGTCCGTCTCCAGCTTGAGCGAAAGGGCGTAGAGCACCGGATTATCGATGTCCCAAAGGTCGATGTCGGCCAGATCGTCGAAAGTTAGGAAGACTTCGTTGGCATCGACGTTGACGGTGGTTGTTGCGACATCGCCGCCGCCCTTGCGGCGGATCTTGGCGGAGAGCGTGCCGGCAAGGGGGCGTCCGTCCGGATTGGCAAGGAAGATACGGGCGGTGACCGACTTCTTCGCGGCAAGCGCATCCGGGGTCTCGATCTTGACGTTGGCGATCGAAACCGGACTTGCGACCTTCAGCCAGACATCGCGGTAGATGCCGGCAAAGCAGAGATAATCGATCTGTCCGCCGAATGGCGGAATTTCGGGGTTCTCGGAGCCGTCGATCTTGACGGTCACAAGATTTTCGCCCCGCTTCAGATGTGGCGTCAGCCGCGCCTCGAACGGTGTATAGCCGTCCTTATGCGCAATGATCCTGTGACCGTTCAGGAAGACCTCGCTGTCGGCCATTGCCGCGTCGAAGACGAGGGAGACTTCGCGGCCCTCGAAGCTGTCCTCCCAGATCAGGACTTTCTGGTAGGTGAAGGCCTTCTGGTAAATCGTCTCATCGAAATAGTTGTAGGGGAGCTCCACTGCCGTGTGCGGCAGGCGGATCGTTTCGCCTGTCAGCGGCCGGTCGGTCGCGGTCGGGTCGAAACCCTCCGCAAAAATCCAGTGGCCGTTGAAGCTTTCATATCTGCGCATTGACGAAAATCCTATTTCACGGAGCCAAGCATGCCGGCCACGAACTGGCGTTGCATGATGAAGAAGACGAGAAGGGTGGGCAGGGTCGCGAGGATCGTGCCGATCATGACGACGCCGAAGTCGGGGTAATAGGCCGAGGCGAGTGAGGAGACGACGAGGGTGATCGTCTTGGTCTCGTTGGATTGCAGCACGATCAGCGGCCAGAGATAGTTGTTCCAGCTTGTCATGAAGACGATGACGAAAGCGGCCGCAAAGGTTGAGCGCATCACCGGCACGTAGATGTAGAGAAAGATTTGCCATTCCTTCAGCCCATCCACCTTGGCCGCGTCGCGAAGCTCGGTCGGGAACGCCTTTGTCGACTGGCGAAAATAGAAAATGATGAAGGCGGATGCGATGGTCGGCAAAAGGATCGCCACATGGGTGTTGATCAGGCCGGCGCGGCCCATCATCATGAACAGCGGGATCATGAGCGCGGCGAAGGGCACCATCAGGGTCAACAGCACCAGCGAGTAGATGTGGTCGCGCATCTTCGAGCGGAACATCTCGAAGCCATAGCCGGCGAGTGATGAAACCGCGATCGTCAGGAGCGTGGTCAGGATGGCCACCTTGGCGGAGTTCCAGAACACCAGCGGCACATCGACCAGAGTGAAGAAATTCGTCACGTTGGTCGAGAATGCATCGCCGAAGCTCGTCTTGCCCTTGATGATGTCGATCGATGTGTTGGTGGCGCTGATCAGCATCCAGACGAACGGAAAGAGCGAAACGAAGGCGGCGATGGACAACGCGATATAAGTGGATGCTGCAGGCAGGAAGCGCCAGGTGCGGGCAGAGGGGGCGGGTGTCGGCGTCACGAGCGGTCCCTCGCGGCATAGAATTGAAGGAAGGACAGCACCGCCACCATGACGACGATGACATAGGAGATCGTCGCGGCATAACCGAAGCTCGGCATGAAGCGGAAGGTGAGGTTGTAGATATAGAGCGACAGCGTGATCGTCGCATCCGCCGGTCCGCCCTTGCCTTCGGTCAGGTTATAGACCTCGTCGAAGAGCTGGATCGTGCCGATCGTCGAAATGATGGTGGTGAAAAGGATCACCGGCTTCAGCATCGGGATGGTCAGGTGCACGAAGCGCGCCCAAGCCGGAACGCCGTCGATCCGCGCCGCCTCGTAGATCGATTTGTCGATGTTCTGCAGGGCTGCGAGATAGAAGATCATATTGTAGCCGGTCCAGCGCCAGGTGATGGCGAGGATGACCAGTACCTTCGCCCAGAAGGGTTCCGTCAGCCAGCCGATCGGCGTGCCGATCAGACCGACAGCCATGAGAGCCTGGTTGATGACGCCATCGACCGAGAACATGCTCTTGAACAGCACCGAATAGGCGACAAGCGACGCGACGCAGGGCAGGAAGATCGCGGTGCGGAAGAATCCCGAGAATTTCAGCCGGTCGGTGTTGAGCAGCGATGCCAGGATCAGCGCCAACACGATCATGATCGGCACCTGCACGACGAAGAAGGTGGTGGTATTGGCCAACGCCTTGAGGAAGACGGGGTCGTTCGACAGGCGGGTTACGTTTCCGAATCCTGCAAATTTCAGCATCATGCCCTTGCCGGAATAGAAGGACAGAAACAGCGAGCGGAAGATCGGATAGATCAGGAAGATGCCGATGAGCGTGAGTGCCGGGGCAATGAACAGCCAGCCGTTGACATCGTAGTAGCGTTTCAAGCCGCCTGTTTTTGCAAGAGCCATGGTCGTCGTTCCGCTTCTGGATGGATCGTTCTGGTTGGCATCTGACGTGCGCCGGAAACCTCCGGGCGGCCTTCAGCAAAGGCCGCCCGCTTTCGCGGAGAACGGGCATGGGACTACCCGTTGCTGGGAGGAGGGCGGATTACTGAATCTGGCCTTCGGCCTGGCTCTGGATTTCCTTCAGAACCTCATCGACCTTGGCGCCCTGGGCAAGTGACGGAAGGTGCGCCGTCACTGCGGTGTCCACTTCGTTGGTGAAGATGCCGTAGTTGACCGGAGGAACCTTGGACAGCCAATCGGAGAAATTCTGCCAGACCTTTTCACCGCCGAAGAAATCGTCGGCCTTCATGTAGGCGTCGCCGGTGCGGGCCGCCATAAGCGAGCCGACCGCGCCGCGCTCGGTGAGGATCTTCTGGTAGAAGTCGATATCCTTGGCATAGGTCTCGTTCAGGAAGGCGATGGCATCGGCTTTTTCTGCCGAGCTTTCCAGGACGTACCAGCTCGATCCGCCGAGGTTGGAGGCATGCCCCGCGCCTTCGATGCCAAGGCTCGGGATAGGAGCTACGCCCCATTTGCCCGCCTGGTCGGCCTGCGCCTTGACCGTGCCGGTGATCCAGACGCCGGTCGTGACGGTTGCGACATCGCCGGAGGTAAAGCTGCCGACCCATTCCGTCCAGCCTGAGGATGGCTTGTAGACGCCCGCCTGCAGGATCTTCTGCTGTGTTTCAAGCGCTGCCTTGAGGGCCGTATTGTTCTCGATGTTGAGATTGCCGTCGGCATCGAAATACCATTGGCCAGCGGACTGCATGAGGATGCGCGTGAAGCCGGCATCGGTGATGTCGAGGCCCATCATCTTCTTGCCGGTCTTTTCTTCGACCTGCTTGCCGATCTCGATGAAGCGGTCCCAGGTGATGTCCTGGACGTCGGCGGGCTTGAAGCCGGCCTGTTCGAGATAGTCCTTGCGATAATAGAAACCGGTGACGCCGCTGTCGAACGGCATGCCGTAGACCTTGCCGTCGACCGTCATCAGCTGCACCTTATAGGGTGCGAAGCCGGAATAATCGACCGTGCCGCTCAACTCGGCAAACGCGCCGGGAAAGGACTGAAGGTATTTCTGCGCGCCGTAATCCTCGATGAGGACGATATCCGGCAGGGCATCCGTCGTGCCGGACGAAAGCGCCGTCTGGAGCTTCTGCTCGACATCGGCCTTGGCGAAATCGACGATATTGAACGTTGTTTCGGGATGCTTGGCGGTGTAGCGCGCGCCGGCTTCCTTCATGATCGCGACGTTGAAATTTGGGTCCCAGCACCAGATGGTGACTTCGCCGGCGAAAGCCGCCGTGGATGCAAAGAGGCTCGCGCCGGCAAAAGCTGCAGCCGCGAAACGCGACAGAATCGTCCTGTGATACATGTGTTCCTCCCTAGCGAATTTGCGTCGGCATGGTCTCCTCCCGTGCCGTCGATGCAAGATTTACCCAAAACTGGAAAACACGCAAGGAAAATTTAGTAAATATTTATTGCGCATGCGAAGGTTCGCGAAAAGCCTCATGATTCCATCGCATTGCGGCAGCTGCCGCGATGAACAAGTTCGGTGGCGATGCGAACCTGCTTGCCATAGGCGCGACCGGACAGGCGTTCCAGCAGAAGATCGACGGCAACTTCGCCGATATGTTCGCCATGGATGCGCACGGTCGTCAGCGGCGGGGTCAGGAATTGCGCCACCGGAATATCGTTGAATGAAATCACGCCGATGTCGTCGGGTATGCTCAGACCAACTTCCTGGATTGCCCGATAAGTGCCGATCGCCATATTGTCGTTCGAGGTGACGATCACATCCGGCCGGTCCTTCAGCGCCAGCAGGCCGCCGGCAAGCCGATACCCGGTATCGAGCCGAAGGCTTTGTCCCGAGGAACAATCGGCCAGAGCGAGAAGGTCGGCATCGAAGGTGCCGTTCCTCTTCTGCCAATCGATATAAGCAGCGCAACGGCTCTCGCCGAAAGGGGTGACGGTGCCGTTCAGTTTTTCATGGCTGCCGATGAAGCCGATGCGCCTGTACCCGCTGGCTTTCAGGGATTCCAGGATTTTGAGGGTGGCGATCCCCATGTCCGAGAGGACGCTGTCGATCTGGTCCATCCGGGGGTCGAAATCGGCAAAGACGATCTGAGGTGCATATTGCTGCAGCCATTCGATCTCGTCGTTGGAATGTTTGCCGATGACGATGACGCCCGATGCGCTTTCAAGGAGGGAGGCTTCCGGCAAGGCATCGGAATGAAAGATCTTGACGATCTCGGTCTTGAGTTCGCGGCAGCGGGTTTCGATCCCCAGGCGGACGCCGACATAGTAGGGATCGGCGATTTCATCGGAGGGTTCCAGGAAATGGACGATGACGAGCTTGGTCAGCAGGCTCGGCGCAGCCTGGCCGTTTGCCTTGTTGCGATTGCGCGGCGTCTCGTAGTTCAACGCCTCCGCTGTTTCGATGATTGCCTGGCGTTTGGCAGGGGAAATGGAAAGGGCAGGGTCGTAGTTCAGGACCCGCGACACCGTGGCGGATGACACGCCTACAGCCTTGGCGATTTCCTTGATCGTTACCATTTCCAGCATTCCATGTTTTAAGCCTGAGGCCCAGCCTGCCACAGTGGCGCGTCCGGGGAAATAGATTTCAGTAAATGTTTACTCGGATTATCTGCGGATTTGCGGGCGAACTGTGCCTGTACCCGATCTTCGGTGCTTATAGGCAAGGTGTAATTTGTTCAAGTCGCGCAGGCGATCGGCGTTTCTGCTGAAATTTTACCGGCGTTCTTGCGGCGATACGGTCTTGAGACCGAGGTTTGCCTGGGTTGAGGATTTGGACGTTCCAATTCCGGTTTCTTCTTCAAGGGAAATGCAGGCCCCATCGCACGGTCGTGTTCGCATCATTGACGCAAGCCGTGGCGGTATGGGCCGGATTGGCTTTTCGGTGTCGGGTCAGGATTTCAACCGTTGTGCCAATCGATGGATGTGCGCGGTGCCGACGCCACAGCAGCCCCCGATCATCGAGGCGCCAGCCTCCACCCAGGTGCAGGCAAAATCGCAGTAGACATCGCCCGTGAGGTCTTCGCGCGTCGCATGCAGCGCCTCGTTGGCGGCACCCTCTTCGTCCAGCGGCTCGAAGGCATTGGCATAGACGCCGATGGCGATCGAGGCGTTCCGCCGTGTGAAGATTTCCGAAGCGATCCTGACGGCGCTTGCCATGACTTCCGGTCGGCTGCAGTTGAACAGCAGGGCTTGCAGGCCGGCTGAGGCGGCCCATTCGGCGGCATCTGCAACCGTTTCGCCCGAGCGCAGACGCGGCACATCCGTAGCCTCGGTGGCGGGGTCGTCGGCAAGGGTGAAGGAAATCCAGAACGGTTTTCCGGTCCCGGTCACCGCCTGACGAACGGCTTCGCCCTCGGCGATCAGGCTCAGCGTCTCGCCCAGCCAGACATCCACAAAAGGCGAAAGGCCGCGAACGAGAACGGAGAGATAGTGCTGGACCCTGCCGGGATCGAAAAGCTGCGGCTCATAGGATCCGAAGATCGGTGGCAGGGAGCCGGCGACGCGCACCTTGCGTTCGGTAAACGCATCCGCCGCTTCCCGCGCCAGTCGGCCGGAAAGCGCGATCAGTGCTTCGCCCTCGTTGCGAAACCGCGCCTCGCCGATGTGGAAGGGAACCAGAGCATAGCTGTTGGTGGTGACGACATCCGCACCCGCCTCGATAAATTCCCGATGCACGTCGCGAACGATCTCCGGTGTGTCGATGAGGGCAAGCGCCGACCACTCGGGTTGGCGCAACTGGGCACCCAGCCGGACCAGTTCGCGGCTCATGCCGCCATCGAGAATGAGGATGTCGTTCATTGTAGCGGCTCCGAGACTGCTGTCTCCTGTCGTCACCCCTGACCGGCGCAACAGTCCTGCAGATTAAATCCCGGCTTCGATGTTCTGCCGCAATTTTTTTCTTAAGCTGCGTGCGAAACCCGAAAATTTCCAAATTGAAGCGGAAACTCCGCAAATGTTCCTTCGATGTCTCTGGATGCCTTTCCCGGCGAAGGCTATACGCGGCGTCGATACAAGGCGAGGAACTGGAATGTCCGCAATGCTGGATTCATTCGACCGGAGCATTCTGGACATCGTCCAGAGAAATTGCCAGTTGAAGGCCGAAACGATCGCGGAGCAGGTCGGTCTGTCCGCCTCGGCCGTGCAGCGGCGGCTGAAGCGCCTGCGCGAGGAAGGCGTCATTGCCGCCGAGATTGCCGTTCTCGACCGCAAGCTTGCCGACAACCCGATGACCTTCATTGCCGGGATGGAGATCGAGCGGGAAAACTATGATGCCCTGTCGAAATTCCGCGTCTGGGCGGAGAAGCAGGACCACATCCAGCAGGTGTACTACGTGACCGGTTCCGTCGATCTGATCGCCATCATCACGGCACGGGATGTCGGCCAGTACGACGAAATCACCGCCGGCATCATGGCGCAAAATCCGCAAATCAAGCGGATTCATACGAATGTGGTGCTCAAGGATATCAAGCTCGGCCTCTTCGTGCCCGTCGAAGCGTGAGCGATCGGCCTTGCGACGCCTTTCGCTCAGTCGATGTCTTTCAGCGCATCGAGCGGACCCATCAATGCCGTGCGCGGAGGCACCAGTTCCGGCTGGATCAGGTGCAGTTCCGGAGGCGAGCGCCCTTGGTCGACGATTTCAAAAGCCTTGGAAATCATGCCGTCCACATCCTGACGGATCATGATGACGGGAAAGGGGAGGAACGAGCCGAAAGGATCGTAGTCGTAACAGCCGACGACGATGTCGGCGAAGGTTTCGTGCGGATGCTGGCCGAGAAACCGCAACAAGCCTTCGAAATTGATCGAGGAATTGATGAAGAAGGCCCGCGGCAGGCGGCCCTCGCGGGCATAGAAGGTTTCGAAAGCCTTCTGGGTCATGGCCGGCGAATAGCCGGTCGGCTGGATGCATTCGTCCGGATCGGCGCCGAGCATCGCGCGCTTGACTTCGCGAAACCCGCGGATGCGCTCCCGGCTGGCATGATCGTTGCGCCCTCCGAACAGATAGAGATCTTCCGGCTGCAGCGGCCGATCGCCCTCGCAGTGGCGTATGATCGCTTTGGTCAGCAGCCGGCCGCCTTCGTAATTGTCGCTGATGACCGAATGGGTCTTGGTGCCCGGCAGGTCGATATTGATATGCTTGAGGCCCGCCGCCTCGCAGACGGCATGCACGCCATCGGGATCGGTCGCACCGGCGACGAAAAGTTCGTCGATCGAATAGGAGATCAGCGTTTCCACCGTCTGGCGTTCCTCCTGCGGGTCGCGGCAGGCGCTGACGACGATCGGGCATTGGCCGCGGGCGCGCACATGCGCCTCAAACGTCTGGGCCATGGAAGAGAAATAGCGGTTGTCATGCACCGGCAGCAGCAGGCCGACGAGACCGGACCGCGAACTGCGCAAGCCCCGCGCCTGAAGGTTTGCCGTGTATTGGTGTTTTTCGGCGAGGCTGCGGATCAGTTCGGCGGTGCTTTCCTTGATCCGGCGCTTTTGCCAGGTGCCGTTCAGTACGGCGCTCACTGTGGAGGCGGAACAGCCGGACAGGACCGAGAGATCGTAGATCGTCGCCTTCTTCTTGCTCTCTTGCCGCATCCTGACCTCTGCAATCTTTTTTCGTGCCGCCAAACGGCGGAAAAGCACAATGTTTCTAATACATTGAATCTGTCGATGTCTCCGCGAAAAATACGC
This sequence comes from Hyphomicrobiales bacterium, assembly GCA_900472785.1. GTDB lineage: Bacteria > Pseudomonadota > Alphaproteobacteria > Rhizobiales > Rhizobiaceae > Pararhizobium. Next base: position 31,761 of record UCJH01000012.1, on the reverse strand, counting down.
CGACGCCCTGTCCGATTTTCTTGCGCCAATCTCCGCTTGACGAAACAATAAATCTATTTGATATTAATTGCACCATCGATTGTGCAAAAAAGAAATATCGATTGTGCAGCGCGGTATCGCTTGAGGAGGCGATTTTCGGAAGGGTGGGCGCAGGCCCGATCCCAGGCCATATTCTGATTGGAGGGCCGGCTGTCCGCAGCGGCCAGGATGTTCCCCGGACGGGGACTTTGGAGGAGGAATTCGAATGAAGAAATTGCTCGTCGCGGCGTTTGCCGCGTCGCTGTCGCTTGGCGTGTCGTTCGCAGCGATGGCAGCCGACAAGGTCGGTGTCGTCGTCAAGATCGGCGGCATCCCATGGTTCAACGCGATGGAGGCCGGCATCAAGGAGCAGGGCGCCAAGCTCGGTCTCGATGCCTTCATGGTCGGCCCGACCAGTGCCGACCCGGCGCTTCAGGTGCGCGCGATCGAGGATCTGATCGCCCAGGGCGTCAAGGTTATCGGCGTTGTTCCCAACGATGCCAAGGTTCTGGAGCCAGTGCTGACGAAAGCCAAGGAAGCCGGAATTTTCGTTATCACTCATGAATCGCCGAGCCAGAAGGGCGCCGACTGGAATTTCGAGCTGGCCTCGTCCACCGGTTTCGGTGAGGCGCACGGCAAGCTGCTCGCCGAAAAGATGGGTGGCAAGGGCGAATATGCCGTCTTCGTCGGTTCGCTGACGGTGCCGCTACACAATGCCTGGGCCGATGCCGCGATCGCCTACATCAAAGCGAACTATCCCGATATGAAGCTCGTCGGCGAGCGTTACGGCGTGGCCGAGGATGTGGACAAGAGCCGCTCGACGGCGCTCGACCTGATCGCCGCGCATCCGGACCTCAAGGGCTTCCTGGCCTTCGGCAGCCAGGGACCGATCGGCGCTGGCCGCGCTGTCGAGGAGCGCCGCAAGACCGGCGAGATCTTCGTGCTCGGCCCGTTCTCGCCCGGCCAGGGCCAGAAGCTGATCAAGTCCGACGCGATTTCCGGCGGCTTCATGTGGAATCCGAAGCAGGCCGGCGAAGTTTTCGTCACCATGGCCGATCGCCTGATCAAGGGCGAAAGCGTCAAGGAAGGCGACGACATTCCGGGGCTCGGCGTCATCAAGCCGGTGGGCAACGACATCATCGTCGATCAGTTGCTGCCGATCAACAAGGATACCGTGGACGAACTGGCCGGAATGGGCCTCTGATCCGCTGAAGGGTTCTCCCGACTGCTGGGCCGGCTCCGGCTGGCCCGGCAGGTTACTCCGTGTTCCCTGTTAGGCATATCCGAATGACCGATATTTCCGGCGAGAATGCAGGCCGAAGGCCGCTTCTGTCGCTTCGCAACATCAACATGACCTTCGGCGGCGTCAAGGCGCTGAAGAATGTCAGCTTCGATGTCCTGCCAGGCGAGGTGCATTGCCTTGCCGGCGAAAACGGATCGGGCAAGAGCACGCTGATCAAGATCATCACCGGCGTCTATCGGCCGGAAGCCGGCGCGGTCATCGATTATGACGGCGAAACCTATTCCCACATGTCGCCGGTGACGGCGCAGAACGGCGGCATCCAGGTCATCTGGCAGGATCTGGCGCTCTTTCCCGAGATGACCGTCGCGGAAAACATCGCGTTCCAGACGCTGCTGGGTCGCTGGCCGCGGTTCGTCAATTACGGCCGCATGCGCGAAACCGCCATCCGCGCGCTGAAGCGGCTCGGCGTGACGCTCGATGTCGACCTGCCGCTCAAGGAATTCCCGATCGCCCAGCGCCAGATCGTGGCGATCGCCCGCGCGCTGGTCGGCGAGGCGAAGATCGTCTTCATGGACGAGCCGACGGCGTCGCTGACGCAGTCCGAAACAGACCATCTGCTCGATATCGTCCGCACGCTCTCGGCCTCCGGCGTCGCCGTCGTCTTCGTTAGTCACCGCCTCGCCGAGGTGCTGGAAATTTCAAGCCGGTTGACCGTCCTGCGCGACGGCGCGCTTGTCGGCGTCTATCCGACCGAGGGCATGACCCAGTCGCGGATTACCGAACTGATGACCGGCCGCACCTTCGACCAGCATGTCCGCGCCACACCGAAAGATGCAAATCCGGTGGTGCTGGAGGTGAAGAAGCTGACGCGTCCGGGTCAGTTCGAGGATATTTCCTTTACCGTCCGCAGGGGCGAGACCCTCGGTATCACCGGGTTGCTGGGTGCCGGCCGCACCGAGCTTGCGCTCTCACTCTTTGGAATGCTCAAGCCGCAATCCGGCGAGGTGGTGCTGGTCGGAAAGCCGGTGCACTTCTCTTCCAATCGTGAGGCAATCGCGGCTGGCGTCGCCTATCTTTCCGAGGACCGGCTGTCGCTCGGCCTTATCCAGCCGCAATCGATCGCCGACAATCTGGTGATCGCGTCGCTCGACGGCATTCGCACCGGCGGTCTGCTTTCGGATGAACGCAAGCACAGGCTGGTCGCGCAGTGGGTCACCGATCTCGGCGTCAAGATCGGCAAGCAGTCCGACGCCATTTCGACGCTATCAGGCGGCAACCAGCAGCGCATCGCCATTGCCAAATGGCTGGCGACAAACCCGAAGCTCTTGATCCTCGATGCGCCGACCGTGGGCGTCGATGTCGGCGCGCGCGCCGGGATTTTCGAGATCGTCGCCAAGCTCGCAGAAAGCGGTCTGGCGATCATCCTGATCTCGGACGAGGTGCCGGAGGTCTATTTCAACGCGGACCGGGTGCTGCACATGGCCGGCGGCCGGATCAGTGCTGTCTTCGATCCGCGCCAGTGTGCGCTGCAGGACATCGAGGCGGCCGTCTATGCGTAAGATCATCCAATCCCATGCCACGGAATTTGCGTTGCTTGCCGTCATCGTGCTGATCAGCCTGTTCCTGTCGCTCGCGACAGACCGCTTCTTTTCGCTCGGCAATGCCTTCGACCTGCTCAATACGAGCTCGGTCAACATCATCTTCGCTGTCGGCCTGCTGGTCGTGCTGATCGCCGGCGGCATCGACATCTCGTTCGCGGTCGCGGCGTCGGTCGTCCAGTACGTCGCGGCCTTGCTTCTGGAGAGCATCGGTGGCGGCGGCTGGTTTTCGGGGCTTCTGATCGCCGCCATCCTTGGCGTTTCGCTCGGCGCGATCAACGCGCTCCTGATCCACCGCTTCAGGATCATTTCGATCGTCGCCACCATCGCGACCTTCAACATCTATTTCGGCCTGCTGATGTTCTTCACGCGCGGCGTGTCGATCTACAACCTGCCGGACTGGCTGACGAGCCGGGTCATCCTGTTCGAACATGAAATGGCCGATGGCAGCTGGGTGGAGATCACGCTCCCGGTTCTGGTCATGGTCATCTGCGTCGTCGCCACCTGGGTATTGATTACCCGCACGACCACCGGCCGCCAGCTCTATGCCTTCGGCGACAATCCGGAAGGTGCGCGGCGTTTCGGAATCAACGTCGGCGCCATGCAGTTCATCGCCTTCGGCTGGCTCGGTCTGATGGCCGGTATCGCGGGTCTCATCCAGGCACATTACGCCCAGGAAGTCGTGCCGAATGCGCTTTACGGCCGCGAACTCGATGTGCTGGCGGCCGTGGTTTTGGGTGGTGCGCGCCTTGGCGGCGGCAAGGGGACCGTACTCGGCTGCGTGCTCGGCGTGCTGATGATCTCGATCACCCAGAACGGGCTGAACCTGATGGGCGTCTCTCCCTTTGCCTTCAAGATGATCATCGGCGCCATCATCCTGGTCGCGATCACCCTGTCGAACACCAGCATCGAGCGTCTGCTGCCGTTCATGCGGGAAGGAAAAAGCCGATGAGAACCCCTGTCGATCGCCTCGTGGCATGGGTTGGGCCGGAGATCGCCGGGCCGGGGGCTGCCTTCCTCGCCGTCATGATCTTTTTCAGCATCGGCTCTCCGCAGTTCCTGTCTGCCGCCACGTTCGGTTCGGTCGCGTTCCAGCTGCCGGAACTCGGGCTGCTGACGCTGGCCATGCTATTGCCGATCCTCACCGGCGGGCTCAACCTCGCCATCACCTTCACCGCCAACATCGCGGGCCTGACGGTCGCCTGGGTGCTGCAGCAGAATGGCGGCGTCGATGCCGGGCCGGTCGCCTTCCTGCTCGGCAGCCTGCTTGCAATAGGTGTTGGTGCGGCAAGTGGTCTGCTGATGGGGCTGGTGATCGCCTATACCAAGGCGCATCCGATCCTCGTCTCGCTGTCGATGATGATCTTCCTGCGCGGTCTCGGTGAGTTCCTGACACGCGGCGGCGACGTCTCCGGCTTTCCGGCCTTTCTACAGCCGATCGGCCATGGCAGCATTCTCGGCCTGCCGATCCCGCTTCTGATCTTCATCGCCTGCGTGCTTGTCTGGCATGTGCTGCTCACCCGGATGAAGCTTGGCTTCGGCACCTACATGATCGGCTCCAGTATCGAGGCCGCCCACTATTCGGGCATCAATACCCGCAAGGTGCTGGTGCTGGTCTACATGCTGTCGGGGGCCATGTGCGCGATTGCCGGCATCATCATGCTGGCTCGCTTCAACTCGGTGCGCGTCGGTCACGGCGAGTCCTATCTTTTGATCACGGTGCTCGCCTGCTTTCTCGGCGGCGTCAATCCGTTCGGCGGTTTCGGGCGCGTCATTCCGGTCTTCCTGGCGCTGGTCGTGCTCCAGCTCCTGTCATCGGGGCTGAACCTCATGGGCGCTAACCAGCACCTCGCAACTGCGGTCTGGGGCATCCTCCTGATTGGCGTGATGCTTTTGCGCTGGGTGTCCTCGCATTTCAAGTTTTTCAAACGCAAGAAGGGATAGGACCATGGAAGGTTTTGGCGTTCACACGAGCATGTGGACAATGAACTGGAACCGCGAGGGTGCCGAAAAGGCGATCGCGGCCGCCGTGAAATACAAGATGGATTTCATCGAGATCGCTCTCCTGAACGCGCCGGCCGTTGATGCGGATCACAGCCGCAAGCTTCTGGAAAAACACAAGCTGCGCTCGGTCTGCTCGCTCGGCCTGCCGGAGCATGCCTGGGCCTCGGTACATCCGGAAAAGGCGATCGAGCATCTGAAGATCGCCATAGACAAGACGGCTGACATGGGTGCGGAAGCCCTGTCCGGCGTCATCTTCGGCGGCATCGGCGAACGGACCGGCGTTCCGCCGACGGAGAAGGAATATGACAACATCGCCCGCGCGCTGCAGGCAGCGGCAAAACACGCAAAGACCCGCAACATCCAGCTCGGGGTCGAGGCGGTCAATCGCTACGAGAACCACCTGATCAACACGGCCCGACAAGCCGTCGACATGATCGAGCGCGTCGGCGCCGACAATGTCTTCGTCCACCTCGACACCTATCACATGAATATCGAGGAAAAGGGCGCCGCCAACGGCATCCTCGAGGCGCGTGACCACTTGAAATACATCCATCTCTCCGAAAGCGACCGCGGCACGCCGGGCTACGGCAACATCCCCTGGAACGAAATCTATGCGGCGCTTGCCGCCATCTCCTTCAAGGGCGGACTGGCGATGGAGAGCTTCATCAACATGCCGCCGGAAGTTGCCTATGGCCTGGCTGTCTGGAGGCCCGTCGCCAGGGACGAGGAGGAGGTCATGGGCAACGGCCTGCCGTTCCTGCGCAACAAGGCGCAGCAATACGGTCTGATCTGAACGGGTTCTCCTGGAAGGAGCGCATGATGGAGGACGCGGCGCGAGAAAAGGATCAGGCTCGCGTCGCCGTGCTCGATATCGGCAAGACCAACGTCAAGCTGAGCGCCGCCAGCCCTGCCGGCGCGATTCTCGAAACCGTCTCCATCGCCAATCCGACCCGGGAGGGCCCGCCCTGGCGCCATCATGACCTAACGGCGCTTGGGGAATGGGTGTTCTCGTCGCTGGCCGCACTTGACCGACGTCATGCGTTCGACGCCTTCGTTACCTCGGGCCATGGATCCGGCGGGGTTCTGGTCGGGGCCGATCCGGACGAAGGGGGAGACGGTGCGGCGCTTCCCATGGTCGATTACGAGCAGGCGCTGCCGCCGGATATTGCGGTGGGCTATGCGCCACAATGCGGCACCTTCTTCGATCGCGGCAGCGCGGTCATGCATGGCGCCACCCATCAGGCCCGGCAGATGTATTGGATGGAAAAGGCAGAACCGCAAGCCTTTGCCGGTGCGCGCTGGTTTCTCGGCGTGCCGCAATACTGGACCTGGCGTCTTTCGGGCGTCGCCGTGTCGGAGATGAGCTTCCTCGGAGCCCAGTCGCATCTGTGGAATGTCGTCGAAAGGCGCTGGTCGCCGATCGTGATGAAACGCGGCTGGCAGCGGCTGATGCCGCCTTTCGCCGCGGCCTGGGCACGGGTCGGGCGCATCCGGCCGTCGCTTGCCGCACGCTACGGCCTACCCCCGGATATAGAAATCCTTGCGGGCATCCACGACAGCAGCGCCAACTTCTACCGCTATCAGACGGCGGGTCTGTCCGATGCCACCGTGGTTTCCACCGGAACCTGGATCGTCGCGCTCAGCGGCTCCGTCTCGCCGAGCCTTCTCGACGAGCATCGCGGCATGACCTGCAACAGCGACGTCCACGGCCGTGCGGTGGGCGGCGCGCTGACCATGGGAGGCCGCGAGTTTTCGATCCTTGCTGGTCCGCAGCAGGAAGACCGGCCGGTCTCCGCGGAAACGGTGCAGGCCCTTGTCGAGCGCGGAACCATGGCCTTGCCGTCGTTTGGAAATGATGACGGGCTCTTTCCCGGCAGCGCCGCTCAGGGGCGCATTCTGGGGCCCGCGCCGGCGAATGCAGAAGAGCGCAAGGCGCTTGCCGTTCTCTATACTGCGCTGCTTGCCGTTGAATGCCTCGATGCGCTCGGCAGCGACGGGCTTGCTGTGCTCGATGGCAGCTTCCTGCGCGAGCCGCTGTTTGCAGCGCTGGTCGCTGCCCTGCGGCCGGATGGACGAACGCTCTACAGCCTCGAGGCCTATGGTGTCGGCTCCGGCGCCGCCCTTCTCGCCGGGCATCTGACGCGTCGGGCGGAGACGCCGATCGCCTTGAACGCGCCTGTTTCCATTCCCGGCATCGGTCCTTCCCTTGCCGCCTATGCGGACCGCTGGCGTCAGCTGTCGCGCACCAACACACCCGCATTTTTACAGAAAGGTCTATGATATGAGCGACACCCCCAACGAGCACGCGAACCTGCGTCGCGAAATGGTCGATATCTGCCGGCGAATGAATTCGAGCGGCATCAACCAGGGAACGGCCGGCAATCTCTCGGTGCGGACCGATACGGGCTTCCTGATCACGCCGTCCTCGCTGCCTTACGATACGATGCAGCCGGAAGACCTGGTCGAGATGGATTTCGACGGCACCTATGTCGGCCGCCGGCCGTCCTCGGAATGGCGCTTCCACCGTGACATCCTGCGCGAGCGCACCGATATCAACGTCGTGCTTCACTGCCATTCCATCTATGCGACGACGCTGGCCTGCCATCACAAGACCATTCCGAGTTTCCACTACATGACCGGTATTGCGGGCGGCACGACGGTGCGCTGCGCCGGCTATGCGACCTTCGGCACGCAGGCGCTGTCCGACAATGCGCTGGCCGCGCTCAAGGACAGGACCGCATGCCTTCTTGGCCAGCACGGCCAGATTTCGCTGGGCAAGGACCTGGAAAGCGCGCTGTGGATGGGGATCGAGATCGAAACCCTGTCGCGCATGTATGTGCAGGCGCTGACGCTGGGCGAACCGCCGGTCCTGCCGGATGACGAGATGGAGCGTGTCATCAACCAGATGCGCCGCATGAGCTACGGCCACGCGCCCGATCCGGAAGGCGTCAACGACCTGGCGCGTCCGCGCGCCAAGGCCTGAATTGGGATCCCCTATCCGACGACGCGCGAACGCAGCTTTCCGAAGACATGATCCTTCGCAAGGCGGGCGCTGTCGGCAAGCGTGTGACCGAAGGCAAGGTGAACAGCAATCGCGCTTGCCAGCATACAGCCCGTTCCGCGCATGCCGGCAGACAGTCGCGGTGCTTCGAAACGGGCGACCGTCCCGTCGGCGTGGATCAGGAGGTCAGTGGACTGCACTCCTTGCGCGTGTCCGCCCTTCACCAGCACGGCGTTGTCTCCGGACACGAGCAAGCGGGCCTGGGCGATCGCTTCATCTTCGGTGCGCGCTGCTCCGGGTGCGCCTGTGAGGACGGCGAGTTCCGGGATATTCGGGGTTACGAGGCTGCAGAGCGGCAGAAGATCCTGCGTCAGGCATTCCATGGCATTGCCGGCCAGCAGCAGGCTTGCGGACGATGAGACCAGCACCGGATCGAGAACGACGGGCAGTTTCGGATGTTTGCGAAGGACGGTCGAGACGGCGGTAACGATCTCGGCTGTCGCCAGCATGCCGATCTTGACGGCAGAGACCGGGTTCGCCGCAAGCGCGGCCTCTAACTGCGCCATCACAAGATCGGTATCGAGTTTTTTCACGCGGTGAACGGCGTCATGGGTCTGGACCGTGACTGCGGTGATAGCCAGGCAGGTTCTGCCGCCGAGCGCAGCAATAGTTTCGATGTCGCGCGCTATGCCAGCGCCCCCGGAGCAATCGCTGCCGGCAATGACGAGTATGCAGGGCGGTTCGTTTATCGCCATTGACCGGTCTTCTCGATCCATTGCCGTGCCCGTTTTTCGGGATCGCTATTCAGCGTGATATCGGTGACGACGGCGGCGCTGTCTGCACCGGAGGAAAAGACGCCATCCAGCCGGTCGAGGTTAAGCCCGCCGATGGCCACCAGCGGTATTTCTCCGATTTTACGCTTCCACTCGCTAAGGCGCTCCAGCCCCTGCGGCGCCCAAGGCATCTTCTTCAGGATCGTCGGATAGACAGGGCCGAGGGCGATGTAATCCGGTCGGGCAGCCAGCGCCGTTTCGAGCTCCGTTTCGTCATGGGTACTGAGGCCGAGCTTCAATCCGGCTCTCCGTATGGCATGGAGATCGGCGGTAGCCAGATCCTCCTGTCCCAGATGAACGAAGTGGCAGCCCTCTTCGATCGTGAGTTGCCAATAGTCGTTGATGACCAACTGACAATCATAAGCGGCACAAATTTCCTTTGCCCGGCGGATTTCGCTGCGCAGGACCGGATCCGGTGCATCCTTGACCCGCAATTGCACGAGCCGGACCCCGAGGGGAACGAGGCGGTCGATCCAGTCTGCGCTGTCGACGATGAGGTAGAACGGATCGAGCCTCATGAAAACACCGCCTTGCCGATGACGGGTGTCGAGGGCACGGCCATGTCGCGCGGCTCCAGCAGCCCTGCCTGATAGCCTGAATGTCCGGCTTCGATGGCTTTCGCGAAGGCACCCGCCATGCGCACCGGGTCGCCGGCGTTGGCAACGGCCGTGTTCAGAAGAACGGCATCGAAGCCGAGTTCCATCACGAGGGCGGCATGCGATGGTCGGCCAAGGCCAGCATCGACGATCAACGGTATATCCGGAAAATGCGCCCGCATGCTGCGCAGGGCCGGGATATTTTGTGGCCCTATAGCGCTGCCGATCGGCGCGCACCAGGGCATCAGCACTCTGCAGCCGGCCTCGATCAGTCTTTCGCCGACGACAAGATCATCGGTCGTGTACGGAAAGACCTCGAAACCGTCGGCGCTGAGGATGCGCGCCGCCTCGACCAGCGCAAAGACATCCGGCTGCAGCGTATCCTGATGCCCGATCACCTCGAGCTTGATCCAGTTGGTCCCGAACACCTCGCGTGCCATTCTCGCGGTCAGCACCGCTTCGGAAGCGGTATGGCAGCCGGCGGTGTTGGGCAGGATGCGCGTGCCGAGATCGCGGATCATCTCGAAGAAGGCGCCGCCCTGCTTGCCGCCCGCCGTTTCCCGGCGCAGCGAAACGGTTAGGATTTCGGTCTTCGAGGCTCGCGCCGCATCGGCGAGAATGGTGGGCGATGGATAGCGTGCGGTGCCGAGCAGCAAGCGCGACGATACGTTTGTCTCATAGAGTTCGAGCATGGTTATCCTCCCTGCATCGGCGACAGGATTTCGATCCGGTCCCGGTCGTTGAGGACAAAGGCGTCGCGGTCGTCGCGGTGCACGATCTCGCCATTGACGGCCGTTGCCAGCCAGTCGCCTTCGTAGTCGAGCGACAGCAGCAGCTCTGCGAGCGTCTGGCTGGCGATATCATGGTCTTCGCCGTTGACGATCAATTTCACAATCGAACTCCTTCCCGAGGGTTGTGTCTCAACGTTTTCAGTGTCGGATAGGCGGTTGACATGCCGGGCGTCTGGATATGTTCGGCGACCTCTTGCGCCATGGCTGGCGCCAGCAGGAAACCGTGGCGGTAGAAGCCGTTGACAAAGATGCGGCCGTCGCTTTCGAAAACCCGTGGCAGGTTGTCCGGAAAGGCCGGCCGGACACCGGTGCCGGTTTCGACGAGCTGCGCCTCGCCGAAGGCCGGGTGCAGCGCATAGGCGGCGTTGAGCAATTCCATCAGCGAGCGGGCGGTGATCGGGCCGTCATCGGCGCTCTCGATCATGGTCGCGCCGACCATGAAGAGGCCATTGCCGCGCGGGACGATGTAGAGCGGAATCCGGGGATGCAGCAGGCGGACGGGCCGCGAAAGCGTGACCTCCGGCGTCTGCAGATAAAGCATTTCTCCGCGCACCCCACGCAGGTCCTTCGTCAGGTTGATCCGGCCATGGCCGGTGCAATCGACGATCCGGTCGAAGCCCGGGTGTTCTTCGTCCTGCTCCGCTCCGAAGCGGAATGAGACACCCTCGCCAAGCAGTTTCCGGTGAAGGCCGGTCAATGCGGCGCGAGGATCGAGATAGGCTTCCTTGCAGAAGAACAGCGCTTGTCTAAAGCGTCCGGCAAGTGCCGGTTCCAGCGATGCGATTCCCGCTTCGTCCAGCCATTCGAAGCCGGAGGTCCGGCTGGCAAACCGCCGCAGCTCCGCCCCGTCGCGCGCCGGAGCGACCACCAGGGTGCCGCGTCGGACGACTTGGCCCGGCAGCGCCGCGTCCCACCAGTCCGCTGCCCGTCGTCCGAGCGTCAGCACCGTTTCAGGCGCGCTTTCGCGTTCGCACCAGGGCGCCAGCATGCCCCCGGCAAAGCCGGAAGCGCCAGTGCCGACACCGGACGCGGTGTCGACGATCTCGACCTTTATCCCGGAAACGGCGAGTTCATGCGCGACCGCAAGGCCGGCAACGCCGGCCCCCTTGATCAGGACGCGCATGTCACGCACCGGCCGGTGGCGCGTCGCCAAGCGGCATGTACAGCTGTCCGCCCTCGCGGAACTTCGCCGCCATCGCCTCCAGCCCCTCCTTCTGCGCCTCGGCGCGGATGTCATAGGAAATCCGCATCGAGCAGAATTTCGGGCCGCACATGGAGCAGAAATGCGCCACCTTGTGCGCCTCCTTCGGCAGGGTCTCGTCGTGGAAGGAGCGCGCGGTTTCGGGGTCGAGAGACAGGTTGAACTGGTCCTCCCAGCGAAACTCGAAGCGGGCTCGGGAGAGCGCATCGTCACGCAATTGCGCTGCCGGATGGCCCTTGGCGAGATCGGCGGCGTGGGCGGCGATCTTATAGGTGATGACGCCGACCTTGACGTCGTCGCGGTCGGGCAGGCCCAGATGCTCCTTCGGCGTGACGTAGCAGAGCATCGCCGTGCCGAACCAGCCGATCATCGCGGCGCCGATGCCTGACGTGATGTGATCGTAACCCGGCGCGATATCGGTTGTCAGCGGCCCGAGCGTATAGAACGGCGCCTCGCCGCAGACCTTCAGCTGCTTGTCCATGTTCTCCTTGATCTTGTGCATCGGCACGTGGCCGGGGCCTTCGATCATCACCTGGCAATCCCTGGCCCAGGCGATCTGCGTCAGCTCGCCCAGCGTTTCCAATTCGGCGAACTGCGCCGCATCATTGGCATCGGCGATCGAGCCGGGGCGCAAGCCGTCGCCGAGAGAGAAGGAGACGTCATAGGCGCGGCAGATGTCGCAGATTTCCTCGAAATGCTCGTAGAGAAAGCTTTCCCGGTGGTGGTGCAGACACCACTTGGCCATGATCGAGCCCCCGCGCGAGACGATGCCGGTGACGCGGTTGACGGTGAGCGGGATATAGGCGAGCCGCACGCCGGCGTGGATTGTGAAATAGTCGACGCCCTGTTCGGCCTGCTCGATCAGCGTGTCGCGATAGACCTCCCAGGTCAGGTCCTCGGCGATGCCGTTGACCTTTTCCAGGGCCTGGTAGAGCGGCACGGTACCGATCGGCACGGCGGAATTGCGGATGATCCAGTCGCGGATGTTGTGGATGTTGCGACCAGTGGAAAGGTCCATGACCGTATCCGCACCCCAGCGGATCGCCCAGACCATCTTTTCGACCTCCTCGGCCATGGAGGATGTCACGGCGGAATTGCCGATATTGGCATTGATCTTGACCAGGAAATTGCGGCCGATAATCATCGGCTCGAGTTCCGGGTGATTGACATTGGCCGGGATGATCGCACGACCGGCGGCAACCTCTTGCCGGACGAATTCGCCCGTCACATGATCCGGAATATGAGCGCCAAAACTCTCGCCGTCGCGGACAAGCGGCGTGTTGGGCGCTGCCCGTCCGAGATTTTCGCGGATGGCGATGAATTCCATTTCCGGCGTGACGATGCCGGCGCGGGCATAGGCAAGCTGGGTCACGGCCTGGCCGTCCCTTGCCTTTCGCGGTGCGTGACGCACCGGGAATTCCGGTGTCAGGCGCTCGCCGGAGACGAAGCCGTTGTCTTCCGGCTTCACATGGCGACCGTCATAGGTCTCGATATCGCCGCGGGCGGCGATCCAGCTTTCCCGCAGGCGCGGCAGGCCTTGTTCGATCCGCACGGTATGGGTCTCGTCGGTATAGGGGCCGGAGGAATCGTAGACGACGACCGGCGGTTCGCCCGAGGTCGGATGCAGGCTGATTTCGCGCAGCGGAACGCGGATGTCGGGGTGCAGGATACCGGCTTTGTGGATCTTGCGCGAGGCGGGCAGGGGCCCTTGCGTGACGGTCAGAAGAGGGGTCTTGGCGGCGATATTCATCGTGAGGCTCCAATTGTGATGTTGGAGACCCAGTTCTGGAGAGCCGGAAAGATGAAAAGACGCAGACACTGATCCCGGATGAGGGGACTCGGAGTCGTGGCAGCGCTTGCACCGTCCCTACGCCAGTATGAACTGGATCAGGTTCAACGGGTCACTGCGCCTCGGCCGGCCAAAGCCGGTCCGACCAGCAGTATCTCAGCCCCTTGCCGGGACCCCCCTGGTGAATGTCTCAAGTTGAAAGATATGCGCCGGTTTTGTCAAGTCTATCCCGGCGCGCATCGAGAATCGTCCGAGCGATGGCGATGTCCTGCACCGCGACGCCGGTCAGGTCGGCGATGGTGATGTCGTTCGGATTTTCCCGACCGGCCATGGTTCCGGAAAGAATGTCGCCGAGTTCACCGCAGCTTTCCCGGTCGATCAGCCCGGCCGCGAAGGCTGTGGAAAATTCGCCGTGCGCCAGCGATTGGTCGAGCCGGTCGGCGATGCGGCGGCCGGCATGGGCGACAAGCGAAGGCTCCAGCTCCTGCTTGCCGGGTGCATCCGCGCCGATGGCGGTAATGTGCGTTCCGGGCCCGACCCAGTCGCCCCGGATCAAGGGTTCGCGGGAAGGTGTCGTCGTGATGATGATGTCGGCGGAGCGGCACAGCGATTCGAGATCGTCTGTCGTCTCGACGGGAATACCCTCTCTCGCAAGAATATCGGCAATCTCTGCCGCCCTTTTTTGGGAGCGGCCCCAGAGGGTGAAGGTGAGCGGCGTGTCCTTCATGGCCCGGCGCAGGCAGCGGATCTGCATGCCGGCCTGTATCCCGGATCCGATCATAGCGACCCGTCGCGCATCCGGTCGGCAAAGCGCCCGTGTGGCGATGGCGCCGCCAAGCCCTGTGCGCAGGTCCGTCAGGAAGCCCTCGTCGAGCAGGATCGCTTCCAACTGACCCGTCGTTGCCGAGAGAGCCAGCATCACACCATTGGACGTGGACAACCCGATCGATGGATTTCGGTAGAAGCCGCTGGCGATCTTGACGACGAAGATCGGATCGCCGGCAATGTGGCCATATTTGATGTGGCAATCGCCCTCCGCTTCGGGAAAAGCGATATAGCCGACGGGCGGGATCGTCGCCCGTCCTTGCGAGGCGGCAATATAGGCTTGCTCGACTGCAAGCAGGCCGGCATCCAGATCGACCAAGGCTTCTATTTCGGGTCGTGACAGGAGGATCATGTGTCGGCCGATCGTTCCTGGTTGAGATATTTATAGACCGTGGCGCGGCCCATATTGAGCACGCGGGAGATGTAGGCGGCCGCATTCCTGCCGCCGAAGGCGCCATCGGCTGACAGGTCCTTGACGAGCTGCTGTTTCTGGTCGCGCGTCAGGCTGGCGACAATCAGGCCACGCGAAGCCGTCCAGTTCTGGATGTATTCGTTGATGCGCTCGTGCCAGTCTTCCTTGAAAAGACTTGCCGGCTTGTCTTGGTCTGCCGGAACAGAGGCAAAGGCGCTCAGCGTCTGCATCACCGCATGGAAATGCGAGACATCGGCATTGATGCAGAGCACCGCGATCGGCCGCTCCGCCCCATCGCGCAGGATGATGCTGATCGACTTGATCCGGCGGCCGTCCCAGTTGACCTTTTCATAAGGGCCGAGAATGCGTTCGGTCGGGCGGAAATCGATCTCGTTAAGCAGTGACGGTTCGCCGATCTCGCGTTTTGAGAAATTGCCGGCGATGTAAGCCGCTGTTTCCGTTTCAAGGTCGTGCAGGACTACCTCGACGAAGGGCTGGAACAGCTGGGCGACGCCATCGCAGACGGCGGCAAAGGGCGCGAGTTCGGACTTCATCGGTGCTCCCTCAGCTTCGCATGAAATCCGCGAGACGGCCAAGCCCGGCCTCCAGATGATGTTTCTGCGCGCCGATGCCGATGCGGATATAGCCGTCCAGACCATAGACGTCGCCTGGTACCAGCATCACGCTTTTCTGTTCGCGGACCCGGTCGACAAGCACCGAGGAATTGATGTCGCGGTTGTAGCGGACGAAGGCCATGCCGCCGGCCTTGGGCGGCAGGTAGGAAAACAGGTTGTTGTGCGCCTCGATCCAGGACGTCAGGAAGGCGCGGTTTTCCCGGAGCAGGCGACGGCTGCGCGACAGGATTTCGGCGCGCTTGGCCGGCTGCAGCACGATATTGGCGATATGCTCGCTGAGCGCGCCGGTGGTGATCGAGGTGTAGTCCTTGCGCTGCCAGGTGCCGTAAATCTCCTTGGCCGGCCCGACCAGCCAGCCGAGGCGCAGGCCGGGCAGGGCCATGGCCTTCGACAGGCCGGCGGTGACCACGGCTTTTTCATAGAGATCGGCGAAGCTGATGGACTCCTCCGTGTCGAGTTCCGAGCCCTTGTAGATTTCGTCGGCATGCAGATAGACATCGTGCTCGCGGGCGATATCGACCAGCGCGTCCATGGTCTCGCGGGGCAGCAGGCTGCCGGTCGGATTGTTGGGGTTGCACAGGCTGATGAGCTTGGTCTTCGGCGTGACCGCCGCACGCACCTCGTCGAGATCGGGCAGCCAGCCGAGGTCCTCGCGCAGTACGATTTCCTTGACGGTAACGCCCAGTGCCTTGGCCCATCCGCGAATCTGCAGGTAGTTGGGCACGAACAGCACCATCTCGTCGCCGGGTTCGAGCAGCGTCATGACGAGAATGAAATTGGCTTCAGCCGAGCCGTTGGTGACCATCACGTTGTCGCGGTCGCGATTCGTGTAGAGACGGGCGATGGTATCGCGCAGCTCGACGCCGCCATTGGTCCAGCCATAGCCGAGTTCGACATCATGAAGGCCGAGAAGCTGTTCCGGCGTCAGAAGTTCCTTCAACGAATAGGGGTGAACGCCGCTGTCGGAGAGATTGAACTCTACGAGGTTCTCGTAAAGCGACTGGATTCTCTCAAGCGTGAATTCCTCGATCTGCATGGGTCTCTCCGGAACGAGTGGTTACGACACCTCTCTAGTCCGGAAATTGTAGACGGTAAAGTCTTAAATGGAAATTATATCTACGATCATGTCGTGCCGCCGTTTGGCATGGCGCGATGCGTATGACGGCGTCATCGCGCCGCCCAGTTCGCGCCACGGCGGAAGATCGTCCTCATCTCCGGCACGTCGAATTCCTTCGCCTGATGGCCGAGCGAGGAATAAAAGACGCGGCCCTTTCCATATTTGCGTTTCCAGACGACGGGCATGACGACGCCGTCGATCCAGGCGGCATGGTCCCCGGTAAAGGTCGTCGTCGCCAGCACCTCATTGGAAGGATCGACGTGCATGTAGTATTGCTCGGATGTATAAGGGAAATCGGCAATGCCCTGCATCACCGGATCCTCCGGCCGGGTGATGGTGACCCGGTAGTCGATGATATTGCCGGGATGGGCCACCCATTGGCCGCCGATGATGAACTGGTAGTCGACGCAATCGCGGAAACTGTCGCCGGCGCCGCCGTGATAGCCGGCAATGCCGACGCCGTTCTCGATGGCGGCGGCGAGGTTCCTGATCTCCTCCTTCTCGATCTTGGACATGGTGACGATCGGTACCACCAGCGAGAGATCGTGCACGGAAGGGTCGGCGAACGCCTCGGTGCTGCGCTCGACATTCACCTTGAAACCATCCTCTTCCAATATGCCCTTGATGACGGCGGCGCATTCCTCCGGCTCGTGGCCGCTCCATCCGCCCCAGACGATCAGTGCTTCACGCATGGTCTCTCCTCCTGAATGTTGTGTGAGCCGGCCTCATCGCGCCAGCTGCCCATCGACGAGCGAGGTGGACAGGGCGGCAGGCCGTTCCGTGGCGGTGGTGATCGTGACTGTCCGGCCGGTATCGGCCGCCGTCTGGAAGGCTTCCATGACCTCCAGAACATGAAGGGCAAGACTGCCGTTCGCCCGGTGTGGGCGGTCTGCGCGGATCGCATGCGCCAAATCGGCCACGCCGATCGACCGGTAATTTCCATCGGCATAGGGCTGCGTCGTTTCCTGCGCCTCGAAGTCTCTTCCTTTTCTCAGGAGTTGCACCTCGCCGCCGAAATTGTTGGGGTCCGGCACGATCAGCGTGCCTTCGGTGCCGTAGACTTCCAGCGGGACGTGCTTGTGCCCGGCAACATCGAAGCTCATGCCGATCTGGACGACAGCGCCGTTGGTAAAAGCCATGATCCCGGCCACATGGGTCGGAATATGCACCGGGATGCGCTGGCCGTTGCGCGGCTCGCTGGTGATAATGCGTTCCGCCCGCGGTGTGATGGCGAAGCCGGCCACCTGCGCAACGGGCCCGAAGAGATTGACGAGATCGGTGATGTAGTAGGGACCCATGTCGAGCATAGGACCGGCGCCGACCTCATAGTAGAAATCCGGATTGGGATGCCAGCGCTCGTGGCCCGGGCACATGAAGGTCGCCGTTCCGCCGACCGGCTGGCCGATGACGCCCTGGTCGATCAGGTCGCGAGCCGTCTGGTGAGCGCCGCCCAAAAAGGTGTCCGGAGCTGCCCCGATGCGCAGGCCCTTGGCCGCTGCGGTATCCGCGAGTTTCTTGCCTTCCGCGAAATTGATCCCCAGCGGCTTTTCCGAATAGGTATGTTTGCCCGCATCCAGCGCCTGCAGGGCGACGGCCACATGTGCTTTCGGAACCGTCAGGTTGACGATGATCTCGATGTCCGGATCGGCAAGAAGCTGCGCGATGCTCCTGGCCGGTACGTTGAATTCGGCGGCACGGGCGGTTGCCAGATCGCCGTTGAGGTCGGCGATGCCGCGGATGTCGAGGATCGGAAACGAGGCCATGGCTTTCAGATACGCGCCTGAAATATTACCGCATCCGATGATGCCGATGCCGACTGTCGTCATGGATTTCCTCGCGCTTTCGCTGGCCCACCTTAAAGTCTGGGCCGTCTCCCGTAAGGCATGATGGCATTGGCGCCGGGTGCAGTCCATCGAAAAGAGGCACGTAAATCATCATACATTTCCCCCTCTTGCTGTAGGATCTCACCGCAGTGATTCTTCTGTTTCCGCAGGTGAGCACGATCCGCGCGTCGCGTCTGTGATCTTGCCTGTGCTCCCTGAGCCGCTATTGTCGGCTCACGATTGGCTTGCCCTTGAGACGGGCTGTTTGAGGTTGAATATGATGATCGACGACAGCAATCAGCCGCGCCGCCTGCGCTCGCAGGACTGGTTCGACAACCCCGATCACATCGATCTGACGGCACTTTATCTTGAACGATTCATGAACTACGGCATCACGCCGGAAGAACTTCGATCCGGCAAGCCGATCATCGGCATCGCCCAGAGCGGCAGCGATCTGACACCCTGCAACCGACACCACATCGAGCTTGCCAAGCGTGTGCGCGACGGCATCCGCGACGCAGGCGGCATTCCGATCGAATTCCCGACGCATCCGATGTTCGAGAACTGCAAGCGGCCGACAGCGGCGCTCGACCGCAACCTTGCCTATCTCGGGCTGGTCGAAATTCTCTACGGCTATCCTCTCGATGGTGTCGTGCTGACGACCGGTTGCGACAAGACCACGCCCTCGGCGCTGATGGCGGCCTCGACTGTCGATATCCCGGCGATCGTGCTGTCGGGCGGGCCGATGCTCGACGGCTGGCACGAGGGAACGCTGGCAGGATCGGGCACGGTCATCTGGCGCTCGCGGCGAAAGCTGGCGGCGGGCGAGATCGACGAGGAGGAGTTCCTGCAGGCGGCCCTCGATTCCGCACCATCGGTCGGCCACTGCAACACGATGGGTACGGCATCGACCATGAACGCGCTTGCCGAAGCGCTCGGCATGTCGCTGACCGGCTGCGCGGCGATCCCCGGTCCCTATCGCGAGCGCGGACAGATGGCCTATCGCACCGGCCGACGTGCCGTCGAACTCGTGCTGGAGGATATCAAGCCGTCCGATATCCTGACCCGGCAGGCATTTCTCAATGCCATTGCCGTCAATTCCGCAATCGGCGGGTCGACCAATGCCCAGCCGCACCTGGCGGCTATGGCCAAACATGCCGGCGTTGAGCTTAATCCGACAGACTGGCAGGTCCATGGCTTCGACATTCCGCTGCTGGCCAATGTCCAGCCGGCCGGTGCCTATCTCGGCGAACGGTTTCACCGCGCCGGCGGCGTGCCGGCCATCATGTGGGAGCTGCTGGCCAATGGAAAGATCGACGGCGACTGTCGCAGCGTTACCGGCAAGACCATCAGCGACAATCTGAGCGGCCGCGAAGCAACGGACAGGGAGGTCATTTTCCCTTATGCCGCACCGCTGAGGGAGAAAGCCGGCTTCCTCGTTCTCAAGGGAAACCTTTTCGATTTCGCCATCATGAAGATGAGTGTCGTGTCCGAGGGATTTCGCCAGCGCTATCTGCGGGAACCGGGACGCGAAGGCGTGTTTGAAGGCAAGGCGGTGGTGTTCGACGGGTCGGAGGATTACCACAGGCGGATCAACGATCCCGCGCTGGGCATCGACGAGAACACCATTCTCGTCATTCGCGGTGCGGGCCCGCTCGGCTGGCCGGGCTCTGCCGAGGTCGTCAACATGCAGCCGCCGGATGCGCTCCTGAAGCGCGGTATTACCAGCCTGCCGACGATCGGCGACGGCCGGCAATCGGGCACCGCCGACAGTCCCTCGATCCTCAACGCCTCGCCGGAAAGTGCCGCCGGGGGCGGTCTCGCGTGGGTGCGGACCGGCGACGTGATCCGCATCGATTTCAACCAGGGGCTCTGCGACATGCTGGTCGAGCACGCCGAGATCGAACGGCGAAAGGGCGAGGGCATTCCGCCTGTGCCGGCGGATGCGACCCCGTGGCAACGGCTCTACCGGAAAACGGTGACGCAGCTCTCCAACGGGGCTGTCATCGAGGGCGCTTCGGATTTCCGCCAGATTGCAAAGACGCCGCCGAGGCACAATCACTGATCCAGCTGTCCGGGTCGATAGTGTGCCCGGAACGAAAGTCGTACGACTGTTCCACGCGTGCAGCCGACGGGCGCCGCTGCTCGAAATCTTGCGCGTGACTCTTGAAAGCACTAAGTAAGTGCTTTATGTTTCCAGTATGCGAAACGATGTCTCACCTCATCCCTCCCATCTCCGCTACGAGTTGGCGTTGGATGATTATGGCCAGCAGGCTTTGGCGGATACTTTTGCCGCCTATGCGCAGATGATGCGCATCCTCCAGGAAGTCGCAACGCCGCAGGCCGGCGCCAATCTCGTTGCCCTGCACGAGCTGGCCTATGAGCGCGTGCGCGAACAGACAGGCCTTCCCGCCCGTCTGGTCACGCTGGGTTTGAGGGATTTCGCCGGGCATGGCGGGCTGGTTCACACATCGCCGCGGCTGCCGCTGGATGAAAAGCTGTTTGCCATCAAGGCGCCCTCGCTGCTGACGATCGCCACTGTTCGTGGGCGGATCAGCGCCCGCTTCGATGTCGCCGGCTATTCCGCAGGTTGGGAAGGCGCTTTCCCGGCCAGTCTGGTTGCCTACTCGGATCGCTACGAGATCCATATCGGCGTGACGCCGAACACGCCACGAGCACAGGAGCACAATGTGATGAACGAAGGAATTCTGTCCCGTATGGGCCGTCTGATCGCCGGCATCGCCAACGCCACGATCGACAAGGCGGAGGATGTGAACAAGGTGGCCGTGGTCGAGCAGGCGATCCGCGAAATCGACGCCGCTGCCGACGAGGCGCGCGGCGACCTTGGCAAGGCGCAGGCGCAGGAATATCGCATCCAGAGCCGGCGCGGTGAAATCATGGCGGATATCAAGGGTCTGGACGAGAAGGTCCGGGTTGCGATCTCTGCCGGCCGGGACGACCTTGCGAAGGCCGGTGTGGCCCGACAGATCGATCTCGAGTCCCAGATTGCCGCCCTGGACAAGGCGCTTGACGATGCGCGAAGCCATGTCGACGAAGGCCAGAAGGCGCTGCAGGCGGTTCTCGCCGCCCGTCGGGAGGCGGAAGAGCGGCTCGGCGAATTGAAACGCAGTCTGAACCGTTATCCGGAGACGGAAGCGGCCGCGCCGCGGCGCCGCGAACCGACGGATCGATCAGCGCGTGCCAGTGCGGCGGTATCGCGCGTGACGGGAGTTCCGGCCGGCGAGCGAAGCGGTATAGTGGAGCTCGACGAGCTCGACCGGCTGCATCGCGAACGGGCGATCGAAGCGAGACTGGCTCTTTTGAAATCGGATGGAAAAGCCCCTGATGAATCTGCTTCTCGCTCCTGAATCGGCGCCCTTTTTCATCGCCGCTGCGATCCTGGTTGCGCTGACCGTCATCGAGGTGATGGCCATGGTGATCGGGTTTTCGTTCAGCGACATGCTGGGCGATCCATTCGACAGCCATGACGGGCTGTCCTGGCTCTTTTCCTGGTTCAATGTCGGCGGCGTGCCCATCCTGATTCTGGTCATGCTGTTTCTCGGCATCTTCGCGATTTGCGGCTTGCTGATTCAAATGGTCGCCAGCCATACCTACGGCCTGCTGCCGGCGAGTATCGCGGCAACGCTGTCGGTCATCTGCTCGATCCCGCTGACCCGCCACTCGACCCGGGCCGTCGCACGCATCGTGCCGCGTGACGAGACCTATGCCGTCGACCTGAGCGATCTGGTCGGCCGGACGGGACAGGTGACGGTCGGTCCTCTCGACCAGGGTCTGCCCGGACAGGTGCAGATAAAGGACACGCATGGAAACTGGCATACGGTGCGTGCGCGTGCTGCGAAGGGCGAGGTTGCCATTCCCGTCCGCACCATCGTTCTGCTGGTTGATCGCACCAAGGATATTTTCACTGCAATCGTCGCCCCGCCGGACCTTCAAGCCTCGGCGGAAACCCCTACAACGGAGCACTGACCATGTTTGAACTCATTTGGCCTGTCGCGATCGGTGTCGTACTTTTCTTTGCCATCGGTTTTGTTCTTGCAACTCTTTATACGCGCTCCAGCCGGGACGAGGCCTATGTGCGCACCGGCCTTGGCGGACAGAAGGTCGTGCTCGATGGCGGCTCGATCGTCCTGCCGATCTTCCATTCGATCGCCCGCGTCAACCTGAAGACCCTGCGTCTCGAAGTCCGCCGTGGGGAAGGCGACGCGCTGATCACCAAGGACCGCATGCGTGTCGATATCGGCGCAGAATTCTACGTTCGCGTGAAGCCTGACGCGTCGTCGATCGCCCTGGCGGCCCAGACGCTCGGCAATCGGACGAATGATGCGGAACAACTGCGGATACTGATCGAGGCGAAATTCGTCGACGGCCTGCGTTCGGTTGCAGCGACGATGACGCTCGATGCGCTGCAGGAACAGCGCATGGACTTCGTCAAGGCCGTGCAGGAAGCGGTCGGTGCCGACCTGCAATCGAACGGTCTGGAACTGGAATCGGTGTCGCTGACGCGCCTCGACCAGACGGACATCAAGCACTTCAACGCCAATAACTTCTTCGACGCCCACGGCCTGGCGGCCCTGACCCGCATCACCGAAGGCCGCAAGAAGGAGCGCAACGAGATCGTCCGCGACACCGAAGTGGCGATCGCCCAGAAGGACCTCGAGGCGAGACAGCAGTCGCTGACCATCGAGCGGACCAAGCGCGAGGCCGAACTCAGCCAGGAACGCGACATCGCCAACAAGTCGGCTGCGACCCGTGCGGAAACGGCGCAGCAGGAGCAGGCTGCGAAGCGTGCCGAGGAGGAAGCGCGCATCACCGCGGAACAGGCGATTGCCGAGCGCGAAGCGACCGCGAAGCAGGCGCGTGAAACCGCGAACATCGATGCAAGCCGCGCGGTTCGCCAGCGCGACACAGAAGCGCAGCGCGATCTGCAGATCGTTTCGCAGGAAAGCGCGATCGCCGTTGCCAACAAGAGCCGCGAGGAATCGGAAGCCAAGGCACAGGCCGAGGCCGCCCGGGCGCTCGCCATTGCCGCGGAAGAAAAGGTCCATACTGCCAAGGCCGTCGAGATTGCCGAGCGTGAAAAGCAGATCGCGGTGATTGACGCGCGCAAGCGGGCTGAAACCGAAGCGACGGCTGTCACCGTCGGCGCCGAGGCCGAGAAGCAGGCGGCGATCGACCAGGCCGATGCCATCAAGACGCTGGCCATGGCCGAGGCCGATGCGGCGATCATCAAGGCGAAGGGTATCCTGGAGACCGGCAAGGCGGAAGCTGAAAGCGAGGCCCTGCTCAACGAGGCACGCAACCGCCTGAGCGCGGCAATCATCGAGTTCGAGATCACCCGCGAGCGTATCCGTGTCATTCCGGCGGCCCTTGCCGAAGCCGTCAAGCCGATCGAGAAGATCTCGGATATCCGCATCTTCGACACCGGCGGCATGCTCGGCCGCGGCGGTTCCGGTGGCGCATCCGGCGGCGGTATCGGCATGGGCGAGGGACTGGCCGGCCAGCTTCTGGCCTATCAGGCCAACAAGCCGATCCTCGACCGCCTGATGAAGGAGGCCGGCTTTGAAGATGGCGACAACGCCGTCAGCTCGCTGATGGCCGGTCTGGACGTCCCTAAGAAGGATGATGAAAAGAAGGCGTGAGATAAACGCGGCTACGGGATATTCCCGCCGCTCTCCGGCAGACTTGCTTTCGTCGGCATTGGATCGTTGAAATTATCGGGGAGGGAGTTACTTCCCTCCCCGAAGACGATTGAACCGGGGACCGCATGCCGATGATGCATTCCGACGGTTCGATGGCGGCAGGCAGCATTTAATCGAACCACTTGCGGCCGCGCGACGTTTCCCCATGGAACGAGGTGACCGACATGGATCAGAAAACAACGACCTTCGAAGCATCCGGTACAATCCGTACATTGCCGGTCGAACTCCCGGTCAATGCGACACTGCATATCTGGCTGAAGGCCGTGGCTGCGGACCGGCAGGGTTCCCTGTCCTTCACCAGCGCCCGCGGCAAGTTCGGCGAGGTGCTCGTCACCAATGCGGAGGAAAACGAGTTCCGCATCTTCCACGTTTTTGGCGGCGGACCGATCGAATTGAGCTACGACACCGCAGAAACGTCGGTATCCGTGGCCTACTGGTTCACGCCGGCCGACGTGCTGGAAACCGGCATTACCGTCATCCACACCAATCCGGTCAACGCGCCACCGGCCTTGTCCGGCGGCTATCATTTCCGCCCGCCCTTCGGCTGGATGAACGATCCCAATGGTTTCGGGCGCTTCGGCGGGCGTCCGCATCTGTTCTACCAGCATTATTCGCATGGACTGCGCTGGAACACGATGCATTGGGGCCATGCGGTTTCCTCGGATTACCTGCGCTGGCGGCATCTGCCGATCTTCCTGTTCCCCTCCGAGGACCTGACGGCCCGGCCCGACAAGCGCGGAGGGGCGTTTTCCGGTTCTGCCATTCCTCTGCCCGATGGTCCCGGCATTCGCGTCTTTTTCACCGAGCAGGTGCAGGACCGCCAGCCGGAACAGCAGATACAGCTGACGGCGACATCCGGCGATCTCATCATGGCGGGGCAGGCGGATGTGATCCTGCCGCAGCGTCCGGAAAACCAGGGCCTGACCCTGGATTTCCGCGATCCCTACGTCTTCAAGGGGCCGGACGGGCTCTGGAAGATGTTGCTTGGCAGCCAGAGCGACGAGGGCGGCGTTATCCTGCTCTACGAGACGAAAGACCATACGGCAGCCGGTGGCTGGACCTATGTCGGCAAGCTCTCGGTCGAGAAACGCTACAAGACCACCGCGACCGAATGCCCCTGTCTGCTGCCACTCGACGGCCCGGCGACCGATCCCGCGACGCGCTGGGTGCTGATCTTCGGCCTGATGACCAGCGAAGACCCCGTGACGCGGCGGAAAAACCTGACCATGGCCGCCGTCGGCTGGTTCGATGGCCGGACCTTCGTCAAGGAGTACGAGCAGGAGCTCGATTTCGGCACCGACAATTATGCCTTCCAGGCCTTCATGGATGGCGATACGGCGGTCGGCATCGGTTGGCTGGCCAATTGGGCCGATGCCGGGCCAACGATCGACTTCCCGACAGCCATGACGCTGCCGCGCCGCATCCTGTTGTCGGGCGGGGTGTTGCGCACGCCGCCGATCGGACCGGCAGAAAGCCTGCGCGGCCATATGCTTGACAGGACGCGTCTCGCGGCCGGGCAGGTGGTGACGCTCGAAAGCGGCGCTGCTGAAATTCTGTTCGAGCTCAGTGAGCGTGGCGCGCATTTCGACCTGGAGCTTGATCATCCCGGCGTCAGGCTCGGTGTTTTTCTGAATGAGGATGGTTTGTGGATTCGCCACGACGTGGATGGGGCAGGACCTTCTCCTAATTACGTGGCGCGCGGCGCCCGGCCGAAAAGATTGCGGATTTTTCTCGACTACGGCTCGATCGAGGTGTTTGCCGATGACGGC
The DNA here is from genome assembly GCA_900472785.1 of Hyphomicrobiales bacterium. Lineage (GTDB taxonomy): Bacteria > Pseudomonadota > Alphaproteobacteria > Rhizobiales > Rhizobiaceae > Pararhizobium. The sequence continues at coordinate 6,386 of UCJH01000012.1, read as the reverse complement.
CGATGGGTCGGCACGAAACGCATCGACGGGTTCGAGCCCATCCGCTCCGTAAGATTGACGGCACAGGCGGGCAGCGTCGTCAATGCGACGATCTGGGCGCTCAGATTGTAAGATATCACTTACTTAACTGGCGTTGGATCGACAATCCCCCAATGCCGGAAGCCTTCGATAACGCCATCGGCCATCGGCTGGCTTGCAAGGTGAATATTCGTCTGCGCCAAGGCAAGCGTCCGCAGCTCCGGCAAGGCATTCCCGACGACGATCCCCCGCACGCCATCAAGCGCGAACATGCTTGAATCATTGCCGGTATCGCCGGCGACAACGACCTCGTCGAGTCCGATGCCAAGCTGCTGACAAAGCCAGGTCAAGGCCGCCCCCTTGTCGATTCCGGCGGGCAGGATATCGAGGTCGCGGGCGCTGGAATAGACCACGCGGACCTTTTGGCCCGCCTGTTGCAGGTCGCTTTCAATTCGGGCGATTGTCTCGGCGGTAGCATCATGCAGATACCAGCTGGATTTATGCGGGTGCTGAAACTGGTCTGGTTGCAAACTGGCGTTTCCCGTCTTTTCCAGAATGGTGCGGATGCTCCGGTTCTCGAATGGTTGTCCGAGGGATGCTGCATAAAGCTCGCCATGGCTTGAACCGCCATTGTCGATCAGCATTGTGCCGACGCCGCCGATCAGAATATCGGCGGCGGGAAGCCTGGTCTGAGGCAGGAAGGCCTGCATGTCCTCGATCAGCCGGCCGCTGTTGTAGACCAGAAGCGGCCGCGTTACGGGGTCAAGCCTGCCCCAGGCCTCCGCAAATCTTGCCTCGGCTTCCCGATCTCCCGCCAGCGTGCCGTCGAGATCGGATGAGAACAGCCGGACCGGTTTCAATCGCCGTCGTTCCATGGTTCCGCCCAATCCTTGTCATCCAGTGCCTGCAGCATTGGTCGACCCTCGACCACGGCGATGATTTGCTGCGCGATCCCGGTCCAGGTGAAGAGGCTGCGGGCCTTGTGCGCGCCCATCCGCGACAGACGCCCGTAGAGCCGCTCGTGCTTCAGCGGCTTCATCATGGTGATGCCGAGATCGTATTTGTCGAAGGGATCGGCAAACAGCGCATGGCGTCCATAGCTCACTGCGCGATAGAGCCCGCCGTGGACGGTGATGATCGTCGGCGTGCCGCTGGCCATCGCCTCGATCGCCGTCATGCCGAAAGGCTCGTAGCGACTGGACAGGACGAAGAGATCGGCAGCGCGATAATAGTCGGGCAGATCCTCGTCGGCGACGAAGCCGGAAAAATCGATCCGGTCCGTCAGCCCCAGGTCTGCTGCCTTGGTCTTCAGTTCGTCGAGGATGGTCTTTTCGGCATCGTCCATGTTCTCGCCGCCGACGGCCAGCAGCAGGCGCGCGTCCGGTTCCCGCTCGGCCAGAACGCCGAAAGCATCGATCAGGAGGTCGTAACCCTTGTTGGTCGCGAGCCTGCCGAGCGCCAACACGACCTTGCCCTCGAAACCCAGCCGCTGACGCGCCATCTCGCGCGATGCGGACGAAACGGGAAAGAAGCGGTTGTCGTCGTAGCCGGGTGGAACCATGTGTACCCGGTTTCGAGCCAGGCCGTAGTCCTCAACGAGGACGTCGAGCTGCACAGGGGTCGTGGCGATGACGATGTCGCAGCTTCGATAGATGATCAGCTCATGCTTGATGCGTTCGGAAAAATTGAATTCCGCTTCGAACGTATCGGCCTTTTCCGGATAGTCGGTTTCCATCTGCCGCTTTTTCCAGATGCCGAGCGAATGCGGCGTGTGGATATGCGGCACGGACAGGGCTTCCGACAGGCGCTGGCCGGCGACGCCCGCGTCCCAATAGTGGCTGTTGATGAAAATGTATTTCAGATCATTGTGCTTGATGAAGCGCAATGCATTCTCGCACCATTCCATCAGCGAGCGGTGCAGATATTCCTTCGGGATGAAATCGGGGCCGCCGCAAGGAATGCGGATCACCCGCACCCGTTCGTCCACGTCGTCGAATTCAGGCTGGTCCTCGAAGCGCCGGGTATAGACATCGACGGTATAGCCGAGCTGCGCAAATTTACGCGCCAGTTCGATCACATAGACGACCTGCCCCCCGGTATCGGCGGCACCGAGCGGTGGTATCGCAGCAACGTAGCCATGGGTGGAAATCAGGGCGATGCGTGGAAAACGCCCTGGATCAGCGGAAGTGGTCATATCTTGGATTCCTTGAATCAGCCGGGTTTCAAAGGCCCGGTCGAATTTTACGGAGGCGCCATTTCGGCAGAACGCAGTTTGGACTTAGGGCCGAGATTTCCATCGTCCAGAATTTTTTGCTGCAACTGCACAAAAATTCCCTGTCGTTTGCACAAGCCACTGCGCTTGCGCTCGCCTTTGATGAACAGGAACAAATAGCGCTCCCGTGCGTTTGTAATGTCGCCGCAACTTGGAATTCTTCCGGAAAGCGCTGGAGCTGAAATGGGCCGGACGAAGCGCCAGGGCGATAATCCAAGAGGGGAGTATTGAGTGTCAGGCAAACAAAACTTCGAAATTTCCTGCGATCCCAACGACTGGTGGACGACGCAACGCGGTGCTTCTCCCATTGTCGGCACCGCGATCCACAATGGCCATAATGTTCGCTCCGACCTTCTGTCCCTGATGGCGCTTTCGGATGCCGAGCGTCTGCGCGAAGAAGATCCCTTCACCGAATTCACCATCCGCGACATTCGCAACCGCATTGTCTTCCACCGTTCGCGCTTCGAGGTCGATCTCAACCGAGCACGCGAAGGCGCGGTCTATCTTAAGCCCGAGCAGGCATGGGGCCTGAATGTCTGGAAAAAGGCACCGCCCAATGACGCCGTGGAGACCTCCCTGCGCGTCCATGACGACTACTACACCATGCTGACATCCTTTCTGCGCGGTGTGGAACGGAGCTACAGCCGTTTCGTCGTGCTTGACATCCACAGCTATAATCACCGCCGCAATGGAGCGAATGCCGCGCCGACGAATGTCGATACGGCGCCGGAAATCAATATCGGCACATCCTCCATGGATCGCGAGCGCTGGGGCGGCGTGGTGGACGCGTTCATGGAAAAGCTGTCCAGTTTCGAATTTCGCGGACGCCGCATGGATGTCCGCGAAAATATCGCCTTTCAGGGCAAGGGCGAGCAGACGCGCTTCATCCATGAGATGTTTCCGAAGACCGGCTGCGCGATTGCGGTCGAATTCAAGAAATTCTTCATGGACGAGTGGACAGGCGAGCCCGATCCGGAAGCGCTCGAAGCCATGCGGGCGATGATCGCATCGACGATTCCCGTCCTTGAAGACGCGCTCAAGGCAATGCGATGACCCGTCCCCGCCGAAAGGAAGGAATGCCGGACTTGGCCGAGCCGGACTGGATGGCGGAGGTTCTGGACTGCATCGCATCCGGAAAATCGGTCCGGAAGGAATTCGGTGATGGCGGCCGTTTGCACATCGATCGACCGCTTCCTTTCCTGTGCGTCTATCTGGAGGCCGGGCGCGACGAAGCGGTCGCCCGCGATGTTGCGTCTGCCAATGCTGTTTATCTTCTAGCCCCCGACGCCGATATTGCCCGGCCGATTATCGAGGCCGTGGGGGCGGCGCTTCAGGAAAAATTCGGCACCTTCCTGCTGCTGGATATCGGCGAGCTCGCGGAAGATGCGCTTCTGACGGATGACGCGCCTTATCTTCCGCCATTCGAGGTCAAGGTTTTCCATACTGGCAGGGAGCCAGCCCCGGCGGCGGCCCAAGCGCTGGTGGACGCGGTCCGGAATTTCGAGGCCAAGTTTCGCACCCCGGTCGTCGAGCAAAGCGCGCTGCGTGATGCGTCGCCGCAGGATGCCGCTTTTCCGGATATGCGGTTTCCCTGCATCAGCGTCCGTTTCGCGCCGATCTACAGGCCGCCCGGATCGCAGACCATCTATCCGGATCTTCGCGAGCGGCTCGTTGCGAACATTTTCGATGCCGGATTGCAGGCCGTCGCCGCTTTCATCAAGCCGACGGCGGCCGTGAAGCTCACCACGCACCGGCAGCTTGGCCGCAAGGCCTTCGTCGATGCCGTGAGCCGTGCCGATCGCAGCATCGACGACATCGCTTCAAGCTTCGATTTCCTTTTGGCGGTGACGCCGATCAACGCCGATTCCGCATGGCAGGAGTTCAAGGCCGGCGGCTTTCGACAGGCACCGCGCTTTCTTTATCGACCGCTGACCGTGGACATCGAAGCGGAGAAACGCAGGCTTTTCACGGTTGCCTTCGATCGTTTCGAAGATCCTGTTCTGCACGCGCTTTACCGCGAGAAACAGCAGGAACTCGACCTTCAACTGTCGCTCCTCGCCGCGCGGGAAATGCCGCGCTTCGTCGAATTCGGCAGGGCGCTCTATGGTCCGGTCGAACCATCCCTTCTGGAGGTAGCGATACGGATATTGGCGGATACGGCAGACGCCTCTGCCGCGGCGCAAAAGATCGAGCCGGAAATCGCGGATTGTTTCGTTCTCGACCGGCGGGCGCGGGTGATGATTTCCGGATACCAGAAGCAATATGCCGGTTTCGAGGCCACTGTCGAACTGCGCGACGACCTTCCCTCCGGCCTGATGGTTTCGGGAAACAGGCTCCTCGTATCCCGCAGCACCTTGATGGACCGCCGCCGCGTCGAACCGTTGCTCAGCCATGAAGTCGGCGTCCACCTGCTCACCTATTTCAATGGATCGGCGCAGGGTCTGCGGCTTTTCCGGTCCGGGCTTGCCGGTTACGAGGGGATGCAGGAAGGGCTCGCGGTCTTCGCGGAATATCTGAGCGGCGGCATGACGGTCGATCGCCTGCGCCTGATTGCGGCCCGGGTCGTCGGATGCGCGATGATGCTCGACGGAGCCCCGTTCGAAGATACGTTCGCCAGCCTGACACACAGTCACGGCTTTGAGCAGGGAGATGCCTTCAACCTTGTGCTGCGCCTGTATCGCGGCGGCGGTCTTGCCAAAGACGCGATTTATCTTCGCGGCCTGCTGCAGTTGCTCGACCATCTGAAAGGTGGCGGCGCGCTCGATCCGTTCTGGATGGGCAAGATTTCCGCATCGCATTTCACCGTCATGCAGGAGCTCAGCGCCCGTGGCCTTCTGAAGGCGCCGGCCCTGCGGCCGGATTTTCTCACCCATCCCCATGCGCAGGTCCGCCTCAACAAAGCCCGCCAGGGAATTTCCCCTCTCGATATGATCGATCTCTAGGAGCAAGCCATGCGCATAGCCTTTTTTGTCAATTCCATCGAGCTGGAAGCGCCGCATTTTACGACGACGTCGTTGGCCCTGGCCGCGCTCGATCGAGGTCACAAGATCTGCTATGTCACGCCCGGCGATTTCGTCCTGCGCCCGGACGACAGCCTGATGGTTCGTGCCCACACGCTGCCCGGCTCGAAATACAAGAAGGCGGATACGTTTCATGCCGTGCTTCAGGGCAAGGATTCGACCATCGAGACCATTGATTCGCAAGACGTCGATGTGCTGTTCCTGCGCAGCGATCCGTCGCTGGATGCCGACGAGCGTCCCTGGGCTGCTCATGTCGGTTCGATCTTCGGGCGTCTGGCGGCAGAGCGCGGCGTCATTGTCGTCAATGATCCCGGCGGTCTGGCGATGGCGCAGAACAAGCTCTATTTCCAAGGGTTTCCGGAGGCCGTCCGGCCAACGACGCTGATTTCGAAAAGCATCGAGGAAATCCGCACCTTCATCGGCGAACACAAACAGGGCGTGATCCTCAAGCCCCTGCAGGGGTCGGGCGGCAAGAACGTTTTCAAGATCGCCTCGCAGGACGACGCAAACCTCAACCAGATTTTCGAGGCCGTCAGCGGCGAAGGCTATCTGATCGCGCAGGCCTATCTGACGGAGGCCAAGGCCGGCGATATCCGTCTTTTCCTGATGAACGGCAAACCGCTGTCGCGCGATGGCGCTTATGCCGCCTTCCGCCGCGTGCCTGCCTCCGGCGAGGTTCGCTCCAACATGCACGCCGCCGGTACGGCCGAGGCCGTCGAGATCACGCCGGATATCCTGGCCGTCGCCGAGATGGTCCGCCCCAAGCTGATCGAGGACGGGATGTTTATGGTCGGGCTCGATATTGTCGGCGACAAGATACTCGAGATCAACGTCTTTACCCCCGGCGGCCTTCCGGATATCGCGGCGCTCTACAAGGTCGATTTTTCGGCTGATGTCATCGAAGCCCTGGAGACCAAGGTGGCGATCCGCAAGGCGAACGGCAAGGGGATTGCCAACCGGGCGCTGGCGACATTGTAAGCGACAGGCTGAACGCTTTATCGCTCGACAGGAAGACCCCGCCGCTTGTCGCGACGGGGTCTTTTCTTTCATTCGGCAGCAGCTGGGTGGGCTGCGAG